>NZ_PCPU01000001.1:0-696734 GCF_002975455.1 Arthrobacter sp. MYb224 | reverse complement strand
CCTCCGCCACCGCCGCCAAAACCGCCGAAGCCTCCGCCGCCGAAGAATCCGTCGTCACCGCCGTGATTGCCTCCGCCGCGGTTACCGCCGCCGAGTAGCGAGTCAATCAAGATGCCGCCGAGAACGGCTCCGCCGATCCCGTCAAACATACCGCCACGACCACGGTTTCCGCCGCCGAAGCCGCCCAAACCACCATCGCCGCCGAAGCCGTTGACATCCTGCTCAGCCATGCGTGCTGCCTGGTCTGCCAGCTGCACTGCCCGCTGCGCGGCAGCCACCGCTTCGGTGGGGCGCTGTGCCGCTTGGCTTAGTGCCTGATCATAGGAGCGCTGCGCTTCGGCCAGACGAGTACGGGCCGAAGAACGTACGCCGCCACGGCGGGCACGAATGTAGTCTTCCGTTCCCTGAATGCGCGATGCCGCCGTATTCAACAGTGACTGAAGCTGATCGCGCGCCACCCGGTCCTGCTCGGCTCGGTCGCGTAGCGTGCCCAAGGCGGTGGCTAGCGGTTTAGTCGATTCGTCGAGGGCCGAGATCAAGGCCAATGGGTTGTGCTTGCCACCGCGCAATGCCTGCTGGATGTTGCCTAGGGTGCTTTCTACCCCGGCGATGGGACCTGCAAGGTTCGGCTGAGTGCCGTTGGCAACTAGCGCCTTAGCCTGCGCCAGATCCCTGGCGGCCATGGCGACAGCTGACTCCAAATCGGCATCTGCTTGGCGCAGCGAGGCCGCCGATTTGGTGATAGCTTCGAGCAGTACTTCGGCTTGGTCATGAGCTTCTTCAGCATTCTGGATGAGAAGTGCCGCGCCGGAGCGATCCGTATCGAGCTTCTCGCGCGCTTGCTTCAGCACTGAGGCTGCGAACGTTAGTCGTTCCGAAGCTTGCTCGGCGTTATCGGTAATCTGCGAGACGGCGCTGTCATCGTATTTCGAAGTCAGTCCCTCAAGCTCGGACACCCGTTGGGAAAGCCGCTGGGCTAGCGGTTCCTTTTCCGCAGCAACCTCATTGATTCGGGACTCTGCGTTCTGTTCCAACTGGCGAAGATTTTTGAATTCGGCGGCGTGCTCTTGCAACGTGTCATTGACTTGTCCGCACCGATTGATAATTTCACCGAGCCATGAACGTTGCTCTTCTTCGGTGTCGGGGATGTGATCATCGAGCTGTTGCTGCAGTCGGAAGGACTCAACCAGATGGGTCTTGGCCTCGATGAGGTCCGTAGAAAAGACCTTGATGGCATCTGGGCCGTACTGAGCTTCAGCGAAACCGAGTTCTTGCTCAGAAGATCGTATGGAATCGTCTGCCGCGACCAGCAACTGGTCAGCCTGCAAACGTAGCTTATCCAGCGACTCAAGCTGCTGGGGCTGATGACCGTTGAGATTGCCGTGGTTCTGCGGTAGCTGGTTGGTCTTCTTCTTGCTGCGCCGCGATAGCATCACGTAGGCGCCCACTGCCACGCCGCCAACAAGCAACAGAACCCAGAAGATGCCGCCACCGGAGCCGGACGAGCTGCTAGCGCTGCCCCCCTCGGATACATTTGCGATGCCCTCAATAGCGCCTTCAGCGGCTCCTGCCCAATCTAGTTGGCCGAGAGCCGGAGAGATATGTTCTGAGTAGATCTCTTGAGCCGAGGCATTCAGCGGCCCATTTTGATCGCCGGCAAACCGCGCTTGCCGCTGATCTGTGGCTACGACCAAAATCGCATCCGAGCTGCCCATATTTTTCGTACTCGCAACTTCTTGCATCCACTGGCTAGGATCCGAGGGATTGGTGAATTCATCGACGTAGACAACAAAGAGACTGATTCCAGTCTCGTCCCGAAGTTCTTTAATATCGTTTTCGAGATTGCTTTCATCGCCACCGAGCACCTGCGCGTTGTCGACAACGAAGTCGCCAGGTGGAATGGTGACAGGGGGCTCTGCAAATGCTGGTGCCGACGCTCCCAGCGATAATGCCGCCACCGTTAATGCTGCAGCAGAGACTCGCCGCGCTTTGGAAATCATTGTCGTCCTCACCTGAATTACCGAATCGAACTAATAATTTGACCACTCGTCCGACCACGTTTACCTGCGACTACTTTCACAGCTCAATTTGATTCTATTTGCACGGCAACACAGCGTCCATGCTATTCCGCTGCCAGAATAGTTAACTCACAGCTTGCGCAAAGTCATCCCTCGCAACTGCCACAGTTCGACCCTGAATAATAAGACTCAAGAGATCCGATATTCGAAAGAGGCATGAAGATGAGCCAGACACCGGATGAACCACGAAATAAAAATATGGGCGAACCCGAACAGCCGAAGGATATCGCCCAGACTCCGGAGCATGCGGAGGAACCTCGCGTGAATCTCCCGGAGCCGCAGTCGTCGTCGGATGCCGGCGAGACACGTAGCTATAACCAGGTAAGCCCCGCGTCCAGCCCGGAAGAGCAGCAGACCGACGTTTATTCACGTGCCCATTACCCCACCGAGCAACAGCCGGCCACCGGGGTCTACGGTCAAGGATCCACCGAGCACGCTTCGCAGTCCGGACCGTCCTATGCCGCCGGAGCATATGGCCATGCTGAACAGCAACATTCAAACTACCCAGTTCCGCCAGAACGTGCACCGAAAAAGAAGTTCGCCGGCAGCACGCTGATCGCGGGTATGGTCGCTGCGGCACTTATCGGTGGTGTGACCGCTGCCGGCACCACATACTTCATGGCCGGCGGGAATGATTTGGGCGGTTCCTCGGTGCAGACCCCACAAAACGGTGTGGTGATCAACAATCCAAAGTCCGTCACAGAGGTTACCGCTGCGGCAGCCAAAGCATCGCCTAGCGTGGTCACCATCGAAGCTTCCGGTAGCGGGTCTAGCGGTTCGGGCTCTGGAATCATTCTGGATACCGAAGGTCATATATTGACCAACACGCACGTGGTCACTTTGGGAGGAGAAACCGGCGACCCAACGCTTACCGTTCGCTTGAGCGATGGCAAGGTGCATCAGGCAACGCTCGTTGGCACCGATCCGCTCTCAGATCTTGCGGTCATTAAGGTTGATGTGCCGAACCTCGTGCCCGCGACCTTGGGGAAATCCTCCGAGCTAAACGTTGGTGACACCGCGGTAGCAATTGGCGCGCCATTGGGCCTGAGCGGAACCGTGACCGATGGAATTGTCTCCACGCTCAACCGCACTATTTCGGTGGCATCCTCCGCAGTGCCGGAACAAAATGCGCAGGATGAGGGCGAGGACGGCGGAAGCCAGTTCAACTTCCAATTCCCAGGCATGCCCGAAGGGCAGGACCAGTCCGGGCAAGGCTCGATCTACATCAACGTGATGCAGACCGACGCAGCGATTAACCATGGAAACTCCGGTGGTGCGCTGGTAAATAACAAGGGCGAAATTATTGGCGTGAACGTCGCCATTGCTTCTGGTGGAGCCGGTGGTGAAGATTCGGGTTCGATTGGCGTCGGGTTCGCGATTCCTGTGGATTACGCTCAGCGTATCGCTCAGGAACTGATCGCCAATGGTAAAGCCACCCACGGTCTGCTGGGCGCAACGGTACAAGCGCAGGGCGCTTCGACTGGATCGAACGCTTCGCAGTTCAGTGTCGGTGCAGCGATCCGGGAGATCTCACCGAATTCGGCGGCCGAGGAAGCCGGTTTGAAATCCGGAGACATCATCACCGGCGTCAACGGACGCGCAATCCAGGATTCCCAGACCTTGACTGCCGCAATTCGAGAGGTGCCAGCTGGCGGCAAAGCCGACATCACCTACACGCGGAACGGTGCCGAAAACAAAGTCTCAGTGACGGTTGGGTCTCTGGAATAGGCCAAATAGATCCAAGAAAAGTGACGTGCCGCAGGATCCTGCGGCACGTCACTTTTGGTTTTGGCCCAAAAATCGAGGTACGCCGAGGATCTCGATACGATAGAGAACAACACTTCAGCCCGCGGTCTAAGACCAATTTTCCAAACGAAAACTATAGGGCCACGAAACGCCTTGCCAATACCCTGCCCTCGGCAGCCACAGAGATTTGACGATGCTAAGCATGATTGATCCGAACAAATTCATTAACTCAGCTACCCAGCGGGTGCTGGCTTTTGCAGCGCACCCCGACGATTTGGATTTCGGCGCAGCCGGAACCGTAGCCGCAATGACCGCCGCGGGGATAGAGGTGCAATACTGCATCATGACCGATGGCGACGCTGGAGGTTTTGACGACCGTGATCCTGCCGAGACGGTTCGCTTGCGCCACGAAGAGCAACGCGTTGCGGCAGCCCGAGTTGGTGTCAGCACCGTGCATTTCATGGGAGAGCGTGACGGCTATCTAGAGCCAAGCCACGACGTCATGCGTCAGGTGGTTCGACTGATCCGCCAGGTGCGCCCGCAAATAGTTATGGCCATGCACACCGAACGAAACTGGGACCGCATTCAGCGCTCACACCCGGACCACCTTGCCTGCGGCGAAGCGGTAACCCGGGCTATCTACCCGGCAGTCGAAAACCCGTTCGCCTACCCGGAGCTGCTCGCGGAAGAAGGACTGGAAGCCTACAAACTACCTTGGCTTTGGTTATATGGAGCCCCCAAGGAACGCGAAAACGGCTTTGTGAACATCACCGAGTTCTTTGCGCAGAAGATGGATGCTTTGCGAGCCCATTTCACCCAGCACCCCGACGTCGGGGCGATGGAGAAATTTGTGCTCGAGCAGTGCCAAGCGAATGGCGTACGCGCGAATATGCCTTCCGATGAGCTGGCTGAAGGCTTCCACCTCGTGGCCGTGAACGCCGATGACACGATCGCAGGATTCTGACTTAACTACGGGTTAAAGTAATTCGGCGCGGTTCCCGCTTTGGGGAACCGCACCGTATACGTCAGATGAATGCTAACTTATCGACAGATAACCCATCGCTAGCTGGTTAGGCTTTGGGCTCTTCCGATTGGCCTAGCGGCAGGTCCACCGAGGCCTCGGTGTCTTCCGAGGGCGAGGCGGGTATCTCTGAACCTTCCACGGTGATATGTACCGCGAGAACATCGTCGATGGGGGAGAGCCCGCCCTTGGCGTCTTCTCCCGAGGTCTTGCTCACTACGCTGATGCCGCCTTCTTCATGCACGGCCCAAACAACGTACTGTTCAGAATCATCAAGTGGTGGCAGAGCAGTCAGTTCGACGCCTAGCGCATTCTCCTGCTTGGAGGTACTGATGGTCGCCTGACCGCCGCTATTGAGTTCAACTACCTCTGTGAGCACATCATCGGCCTTTGCGGCTTTAGAAGATTTCGTCTCGCTATTGAGCAAGGAAAAGGTCACGAGGGCCAAGACGACCACGATTACCAAACCAATCACTGCGAAGATCCAGCGTTTTGGCCGTGCGCTCCGTTCCGCACGAGAGCTGTGGGCCACTTGACTGACTAGGTCCAGACCCAGATTTTCGTCCTGAGGCTCGTCGCGGTGCTGCGAAGGGCTACCGTTCATTGTTTTGGAATCTCCCGAGAAGTCGTCGGTTTTGTCGGAATGCACGCCTGCGCGAACATACTCAAAAGCTTACTTTATAAAGATTGGGTAAAGCTGTGTACTTGGCCCGATTGGGCTGGTATTTTAGGCTCCTGCAAAACCGTTCTGCCGCCAAGCCTCAAAGGCGACAACGGAAGCGGCATTGGCAAGGTTCAGCGATCGGCGCCCCGGCAACATCGGCAATCGGACCAGATCGGTCACCCGTTCGTGGGCTTTATCTGCGGCGCTAAGCCCCACCGATTCCTTACCGAACATGAGAATGTCACTTGGGACATAGCCCACCTCGGTGTACAGCGTGTCGCCATCGGAACTGAACGCAAAAACACGACCCTCGCCCAACGACGCGAGGGCTTCTTCGAGGTTTTCGTGTACGGTGACCACCGCTAGATCGTGGTAGTCCAACCCCGCACGACGCAGGTTGGCGTCTTCAAAGTTGAAGCCCAAGGGCTTCACTAAATGAAGTTCGGCACCGGTGATTGCGGCTAGGCGGATGGCATTCCCGGAGTTGCCGGGAATTTCGGGAGCATTGAAAAGAATACGGAACACATTTAACAGTTTAAGCTCTTGGAGCAGTAAAACTGGTAATCAGTACATTCCGCCTAAGACTCGGGACAGTACCGAACGGTCAACAATATTCGGGGAAGGGCCTGATCCGAGGAAGAGTTTCAGTTCGCGGATGAGTCCTGCGGCATTGAGCACGTTGGGCGTGGAGGCCAGCGCCGGATCGGCCCTGCGGTGATATTCGATGACCGGCTCGTGGGGATTGCCCTGGCTCGAAAGGACCAACGTGAAAGCGACGACATTCATCTGCATGAATGCGCGTTGCATCCCGGTGATGTTCAAGGCCGGGGGCTGCGTCATTTTATTTCCATGACGCAATACGTTCCCATCAAATGCGTAATAGCCCTCGGGAAGCGTCATCGTGTTGACGATCGCCATACGATATCCGGCGGTCAACACATGGTCATAGTGCCCGCCGCCGGGTGCCTGCAAGCCATTGACCAGCCGGGCCGCAGGCAGCACGTTGAGCACGTTTTTGCTGAGCATGCTGATCGTCTGTGCTTCTCGGGTAAGCCTGGAACGGGAATTGAACAGCCCGCGCTTTCGTGGCTCACCGTGGCTTCGTTGAATCGAGTGGGCCCTATCCAGCAAACCAAAGGAGTCGTCATCGAGACGAGGGACATATTCGGTAGCTAGCTGGGCCTTGGGCTGTTGCGGTGAGGTGCGCAGCTTTTCATCGTACTGGCGGGCGGAGGTTCCGGCGCGTGGTGCTTGGCCGGGGGACTGGAAAGACCTATCAAAGCTTGAACGGCTTCGACCATCCGACAGCGTCTGAAATGCCTGTTGGACGTCTTTGAACTCGTCGGCGCTACCACCCAGATCCGGGTGTGACGCGCGAGCAGCCTTCCGATACGCAACCTTGATCTCTTCGAAAGTTGCCGTCCGGGGAACGCCAAGAATTTCGTAGGGACTTGGCGAACTCATGATACGGACGAATCCTCTCGGTTAAGGCAATTCCCCACGGCCGGTGCCGCGCGATCAAGTGCCAATTAGAACATTTTACCTTCCATGATTGGGAGTTGGCTTTTCAAACCCGAGCGTTTGCTGGGTATTCTCTATCCGTATGGTGCCCTCCGTGAAATATCAGCACATTCGCATAGTCTTCCATCCGAGCTCGGGCAAGGGTTTGGCAATGCGACGGGTCGAAGAGCTGGAAGCCCGGCTCGAGGCTCACGGTATTCAATCAGACAGGTTGAATACCGCACATCTCCAAGGGCGAGAATTCGGAAAAGCCTTGGCAACAGCCGATGCCGTAGTAGTCATCGGCGGAGACGGACTAATACACCACACCATCCAGTATCTTGCAGGGAAGAACATTCCAATGGGGATCATTCCGGCAGGCAGCGGCAACGACACCTGGCGAATGTACGGCGCACGATCGGCGGAAGAAACGATCCAACAGGTGGTTAGCTTTCTGGCCGGAGGGGCAGCAGGGACCCCGATCGATTTGCTCCAGCTGCGATTTGCCAATGACCTGCCACGAACTACGCTTGCCGTGGGCGCGGTGTCGTGGGGATTCGAAGGACAGGTTAACCGGCGAGCCAATGGTTTGCCACGCCGCCTAGGCGCGCTGCGCTATATTCTCGGACTGCTGCTGTGCCTCCCCACACTTCGCGCGTACCCCACCGAAATTCAGGCTCAGGAACTTGAATTCAAGGGTTCGGTCTTCGCGGCAAGTATTGCGAATATCAAGTCGCTTGGCGGTGGGATTAAGCTTTTCCCGCACGCGGACTACGCAGATGGATTGGCCGATATCGTGCTGGTGAAGGGCCCGCTATTGCTACCGGTGCTGCCTTTTGTAGGTCATATTCTGTGCGGAAAGATTCACCGGCACCAACTGTCCAGCAGGAGTGCACATGTAGTTGTGCGAACCAGGCAGGAAAGTTATGCGGATGGGGAGCTTATCGGACAGGGTGATTTTGAGCTGACCGTGCTCGACGGGGCGCTGACGCTTATTCCGGGCGCCGATAATCGCAAAAGAGCATAGATTCCTCCTCGAACAGCGAATGGATTTTCATCGCAAGGGCCGCCTGCCGTGGACCGTGCGCTATGCGCTGTCCAGACCCCGCCAACAGCATCGGCGAATAGCTCACGCACATCGAGTCGAGACGATCGGCGGCGATGAATTGGCCAAGCAAATGCGGGCCACCCTCGGCATGAATGAAACCCAGCCCTCTGGATAGCAGATCAGCAACGATTTCCTGCGGGTCACAACCCCGGTCTGCTTCGGCAACTTCAACCAATTCGACATGCGAAGCGAAGCGACTGTGGTGCTCCTCGGTGACTTGAACGCTGGTGAAGACCAGCACCGGGACGGGGCTTAGCGTGAACACCTCGTCATCGGGCTCCAGATGCAGCCCGTGCGAAACGATCGCCAGGACCGGTTGCGCGGACAAGCCCCGGGCTTCACGCCAGGAAATGTCCTCATCACCGATCAGCGCCCCCGCGTACCCTTCGGCGCGGACGGTGCCGGCACCGACCAGGATGACATCTGCCAAGCGTCGCAACAAACTAAAGATCCGCCGATCGCCCGCGCTGCCCAACCCGCCGGACAGCCCATCGCGCTGGGCGCTACCGTCGATGCTGGAAACGAAATTGAAGCGCACAAAGGGACGTTGCGACGCGGCGTAACGCTCCAAAAGGTAGGTATCGCCAACCTCCGGCATATTGCTGGGTAGCAGTTCACGCATGGCTCGGGTCCTATCGGCTGGCTTCACGTTCGGGATGGGCAGGGGGATTGACCTCGCCCATGTTGTGGATCTGGTAGGCAGGGTCCCGCCACCCCTGTGCCGCTTCTATCAACCGGACGGTTTGCACGGATTCGGCGATATTGTGCATCCGGATGATCCGCGCCCCACCCATCACGCACATGGTTGCCGCCACCATGGAACCGATGAGACGTTCGGGTTTGGGCAGGTCCAAGGTTTCACCGATGAAATCCTTATTGGATACCGCCGCGAGGGCCGGGTATCCCAACGCGGCGATGGCCTCAAAATTCGCGGTCAGATCCAGGGTGTGCCGGGTGTTCTTATTCAGGTCGTGCCCCGGATCAATGATGATCTTTGACGCGTGGATTCCTGAGTCCAGTGCCAGCTGGACCTTTTGCGCCAGATAGTCGCGCACTTCGGTAACCACATTCTGGTACTGCGGGCGGGGATAGACGGTGCGTGGTTTCGCCAACGAATGAGTCAGCACCAGATGCACATTGTTTCGGGCAACAACTTGAGCCATCTCGGGGTAGGCCAGCCCGGTGGTGTCGTTGATGACATCCGCTCCGGCATTGATCGCGGCTTGGGCAACTTCCGGGAGGAACGTGTCGGCGGAAATCACCACATCACTTTGTTTGCGTACCGCTTCGATCACTGGAACCACACGTGCGGCTTCTTCCTCCCAGGGGAGCTCCGGGCCGGGCGAAAACGGTACGCCGCCGATATCAATCCAGTCCGCTCCGGCCTGCACCGCACGCATCGCCGAGGAGACTGCTTCGTCCAAACCGAAGGTGGACCCGGCATCATAGAAAGAATCCGGGGTGCGGTTGATCACTGCCATCACCGCGATGGTCCGCGAGAAATCTATGCTCCGACGCGAAAAGTGGTGAATCGGAACCTGCAACTCGGGTAAAAACATCGACCTGGTCTCCCTTGATTCGCGGTCGTGCCGCTGCGCATTGCTTTGTTCATTCATATCACCCGCTCGCGACCTGATGCGGGATATGTCTGGATGCTGGTTAGGCTTGTACTATGCAGTTCTCCCATGTCTCAGCCACCCAGGGCCAATGGATCATTGATTCCTGCGCCACCGCCGACCAGCTGACGGTAGTCGCGCAAGTGCCCGTGGGTTACGAACGCTACGCGCGGATCTTGCATCCGGCCTATGACGAGTTTGACCAGCCGGTGAAGTGGGGGACCGTGGCTAGCAGCCGCGGCCATATCCTCACCGCAGCAGATCTCTTCGAAACTGTCGCCGGCTGGGATGCCCAGGGCAACCCGGCAGCCGAGGATGCCTGGGAAGAGACCGACCTGCCGGTAGACGAGTTGCCTGTAGAGCAGTGGCAGGCGCTGGTGAAGCAGCTCCGCGCGGCAACTGAGCAGGAAAAGTTCGTGGTCGGCCTTTGGGGAGGCTATGCCTTCATTGAAGGTGGCGAACGCATCCAGATCGAGAACGAACCCGATCCGGAGCTCAGCGACGAAGAAAACCAGGCCGCTCACGCCGCCGCGCTCGCCGAGGCGCAACGTCCTGCCTTCGCACCGGAGGTGCTCACGACGCCGGCGCTTGAACTAGGCGGCGGTTACCGAAACTACCGGCTCTTCGAAGTGGATGGCGAATTTTTGGCGCAGCCGCTTTGGGCGACGACGGTCGAAGGTCCGCAGCGTCAACGCCCGGCCTTGGCTTTTCCCGAAGACCGCAGCTGGATGCTGTCTACCGAACCTTATGATGACTGCACGCTGATCGGTGGCTCGGCCGAGCTTATCGAGGCAATTTTGCGCGATCCGTTGCTGGAAGCCATTGAAGTCGGGCAATTCACACGTATTGGCCATTCAAACTAGGCAGGGAAAGCTCGTACCATTAAGACGATGACTAATTCCGCCGTATACCTCGATCACGCGGCAACTACCGACCTCAACCCGGCGGCGTTGTCGGCCATGACCGAGCAATTCGCCCACACCGGCAACCCCTCCTCGTTGCACGGTGCCGGTCGCCGCGCCAACCGCGTGATCGACGAGGCACGCACGAAGATCGCCGGGGTGGCAGCGGCTCATCCAACCGAAGTGATCTTTACCTCCGGCGGAACCGAATCCGATAACTTGGCGCTCAAGGGCCTGTTCTGGAATCGGACAGAGAAGAACCCGGAAGCTCGCAGCATTTTGGTGGCTGGAATTGAACACCATGCGGTGCTGGACACCGTGGCCTGGCTCGAAACCCACGAATACGCGACGCTTCTATGGATGCCGGTCGACGCCGACGGCGTGCTGGATCTGCAGGCAGCCGAAGAGCTCATCGAGGCGAACCACGAGCGGATCGCGTTGGGCACCCTCATGTGGGCAAACAACGAGGTAGGCACCATTGAACCGATCTCCGCTTTCGTGGCCCTGGCCGCTAAGTACCAGATTCCGGTGCATTCGGACGCGGTACAGGCCTTCGGCACCGTCCCTACGGATTTTGCGGCGAGCGGTCTGGCAACCATGGCCATCAGCGCCCATAAGGTCGGCGGCCCGGTAGGAATCGGTGGCTTGCTGGTACGCCGCGACATTGTCCTGATGCCCGTCCAGCACGGTGGCGGCCATGAACGCAAACTCCGCTCTGGCACCTTGAACGCGGCGTCGGCGGCAGGGTTTGCGGCGGCGGCAACCGCGGTCCAAGCCAATTTGGATGCCGAGAGCAAACGACTCAGTGAACTTCGCGACTATGCGGTGCAGCGGATCGCGCAAAGCATCCCCGAAGCGGTGCTCAACGGTCCACGCGATGCGCTGAACGAGGGCAAACGGCTACCGGGAAACCTGCATTTCACCTTCCCAGAATGCGAGGGGGACTCCTTATTGTTCCTCTTGGACATGTTTGGGATTGCATCCTCCACCGGTTCTGCCTGCACCGCGGGCGTGCCGCAACCCTCGCACGTGCTGGTGGCCATGGGCAGGGATGCGCGAAGCGCACGAAGTGTGCAACGCTTCACATTGGGGCATACATCCACGCGTGAGGACGTTGACATACTTTTAGAGGCGCTGCCCGAAGCCTATCAACGGGCAAAGAAAGCCGGTATGGCGGCAGACGAAAGCAGCATTCACACAGCAGGGACGGGTTTTACACGATGAAGGTACTAGCAGCGATGTCCGGCGGCGTCGATTCGGCAGTCGCCGCAGCACGTGCGGTCGAAGCCGGGCACGACGTAGTCGGAGTCCACCTGGCGCTCTCTCGCATGCCCGGGACCCTGCGCACCGGTTCGCGCGGCTGTTGCACGGTGGAGGACTCCAACGACGCATGGCGCGCCTGCGACAAACTGGGCATCCCCTACTACGTTTGGGATTTCTCCGATCGGTTCGCCGAGGATGTGGTCCAGGATTTCGTCGACGAGTATGAGGCCGGACGCACCCCGAACCCGTGCATGCGCTGCAACGAGAAGATCAAATTCGCGGCATTGCTGGAGAAGGCACTGGCGCTGGGCTTCGACGCGGTCTGCACCGGCCACTACGCCAAGGTATTGCGTGACGAATCGGGCAACCCGGAATTGCACCGCGCGGCGGACTGGGCCAAGGACCAGTCCTACGTGCTCGGCGTGCTCACCCACCAGCAGCTCGAGCACTGCATGTTCCCGCTGGCGGAGACCCCTTCCAAGGCCGAGGTGCGCGCCGAGGCGGAAGCCCGCGGGCTCACCGTGGCCAATAAACCCGACAGCTACGACATCTGCTTCATCCCCGACGGGGATACGCGCGGCTGGCTGGCCGAGCGTATCGAAATGAAGCCGGGCGACATCGTCGATCAAGACGGAAACCAGCTCGGCGAGCACGAAGGTGCGCAGGCATTCACCGTGGGCCAACGCAAGGGCCTGCGCTTGGGACGGCCGGCATCCGACGGCAAGCCGCGCTTCGTGCTGGAAATCCGCCCGAAGGACAACAAGGTGATCGTCGGGCCCGAGGCTTTGCTTGCGGTCGATGAGCTGCGCGGCATCCGGATCTCCTGGGCCGGAGTGCCGATCCCGGCGGTGCTCGCCGGCGAAGAATTCGATTGCATGGTGCAGGTTCGTGCCCATGGCGATCCGGTGACCGCCAAGGCGCGCATGGAGCGTGCCGATGGGTCCGAGGTTTTGGTCGTTCAGCTTCCCGAGGGGATGCGCGGCGTCGCACCGGGCCAGACCATGGTCGTTTACCAGGAAACCCGTGTCCTGGGCCAGGCGACGATCGATTCGGCCCGGTCTTCTGCATGGGACCCGGCTTCGGTACTCTAGCCTTCCCACGACACCTCTTGGTGTCTGCAAAATTAACTAGGTCGGCCCGAGAATCCACAAGGATTCTCGGGCCGACCTAGTTAATTTTCAGTTACCGCCGGCTATTCGTTGCCCTCGTCGACAATGCCGAACATGCGTGCGGAAATGTCTTGGTACTCCACGCGGGTCTTTCCCGTCTCCAGTTTCGGAAGCTGGGCGGGGGAGTGAATGGCGCAGTGCACGAAGTCGAAGTTCGGCCACCACTTCTTTGGACGTTCGTATTCGTCTTGCCCGCATACGATGCAGGTCAGGTGGACCCAAACCGGGCGGCTGCCGGCTTTGCGATTAGCCCGCGACTGGACCAGCCAGGCCGGCGGGTTTGCATTGAGCTCGGCAAATTCTTTTTCGCTCATTCGCGAAGGGACGCCATGGCGCTTGGCCATTTCCATGGGAATATCCAACGCAATTGCTGCGTCTCTACGTGTCATCATCGTCTCCAAGCCTAGAGTACGGGGGCATTCTTAGGTATATGTCATTGCTCTCGCGGCATTTAAAAGCATCCGAAAGCGAGGTGGAGATCACCCGGGGATGCGGCATGGGTCTCACTTTCTGCGCCGAAACCGGATAATTCATTCGCCTTTCGTGAGCTCCATCACTTAGGCTGTATGAAGCATGTGCTAACTATCACTCCGCATGTTCTACGACAGAGAAGGATTGCTCATGGCCAGCAAAAAGAACGGTATGCGACTCGCAGCTGCCGTTATCGGTATTTCCGCCATCGCGCTGACCGGTTGCACCGGTCCGTCATCAAATGACTCGGGTGACAACGGATCCGGTGAAGCCAGCAGTGCCCCCATCACCTTGGGCACGACCGATAAAGTAACGTCGCTTGACCCAGCGGCCTCTTACGACAACGGCTCGTTTATGGTCATGAACCAGATCTACCCGTTTGTGCTGAACTCGGAACCGGGCAGCCCAGACCCATCCAATGACCTGGCCGAGTCGGCCGAGTACACCAGCCCTACCGAATTCACCGTTAAGTTGAAGCCGGGATTGAAGTGGGCCAACGGAAATGATCTTGATTCGAAGGATGTGAAGTTCTCCTTCGACCGCCAGCTGGAGATCGCGGACCCCAACGGCCCATCATCGCTGTTGGGCAACATGGAATCGGTTGAAGCTCCGGACGCCACCACCGTGGTCTTCAAGCTCAAGGTTGCCGAGGACCAGACCTTCCCTCAGGTGCTCACCTCGCCGGTCGGCCCCATCGTTGACGACGAGGTCTTCCCGGCCGACGAGGTTCTCGATGACCAGAAAATCGTGGATGCCAACGCCTTCGGCGGCCAGTACATCATCGATTCCTACAACAAGAACAACTTGATTTCCTTCGCGGCGAATGAAGCCTACCAAGGCGTGCTCGGTGCACCGGCCAACTCGAAGGCAGCGATCAAGTACTACGCGGACGCGAACAACCTCAAGCTCGAGGTGCAGCAGGGCAAGATCGATGTTGCCTGGCGCTCGCTGACCCCAACGGACATTGAAGATCTGGGCAAGGAAGAGAGCCTCGCGGTCCACAAGGGCCCTGGTGGCGAGCTTCGCTACATCGTCTTCAACTTCGATTCGATGCCATTCGGCGCCAAGACCGAGGACGCTGACGAAGCCAAGTCCCTGGCGGTACGTCAGGCAGCCGCACATCTGGTAGACCGCCAGGCGATCGCCACGAACGTCTACAAGGACACCTACACACCTGCATACTCCTACGTCCCACAGGGATTCACCGGTGCGATCGAACCGTTGAAGGATATGTACGGCACCGATGGCAAGCCAGATGCTGCCAAGGCCAAGAAGGTTCTGGAAGACGCTGGCGTGGAGACCCCGGTGGAGCTCGCGCTGCAGTACAACCCGGATCACTACGGACCGAACTCGGGTGACGAGTACGCGCTAGTTGAAAAGCAGCTCGAAGCCGATGGCCTGTTCGACGTTGACTTGAAGTCGACCGAGTGGGTTACCTACCAGAAGCAGCGCGTCACCGACTATCCCGCCTACCAGCTGGGCTGGTTCCCGGACTACTCGGACGCCGACAACTACTTGTCCCCGTTCTTCGCTACCGAGAACTTCCTGTCGAACGGCTACGACAACGCGGAGGTCGATTCGCTGATCTCCGAGCAGCGCGGCCAGTCCGACGTTGCGGAGCGTACCGCCTCGATCGAGGAGCTGCAGCGAATGGTCGCCGAAGATCTGTCCACCTTGCCGCTCTTGCAAGGCTCGCAGGTGGCCGTGGCCGGCAAGGACGTTCAGGGTGTCGAAAAGACCCTGGACGCATCATTCAAGTTCCGCCTCGGTGTGCTGAGCAAGTAGTCTCGACGGCACCGTAAGTACACCTAAGACCAGGGGATCTACCTCAAGTGCAGAACTTCGTGCACCAGGTAGATCCCCTTGGCATGTCCATTTCGGACCATGCACCAAAATTCTGATCCTGATACTAAGGACAAAAGATGACAATCACGTCGCAAACGGGCGAAACTCACAGCCCGGCACCTGCGCGCAAACCAGCGAAGCAGAAGGGCGGAGGATTCCTCCGCTATCTGATTACCCGCTTCCTGTTGATCATTCCCACCGTTTTCATCCTCATCACGGTGGTCTTCTTCCTCATGCGCGTAACCGGTGACCCGATTACCGCTGCCATGGGTGGACGTCTAACTCCAGACCAATTGGCCATACGAATTCATGAGGCCGGCTATGATCGCCCGGTTCTCATCCAGTACATCGAATACCTAGGCCAGGTGTTCACCGGAAATCTCGGACGCACCATGAGCGATAACCGTGCTGTCACCGAGGTCTTGGTGACCTATGGCGCAGCTACCTTAGAACTTGCGGTTAACGCGGTACTCGTCGCGTTGCTTGTAGGCATCCCCTTGGGTCTGGTCGCGGCAAAATTCCGTGACCGCTACCCGGATGCAGTCCTGCGCATCCTGGCGATCCTCTCCTATGCGACCCCGGTCTTCTTCGCCGGCCTGCTGCTCAAGCTGATCTTCGGGGTGTGGCTGGATTGGCTCCCGATCAACGGTCGTGCCGATTGGCAGACCGAACTTGCGCTGACCGGTCTGCAAAACCCTTCTGGCATTTATTGGCTGGATGCCCTGCGCAGCGGTAACCTGAACGCCTTCGGCGACGTAGCCGCCCACGCGGTGCTCCCGGCGTTGGCCTTGGGGTTGCTGACCGGTGGGGTGTTCCTGCGTCTGGTGCGCACCAACGCGATTGGCACACTGGGACGAGAATATGTTGAAGCCGGACGTTCACGCGGCGTCAGCGAATTCCGCCTGGTTACCAAGCACGCTTACCGCCCGGCATTGATTCCCATCATCACCGTGATGGGGTTGCAGATCGCCATGCTGCTCGGCGGCGCGGTGCTCACCGAAACCACCTTCGAGTGGGCCGGGCTCGGCTTCAAGCTGGCCGAGTACCTCACCGCCCGAGACTTCGTCGCGGTACAGGGCATCGTAGTGGTGCTGGCCATTATCGTGGCGGTCACCAACTTCATTGTTGACGTCCTTGCGGCCCTGATCGACCCGAGAGTCAGGTACTAATCATGAGCATCCCTTCGATTGCCTCGGCCCGAAAGTCCTGGTTCGCCCGGCTTCCGGTCGTTTCACACCTGCGCATGTCCTCTGGTCTCCAGCGCGGCATGTTGATCGCCGGCCTTGCACTTTCGGCGTTGTTTATTTTCTCGGCCCTCTTCGCCCCGTTGATTGCTCCCTTTGATTTCGCCCAGTCATCAGATATGTCCGGCGACTTCCCGCGCCAGGCGGCTCCCGATGACAAGTTCATTTGGGGGACCACCGTCACCGGCTACGATGTCTTCTCCCGCACCATGTACGGTGCGCGAACTGCGATCTGGGTGATTATCGCCGCGGTGCTGATGTCGCTGTTCGTCGGAGTGCTGTTGGGCCTGATCTCCGGCTACCTCGGTGGCTGGTTTGACCGCATCATGGTGGTGCTCGCCGACGCGATCTACGCATTCCCGTCACTCTTGCTGGCCATCGTGATGTCCATCGTCATCTCACAGGGCCAATCGAGCCTCTGGGGCGGCATCATGGCGGCGGCAATATCCATTACCGTGGTCTTCATCCCGCAGTACTTCCGCGTGGTGCGCGCCGAGGTGATGCGCCTGAAAGCCGAACCTTTCGTTGAATCGGCGCAGGTCATCGGTGCCAGCCCGTGGCGCGTGATGACCACGCACCTATTGCGCAACTCGACGCGCACCTTGCCGTTGATCTTCACCCTGAACGCCACCGAAGCGCTGTTGACGCTTGCCGGCCTGGGCTTCCTCGGATTCGGCATCGAACCGACCGCCGCGTCCGAATGGGGCTTCGACCTGAACCGCGCGATGTCCGACGCGACCAGCGGCATCTGGTGGACCGGGCTGTTCCCAGGTCTTGCCATCGTGCTCACGGTCATGGGCCTGACCCTGGTCGGCGAATCGATGAATGACCTCAACGATCCACGGCTGCGTCGTTTCAGCCGCAAGAAGGCACAACGCATCACGCAGGCAGGAGCCGCACGGTGAGTAACAATCTGAAAACTGACATGAACGCCACAGAGAATGTGTTGCGCATCGAGAACCTGAATGTCGACTTTGTCACGGATGCGGGGGCCGTCCCTGCGGTCCGCGGCGTGGATTTGTCGGTCAAGCCAGGGGAGATCCTGGCCATCGTCGGCGAATCCGGATCGGGTAAGTCGGTGACCGCGCGCACCGCCTTGGGGATCTTGGCGGAAAATGGTGCCTCGCATGGCGCTGTCTACCTGAAGGGCCAGAATATGCTGACCCTCCAGGGGTCCGCATTGCGGGCGGCTCGCGGACGAGACGTGTCGATGATCTTTCAGGAGCCATCCACCGCACTGAACCCGGTGTACACCGTTGGCTGGCAAATCATGGAGGGCATCCGTGCACACACCAAGCTGTCGAAAAAGGAAGCCAAGGCGCGCGCCGTCGAGGCGATGCGCCAGGTAGGCATTCCGGATCCGGAACAACGCGTGGATTACTATCCGCACCAGTTCTCCGGCGGGCAGAAGCAGCGTGTGGTGATCGCCGCGGCGCTGGCGCTGGAACCCGATTTGATCGTGGCCGATGAGCCGACCACCGCGCTGGATGTCACGGTGCAGGCCGAAATCCTGGCTCTGCTGCGGAACCTGCGCGATGAGCTGGGGACCGCAATTGTGATCATCACCCACAACATGGGCGTGGTGGCAGACATCGCGGACCGGGTCATCGTGATGAACCAAGGGCAGATTGTCGAACAAGCAACTTCGCGTGAGCTGTTCGAGAACCCGCAGGACGAGTACACCAGAACGCTGCTGGCGGCCGTACCGCATCTGGGACGCAATTCCGCCTCTGCCGGCCTGGAAGAGCGGCCCCACGCCCAAGCCGAAGTGCTCGTGGAGGCCAAGGGGCTACGGGTGCATTTCCCTGGACGTCTCGGAGCTCCTGGATTCACCGCGGTGGACGGAGTGGATCTGAAGATTCACGCCGGTGAGGTTTATGGACTGGTGGGCGAGTCAGGGTCTGGAAAAACAACCATCGGGCGCAGCATCGCCGGGCTCAATAGGATCACCGATGGTTCGCTGCAGGTGCTCGGCTATGAAATGGCGCAGTTCAAGGAACGCAGCTTCAAGCCGCTGCGCAAGCAGATCGGTTTCGTTTTCCAGGATCCCGCGGCGAGCTTCAACCCGCATCTGACCGTGGGGGAGTGCGTGGCCGAACCGTTGAACGTGCACCGAGAACTGAACCCTTCACAGACTCGGTCAAAGGTCGCTGCGCTCTTGGAATCCGTGCAGCTGCCCGGAGGCTTTGCCGATCGGTACCCGCATGAGCTTTCTGGCGGTCAACGTCAGCGAGCTTCCTTGGCGCGGGCCTTGGCGCTGGAACCTAAGCTGCTGATCGCCGATGAGCCCACGAGCGCGCTGGACGTGTCAGTGCAGGCGAAGGTACTCGAACTATTCCGTGAATTGCAGGCGGAACTAGGATTCGCCGCGTTGTTCGTCTCCCACGACCTCGCAGTGGTTGACCTGTTGGCTTCGTGGGTGGGCGTCTTGTTCCGGGGTTCATTGATCGAGGAGGGGTTAGGCTCCAAGGTGCTTTCCGCGCCGCAAAATGCCTACACTCAGCGTTTGATCGCGTCCCTGCCAGTTCCGGATCCTCGCGAACAAGCCGTGCGACGAAAGATCATTGAAGAATTGAACGGCGCCTAGCCTGGATTCTAGATTTTGCCCCGACATCCTTTTTCAGGTTGTCGGGGCAACGTCACTTAATGGGAAATACACGAGATGACCACGTAAACTAAACATCATGAGCGAGCCGAACACTACTGCCCCTATCGAGGAATTCGACCCGCATGCAAGTTCTCTGCCAGGGGAAGTTGAGCAAGAAGTCCTCGACGAGTTGTACGCCATCCGTGGAAGCATCGATAACTTCGATGCCCAGTTGGTGTATCTGCTTGCCGAACGTTTTAAGGCCACACAACGCGTGGGTCTGCTTAAAGCACGTCATGACCTGCCGCCCAGCGATCTCAATCGTGAAAAAGCGCAGATTCAGCGCTTGCGCACCTTGGCTCACGAGGCACACCTTGACCCGGAGTTTGCCGAGAAGTTTTTGAACTTCATCATCTCCGAGGTCATTCGCCACCATCAGAACATTTCTGACGCGCATAAAAATGACTGAACCAAGTGACGATTTCGCCCGTTCGGATGTCTTCGTCACCTCGTTCTGCCAATTTCCCGGTCAAGATCCGTTGGAGATTCACAAGGTTATCCGCGGGGAACTAGGCGAACCGAATCTGGCGGTTTTCCCGCAATTAGTGGACCGCGGCATGGGTTCCGATGCACTGGGCCGAAGCGCCAGCATGGTCAGCGACATGGGCTTTGACCTGCAACCGCATGGTTGGCGCATCGGGGTCACCGATGGGATTGATGCCCGTCGGGCGCGGAGCTTGTTGCGCAGCGACGAAAACCTCTTGGCTGATGTCATCGGCGCCGAGAAGAAACCAGCGACGCGACTGAAGATTTCGACCCTTGGGCCGTGGTCATTGGCGGCAGGGCTCTACCTGCAGCACGGTGAACGGATCCTGATTGATCACGGGGCACGCCGGGATGTCTTGGAGGCTTATGCCGACGGGGTGAAGCAGCAGCTCCTGCGGATGCGCGGGAGCACCACGATTCAAAGATTTACGGTGCAGCTCGATGAGCCGCAGCTGCCCGCTGTGCTTGACGGCGCATTGCCCACCGCCAGCGGATATCGCACTTTACGCTCCATTCCACGACAGGAGGTGCGCGAGGTTTACTCCCGGTTTGTGCAGACGCTTGCCGAGGTCGAAGGCACGCAAATAGTCGTTAATCTGCCCAGCGCCGATGAGCAGTGGATCAAACGCGTGGACATCTTGCATCAGGCCGGTGTGCAAGGGTATGTGATCGATCCGGCGCGAATGGATCACCGCTCATGGGAGCGCGTCGCAGCTTTGGTGGAAACCGGGGCGCAGATTTACCTTCAGCTACTTGAACCGGGCAAGCGTGCCCCGGGAGTTGTCGACGGGGTGAACAAGGTGCTCCGGCCGTGGCGGCAGCTTGGCCTGCCGTTGACGCAGTTAGGCCAGCTGACGCTGATGCCCGCAGGCACGTTTGCCAACGCGAGTGCAAATCAGGTGGTTGAATGCCTGCAACATTTAACCGGTTATGCCCAAGCTTTGGAGCAAACGCGGGTTGACGCGTAGCGGAATCCTTGATTTGTGCGGTCACAGCACGAAAACGGGGGTGTGTCATGTATCTTAGGAAGAGTGGGGAAAGTAAAAGTACCCGTATAGGCGACGTGGGTGACGCCACTGTTTTCGGTTTCAGGGGGATGTTGTATGAAGTTTCGGATTTTAGTCGTCGATGATGACGAGGCGTTGTCGGAGATGATCGGCATCGTCTTGCAGAATGATGGTTTCGAAGCATCATTTTGCTACGACGGATCCGGCGCAATCGAGGCATTCCGCGAAGCTAATCCCGACCTGGTTCTGTTAGACCTGATGTTGCCTGGAATTGACGGCATCGAGGTCTGCAAGCAGATTCGTGCGGAGTCGGACGTTCCGGTGGTCATGCTGACCGCAAAATCTGATACCGCAGATGTTGTTCGCGGCTTGGAATCCGGGGCTGACGACTATGTGCCCAAGCCCTTTAAGCCAGCAGAGCTGGTAGCGCGCGTTCGAGCCCGGTTGCGCCCGAATGAAACGCATGTGGCAGAAACTCTGACCGTGGGGGACGTGACAATCGATGTCGCCGGGCACCGCGTGACCCGCGCTGGTAATCAGGTCTCCCTCACCCCACTTGAATTCGATCTATTGGTCACCATGGCACGTAAACCGTGGCAGGTCTTCAGCCGCGAGCAGCTCTTGGAAGCTGTATGGGGTTACCGACACGCAGCCGATACGCGCCTGGTGAACGTTCACGTGCAGCGATTGCGGTCCAAAATTGAATTAGACCCTGAAAAACCACAGGTCATTCAGACCATTCGCGGTGTGGGTTACAAGGCTGGTACGGCAAGTTGAGTGAACACGCCACGACCGGAAGCGAGATTGCACCGGTCGAAGTGCGTGCTCAAATTCCTCCGGTAGCTCCTGCATTCTTGAGGGTAAGGCTTTGGGTCAAACGACCTATTGAATGGATTCGGCAGCGCTGGCAGCGCCACCTGATGTATCGCACGGTGATTTCGACCTTGCTCTTTACCTCCTTGGCGCTGTTGGCAGCCGGCGCTTTTTTGTCCAACCAGATTTCCTCCGCGCTATTCAGCGAGCGGTTTAATCAGATTTCAAAAGAATCTGAACGTGGTCTGGCTCAGGCGCGTTCAATTCTTGAATCTGCCTCCACAACCGACCGTGTTTCTACCCAGTCCTTGGTGAACTCGACCTTGGCGACGCTAGAAGGCGACGGAGCCACGGTGATCCGTGACTTTGTGCTCAAACCAATTCCGGTCGCAGGTGATGAAAACCTGTATGTAGGACCCACCGCTTCTGGCTCATTGACTACCCGGGTAGTCCCAGACGACCTGGCCGAAAGTGTGCAGAGCGATTCGGGGATTTTTTGGCGTTCAATTGAGCTTGGCGTTGGTTCGGAGATTCAGCCAGGCATCATCATCGGCACCAAGGTGTTGATCCCTCCGGGCCGTGAATATGGGCTGTACTTGGTCTATGACTTATCCAGCGTGCAGGACACCCTGGAATTCATCAACCGTGCCATGGCCTTTACCGGTCTGGTCTTGTTGCTAGTCGTTGGCTTTATTTCCTGGTCTGTATCCCGCACCGTAGTGCGTCCAGTTGCAGACGCGGCGTATGTATCCGAACGGATTGCCTCGGGCGATCTCGACCGGAGGATGAAGGTTGCTGGCAAGGATGAAGTCGCCAGACTCGGTACTGCCTTCAATCACATGGCGCACTCGCTGCAAGAACAGATTACCCAGCTCAATCACCTCTCGGCCATGCAGCAACGTTTCGTTTCCGATGTTTCCCACGAATTGCGAACCCCGCTGACCACAGTGCGTATGGCCGCTGAGCTAATTCACGATGCTCGCGAGAACTTTGATCCGCTCACCGCCCGTTCGGCGGAGCTCATGTATGAGCAGATTGAACGTTTCCAGAACCTACTCAATGACCTCTTGGAAGTGTCCAGATTCGACGCCGGCGTTGCGGTCCTTGATCGAGAGTCCACCGACCTGAACGTCATTGTACGAAAGGTGATCGACACCGCCACGCCCGTGGCCGATGAATATGGCTCGATTATCCGGTTCAACGCCCCGGCAGAGGGATGCGTGGCGGAATTCGACCCGCGCCGAGTTGAGCGTGTGGTGCGAAACCTCGTGCTAAACGCCGTAGAACACGGCGAACAGAACCCCATCGATATCACCATCGGCCAGAACGAAAGCTCGGTCGCGGTGACCGTGCGAGACTACGGCATCGGGATGAGTCCCGAGGCCTGCAAACATGTTTTCGATCGCTTCTGGCGTGCGGACCCGGCACGTGCCCGGACTACCGGCGGCTCGGGGTTGGGCCTGTCCATTTCAATGGAAGATACCCGGTTGCATGACGGACGCCTGGAAGCCTGGGGAAAGAAGGGCGTGGGCTCGGCATTCCGCTTGACCTTGCCGCGGACCGCGCACGACGCGATTACCTCATCCCCACTTCCATTGGAACCTCCGGTGACGGAAGAAATTCTCGGTCTGCTCGGTGATTCCTTCCCGTTGACCGGTGAGGTGCCGAAGATCGGCTACACGCCGTTGATCTTGGACGACGAAGATATTCTTATCGAGGACGAAATCTTCCCCAAGCCGGTGGATCCATCCGAGAATCCGGGGGAGGGCAAATAATGCGCTTACGGTTGCTGAGAGTTCTAACTATCGTATTTACCGGGCTGCTCATACTTTCAAGCTGCGCCGCCATCCCACGTAATTCGACCGTGCAGAAGATTGAAGCCGAATCCGACCAGGGCGAATCGCAGCCTTTTCGCTTTGATGCCCAAGGGCCAACGGAAGGTGCAGATGCACGCCGTATCGTCGAAGGGTTCGTCGAAGCTGGACGATCGGTCCTCGAAGATTATGCGCTTTCGCGGGAATTCATGACCCCAGAGTTGGGGGCCGACTGGCGCGGGAATACCCGCACGCTGATCTATGAGGCGATGAACGTACTCACCGGTGCCGAAAGTAACCGATACACGGTGCAACTGGAAATATCTGGTGAGGTTGACGCGATGGGTGTTTACACCCAAGAACCAGAGCATTCAACGCGCGCCGTGGACGTGGAACTTACCCAGGTGGATAACCAATGGCGGATTTCCAATGCGCCGGACGGGATCATGCTGGAATCGAGTTCCTTCAGCAAGATCTTCGCTCCGCAAACTATTTATTTCTACGACGCCAGCTACCAATATTTGGTGCCCGATGTCCGCTGGTTTACCTCTGGCGCGGGTACGACGACGTCTATGGTGGAGGCCTTATTGGCTGGTCCGGCGCCATATCTGCAGAACGCCGTCGTTTCGGCCTTTTCTCCGGCAAGTACGCTCGTGCGTTCGGCGGTGCCGGTGCGAGATGGAACGGCGACGGTTGATCTCAGCGCCGAGAGCCTCAGCGATGCCTCTGATCATGCGAAACAGCTCATGCAGCAGCAACTTGAAAAAACGTTATCGCCCTTGTCCTCCGTGAGCATTGTGCGCATGCTTCAAGATGAAACCGAAGTGACCTTGGGCTCGCCGTCGGCAAACTTTGTGCCGGCGCTGATCAATCCGAGTACCCCGGACACACTGATCGCGATTTCCAATGAATCGCTGGTTTACGTCAAAGGACGATCGATCATCCCCGTTGGCGGAGTCCCGGACATTTCGGCGTTCCACCCGCGCCATCCTGCCATGTCAGCGGTGGGGAATCGGTATGCCTTCCTCAATGGCAAGGGCACGCAATTGATGACGATCAGCGAGAGCGGAAGCGTCAGCGTGGCCGCTCAAGGCGGCGCCTTAATCCGCCCCTCGATGGACATCGCGGGCTGGACCTGGACGGCTGACAACACCGCGGAGCATCCGCTGCTGGTGGTGCCCGAAGATGTGGCCGGGCAGGGAGAAGTGCGCCCGATTAGCGTCTCCTGGCTCGAAGACACCAAAATCAGTTCCTTGGCTATTTCGCGTGATGGCGCACGTGCGCTGATCGTGGCCGAAGAGAATGACGAAGCTAAAGTATACGTCGCCGGCATCGTGCGTGACGCCGATGGTGTGCCACGCGGACTGACCGACGAGCCGATGGAAATCTTCCCAGATGTGCCAGTTTCCACCGCCGTATGGGACTCGGATCGTTCAATCATTGTGGCCGAGTTGAGCGCAACCGAACAGGTTGCAGCGGAACAAATCACTTTCGAGCATGGATCTGAACGGTTGGGTCTGCTGCTCGGCATGAGCGGCATAACCTCGGGTGTCGGAGATCGCCGACCGGTGTATGCCGAAACGAGCGAGGAACTTTACACGCGGGTGGGCAATTCATGGCATGCGCTCGATGACTACGCCAAAGACGTCGCATACCCGGGCTGAATTCACAATTGGTGAGACATCTTCCAGCGCAAGGCGGTTGCAGCGACATCCTTGAAGCATGTCACTCCAACGCCGTTCCGCTGGCTTACTTGATGCGCTGGTTCATGCGCGGAGCGCCGGATGGATCATTCACTCGGTGCGCGAGACGCTGAACCTACTTTTACCTACGAGTTGCGCAATTTGCGAGCGTGCGGATTTTAGGCTTTGCCCCGAATGCCGGCACAAGATTCATCAGCAGCTGTTTTTACCACCATTGGGGGATCAGCTGCAGTTCTATATTGAGCTGCCCAGTACGCAGTGGCAGCTGCCGGTCAGCGCCAGCGGTATCTACAGCAACGAACTGGCGCGAGCTATCTTGGCCTACAAGAATCAACAACGTCATTTCTTGGGCCAAGAGTTCGCTCCTTTCCTGGCCGCGGCGATTAATATTGCTTGTCCTCCTAGAGTATTGGGCCAGCCTACGTTGGTGGTTCCCATGCCCAGCTCCGTGCGTGCCCTGAGCACGCGCGGTTATCGACCAGTAGAGGTCATGCTGAAAATGGCACAGCGCCAGAGGCTGCTCGGGGAGCACACTCGGACCTCACCGGTACTTCACTATCGTTTCCGTCAGCTTCTTGGTGGGCAGCAGAAGAGCAAAGCTGGGCCCGCGCGGCGAAGCGGTGACTCGCGGCTGATTGCGGAAATTCCGAAGTATTCGGGACAGCCGATAATTCTCGTCGACGACGTCACGACCACGGGGTCCACCCTTCGCAGTGCGGCGCTGGCTTGCTTTGAAGCAGGCTACGACGTGATTGGAGCCGTGGTTCTCGCATTCACAAAACCACCTAGCGATGACGAGGACTAGCCGATTTCGCTGAACGCGATATGAAATCTGGCTGTTTGGTACTTGAATCCTGCCGGATGTGGCATAGGGTGAAGTATGGGTTGCATCACAGATGCAGCGAAGGCCCATCTTCAGCCTTTGGGGGAGGAAAACCCCGGGCTGTTGTGTCACCCGACTCCCTATTGGAGGACACCATGGAGCTGAATTACAGCGGACGTAATATCACCGTCTCGGATCGATTCCGTGAGTACGTTGACGAGAAAATCACCAAGGTCGACCAGCTGGCCAGCAAGATTCAGCGCATCGATGTGAAAGTCGTCAAGGAAGCACACGCCCGCAACCAGAGCACCGCGCTTAGCGTCGAACTGACGGTCGTTTCACGGGGCCCCGCAATTCGTGCGGAAGCTCGCGGAGCAGATAAATTTGCGGCGTTCGACATCGCATTCGCAAAGCTCCTCGAAAGATTGCGCAAGGCACGGGATAAGCGGAAGGTTCATCGTGGAAACCATGCGCCAATCGCTGTCCACGAGGCGACTAGCTCGCTACCCGTAGCTCCAAGCGACAAATCTTTGGTGCAGGAGACGCTCGAAGCCCAGGCAAATGCTGAAGCCGAGGCAAACGCGAAGGAAGCGGAGTATTCGCCGGTCGTCATTCGCCGCAAGGTCTTCCCCGCTGAAGTCATGAGCGTTGATGACGCAGTTGATCGCATGGAACTCGTTGGGCACCCCTTCTATCTGTTTATCGATGAAGCCACCGGCGCTCATTCGGTCGTCTACGGACGTACCCAGTACCAGTACGGCGTCATCACCCTCGACCCGTCATTGGGTGAAAACGACGAATTGCCAACCGAAGTTCGCGGTTACCGCGATAAGGCCCTGGCTAACGAGGGCTAATCATTAACAACTCTCACGACCTGGGCGGTCAACGCACTCTGGGCTTATCTCAAGCACGAAGAATTGCGTTGGCCGCCCAAGGTCTGTCTCGACCACGCAAGCAGACCAAGGTTTCCAAGCGCCACCTTGTGGGGGTTCTTGACGCAATCGGGCAATTGCAGATTGACTCGATAAACGTCGTCAGCAGGGCGCACTATATTCCATTGTTCGCTCGACTTGGTCACTACGACACCCAACTGCTGGATGCCTTGGTGTCGCAACGGCATGGACCGGCAACCGAATACTGGGCACATGAGGCAAGCTATGTGCGTAGCGAGCTCGTGGCAGATCTCGTGCCCTGGCAACGCCGGCGCTGGGTTGATCGTTCGGAACAATTCGATGGCGATTTGAAGGACCTGAGTGCCCGGGTAATCGAGCACCTCTCGTTGCACCCGGGTACTAGCGCACGCCAGCTCAGTGCCTCGCTGGGAGTCAATCCCATGAAGGATCGAAACCACTGGGGATGGAACTGGAATGACACCAAGATTGTCACCGAAGCATTATTTGCGCAGGGCAGGATTCTTGCATTGGGTCGAAACACGCAGTTCGAGCGATTATTCGCACTGAGCCAGGATGTCTTGCCGGAGCTGCCGGCGGTCGACCAAGAGCATAAATATCAGGCGCTACGTCGGCTAGTCGTAGAGTCCTTGACCGCTCAAGGCATTGGTACAAAGCATTGCGTTGCCGAATACTTCAGATTGCCAATTCGTGAGGTTCAGGCAGCTCTGGAATCCATGGCTGACGAGGGACTGGTGGAACGCGTGCAAGTTGAACGAGTGACAGAGACGTGTTTCATGATCCCCGGTACGAAAATCCCTCGGAGAATCGCACCGGATCTGCGCTTATTGGCGCCATTTGATTCGATGGTGTTCAACCGCAAGCGGCTGGAACGCTTCTTTGATTTCGAATACCGAGTCGAAATCTATGTTCCCAAAGAGAAGCGTCGCTATGGTTATTATGTTTTCCCAATGCTTTACGGGGAGCGCTTCGTTGGTAGGGTCGATTTGAAAGCCGACCGCGCGAAGGGCGAATTGCAGGTAAATTCGGTGCATTATGAGGCGCACGCACCGAACGAAGTTGCTGCTGCCTTGGAAATTGAACTCGGACGAATGGCGCGCTGGCTTGCCTTAGACAACGTGAAATACAGGCTGTGAACAGCCTGTTAGCGCAGTTCCTATTTGCATGCAGAACACCAAACCGCCCCGGGAAATAGCAAGTTGTGCTGTTTTCCTCACGTAGACTAAAGACGCCAGAATTTACTGTGCTTGAGATATTGGGAGCTACCACGTGGCATCATTGCTAGAACGTATTTTGCGTACCGGCGACAAGAAGATTCTAAAGACTCTTCGAGCTTACGCCGACACGATCAATACGTTGGAAGACGAATTTCGCGACATGTCGGACGAGGAGCTTAAAGCCGAGACCGATAAGTTCCGTGCTCGTTTAGCAGAAGGCGAAACTCTTGAAGCATTGCTTCCGGAAGCTTTCGCGGCCGTTCGCGAGGCCTCAGACCGAGTTCTGGGCATGCGCCACTTCGACGTGCAGCTCATGGGTGGCGCTGCACTGCACCTGGGTAATATCGCAGAAATGCGTACCGGTGAAGGTAAGACCCTGGTTGCGACTGCGCCGGCTTATCTGAATGCCCTGTCCGGTAAGGGCGTGCACGTGGTGACCACCAACGACTTCCTCGCGCAGTATCAGTCGGATCTTATGGGTCGTGTTTTCCGATTCCTCGGCTTGAGCTGTGGTTGCATCTTGTCCAATATGGATCCAGCCGCGCGGCGTAAACAATACGAGAACGACATTACCTACGGAACGAACAATGAATTCGGATTCGATTACCTGCGCGACAACATGGCATGGAATAAGACCGAACTTGTCCAGCGCGGACACAACTTTGTAATCGTCGATGAGGTCGACTCGATTCTGATCGACGAGGCACGTACGCCATTGATCATTTCGGGCCAAGCATCAGGCGACGTGAACCGTTGGTACACCGAATTCGCCAAGATCGTCAAACGCCTCGACCGTGAGGATGACTATGAAGTCGACGAAAAGAAGCGCACCATCGGTGTGCTGGAAGACGGTATCGAGAAGGTCGAAGACTATCTTGGCATCGACAACCTGTACGAATCGAATAACACCCCGCTGATCGGTTTCCTGAACAACGCTATTAAAGCCAAGGAACTGTTCAAAAAAGACAAGGACTACGTCGTTGTCAAGGACGAAGTCATGATCGTCGATGAGCACACCGGACGCGCCCTTGAGGGCCGCCGCTATTCCGAAGGCATGCATCAGGCCATCGAAGCCAAGGAAGGTGTCAGCATTAAGGCTGAGAATCAGACCTTGGCGACCATCACCTTGCAGAACTACTTCCGCATGTACGACAAGATCTCGGGCATGACCGGTACCGCGCAGACTGAAGCCGCCGAATTCATGGGTACCTACAAGCTCGGTGTCGTCGAGATTCCAACAAACCGCCCGGCCATTCGAAACGATCAGGCCGACCTGATCTACAAGAATGAAGTTTCCAAATTCAATGCGGTCGTCGAAGACATCGCCGAACGTCACGGAACCGGACAGCCCATCCTGGTGGGTACCACCAGCGTTGAAAAAAGCGAATATCTGTCGCGGCTGCTCTCCAAGGGCGGCATTCGCCACGAGGTGCTGAACGCTAAACAGCACGCACGCGAAGCTGCAGTCGTTGCCATGGCGGGTCGTAAAAATGGCGTCACCGTCTCCACCAACATGGCCGGACGTGGTACCGATATCATGCTCGGCGGCAACGCCGAGTTCCTGGCCGTCGCCGAAATGGAACGCCGAGGATTGGATCCGGAGAACCATCCGGAGGAGTACAACAAGGTCTGGGACGAGGTCTTTGCGAAAGCCAAGGCCACCGTGGCTAGCGAAGCCGATGAGGTCACTGCGCTCGGTGGGCTGTACGTGCTTGGCACCGAGCGCCACGAATCGCGGCGTATCGACAACCAGCTGCGTGGTCGTGCGGGTCGTCAGGGTGACCCGGGTGAGTCCCGTTTCTACCTCTCGATGACCGATGACCTGATGCGGCGGTTCAACTCCGGCATGGCTGAACGCATCATGAATAATCCGTCGATGCCAGACGAGGTGGCCCTGGAATCTAAAATGGTCTCCAAGGCCATCGAGTCCGCGCAGGCGCAGGTCGAGGGAGTAAACGCCGAACAGCGTAAGAACGTGCTGAAATACGATGACGTGATGAACCGTCAGCGTGAAGCAATCTACGCCGACCGCCGCGCGATCCTAGAAGGCGAGAATATCGACGAGAAGGTCAGCCACTTCCTCGAAGACGTCGTGAAATCCATGGTCAACGAGGTCACTCTGGTTGGCAACCCGGATGATTGGGACCTGAAGCAGCTGTGGACAAACCTCAAGCAGCTTTACCCGATCGGCCTCACTGTCGATGAAGTGGTCGAGGAGGTGCACGGCGTTGGGCATCTAACTCCACAGTTCCTTGAAACCGAGATCCTCTCGGACGCTAAGTACCAGTATGAACTGCGCGAAAAGGCCATCGGCTCCGAGGTCTTGCGAGATCTCGAACGCCGCGTCGTGCTTTCCACGATCGGTCGCAAGTGGCAAGAGCACCTGTACGAGATGGACTATCTCAAGGAAGGCATCGGTCTGCGTGCCATGGCTCAGCGCGATCCGTTGGTTGAATACCAGCGCGAGGGATACACCATGTTCCAGACCATGATGGAATCCATCCGTGAAGAAAGCATCGGAACACTCTTCAACCTCGACGTGCCAGCCGGATCGGAAACGAGTCAGGAATCCTCCGGTGCAGTGGGCGAACCGGCCGTTCCGAAGAACTTGCAGTTCACCGGGCCTGACGAGGACGGCGAAGCCAGTACCCAGGCCAAGCAAGCTTCGAACCCGGCCAAAAAGAACAAGAAAAGTAAGCGCCGCTAAAGCATTTCCACACTGGTGATTTGCCATCGTCCGTGCCATGGCTCAATTCTGAGAGCTACGGCGCGGACGCGGTGTTTAAAGGCCACGATGACCGAGCATTCGTAGGCACCGGATATCGTAGGCCACAAATGCAGCGAACGTACCTCGCCGTGGCTGGTGCCCGGCATCGGCTGGACGGTGTAGCCACCGGTTTGCAGAATTGCCTGCGAACGAAGCTTTTTTACGCATTCGGGGTCCATGACAAAAGCCAATTGGCTCACCGAACGATATCCAGCGATGATCTCGAAGATCGCTCGGGACACCGCATGAGAGAGTTCGACGACGGTCTTGCGCTCGGATGGTGCAATCGCCGGTCGATGAAATATGCGATCCATGGCCAACGAAATTTGCTGTGGCGATCTGTTGGCGTTGGGCTGGCGATGTTCTGCGGTGAAGCGTAGCGGTGTGTTTGGGCAGCTGCCTGCCCTGCTATTTCTTGTCCGGTTGGCAAGCAGCTCTGACTCGATGCTCACGGTGTTTTCCTCCCTAGTCGGTTTTGGGCAACTGCAGTTCGATACCAAGCCGCAGCAGATTTGGGTCCTCCCCGATCACCTGGCGGTTCAACTCATATATTTGCGGCCAAAGCTCGGCAATCTCGGCAGGCGATCCGTGTCTGTTGAGCAAGTCGTTGGCGATGCTCCATAAGGTTTGTCCAGATGCGACGACTACATGATCCGGTTGCGCAGAGGCACTTTTTCGGTCATTCCCGGATCCCAGAAGTCGGTTCATAGGAATGCTCAGTGAGCCAGGAAACCAGCCCGGTGTTGGGATTTCGGTATTTGGCTGTGCTGAGGCAGTTTCTGGGCTGTGTGGCAAAGATGCCAGCTCTCCGGTTTGGTGGTGCGAGATATCCGGGTGAGGAGTCGTCGCGCCGTTGGCAATGCCGGTTCCGGACAGTGCCAACGTTGTTCCTAAGATCGGGCCCACTGCACGGTGAGCCAAGCTTGGGGCCAACCGGATCAACAATTCCAAGAAGCCGCCATGCCCGTGGCGTGCCGCGTTAAATGCCGCGCGCAGGAGAGCATAAAAAATCAGGTACGCACCAAAGAGGACTCCGGTGCCAAGCAGAAATAACACCAGCAAGTTCTGCGACATGTCGCCAGCTGGATCGAAGTGGGGCCGTGAACGTACGGCCCATTCGGCCAAGGCCAACAGGATGACCAACGTTGCACCAGTCAGCAGGCCGACCATGAAAGTCTTCCTTAAGCGGAACATCCATCTCGCCTCTTTTTATGTAATTTGATGCAGTTTGCTGTAGTTAGATATAGATGATGACACTTTAATTGATTTTATGGAAGAGGGTTTCCCGAAAAACTCTTCTCTCGTACAGTGGGCGCATGCGATGGGATTCCCTTTTTGAAGATCTTGAGGCCCAGGCCGAAGCCCAACTGGCGGCACAGTTCCGCGAAGAGGTAGCGGAAAGTATTCGTATCGAACGAGCTACAGAGCAAATGCATGAGCGCTTGCTTCGGCTTCAAGGATCGGCAGTTGCCCTGAAGCTGGCCGGCGAATACGAAATAAACGCAAGGCTTGGCCCCATCGGTAGAGAATATTTCTGCCTCGAAAATGAAGGCAAGCGTTGGCTGGTGAAGAATTTGGCGCTGCGTTCACTGGAAATGAATCAGATCGGTTCTAACCTCGCAGGGCGCTTGTCGCCAGTAAAGTTCTCCACCGTGGTTCGCGGCGTGCTGCGTGATCGCCAGCGAACCTTGGCATATGACATCAACGGCAAGCCAGTAGCCGAAGGAACCTTGTCGCAGGTAGGTAAAGACTTTCTCATCATTGCGCTTCATCCCAGAGACGATTACGCGCGTGATCGCAGTATCACCGGCTATCAGCTCCTGCCGCTAGATACGGTCGGCTGGGTCCAAGTCGTCGATGTCTAATAATCCACAGGCCCCGGAATAGGTCTTCACACCAACCGAAACTTGTCGTAGGCTCTCGAAACAAGTAGCTAGCGCGGGCAAAGGACAGAGCATGAGCGGCGAACAGAACACCGGCACGACCCGTTCTGCTAGCGCACCGCGAGTAAAGCGACCGACGTGGAAGGACCCGAGATTGGCCCTGGGCGCGGTCCTGGTCGTGGCTTCAGTGGTTGGCACGGTTTATCTCGTGCGCGAACTGAACCACACCACAGAGGTTTATGTAGCCGGAGCAAACATCACTCTGGGAGAAGAACTCTCGACGCAAAATCTTCGAACTGAGAATGTGAAACTCGGGGAATCCGGTGTTCAATACCTCGAAGCGAATCCGGAGCTCATTACCAACGCCCGCGCCAATACCTTCATTGGAGCCGGTGAGTTCATCCCGAACGACTCCATTACGCACAACGAATTGGGCTCCCGCCGGCCAATCAATATTGATCTGCCAGCGGATCTTACGCCGGCGATTACCCCGGGTAGTTTCGTCGATGTATGGATTGCCCAACGTGAAAAGGGCGGTTCGGCGTACGGAGTTCCAGAACAGTTGGCAAGCATGGTGGAAGTCTCTGCACGGGTTGCCCGCGCAGGGGGACTCGTGAATCAAAACGGTACCAATCTGGAGCTGCTCGTCGAACCCGACCATCTCGAGCCATTGCTTCAAGCCTTGGCTAACGAATCGAGAATTATCGTGATCTACAATCCAGCCGGTACCCAGCAATGAGTATCTCGGTGGTGGTCTTGGGAAATGGTGAACACGTTGTCCGCCAAATCGAAGGGTATCGCGGCGAGTTGATGGTCACTCGCGTATGTGAAGATATTGCGGAGGCCGTTGCGGCCTGTGCGGTGGGCGCAACAGACGTGCTGTTGGTGTCCGGTCGGGAGCTGCTGCCGCCACTGGAACAGATCGACGCGGTGATTTCGCAACAAACGGTGCTGGTACTGCTGGACGAAAAACCTCGAAGCGGTGGCACCACCCAAGGAATGCTCGAAGTAATTGAGAGCGTTCCAATGCTGGAGCTAGAACTACTCGTGGTGCAGGCGCTTCGTGAATTGACGCATCCCGATGAGTTAGACGAAGCACAGGTCACCGAGGCCTCCGCGCAAGCGACATTGTCGACCGGAAAAATTGTCTGCTTTTGGGGCGCGGCGGGTGCACCGGGCCGAAGCACGGTGGCGCTGAACTACGCTGTGGAAGCCGCGCTCTCAGGAAAAACGGTGGTGATACTGGACGCCGATACTTTTGCCGCGTCCATTTCCATACAGCTGGGTCTGCTCGATGAATCCGCATCTATCGCGCAGCTTTGTCGCGTGATTGACTCGGGATCACGCGAACCTGCAAGGTTGGATGCAACTTGCTTGAGCGTCGAAGTTGGTACTGCGATACTCAAAGTAGCCACCGGTCTGCCCCGGTCAAGCAGGTGGCCGGAGGTGAGAGCCTCTGCGCTACGTCGTGCGACAAGTGTCTTGCGTGAACACAATGATTTGGTGGTGCTTGATGTCGCATCGCAGGTGGAAATGGACGAACAACTGAGCTTTGACACCCAAGCGCCTCAGCGCAACGCGGTCACCGTGGAGATGCTTCGCTGTTCGGATGAAGTATTTATGGTTGTCGCCGCAGATAGCGTAGGGATCCCGCGCGCCCTTCGAGCGATCGATGAATTGGAAGATCAAGTCCCCGGAGTGAGTCTGCAGATTGTTTTCAATAAACTCGGTGCTGCGAATACCGGGCATAGCCCCAAACGGCGTCTCCTGGAAACCTGGGATCGGTTCGGGCCCAATCATTGCATCGCTGGATACCTGCCCCAAGACGTGGTGAGCTGCAATGCGGCGCTACTAGCCGGATCGCCCTTGGCTGAAATCGCCCCTAAGAGTACATTGCGTACTGAAATACGAGGTTTGCTGGGCATTAAATCCACGGAAAAGAGACGGAAGCGACTGAGTCGTCGAATCGGCTGAAACCTTGAACTTTGGTACTCGAAAACACGGTAGTGTGGTTTCTATCGGAGATCCGCAAAGACGCGGATTAATTAGAACTTCGTTCTTGGAGGCGTTCACTTGAACTCGTCGGAATCCAGCATGTCAGAATCATTTATGGATGCGACACTCACCTCGCAGTTGGTGAGCGAGTACTATGGCCAAATCGCTAGAGAAGATGTCGCGGCGTTTACGCCCGACGAGCTCGAGGCGCGAGTAGCCGCACACTTGGAAATCGGATATGGCCGCGACGTTGATACGGCCAATGTATCTATTACCCGCAACAATGGTGTTTCGGTGGTACATATCGTCACCGACGATATGCCGTTCTTGGTTGATTCGGTCACCGCGGAGCTGGTCCGGCTTTCAGCCCCAATTCAGCTCGTCGTGCACCCGACTTTCGTGGTCTCCCGCGATCGAGACACCGGACTGATCAAAAAGCTGTCGCACACGGGGTTGCAGCACGTTGCCAGTGGCGATACGGCTGCCCTGTCGGATCTAAGCACGCTGACCTCGATCGACACCCATACCAAGGTTGAATCCTGGATTTCGGTAGAAGTCGCACGCGACCTCTCCGACGATGAAGCAGTGACGATCGTTGAAAATTTGCTGAAGGTCCTTGCCGACGTGCGGGTTGCCGTGCAGGACTGGCCCGCAATGCTGGATCGTGCAAAGAGCATTGCCCAGACGCTGCCGCAGACCGCCAACGCAGGCGAGATTGCCGATCTCGATCAGGCGGTAGAGCTGCTGAACTGGATGTCGGACGGTCGTTTCACCTTCTTGGGCTACCGCGACTACTATCTGACCACGGAGCACGGAGAAGACGTACTCGTTGCCCGTGAAGGAAGCGGGCTAGGGCTCATGCGATCCCTGGAGGACCAGGGCCCACAGCACCTGACCAAGCGTGGCCGCGCGACGGCCCGCGACAAGCGCGCATTGATCATCACGAAAGCGAACTCGCGTTCCACCGTGCACCGCGGAGTCTACCTGGACTATGTGGGGGTTAAGAGCTTCGATGCCAGCGGCGAAGTCAATGGTGAGCGTCGCTTCATTGGGTTGTTTGCTACCAAGGTGTACACCTCGAGTGTGAAAACCGTACCGGTGGTGCGTGAAAAAATCGAAGCGGTCCTGAAAAGTACCGGATTCGCCCGAGACTCGCACTCCGGCAAGGACATCGTCACGATCCTAGAGTCCTACCCGCGCGATGAAATGTTCCAGATCTCGGTAGACGACCTGACCGAAATTGCATTAGGCATTCTGCGTCTGCAAGAGCGTCGCCGCACCTCGGTCTTCCTGCGCACTGACTCCTACGGGCGCTTTGTGACCGCAATGGTGTATCTGCCACGCGACAGGTTCTCCACCGATGTGCGACAGCGTATCGAAAAAGAGCTGGATTCCAGCTTCAATCCGGTGTCCACCGAATATGAAGCGCAGCTCGGAGCCGGCGCCTTGGTCCGGCTGTTCTATCGACTTCGCCTTCAGCACCATGGGTTGACCCCGGTGGTGGATCGCAAGGCGTTGGAGAATCGAATCGCCAAGGCAGTTCGCTCCTGGAACGACGCGATTACCGACACCGCACGGAATAGTCTCGAACCGGGCGAAGCCAACCACCTGGCCAATTCGTGGGCCGGCGCATTCCCTGCAGCGTACAAGGTGCAATTTGAGATTGAAGATGCACTGGCCGACATTGATCTGCTGGAGGAGCTTGATGCTCCGGATCAGCAAGGACCAGTCGTTTCCTTCTACGATGCTGCCAATGACGAAGATTCCGCTGTCACCAAGCGAATGAAAATCTTTGTAGACCGGCCGTTGCTGCTTTCAGGGATCCTGCCCGTACTGCAGGATTTGGGCCTTGATGTGGTTGATGAGCGCCCTTATGAGCTGAACCCCGAAGGCATCGGCGAGCGGTACATCTATGACATGGGGCTGAAGGTTGATCCAGAAATCGACTTCGCCACCATCGAAACCAAACTTGCCGACGCGTACTCTGCCGTGGTTCGCAACGCCGCCGAATCGGACAAGCTCAATGCGCTGGTGCTGTGTGAAGGGTTAAGCTGGCAGGAAGTCGCCATGCTTCGTGCCTACGCGCACTACCTTTTGCAGCTTGGCATTTCGAATTCCACCGGATTCATCGCATCGACCCTGGTCAACAATGCGGCAGTGACACACGGTATCGTCGATTTGTTCCATGCCACCTTCGATCCTTCGCTCTCTGCTGCGGCTTCAACTTCGGCACGGGATCAGGCTCTGGCACAGATCGACGAAGCACTTGAAAATGTGCCTACCTTAGACGCGGACACGCTGCTTCGCCGTTTCGTAAAGGTCATAGAGGCTACCAAGCGGACGAACTACTACACCGAACGTCTCGCGCTGGCCTTCAAGCTCGCACCCGAAGAGATTGACTTTGCCCCATTCCCACGGCCAAGGCATGAAATGTGGGTCTACTCGCCACGTGTCGAGGGTGTGCATTTCCGGTTCGGTGCGGTTGCCCGCGGTGGCCTGCGCTGGTCCGATCGTCGAGAGGACTTCCGCACCGAAGTGCTGGGTCTGGTCAAGGCGCAGATGGTCAAGAACTCGGTGATTGTGCCTACCGGAGCAAAGGGCGGTTTCTACGCCAAGCAGCTACCTAGTCCGGCAGTAGATCGGGCAGCTTGGATGGAAGAAGGCAAAGCCTCCTACCGCATCTTTATCCGGACCTTGCTGGATTTGACCGATAATCTGGTCACCGATGAAAATGGCGAGCACGTCGAGTCACCAGCTAATGTGGTGCGCCACGACGGGGATGACACCTATCTGGTAGTGGCTGCGGACAAGGGCACAGCAAGCTTCTCAGACATCGCCAACTCGATTTCGCAGGAGAAGGGCCACTGGCTGGGTGACGCCTTCGCCTCGGGTGGCTCCGTAGGCTATGACCATAAAGGCATGGGCATTACCGCCCGTGGCGCATGGGAATCGGTCAAGCGCCACTTCTTCGAACTTGGTCTGGATACTCAGCGTGAAGAGTTCACCGCTGTAGGCGTTGGCGACATGTCAGGCGACGTCTTTGGCAATGGACTACTGCGCACCCGTACCGTGAAGCTGGTCGCCGCATTCGACCACCGCGACATTTTCCTAGATCCAAACCCGGCGCCGGAAGCCTCCTTTGTCGAGCGCCAGCGGCTATACGATCTTCCGCGCTCCAGCTGGGCAGACTACAACAAGGAACTGATTTCCGAAGGCGGCGGAGTCTACTCCCGCAGCTTGAAGTCGGTCCCGATTAGCGTGCAGGTACGCGAAGTCCTGGGCTTGGACCCCTCGGTCACTAAGCTGAGCCCAAACGAATTGCTCAAGGCGATTCTGTCGGCACCAGTTGACCTGCTCTACAACGGCGGCATCGGAACCTATGTGAAATCCAGCGCCGAAACACACGCACAGGTGGGCGATCGCGCCAACGACGCGATCCGTGTTGATGGCGGCGCAATTCGCGTCAAGGTCATCGGCGAGGGCGGAAACCTGGGCATGACGCAGCTTGGCCGCATCGAGGCAGCCCGCAATGGCGTTATCCTCAATACCGACGCCATCGATAACTCTGCCGGTGTAGATACGTCGGACCGTGAAGTCAACATCAAGATCTTCGTAGACCGGCAGATCAAGGCGGGAAAGCTCACCGCTGAAGAACGCACCGATTTCTTGTTGTCGATGACGGACAATGTGGGCGACCTGGTGCTGCAGGCCAATTTTGATCAGAACGTGCTACTGCTGAACGAAAAGCATGCAGCCAAGGTCTGGGCTCCCGCCTACGAGCGACTGATGCAGTGGCTGGAAAAAAACGCTGATCTGAATCGTGAGCTGGAGTTCCTGCCAAGTAGCGACGAGCTGGAACAGCGCAAGAGCGCTGGTGAGATGATGACCGCGCCGGAGATTTCGGTGCTGGCCGCCTACGCCAAAATTCAGCTCGCGCATGCGCTGGCTGAATCCGATCTGGCGGATGATCCGTACTACGTAGCGACATTACGCCGCTACTTCCCGCAGCAGCTAGTGGATCGCTTCGGCGATCAGCTGGAAACTCACCCATTGCGCCGGGAGATCATTGCGACCGTTGTTGCCAATGACATCATCAACATCGGTGGGGTCACCTATGTCTTCCGTGCCATGGAAGAAACCGGTGCAAACGAAGTCCAGATCGCCAAGATGTTCACCGCGTTGCGTGAAATCTATGGTTTCGACCGGCAATTCGCTGCGATCAACCTCCAACCCGCTGGTACGGAGGTGGCGTACTGGGGAAGACAGCATCACGACATGCGTCGCTTGCTTGATCGTACGACGCGTTGGTTCATCAACCGCGTTGATCAGCAGCAGCCGGTCGAAGAAATCGTAGGCAACTATGAACCGATCGTCAGCGAGTTGCGCCAGAGCCTGCCGACGCTGTTGCGCGGGTCGGATCTCGAACGTTACAACGCATGGCAGCTTGATGCGATCAGCAATGGGATCGACGAGCATCGAGCAAGCATGTGGGCCTCTCAGTTCGAATCCTATACATTGTTGGATATCGCCGAACTGGTTGGTCGTACCGAGTATTCGGCACAGCAGGTCGCCGAGACCTACTTCGTGTTGTACAACCAGTTTGGCGCCGACGATTTGCTCAATCGGATCACTAAGCTGCCGCGTTCGGATCGTTGGCAGGCGTTGGCCCGTGCAGCAATGCGTGACGACCTGTATACGACACTCATTGATCTGACCTTGAACGTGTTGGACAACGGTGCGGAGATTGCCGGTCCGGCAGAGCGTGTTGCAGCTTGGGAAGAAGCAAACGCGGCTAACCTTGATCGTGCGAAGACAATGTTTGCTGAAGTAAACAGCCTCGGACGCGACGACATGGCGTCGCTGTCTGTAGCCCTTCGCCTTCTGCGTTCCATCGTCCGGAGGTAACACCCCCTAATGGCCCTCATCACCGAGCAACTCCGTCAACAAGCAAACCTCGGGCCCGGTGATGAGGACTGGCTCCACCTGCTGGTGGGGGACTGGCAACTGATCTCAGATCTGGCGTTCGCTGATCTTGTTCTTTGGTTCCCCACCGGCGACGGGTCCTATGTCGCGCTTGCGCACGTACGGCCTTCTACCTCCCACACCGTATTCCACACGGACTTTGTGGGAGAGCGGATCCGTAGAGATTTGCGACTCATGGTCGACCAGGCCTGGGACAGCCAACGCGTGCAAAAATCTGCCGAGCAACCAAGCGCTGATCTGATTTCCGGATTAACTTCGGTCCAAGCCATTCCCTTGGTGCGCCAGCACCGCCCTGTTGCCGTGATCACCTCACACTTTGATCCAAATCAGGCACGTACGCCCTCGAACCTGGAACTCGTGTACCGGCAGAGCGCCGAGGACCTTCTCACCATGGGAACCCGCGGGCTGTGGCCGGACTTCGCAAGCCCTACCGGCTCACGCCGCGGCGCGCCGCGTGTCGGTGATGGATTCATCAGGCTCAACGTCAACGGGGTGGTCGAATACGCCAGCCCGAACGCAGTGTCGGCTTTCCGCCGGCTAGGGGCGGCCGAAGTTCTTCAAGGTCAACCGCTCGCGGATCTCACTATGGCCCTGGTCAGTGACCGGCGCGTTGTCGATGAGACGCTACCACTGGTGCTGCAAGGCAAAATGCCTTGGCGTACCGAAGTCGAATTTTCCGGGGTCACCCTGTCTCTTCGTGCAATCCCGCTTCGAGACGAATCGAAACGTTGGGGTGCCCTAGTGCTTTGCCGTGATGTCACTGAGCTCAGACGTCGCGAGAAGGAACTTGTCACCAAAGACGCGACGATTCGCGAGATTCACCACAGGGTAAAAAATAATCTGCAGACCGTGGCGGCTCTATTGCGCATGCAATCGCGGCGGATGAACTCAGTCGAGGGTCAGCAAGGACTCGAACAGGCTATGCGGCGCGTTTCAACTATCGCATCGGTTCACGATTTCTTGTCCAAGGGCCTGAACGAAACCGTCAAATTTGATGACCTGATGGATCGTCAGTTCCGGCTCATTGTCGAAATTGCCTCTCCGGGTCAGCGCGTTGCTACGCGGCGCGAAGGCGAATTCGGAATGCTCGATGCCGATTTGGCCACACCACTGTCGTTGGTTATCAACGAACTGGTGACAAACGCGGTGGAGCATGGATTAGCTAACAGGGATGGCGAAGTTGGACTCCTCGCGAATCGGTACCGCGGACATGACGGTAAAGATTGGCTGCGCGTGGTGATTCAAGATGACGGACATGGCCTGCCAGACGGTCCACGGCGTGAAGGTTTGGGATTGCAGATCGTGCGCACCTTGGTCACCAGCGAATTATCTGGTGAAATCCAGTGGGTGCAATCTGAACCGCAAGGAACAAAGGTTGTCATAGAAATGCCGCTACACCGCAACCGGCGCGAGCAGTACACGGCATAGGCGAAGAAGTAATTTGTTAAAGAGTAGTGGGGGGCAAGTTCCTAAAGAACTTGCCCCCACTACTCTTTGGGTTTAGCTGTACTGCTTCATCAAAGATTTGACGCTCGCGACGTAACGCTTGGTGTCTTCGAACATCCCGTACTTTCGGACTCCTCCGAGTCCTTGATAGTACGAAGCAATTGCATCATCCAAGCTATCGGTGTTATCCAGATTGAAACGGATCGTGGCCACGCCAGCAGCGACATTGTCCTGTGGCTTCAGCAAATTCAGATCGCGTCCGAGCCGGGACGACATCCACTCGCCGGTGCTCGGAATAACCTGCATGGCGCCCAAGGCGTTGGCGGGGGAGACTGCACGCATGTTGAAGCCAGATTCCTGCATGGCGTGTGCCATGGCAAGTGCAGGGTCAACACCCATGCTGTTAGCGGTCGAACGGATCATGGCTTTCATTTCATCACGGCTTGGGACCGAGACGGAATCTAAGTAGTTCTTGTTCTGATTGGCATCATTGACGGTGGCATCCGGATAGGTGCGCCCCTCAAAAGTATTGCCGATCTTGCGGTCTTCCTTCTTCTCGACATTGCCGTTTGGCTGTACCGAGGAACCGGAGACCTTGAGCTTTTCACCAATCTTCAGCGGAGATTGGGTGCTTACCTGCGGGTTCAAGTTAAGCAGCGCCGACAGCTTCATATTGTGCTGGCCAGCGATACCGCCGAGCGTGTCACCGCTCTTGACGGTGTAGGTTGCGTTGCCGGACTTCTTCGGTTCGCTCTTCTTCTCAGAATTTTTGGAACTCGAAGATCCACCAGAAACGATTAGTTTATCGCCGGGAAAGATGTGCTTGCCGGCGCTGATGTTGTTCTTGCTCAACAGGGCCGAGAGGCTCATGTTGTGCTTGACTGCGATGCCACCGAGGGTGTCGCCGCTCTTGACCGTGTAAGTAGAAGAGCTTGAACCTGAGTTTTGGTTCTTGCTTTCGCTCTTTGGCGAAGAGGACTTGGAGCTGCCCGAAACGGTGAGCTTGTCGCCTGGGAAGATTGGCTTCGAAGCTGAAATGTTGTTCTTGCTCAACAGGGCTGAGAGGCTCATGTTGTGCTTGGCTGCGATGCCACCGAGGGTGTCGCCGCTCTTGACCGTGTAGGCAGAAGAGCTTGAACCTGAGTTTTGGTTCTTGCTTTCGCTCTTTGGCGAAGAGGACTTGGAGCTGCCCGAAACGGTGAGCTTGTCGCCTGGGAAGATTGGCTTCGAAGCTGAAATGTTGTTCTTGCTCAACAGGGCTGAGAGGCTCATGTTGTGCTTGGCTGCGATGCCACCGAGGGTATCTCCGCTTTTGACCGTGTAGGCAGAAGAGCTTGAACCTGAGTTTTGGTTCTTGCTTTCGCTCTTTGGCGAAGAGGACTTGGAGCTGCCCGAAACGGTGAGCTTGTCGCCTGGGAATATCAGCGAGCTAGCAGAGATATCATTCTTGCTCAGCAACGAAGACAAGCTCATATTGTGCTTCGCGGCGATTGCCCCAAGCGTATCGCCATTTTTGACCGTGTATGACGAGCTTCGAGTGCTCTGGGACTTTGACTTCTCCTGTGATGAGGAAGCACTGCCCGGAACCTTAAGAGTCTTTCCGGCAACAATAACGTCGTTCTTGAGATTGTTGAGTTTCTTCAACTCGGAGACGGAAGTGTCATACTCCCTGGCAATGCTCCACAACGACGAGCCTGGCTCGACCTTGATTTCCTTGATGCTGCGTTTAGCAGGAAGTCCCATAGTCGAAACACGAGAAGCGAGCAGATGCGCCTTGATATGGTCTTCAGCGATCTTGACGGTCTCTGGTGAGACGCTTTTTGGCGATAAGGAGTTTGGGCTCAGAGTCAATGGAACAGGAGCCGCCTGAACTGCGGGGGCTAGGGCCAGGCTGCCGATCACTGCGGCAGGTATAGCCGCGCCTGCTACGACGCCTAGCGCATGCTTAGCTGCATAGCTCGATTCGTGTGGCATGGGGTCAATCCTCAAATCAGGGGTGTAGGTAACAACTTTCACTCGAACGATGCTAGGTAACGGCACCAATGTTGTTCATGTGGCAATTGTTATCAAAGTGATACATGAAAATTTACACTACTACTGTGGCGCATGGAAACCATTGTGGCTCGTCGGGATTAAAGTTTCTGCACCGTTCACTAATTTGTGGGAACCTTTAGAGGTGAATGAACTTCAAAAAACCGTTGGCCAGTGGCTAACCCTGCCGGACCTAGCCGAAATTCTTGACGTCGATATTCGACGTGTCCACCGCATGCTCGATGAGCGCGCTATCATTTCCGTACGGATCGGTGAGCGTCATGTGCGGTCAATCCCCGCAGACTTCGTTCTTGACGGCGCTGTAGTGGAGAGCCTCAAAGGAACCCTGTCGGTGCTTCAAGACGCCGCATATTCGGATGAAGATGCCATCAAGTGGCTATTTACCGAAGATGAGTCGTTGCCAGGAACACCAATGAATGCCTTGCGCACCGGACGAAAAACCGAGATCCGTCGTCGTGCGCAAGCCCTCGCCTGGTAGGCCCTTCGACAAGACCATAAAGTCTTTATAAAAGAGAGGTCTCGGCCACGTCAACGCATTGGACGTGGTCGAGACCTCTGTTATTTTCCTGAGACCCTACCTAGATCGCGCATTACGCTGACTCACCGAGTAGTACCTCGTTCAAGGCGATTGGAGTTCCAGGAGGATTCGGTGGCGCTTTGCTCAGCTAGCAATCTTTGAAGTAACGGGTTCTTGGAGGCGCGAAGAGTTCATTTGCTTCGCTTAGTGACTGCATCGCTGAGATAATGCATTCCGGCCAAAGGAAGCGGAGCGACATCGATGCGTTCTAGTGCTGCCAGTGACTGCGTAGTCAGATCGCTGATACTGGACTCGGTTTCCCGCAGCGCGCCAGACGCCCGCAAAATATTGCTCATTTTGGCAACTTCCACATCGCTTAAGTTTTGGGCACCGAGGCGAGTTTGGATAAACTCGCGTTCCTCCGGGACGGTTAGCGCCAAGGCATGAGCAATCAATTCGGTGCGCTTTCCTTCGCGAAGGTCATCGCCAGCAGGTTTTCCGGTGACCGATGGATCGCCAAAAACTCCGAGAACGTCATCCCGTAGTTGGAAGGCTTCACCCAAAGGCAAAGCGAAAGCACTATAGCTTTCCAAGAGTTCGTCTCTCGCATTAGCCAATGCGCCACCAAGCAAGAAGGGATTCTCCGTCGAGTATTTTGCGGACTTGTATCGAACGATGGTGCGAGCGCGCTTAACTGCCTCGGCCGGATCGTAGGCAGAGCCAGCGGACTCTTCAAGAACGTCCAGATATTGTCCCGCCATGACTTGCAGCCGCATCTTGTTGAAGATCGCCCGGGTGCCTGGCGTTAGGCTGTCAATCCCGGCAAAGACTTCCTCACTCAGAGATAGGCACAAGTCCCCGGTGAGGATGGCGCTCGCTACGCCGTACTGTGCTGCGTTCCCAGTTAATCCGAGCGAAGAATGCTGGGCCTCAAAGCGCTTGTGTACGCTCGGTTTGCCTCGACGAGTATCTGAGTTGTCAATAATGTCATCGTGGATGAGCGCGGCACCCTGGAAGAGTTCTAGAGCTATGCCCAGACGAACAATATTCTCGTCGTCGGGCTGACCTCCAGCCCCGAGAAACCCCCAATAGGCGAATAGCGGACGAAGCCGCTTTCCGCCACGAGTAAGATCTTGAATGCTGTTGACGATTTCCGTGGCGCTGGCAGTAATCTGAGCAACTTCTTCGCTTTTTGACGACAAGAAGTCTTCCAGGCGATGAGCGACCGCATCGGTGTACGTGCGGCTCACCTCCCCGGCTTCTGACACGAGGGCTGACAGAGATTCAGACGGCGACATGCAAAACCATTTTCTAAGCGTGAACTGCTAACGGATAGTTTCAACTCTACCGTTATCTTTATGGGTTGCTAGCAGAGCGCAGAATGGCCCCATATTGGATTGCTAACACTTGCCAGCCATCCGTCGGTGACGCTCACTAGACTGTAGATATGTCAGTCTTGGAAAACCGCGCGATCTTGCATGTGGATATGGATGCCTTTTTCGTGTCTGTAGAGCTGCGCGAGCGTCCCGAGTTAAGGCATGAACCGGTGATCGTCGGATTTCCAAATGGCCGAAGCGTAGTCTTATCCGCATCCTATGATTGCCGGGCACGCGGGGTGCGATCGGCTATGCCGATGAGCCAAGCAATCGCCTTGATGCCGCAGGCAACGATTATCGAACCGCAGCATGGGGTGTACTCTGCGGTTTCTGCCCAGATCATGAACTACTTTGAGACTATTACGCCTTTGGTTGAGCAAGTAAGTATCGACGAAGCGTTCCTTGACGTCACCGGAAGCATGAGGTTGCTCGGTGGCCCGGTCGCGATCGCTCACCGAATTCGCGCCCACCTGGCCGAGGAATTGAATCTACCCTCCAGCATCGGCATTGCTCGAAACAAGTTTGTCGCAAAACTTGCCTCTACGCATGCCAAGCCCAATGGGCTGATCGTCGTCGCACCAGAACGAACCACGGAGTTTCTGCATCAATTGCCAGTATCGGCGATGTGGGGTGTCGGGAAGAAAACTGGAGAACAACTTCACGCGTTGGCGATCGAAACTATCGAGCAATTAGCCGACGAGCCCCAATCACGTATGATCCAACGTTTTGGTGAACACGGCCGTTCCTTGCACCTGCTGGCCCATGGCATCGATAACCGAGCAGTTCAGACCACTAGGGAAGAAAAGAGCATTTCTGCCGAACATACCTTTGCCGGCGATATTGCGGACCTCGAATTGCTGGAAGAAGAATTGCTCAGACTAGGACACCGGATAGGCCAGCGGCTTCGCGCCTCCAATAAAGCCGCATCCGCAGTGGGCCTCAAACTGAAATACCAAGATTTTACTGGCGTAACACGATCCCGTACTTTGGCCGCGCCAACAGACTCGTCTTCCGCAATAAGTCAAAGTGCCATCGAACTATTGCGTCGGATGACTCCGTTGCCGCAGCCGGTACGGCTTGTGGGAGTGAAGGCAGAAAGGCTAAGCGACCCTGAGTTGGGCATTCAGCTCAGTTTGGATCCAGCGGAGGGCAAAACCCGCGAAGCTGAGAGGGTTGCGGACGAAATAAGCCAACGATTCCCTGACTCCGGATTAGCTCCGGCCCGCTTCCTTCGACCCAAAGAAAAATAGCTTTAATCGGCGTAGCTATGAAGTTGCCTGAAAGAGCTGAAGATCAACTAGCAGGGTAGCGGTAAAAGAGACTATCCTAATAAGTAGGTAGCAAATACCGATTGGAACGTTTCCAAGTGGTTGTGCGTTATACCTGTAGGCGGTGGATGACCGCTACAGCAGTGATTGGAAGGAGAAGACGATGCCGCTATCAGAGCACGAGCAACGTCTGTTGGAGCAGTTGGAAAAGCAGCTGCACGAAGACCGCCGCTTCGCCTCCAGTATGAAAGCTCCAGCTAGCAGTGGTCGCCTTTCAACGCGCAACATTGCACTCGGCGCGCTTCTGGTCATAGTTGGGCTTGCTGGTCTAATTTATGGCATTTCGCAGCAGCTCATCATCGTGGGTGTTGTTGGTTTCGCCGTCATGTTCGGTGGGGTACTGCTGGGCCTGGCCAAGTCTGCAGCAGGCAAGGTTGGTGGTGCGAAGGCGCCAGCCGATTCAAAATCATCCGGCCCGGGAAACTCGCAGTTCATGAGCGGTCTGGAAGAAAAATGGAATCAGCGCAAGCGGGACCAATCCGACGGCTAGAATCCTTATTTACGAGGTGTAACCCTTTATTGGGGTTGCACCTCTTTTTCTTTTTAACGGTCTTTTCAACCGTCGACACGCGCTACGTCGATTCTCGGCAGATTCCTAGGAAACACATTCTCACCGCTTCCTAACGATTCCCCACTTTCCTCCCCGTCTCCCTCCACCGCCCTCCCCATTCGCCCAAAAGGCCCGAAAGTAGCGGTATCTCGGTAATTTCTTGGTCGAATTTCGAGGTGCGCACGTTCTCGCCCCTGGAGCCCTCCACAATGCATGCTGGGAAAAACCCGCCAAAACACGGCATTTTTTATGTCCAACCCCTCGCGAAAACGGTTGGATTGCGTTGACAGTGGAGGGTTGTGGAGTAAAGTGGAGTGCAGTAGAGGGAATTGGGGTTTCCAGCCACTTCACATGAAAGGCGGTGTGCATGTTCCTTGGAACTTACACGCCCCGACTTGATGAAAAGGGCCGGCTGATTCTCCCCGCAAAATATCGTGACGATCTGTCTTACGGACTCGTATTGACCCGTGGGCAGGAGCGCTGCATTTATGTTTTCAGCCAACGAGAGTTCGAGAAGCAGCATGAGCAATTAGCTCAGGCATCGCTTACCTCGCGTAAGGCGCGAGACTATGCACGTGTTTTCTTGTCCGGAGCTTCCGACGAAGTGCCGGATAAGCAAGGACGAGTCACGATTCCTCAAGTATTGCGAAACTATGGAGACCTTGACCGTGAAGTGACGGTCATTGGTGCGGGCAACCGCATAGAAATTTGGGACTCCACGGCATGGCAGCAGTACTTGCAGGAACAGGAAGACGTATTTTCCGAAACGGATGAAGACTAAGGCTCCAACAGGAGCCGGTTTACATCCACATCAGGTAAGAGCGCTGGGTTGAGATCTCCAGCCACCTTCAGGGGGACTTGCTCTGGCTCCACTTCCCCGGAGCCAGATCGACGATCGCCGTTACAAGGTTGGAGGGGGATCTGAATCCAGCGAACACGACGATAGCGAAAGGGGGCGCAGTGCCGAATCAAGATTCTCAACGACCCGCATCGGAACGACACGTTCCGGTATTACTGGATCGATGTGTCAATCTCTTGGCACCGGGCATCGAACGCGCCAACGCCGCCGGACGCAAGGCAATCGTCGTGGACTGCACTTTAGGAATGGGCGGGCACTCCGAAGCCATTCTCCAGCGCTTCGACAACCTCCACTTGATCGGCCTCGACCGCGATGAACAAGCCCACGAGCTTGCAGGTGCACGGCTCAAGCCCTACGCCTCGCGCGTTGATTTGGTTCATGCGGTGTACGACGAAATTTCAGATGTTGTCGAAGACCTCGGCTACCCGGGAATCGATGGTGTCCTCTTTGATCTGGGCGTCTCGTCGCTTCAATTAGACGAACGCGAACGCGGATTCGCCTATTCCTACGATGCACCATTGGATATGCGAATGGACACCTCGGTAGGTCCAACTGCCGAAGATCTAGTCAACGACTTGGACCGTGAAAAGCTGCTGCGCATCATTCGGCAGTGGGGTGAAGAGAAATTCGCGGGTCGAATTTCCACCGCAATCGTCGAAGCCAGGGATAAAGAACGAATCACCACCACCGCCCAACTGGTGGACGTGATCCGAACAGTCGTTCCAGCTGCTGCCGCTCGTACTTCCGGCCACCCGGCCAAGCGGACCTTCCAAGCGTTGCGTATTGCGGTCAATGAAGAACTCGATGTACTGGAGCGGGCTATTCCTGCCTCAATGTCTTCATTGAATATTGGTGGTCGAGTGGTCGTGATGAGCTATCACTCGCTGGAAGACAAGATCACCAAACGTCACTTCGTGAAGGGCTCAACTTCCTCCGCGCCACCGGGCTTCCCGGTCGAGCTGGAAGAGCACAAGGCTGAATTCAAGGTTCTGACTAAGGGCACCGAAAAGCCGAACGAAGCAGAAATTGCAGAAAACCCACGCGCTGCATCGGCCCGCTTACGGGCGGTCGAAAGAGTTCTGAAAAGGAGCTAGCCATGAGCCAACGAGCCCAACGTCGAGTATTGAAGACTGCCGCTATGACCGCACAGCCGGTTGTAGAAGGTAGTGCCGCTCGCGATGTTCGTCCGGAGCCGGTGGCGGCGAGCGAACTGGCTGGCAATGACCCTCGGCAGCGTGTGACGCTCTCGCTCGTTCCTCGAATGAACGAGACGAATAAACGCTCAATGCTCGTCATGGTAATCGCTTTAGTCCTGCTGGCCTTCGCGGTTATGGTCACGCTCGTTTTCATGAATACCTCGGTCGCGCAGCGCCAGTACGACATCGTCTCCTTGCGAAACCAAGAACGCGCGCTCTCTCAGGAGAACCAAGCGTTGTTGAAGGAAGCCCAGTCGTTGTCCGCTCCACAGGCGCTCGCCAAGGAGGCCAAAGCGATAGGCCTGGTGGCTCCGGGAGCACCGGGTCTCGTCGACCTATCAGACAACAGCATCAAGAAATCAGCCGACAAGGCCGTCACTGCAGAAGGAAACGCCGCAAATTATGCGACGCTCCCGTTGCCAGGACAAAGCATCCGCGAGAAGGCTGACACGAAAAAGAGCGAGTCGAAGGCTCCTGCTCCCACCGTGGGGCAGAATTCCAAGGACGAATCCAAAACCTCTAATGAGGCATCGGATTCCAAGGACTCCACGAAGTCCGAGGCGAAGGAAGAGGCGGCAACTCGCAAGGTCGCTGATGACGGGCGTCCGGTCTTCAACGACAGCGAGCTCAACGGCGGCACGATCCCGGCACCAATGATCAAATCCCCGACGAACTAACTTTCGCTTTCTAAGCTAGGACTACGGCGGTAATTCTCGCTGTCAAGAAACCACGTTGAGGGGACTGAGTATCACCGTGAACTCGACCGCACTGGAAACCGCAAAAAAGCGCATGCGCTTTTTGCTGATCCTATCTTTGGCAGCACTCCTGGCGATTGCTGGTCGGCTATTTTGGGTGCAAGGCATCAACGCTTCCACCGTCGCCGACGCCGCTCAGGCCGATCGTCAGCGCGAAGAAATCATCGCGCCGACTCGCGGTTCAATTGTCGATCGCAAGGGAACCTTGTTGTCGGTCAGCGTGGATCGATACGACCTGGTGATCGATCAGCGTGATCAACGAGATCAAATCCGCCGCGCCAAGCGTGATGGGACTAACGGCAGCGAGTTCATCGGCTGGGACCAGGCGATCCAGGAACTTGCGGAAATTCTTGAGCAGAACCCCGAAGACCTTGCCAAATCGGTTCAGCCGCAGGATGACGCCAAGCCCAAAGGCTACGTGGTTCTTGCCAAGGGAGTCACCCCAGAAGTCAAGAACGAAGTCATGGAAGTTGGCATCCCTCGTCTGACGCCATTACTGCGCAGCGAAAGGCAATATCCGCAAGGCGTCATTGCCGGACCGTTGCTTGGCTTTGTTCGCAATTCCGAAGACCAGACCACCGTGGTCGGCGCCGAAGGGCTCGAACTGAGCCAAGAGGAGCATCTGAAGGGAACCAACGGCAGCCGCAAGATCGAGGTGAGCGCCGACGGCGTGCGCATCCCGGTCACCGAAGTCGAAGAAACTCCCGCGGTCAATGGCCAGGACGTGATGCTCACCATCGATTCCGACGTGAACTATGTGGCCCAGCGTGAAGCCGAAAAGAAGCAGAAAGAATTCAACGCTGAATGGGTTTCGGTCGTCGTCGAAGAAGTGAAGACCGGCAAGATTCTTGCCATCGGCGACTCTGCCCAGCTGGATCCCAACGATCCGGGAGCCACCGACCCGGAATTCCGGCGTTCGGTGGCCATCACCCGTGCCTTTGAACCAGGCTCCACAGGCAAAGCCGCCATCTTCGCCGCGGCGATAGACCAAGGTGCGGTGACTGCGAAGACCGAAATGCGCGTCCCGAACAAAGTGACGGTCACCAGAGAGACGATCCACGACTCGTTGCCGCACGCCACCTATGACATGACCGTGGCCGGAATCTTCGCCCGATCCTACAACACCGGCACGGTGATGGTTGGCAATAAGCTCAGCAACAAGGAACGCTATGACTACATGCGCAAGTTTGGGCTGGGCAGCCCGATCTACCTTGGTCTGAATGGTGCCAGCGCCGGTCAGCTGGCAAAACCCGAGAATTGGGACCGACGCCAGCAGTACACCACCATGTTCGGCCAGGGCTATTCCCAGACGGTGCTGCACACGGCATCGATCTTCCAAGCCTTGGCCAACGGCGGCGAACTGATTGCTCCAAGCCTCATCGAGGGGTACAAGAACGAAGACGGCAGCATCACCAAACCTGAAACCCCGAAAACTACCCGAGTTGTGAAAAAGACGACATCTAAAGAGATGCTCAAACTCATGGAAGGTGTCGTGGAATCCGGCACCGGTACTAAAATGAAGATACCGGGCTACCGGGTAGGCGGAAAGACCGGTACCGGCCAGGCCGCCAGCGACAAAGGCTACGACGGATACAGCTATTCGTTTGCCGGCGTAGCACCACTGGATGACCCGCAATACGTTGTGGTGGCAACCATGTACCGTCCACAAGGCAGCTGGAAGAACTTTTCGGTCGCCGACACGTTCACCGAGGTGATGAGCCACGTGCTCAACACCTACAACGTGCCGCCAAGCTCCACTAAATCTGAGTCGTACGACGTCTTCGTTGGTAAGGAACAAAAGAAACCTTGGTAGTCCAGGAATCAGGCACGCCACGCGAGCTGGAACGTTATTTACGACCCCAATCGGTCAAGGGAATCAGCTTTGACCGGCTCTGCGTGACGGTTGCCGCAACTGCAAAGGACCGAGGTACCGGGCTTAATCCGCACATTACCGGTGTGAGCCTGAACCCGCAGATCGTTCAGCCGGGAGACGTGTTCCTAGCGATTTCGGGTGCCAAGCGGCACGGAGCCGAATTCCTTGCGGCTGCGCTCGAACACGGTGCAGTTGCCCTGATCACCGATCCTGCCGGGCTGGAGTTCTTGCCAGCCGAACTGTCAATCCCGGTAGCAGTGGTGCCGAACGTCCGGCAGATAGCCGCCCAAGCCGCTAGCAGCGTCTACGGCACAGATACACGCTGCCCACAGCTGCTCGCGGTCACCGGCACCAATGGCAAAACCACGACAAGCTACATGATTCGCGCGATAACCGAGGCCCTGGGCAGGCACTCAGGCCTCGTGGGCACCATCGAAATGTCTGCTCGCGGCCAGATCATCCCCAGCGTGCTGACCACGCCCGAGGCCACCCAGCTGCATGGTGTCCTGGCGCGGATGCAGGAGCAAGAAGTCGCCACCGTGGCCATGGAAGTCTCCAGCCACTCACTGAGCTATGGCCGAGTGGACGGACTTCGATTTGCGGTCTCCGGATATACCAATCTCACCCAAGACCACTTAGACCTGCACGGTTCGATGGAGGAGTACTTCCAGACCAAGGCGAAGCTGTTTAACTCGCAGCATAGCGAACGCGCGGTGGTGATGGTAGACGATCCGTACGGCCAGCGCTTGGCGGAGCAGGCCCTGATCCCCACCGAATCGCTGAGCCTCGACGCTGCCAACGGGACCGCCGACTGGATAGTCACTGACCTTGCGCCTAGTGCGCTTGGACATAAATTCTCCATCGTGCACCGCGACGGGCGAACCCTGCATGCGCGTACCGGGCTGCCGGGCCTATTCAACGTCGCCAACGCGGCGCTGGCCACGCTCATGGTGCTTAGCAGCGGAGTTGACCTCGATACGCTGCAACAGGTGCTGGAGGAGTTCGAACCGTTGTCCGTGTCGGTTCCCGGACGCATGCAGGTGATCGGCGAAGCCCCGGTTGCCGTGGTGGACTTCGCGCACAATTCCGACGCACTGGCTAAGGCTCTGGACTCGGTACGCACCGGAGATCAGGGCCGGCGGATCATCGTCTTTGGCGCCACCGGTGAACGCGACAAGACCAAGCGGCCGGACATGGGCGCGGTAGCCGCACGCCACGCCGATATCGTCATCGTCACCGACGACGACCCACACGGCGAAGACCCCGCACCGATTCGCGAGCAAGTCGCATCCGGAGCGCGCGCTGTCATCGAAGGCGAACGCCGGCAGGTGCAGCTGTTCAACATCGCGCCACGCGCTAAAGCCGTAGAGTTCGCTGTGAGTTTGGCGGGGGTCCAAGATGCGATCCTCATCGCCGGTCGTGGACACGAAGTCAGCCAAGACGTAGCGGGAATTGACGTTGCCCTCGATGACCGCATCGAATTGGCCAACGCCCTAAAACTTCATGGATTTGTGACCATTTACTAGCTCACAGAAGTCCTCGACCACGGCCGCACAAGTGTAAAGTCCTAATTGCCATGATTGATTTGTCCTTCTCCGACCTGCTCGCGATCACCGGGGGTCGCGCGACAGCTTCTGTCGTCCCATCCACCGTCATCTCATCGGTCACCACCGATTCGCGTGACGTGCTTCCCGGAGCCCTCTTTGTCGCCAAGCCCGGTGAGTTCTCCGACGGGCACGCCTTCATCGACAAGGCTCTCGCCGGTGGTGCCGTGCTGGCCTTGGCCGAACGCATCACCTTAGATGACCGGCGGGTCGAGCACCCGGCAATCATCGTCGAAGACGCGGTCGAAGCCATGGGCCAGATTGCCGCGCACATCGTCAAATACCTGAAGACCCGGAACGATGCCGTGGTGATCGGGATTACCGGTTCGGCCGGAAAGACCACCACCAAAGACCTGCTGGCGACGATCTTGGACAAGGTCGCACCGACCGTTTCGCCGATCGGTTCCTACAACGGCGAAGTCGGCGTTCCGCTGACGGTGTTCACCGCCACCGAGGAAACCAAATATCTGGTAATCGAAATGGGCGCCACCGGCGTGGGACACCTGACCTACCTGACCGACATGGTTCGCCCGAAGCTTGGCGTAGTGCTCTGCGTCGGGACCGCGCATGCCGGTGAATTCGGCGGAGTCGAAAACATTGAAAAAGCCAAGGGCGAACTCGTCGAGGCCTTGGACGCCTCCGGGACCGCCTTGCTGAACTTCGAAGATGCCAGGGTAGCGCGCATGGCGGACCGCTCCGGGGGAGCGGTCCGGTACTTCGGCAGCATCCAAGGAAAGCCACAGAACGCCAGCGTTTGGGCCAGCGATGTTGTGGTTAATGCGCAAGGCCAGCCCGAGCTGACCCTCGAATTCGCCGACGGCTACAGCCAGCGGATCACCTCCGGCCTGCTGGGCCGCCACCACGTGAGCAACATTCTCGCCGCCGCGAGCGCAGCCTTTGAACTCGGGATCGCGTCAGCGCAGATCGCCGAGACCCTCGATGGGTTGGCCGCCGGCAGCCGCTGGCGGATGGAGCGCATCGAGCGGGCCGACGGCGTCACCATCATCAATGACGCCTACAATGCAAACCCGGAATCCATGCGCGCCGCGCTACGCACCTTGGCCGAGCTCGGCCTGCCCGATGAGCAGGGCCACGCCCGGCGCACATGGGCGGTCTTGGGCGAAATGCTTGAACTCGGCGACGACTCCCGGCATGAGCATGATGTGCTGGGACGGATCGCGGTACGCATGAACATCAAGAAATTGCTGGTCATCGGCTGGGGCGCGAAACTTGCCTATAATTCGGCGGTGCTTGAAGGCAGCTGGGGAGACGAAGCTTATTTTGTGGAAGATCTAGACGAAGCACGTACCTTGCTTCAAGAGCAGCTACTACCTGGAGATATTGTCCTGTTTAAATCCTCAAATGGGGCCGGTCTGCGGCACCTGGGCGATGACATCGCTGCACTTGTGAAAGAAGGCGAAGACGCGTGATCGCATTGATTCTAGGCGCAGGCATTGCCCTGGTGCTGACCATGGTGGCGATGCCGTTATACATTCGGCTGCTCACCAAAAAGCAGTACGGCCAGGTCGTGCGCGACGACGGCCCCAATTCGCACGCGGTGAAGTCCGGCACCCCCACCATGGGCGGGGTGGTCTTTGTGCTTGCGGTGTTCGTCGCCTACTTTGCCACGCACCTGATCCTCGGATTAATGGGACGCACCTCCTCGGGCATCACCGCCAGCGGTTTGCTGGTGCTGCTGCTCTTTGGCGGAATGGGCCTGGTCGGCTTCCTCGACGACTTCATCAAGATCGCCAAGAAGCGTTCCCTGGGCCTGCGTGCCTACCAGAAGATCGTCCTGCAGGCGATCGTGGGCATCAGCTTCGCCATCCTCGCCTTGCAGTTCCCCAACAGCCAGGGCCTGACCCCGGCGTCCACCGCGATCTCCTTCTTGCGCGACCTGAACATCGATCTGGCCTTTGCCGGACCAATGCTCGGCTTGATCCTGTTCGTGCTTTGGGCAAACTTCATCGTCACCGCCACCACCAACGGCGTGAACCTCACCGACGGCCTGGACGGTTTGGCGACCGGGGCCTCGATCATGGTGTTCAGCGCGTACACCTTGATCGGCATCTGGCAGCAGAACCAGGCCTGCGGCAACGCCAACGCCATGGAAGTCTGCTACACCGTGCGTGACCCGCAGGATCTGGCGCTGCTCGGCGCCACCATCTCCGGTGCGCTGATCGCATTCCTGTGGTGGAACGCCAAGCCGGCAAAGATTTTCATGGGCGATACCGGTTCCTTGGCCATCGGCGGCGCCGTGGCGGCCATGGCCATTCTTTCGCGCACGCAGCTGCTGCTGCTAGTTATCGCCGGGCTGTTCGTGATCATTACCCTGTCGGTAATCATCCAGGTGGGTTACTTCAAGCTTTCCGGCGGCAAGCGAGTGTTCAAGATGGCGCCCCTGCAGCATCACTTTGAGCTCTCCGGCTGGTCCGAAGAGAATGTTGTTATTCGATTCTGGATTCTGGCCGGACTGTTCGTGGCAGCCGGACTGGGTCTGTTCTACTCCGAATGGGTTGTCGCACTGTGAGTGAAAAACTGGCCGATCTGAGAAGTTGGGATGCTAATTGGAAGGGCCTGCGCGTTCTCGTTGCGGGTCTCGGGCTTTCCGGTTTCTCTGCCGCGGATACCCTGATCGAGCTGGGCGCGATCGTCAGCGTCATCGACGGCCGCGACGATAAGATCAACGCCCAGCGCGCCGAAACGCTCAAGCTGGTCGGAGCCCACGAGGTGCTGCTCGGCGAGCAGCACGTCGCTTCGCTGCCACAGGTCGATGGCGCTGCGCCAGACCTGGTGATCGTCTCGCCAGGCTGGAATCCGCGTCACCCGATCTTGCTTCAAGCCGCGGATGCCGGCATCGAAATCTGGGGCGACATCGAACTGGCCTGGCGGGTCCAGAACCGCGCCGGGCGTACCGCGCCGAAGTGGCTGGCGATCACCGGCACGAACGGCAAGACCACCACGGTAGGAATGACCGAGGCGATCTTGCAGGCCGCCGGCCTGCGGGCGATCGCCGTGGGCAACGTCGGCACCCCGATTCTCGATGCGGTGCGCGAACCGGTGGAATACGACGTGTTCGTCGTTGAGCTCTCCAGCTTCCAGCTGCACTACACCCACAGCATTTCGCCGCTCGCCTCGGTGGTGCTGAACATCGCGGAGGACCATGTCGATTGGCATGGCGGATTCGAAGGCTACAAGGCCGACAAGGCCAAGATCTACGAACGCACCGAAGTCGCCGCGATCTTCAATACTGCCGATGCGCCGACGCTCAAAATGGTCGAGAACGCGGATGTTGTCGAAGGCTGCCGGGCCATTGGCTTCTCCACCGACAGCCCAGCGGTTTCCACCGTAGGCATCGTCGAAGGACTGCTGGTGGACCGCGCATTCATCGAAGATCGCCGGACCAACGCGCTTGAACTGGTGGCGCTGAAAGATATCGGCGAGATCGTTCCACGGCATACCGCGGCCAACGCCGCGGCGGCGGCCACCTTGGCCCGCGCCTACGGGGTGGAAGCCGAAGCGATCGCCAAGGGGCTTAGCGGGTTTGATTCCGGAGCGCACCGCATCCAAGCGGTGGCGCGTCGCGATGAGATCTTGTGGATCAACGACTCCAAGGCAACTAACCCGCATGCGGCAAATGCTTCCCTTGCGGCGTTCAGCTCGGTGCTGTGGATCGCCGGCGGCCTGTCCAAGGGCGTGGACTACACCGAACTGGTCAAGGAGCATGCCCAACGGCTACGAGCCGTGCTGCTGATCGGCACGGACAACGATTCGCTGCGTGCGGCGTTGGCCGAACAGGCACCGCAGGTACAGCTGATCGACATTACCGCTCAAGGGCTAGCCGCCGAGGGCGTTGCCCCTAGCGGGACTCAGGTGATGACCCAAGCGGTGCGCAAGGCGGCAGAACTAGCTCAAGCCGGCGACACCGTGCTGATGGCTCCGGCCGCGGCATCGATGGATCAATTCAGTTCCTACGCCCAGCGTGGCAACGCATTTATCAGCGCGGTCAGTGATCTGATGGATGCGGGCACCGAAGAAACCAAGTAAGCAGCGGACGGGACGGGAGGCAGATATGGCGTCACCACGTGGCAAAAAAGCCAAGAACGGAAAGCCTAAAATCTCCCCGATTTCTCGGCTCATCGGCAATATCGAATCCGGTAGTGCCCGGACCGCCTCCATTGACTACATGCTGGTGTTCGTCACCTCCATCGCCCTAGCCGTCTTCGGTGTGCTGATGGTCCAGTCCTCGGCATCGGTCGAGGCGATCGCGCGCGGAAACGACGGCTTTGAGGTGGCAATCTCCCAGGCGATGTTTGCCGCATTGGGGATCGCGTGCATGATCGTCATGCAATTTTTCAAACCAGAGTCCTTGAAGCGGCTCGCCTGGCCGGCGGCAATCATCGCGTTCGGGCTGCTCTTCCTGGTGGCCTTCACCCCGTTGGGCCATGAGGTCTTGGGCAACCGAAACTGGATCCGCATCACCGCCACCGTGGGGCTGCAGCCCAGTGAATTCGCCAAGCTGGCGTTGGCGGTTTTTGCCGCGTTCATGCTGGAAAAGAAACAGGGCATGCTGCATGACTACAAGCACCTGTTCATTCCAGTAGTTGCTCCCGTCGGCGGCTCCATCCTCCTGCTGGTGCTGTGGGGCAAGGATGTGGGTACCGCGCTGATCCTCATCCTGATCATCGCCACCGCATTATTTCTCGGCGGGCTCAAGGTCAAGTGGCTGGCCCTGACCGGCGCCGCGGGTTTTATCGTGCTCTCGGTCTTGGTTTTTGCCTCTAGCAACCGCCGTGCCCGAGTGCTGGCGTGGCTGAACATCGACTGCGGACCCGACGACAGGATCTGCTACCAGTCGAGCATGGGACTTCATGCCTTTGCATCCGGCGGCTGGTTCGGTGTTGGCGCCGGGCAATCACGGTTGAAGTGGTCCTATGTTCCGGAAGCTCAAAACGACTTTATCTTCTCAATTCTTGGTGAAGAGTTCGGCTTTGTCGGAGTGCTCTTCGTGCTGTCCATGTTCGCGCTTTTGGCCTTGGCCATGTACCGCATTTCGATGCGCGTAAATGACCTGTACACGAAGGTCCTCATGGGGTGCATTTCTTCGTGGATCATTGGCCAGACGTTCATCAACCTCGGCACCGTGAGCGGACTGCTGCCGGTCATCGGCGTGCCTTTGCCGTTCATCTCTTCCGGTGGCTCGGCCATGCTGGCCGTAATGCTCGCCATGGGTTTTGTCCTGTGTTCGGCTCGCGCCCAGAAGGTCGCCGCATTGGCTACCCTTGTCGAGGATGCCAAGAAGCCTAAAAAGTAGTATTCGCCTACGTTATTGCCTAACAGCCGGTCTTGGACCCAAGGAGTAGAAAAAGCCATGAGTGATCCGATCCGTCTGGTCGTTGCCGGAGGCGGAACCGCCGGCCATATCTCGCCGATGCTGGCGATCGCCGATGCGGTCCGCAAACGGGAGCATCAAGCAGAAATCCTCGCGCTGGGATCCCCGGGCGGACTCGAAACGAAGCTGGTGCCGGAAGCTGGATATCGGCTGGAGCTGATTCCCAAGGCGCCGATGCCCCGCAGTATTTCGCTGGATCTGCTCAAGTTCCCATTTCGATTCCTCAAGGCGCTAAGCCAGGCGAAGCGGACCCTGCGCGTAAGCGGGGCCGAAGCACTGCTCGGCGTGGGCGGCTACGTATGCACACCAGCCTATTTAGCGGCAAAGCAGCTGGGGATACCGACCTTTGTCCATGAGGCGAATTCGGTTGCCGGCATGGCCAATAAGTTGGGTGCCAAACACGCCGTTGCGGTCGGAACCACCTTCGCCAATACGGGGTTACCCAAGGAACGCCAGGTGGGCATGCCGATGCGCTCGAATATTGCGCTGATGGACCGCAACGCGTTGCGCGAGGAAGCACGCGCGTATTTCGGACTCACCGATGAAGCTCCGGTACTCCTGGTCACCGGCGGTTCCTCCGGGGCGCAAAGCCTCAACACCACGACGGTCGCCGCGCTCGATGAGCTGACGGCCGCCGGAATTCACGTGGTGCATATTACCGGCCGCGATAAGCAGGCCACCGATGCCCAGGGAAATCTCTTGGCGCGGCAGGGCTATACGCAGCGCGAATATGTGGAACGCATGGACTACGCCTATGCGGCGGCCGATCTGATGATCTGCCGTTCGGGTGCCGGGACCGTTTGCGAGCTGGCCGTGGCGGGCACCCCCTCGGTATTGGTGCCCCTGCCCATCGGCAATGGTGAGCAGAAGCTCAATGCGCGTGCACTCGTCGCAGCAGGGGGCGCGGTGCTGGTCGCCGACGATGAGTTCACTCCCGAGTTTGTCACCGACACAGTCCTGAACTTGGTCACCGATCAGCATAAACTTGAACAGATGTCGCAGGCTGCCGCCGCCCTGGGGCAGCGAGACGCCGCCGAGCAGATGGCGGCCCTGATTATCGATGAAGTTTCATCCCGCCGTTCAGCGTCGGGTCAGAAAGGCTAAACATGGCACAGCAGCCAGGCGAACACATCGCCGAACTTGGCAAGGTACATCTGATGGGTGTTGGCGGTGTTGGCGTTTCTGCCGTTGCCCGACTGCTTTTGGACTACGGGGTATCGGTTTCCGGCTCCGACGCCAAGGACCTGCCGGTACTCGACGGCTTGCGCGGGCGCGGTGCGCGTATCCATGTCGGCTATGACCCACAGAACTTGGGCGACGCGGACACCGTGGTGATCTCCTCGATCATCAAGCCCGGGAACGCCGAGTACGATGAAGCACTACGCCGGGGACTGCGCATAATGCACCGCTCCGAGGGGCTCGAAGCGACCATGCGCGGCCATCAGCAAGTGGTGGCCATCGCTGGAACCCACGGCAAGACCACCACCACGTCGTTGACCGCCCATATGCTGAAGACCGCCGCGGCAGCCCCGTCTTTTGCCGTGGGCGCGAACATTCCGAGTCTGGGCACCAACGCAGAACTCGGCGCGGGAGCGATCTTCGTCGCCGAGGCGGATGAGTCCGATTCATCGTTCTTGAATTATCGGCCAAATGTCATCGTGGTCACCAACGTCGAAGCCGATCACCTCGACCACTACGGTACGGCGGAAGCCGTGCACCAGGCCTTTGTAGATTTCGCTCGGCTGCTGCCCGCGGATGGCCTGCTCATTTGCTGTGCAGATGATGAAGGCGCCAATGATCTGGCTCGCAAGATGCGCCACGAACGTCCCGAACTGCGGATCCAGACCTACGGTTTCGCCGATCACGCTGACCGTCGGCTCAGCGATGCGCGCGCGCTGGACGACGGGCGTTTTGCATGCACCATCGAATGGGGGAGCGGCGAGAGCCATACGCTGAACCTTGCGGTGCCCGGCCAGCACAACCTGCTCAACGCTGCCGCAGCCCTGGCGGTAGGCATGGATGCCGGGCTCGAAATCGACGATGCGCTTGAGGCATTGGCGAGTTTTGCAGGTGCAGCGCGCCGTTTTGAGTTCAAAGGCGAAGCCGAAGGCGTGCGTGTCTATGATGATTACGCCCACCATCCCACCGAAGTAAACGCCGCCTTGAAGGCAGGACGTGCAGTGGTGGGAGACGGAAAGCTGCATGTGGTGTTCCAACCGCATCTTTTCAGCCGAACCCAAGAGTTCTACCGCCAGTTCGCCCAAGCCTTGTCGCTGGCCGACAGCGTGCGCGTTCTGGAGATCTACCCGGCACGTGAAGAGCCGATCCCCGGAGTCACCAGCGCGCTGATCGCCGAGCGGATCGAAGTGCCAAGCGAAGTGCTCAGCCCGGCGGCGGCGGTGGCCCACGTGGTCGAGTATGCCGAACCCGGAGATGTTGTGATGACCATTGGTGCCGGCGACGTGACCGAACTTGGTTCGCAAATCGTTGCAGCACTGTCCTGCGAATAAAGCTGGGAGCCACCATGGGAGAAAACACCAAGGTTGTCGAGCTGCCAGCCAGCCCGGAGAAGAAACGACGCAAGCTGCTCATTGTCATCGCCGCAAGCATTGTGGCGCTGAGCATCGCGGCGGTATTGATTCTCAGCTTTTCGCCGCTGCTTGCCGCCAAGAAGATTGAGGTGGCCGGAAGCAAGCTGGTCAGCGAGAAGAAGCTGCTCGAAGCGCTGGCGCCGCTGGAAGGAGTGCCGCTGCCGCGGATCTCCGAATCGCGTGTCGCAGAGCTTATCGGCGATCAGCCAGCCGTGGACGAGATTGTGGTGCGTGCGAAAATGCCCGACACGCTAGTCGTCGAAGTGGTGGAGGCCGAGCCTGTGGCGATCCTAGTGGAGGGGAAAAATTCCTATATCGTCTCCTCTACCGGAGAGAAGCTGAAAAAAGTCGGAGAGAAGGACAAGACCAAACTTCCTCGGGTGAAGGCCTCGGATCAAACCAAAGACCCGGAACAGTTTCAGCTGTTGACCGGGATCCTGAGCACGGTGGAGCCCAACGTGCTCAAGCAGGTCTCCACCGCTACGCTGACCCAGGCCGGTTTCATGGAACTCGCCTTGCCGAAGAAGCGAACTCTGATCTGGGGAGACGGGGCGAAAGCCGCACTTAAAAATGAAGTTGCGAAGATTTTCCTCGATGAACTAAAAGAAAATCCGAAGATGGCCAAGGTCATCGACGTGACCAATCCAGAGAACCCGGTGACGTATTAAGTCGTTCGCCACGGGCGAGGGATGAACATTCTCAAGGTAAATTCTGGAAAGATAGGTTTCAATAGGCGACACGCCACGGCGGTCGTTGCAGAAAGCCAGCATGGCTCATAGCGTTCTTAATAGCGATAGCTTGACAGAAACTTAACCTTAAGGCAAAAGGTCAAGGTTTCGCGCATGAATCGTGAAATATGTAGCACATCTAACAAGGGAAGCGGGACGTGGCAGCTCCACAGAATTACCTCGCGGTCATTAAAGTCGTCGGAATCGGCGGTGGCGGTGTAAACGCAGTCAATCGAATGATCGAAGTCGGTCTCAAGGGCGTTGAATTCATCGCCATCAATACCGATGCGCAGGCTCTACTCATGAGTGATGCCGACGTTAAGCTCGACGTAGGACGCGAACTTACTCGCGGTCTCGGCGCTGGCGCGAACCCTGATGTGGGACGCCAGGCAGCCGAAGACCACGTAGAAGAGATCGAAGACGTCCTCCGCGGCGCCGACATGGTCTTCGTGACCGCCGGCGAAGGCGGTGGCACCGGTACCGGTGGCGCGCCCGTTGTGGCACGAATCGCCCGCGGATTGGGCGCACTGACCATCGGCGTCGTTACCCGCCCATTCACCTTCGAAGGTCGCCGCCGCGCAAACTCGGCCGAAAATGGCATCGAGGCACTACGCGACGAAGTCGATACTCTGATCGTCATCCCGAACGACCGACTGCTGTCCATCTCGGACCGCAACGTTTCCGTTCTGGACGCATTCCGCCAAGCAGACCAGGTTCTGCTTTCCGGTGTTCAGGGCATCACCGACTTGATCACTACCTCGGGTCTGATCAACCTCGACTTCGCCGACGTGAAGTCCGTTATGCAGGGTGCCGGCTCGGCACTTATGGGTATCGGCTCGGCACGTGGCGAGGATCGTGCGGTCAAGGCCGCGGAACTAGCAATCGCTTCGCCGTTGCTGGAAGCATCCATTGACGGTGCGCACGGCGTCCTGCTCTCCATTCAGGGTGGCTCGGATCTCGGTTTGTTTGAGATCAACGAGGCAGCTCGTCTGGTTCAGGAAGTCGCGCACCCAGAAGCCAATATCATCTTCGGTGCCGTCATCGACGACGCCTTGGGTGACGAAGCTCGAGTCACGGTAATTGCTGCCGGCTTTGACGAGCCGGACGTAACCAGCAAGCCGATGGCTCCGCTGGTTTCAAAGCCAGCGGCCAGCCGTCAGGCACAGGAGCAGCAGCCTGTTCCAGCTGCGGTGGCCCCTGAAGCAACACCAGCTCCGGCGGCTGCTGCTCCAGAAGCAAAGCCAGCGGCAGCGGAGCAGAACAACTCCTTCCAGGATCTTCCAGACGTTGTCGACTCGGACCTTAACGGTTCGAACGATGACCTGGACGTTCCGGACTTCCTAAAGTAAAAACAGCGACAAGCTGAGCAGTGCTACATTTCGCGTCGAACCTCGATTCGAGTATCCAACTGGCATTTACCACGCAAGCCGAGGGAAACCTGGCCTTGCATGTAAACGATGACCCCCACTTAGTAGGGGAGCATCGGGCCAAGCTGGAAGACTCGATCGGGGTTCGCCGTTTTTCATTGCACTTCATGAACCAAATCCATTCCACCGTGGCGGTGCACATTGCCCCAGGCCTGCGAACCTCATGGAATGAACCCGAGGCGCCGACCTGCGATGCGCTCATTGACCCTACCGGTCGCGAGGCCCTGGCCGTCATGGTCGCCGATTGCCTGCCCGTCCTTTTTGTTGCACGAGACAAGCGCAATGATCGGACTTTCACCGCCGCGGCCCATGCCGGGCGTCGAGGGCTTCTGGGTGGGATTCTGACGCGTACCGTCGACGAACTGCGGCAATTGGGTGCAGATGCGGTCGAGGCCGTCATCGGTCCGGCCATTTGCGGGCGCTGCTATGAAGTCCCTGAAGCGATGGCGGCCGAATCCGAGCTTGCGCGACCGGGGATACGATCCAGCACTAGCTGGGGAACTCCCGCTCTCGATCTGCCAGTGTCGGCCGAGCAGGAACTCTCAGCCCTTGGTGTTACGGTACAGCAAAGCGGAATTTGCACCTTAGAGGATGAGAGATTCTTCTCCTACCGAAGAACTCCGCAAGCGGGTCGATTGGCTGGCCTGATATGGCCGAAAGCCTAGCCTTGCGCGACACACCGCGCAAAAAAATTCGAATGAGCGATGCCTGTCGATTGCCGTGCGGTAGCGTCAGAGTAGCGGAATCATGCACCTGCGGGTGCATGCACGGGACAACTGAGGAGAAATATCGTGGCTGACGGACTACGTAAGGCAATGGTCTATCTCGGCTTGGCGGATGCTGTTGAGCAGAGCGAGGCCGAAATGGACAACTCAGAACCTAGGACCCAGGTGCGGGCCGTAGAAGATGCTGCCCCGCAGCGTCCTTCCGAAGCTCCGCGCCCGCAGCCGGTAGTCAAGTCGGTTGCCCCGCATTCCGTAGCCAAAGAACCAGAGAACGAATACCGTGCTCCGGTCACACCGATAAAGCGTGCCCCTTCAGTACGGGATGAGGATTCCGAATTGCGTCAAATTACTACCGTTCACCCGCGTTCTTACAACGATGCCAAGATCATCGGTGAGAACTTCCGTGACGGAATCCCGGTGATTATGAATGTCACCGATATGGGAGAAACCGATGCTAAGCGCCTGGTCGACTTCTCGGCTGGCCTAGTCTTCGCACTCCACGGCTCCATCGAGCGAGTCACGAATAAAGTATTCCTGCTCTCCCCGGCCACTGTGGAAGTACTGGGTGAAGACCGTAAACAGTCCGAAGCTCAGGCGACCTTCTTCAACCAGAGCTAAGCTGCAGGAGCGAGCGCGTAAACATGGTGTTCGGGATTATTTATTTCCTGCTAGCTGTCTTGCAGATTCTGCTAATAATGCGAATTGTGTTGGACATAACTGAAAGTTTTGCACGGCATTGGCGCCCGAAAGGGATCGCGCTAGTGGCCGCAACAGCAATCGTCACTATTACCGACCCGCCGTTGCGTTGGTTGAGACGCAGGATTAAGCCATTGGATATCGGTGGAATCCGGCTTGACTTGTCATTTTTGATCCTGTTTATCGTCGTAATGATTGTCAAATCGATCATTAGTGGCGTAGGTTACAGTACAGGGATCTGAGCAGGTATTTCGTAGAAGAATACGAGGATCTGGCTGGATCCTAAACTGTAAAATTCAATAGAAAAAGAGCTGTCCCGGCAGTTCGGTTTCGTAATTAGTGTCCGAATCGTTATATCCTTTAGGAAATAGTGCTCCGACTTCACCGGTCGCGACACTGAATGAACGGTAAGTGTTTCGCTAGACATCAACGGTCGAGCGGAAATGATCCCAGTATTGAGGTGACCCAATGGCTTTGACGCCAGAAGACGTAGTCAATAAGCGGTTTCAGCCGACCAAGTTCCGTGAAGGCTACGACCAAGACGAGGTAGATGACTTCCTCGACGAGATCGTTGTGGAGCTGCGTCGCCTGACCGGTGAGAACGAAGAGCTGCGCCGCCGCTTGGCAGCGCAAGGCGGGGACACCAGCGTCTCGGCCAAGGAACAGTCCGTTCCAGCTCCCGTGGCCGCCGCTCCAGCTGCGAAACCAGCTGAAGAAAAGAAGGCTGAAACCAAGCCGGAAGAGCCAAAGAAGGTCGAGACCCCAGCAGCTGCACCAGCAGCCGAGGCCAAGAAGGCCGAAGCTCCGGTTGCTGCAGCCAAGGTCGAGGACAAGAAGGACGCGGCTCCTGGAGCCAACGCCGTTCCTGCTGCCGCTCCTCGCACCGAGTCCGCAGAATCTGCAGCCAACGTGCTTTCGATGGCACAGCGACTGCACGATGAATACGTTGCCTCCGGTGTTGAGCAGCGTGACAAGATCATCTCGGAAGCTAAGACCGAAGCGAACTCGCTGGTTACCTCTGCAGAAGAGAAGAGCCGCAAGACTCTCTCCGCACTGGAACAGCAGAAGTCAGTACTTGAGCGCAAGCTTGAGCAGCTGCGTGGCTTCGAGCGTGACTACCGTGCACGTCTGAAGACTTACATCGAAGGACAGCTCCGCGACCTTGAGTCGCAGGGATCCATCGATAACGCAACCAAGTCCAACTAGTCCCTTACGGGTTTGATGGCTTGAACTAAATATCAGTACAGTTGACGGTGGTGCTCGGGATTGTCCGGCGCCACCGTTGATGTTTAAAGGGAATTAATGGGTAATAGTTTGAGTGCTTCACAACCGAGAAGTGCTGCTGCGGCCAAGCGCTTCACCGGCATCGGGCTGGTCATCGCCTTGATCGCGCTGGTCTTGGACCAGGCGGTCAAGATTCTCGTGGAGAGGAATATGGAACTCGGCGAATCCTTCGTGGTCATCCCGAATTTCTTGGATATCCATTACATTCTCAACCCCGGGGCCGCCTTCTCCATGGGCGAAGACTTCACGATCATCTTTGCCATCTTGCAAGCGGCGGTCGTGGTCTACGTGATCTACCTGCTCTTGCGCAAGGTCGCGGTACGCTCCTGGGCGATCACCCTGGGATGTCTGCTCGGTGGGGTCGCGGGAAACCTGACCGACCGAATCTTCCGCGAGCCGGCCTTTGGCTTCGGGCATGTCGTTGACATGTTCTCTGTCCAAAACTTTGCCATCTTCAACGTCGCCGACTCGTTCATCGTCTGCTCGATGATCGTGGTTGCGCTGATGCTGATCCGCGGGAGAAATTTGGATGGCACCATCGGCGATGCGCCAACTAAGAAAATGAACGACGGGGACGACGAAAGCACGGAGCCCACAGCATGAGCGGTACCGACACCACCGAGATCCACGAACTACTCGTCGCCCCTGAAGACGCAGGGCAACGCCTGGACGTCCACATCTCCAAGGCCCTGGAAATCCCGCGCACCCTGGCCAAGTCCCTGTGCAAAGATTCGATGGTTGAAGTCAACGGACGGATTGTCACCAAGCCGCTTAAGCTCCAAGTGGGGGACAAGCTGCACGTGACCATCCCACCCCAGGCCGATCCATTAGAAATTAGAGTAATAGCCGTGGAAGATCTGAAGATTATTGCCGACGAAGATGACTATGTGGTCATCGACAAGCCGGTAGGCGTCGCGGCGCATCCCTCGCCCGGTTGGGTCGGCCCGACAGTTGTCGGCGCGCTGATGGCCGAGGGATATAACATCTCAACCTCCGGCGCGTCAGAACGCCAGGGCATCGTGCATCGGCTCGACGTCGGCACCAGTGGCCTGATGGTGGTGGCCAAGTCCGAACGCGCCTACACCGCGCTCAAGCGCGCCTTCAAGGAACGTACTCCGAAAAAGGTCTACCACGCGGTGGTCCAGGGACTGCCGGATCCCCTAGAAGGAACCATCGACGCGCCCATCGGCCGCCACCCGGGACACGACTGGAAATTTGCGGTACTCGAAGGCGGACGTGATTCGGTGACCCATTACGAAATGCTTGAGGCCTTTGGGCGGGCAAGCTTGGTCGAAGTGCAATTGGAAACCGGCCGAACCCACCAGATCCGTGTGCACTTCTCAGCCTTCGGCCACCCCTGCGTCGGCGACCAAACTTATGGCGCGGACCCGAAGTTCAGCGCCGCCCTGGGACTGACCCGCCAATGGCTACATGCCAAGCGTCTGGGATTCAACCATCCTGTCACCGATCAATGGGTCGAGTACGAAAGCGAATATCCGCACGACCTGTCGGGTGCATTGGAGCTACTGCGCGAGGGAACTTACTAGATCCCACGCTACTTGCTATGAGAGCTCCCACAGCGGGTGGGGCAGTGGACGAAATTCGTTGCGTGAATCGCTAGACTGGTTCAGTGAGCGCGACACGTGACGGATTTGTCCATCTGCATACCCATACCGAATACTCCATGCTGGACGGAGCAGCCCGGCTAGGCGAGCTATTCGAAGAAGCCAACCGGCAAGGCATGGAAGCCATGGCCATCACCGACCATGGATACCTCTTTGGCGCCTTTGATTTCTGGAAACGGGCGACCGACGCCGGCGTCAAGCCAATTATCGGCGTAGAAGCCTATGTCACCCCGGGCACCGCCCGTGATGACAAGACCCGTGTGAAATGGCGTACCGACGAATCGCAAAAAGGCGACGACGTTTCCGGCGGTGGCCTGTACAACCACATGACCTTGCTGTCCTATAACAACAAGGGCATGGACAACCTGTTCAAGGGTTCCTCCAGAGCCTCATTGGACTCGGTGTTCGGCAAGTACCCGCGCTGGGACCGCGAACTGCTCAACGAGCATTCCGAGGGCCTGATCGCGACCACCGGTTGCCCCTCCGGGGAGGTGCAGACCAAGCTTCGCCTCGGGCAATACGACGCGGCCAAGGCTGCCGCGGCGGAGCTCCAGGACCTGTTCGGCAAGGAAAACTACTACTGCGAGATCATGGACCACGGTCTGGAGATTGAACGCAGGATCACCAAGGACCTGTTGCGCCTGGCCCGCGAGCTGAGCATCCCCTTGGTGGCGACCAACGACCTGCACTACACCCATGAAGCTGATTCGAAAGCGCACGAGGCGCTGCTTGCCATCAACTCGGGTTCCACGCTCGATGAACCGACCTATGACCAGGGTGGCAGCCGCTTCGCATTCTCCGGTTCCGGTTACTACCTCAAGAGCGCGCGCGAAATGCGCGAGCTGTTCAAGGAACATCCAGAAGCCTGCGACAACACCCTTGAAATCGCAGATCGCGTTGATCTCACCTTTGACACCAACGCGAACTACATGCCGAAGTTCCCTTGTCCTCCGGGAGAAGATGAGACCAGCTGGCTGATCAAGGAAGTCGACAAGGGGATGCACTACAGGTATCCCAATGGCGTTCCGGACGCTTCGCGCCGGCAGGCGGACTATGAGCTGGACGTCATCATCAAGATGGGCTTTCCTGGCTACTTCCTCGTCGTGGCGGACTTCATCAACTGGTCCAAGGACAACGGCATCCGTGTCGGTCCGGGCCGTGGCTCCGGTGCCGGTTCCATGGTTGCCTATGCCATGCGTATTACCGACCTCGACCCGCTGGTGCACGGGCTGATCTTCGAGCGCTTCTTGAACCCGGAACGTGTGTCCATGCCCGACTTCGACGTCGACTTCGATGATCGCCGCCGCGCGGAGGTCATCAAGTACGTGACCGAAAAGTACGGCGACGAACGTGTCTCCATGATCGTGACCTATGGTTCGATCAAGACCAAACAAGCGCTGAAGGACTCCTCACGCGTGCTTGGCTACCCATTTAGCATGGGTGAAACCTTGACCAAGGCATTGCCTCCGGCGGTGATGGCCAAGGACATTCCGCTCAACGACATTGAGAATCCGGATTCGAAGCGCTATTCCGAAGCCGGGGACTTCCGCAACCTGGTGGCGAATGACCCGGAAGCCGCGCGTGTCTTCGAGACCGCGAAGGGCCTGGAAGGGCTGAAGCGCCAGTGGGGTGTACACGCCGCCGGCGTCATTATGAGCTCGGATCCGATTATTGACGTGATCCCGATTATGCGCCGTTTTCAGGATGGCCAAGTCATCACCCAGTTCGACTACCCGACCTGCGAAGGTTTGGGGCTGATCAAGATGGACTTCCTGGGGTTGCGCAACCTCACCATCATTTCCGACGCGCTGGAGAACATTCAGTACAACACCGGGAACGAGATCAACCTCGAGGTGTTGACCTTGGAAGATCCCGCGGCCTACCAGCTGCTTGCCCGCGGTGATACCCTCGGCGTGTTCCAGCTCGACGGTGGCCCGATGCGTTCACTGCTGAAAATGATGCGTCCGGATAACTTCGAAGACATTTCGGCAGTCATCGCCCTGTACCGTCCGGGTCCAATGGGCGCGAACTCGCACACCAATTATGCATTGCGTAAAACCGGGTTGCAGGACGTTACTCCGATCCACCCGGAACTCGAAGAACCGCTTGCGGATATTCTCGGCGGGACCTACGGCCTGATCGTGTATCAGGAGCAGGTTATGGCGATCGCGCAGAAACTGGCCGGCTACTCGCTGGGCCAGGCAGATATTCTGCGCCGCGCCATGGGCAAGAAGAAGAAGTCCGAACTGGATAAGCAGTTCGCCGGCTTTAAAAAGGGCATGAACGACAGCGGGTATTCCGACGCCGCAGTGAAAACCCTGTGGGACATTCTGCTGCCCTTCTCCGACTATGCCTTTAATAAGGCCCACTCGGCAGCCTACGGTGTGGTCTCCTACTGGACCGCCTACCTCAAGGCTCACTACCCGGCCGAATACATGGCCGCCTTGCTCACCAGCGTCGGCGACGACAAGGATAAGCTCGCGCTGTACCTGAACGAATGCCGCCACATCGGTATCACCGTGCTGCCGCCTGATGTCAACGAATCGGCCTTGAACTTTACCCCTGTGGGCAAGGACATCCGCTTCGGCATGGGCGCCATCCGAAACGTCGGCGCCAACGCCGTGGCTGGCATGGTCGAAGCGCGCACCGAAAAGGGAGCCTACCGGGACTTCAGCGACTTCCTGAGCAAGGTTCCGGCGGTGGTATGCAACAAGCGCACCATCGAATCCTTGATCAAGGCCGGTGCTTTCGACTCGATGGAGCACCCGCGCCGTGCGCTGGTGGCTATCCACGAAGAAGCAGTGGACTCGGTCATCCAGCTCAAGCGCAATGAGGCCGCGAACCAGTTTGACCTGTTCAGCGCGCTGGATACCTCCGATGTTTCGGACGCGATGACGGTGGCCGTCCCCGACCTCCCCGACTGGGAGAAGAAGGAAAAGCTCGCTTACGAACGGGATATGCTCGGCCTTTACGTCTCGGACCACCCTTTGCAGGGACTGGGCTCTGCCCTGGACCAGTACGCGGATATGCCGGTCACCAGCGTGCTTTCGGATGAAGGGCCCTCCGATGGGCACGTCATTTCGATTGCAGGCATGATCAGCGGGCTGCAGCGGCGCATTGCCAAGAAATCCGGCAATCCCTACGCGCGGTGTGAGATCGAAGACCTCTCGGGCTCCATGGAAGTCATGTTCTTCGGGCAGGCTTATCAGCCGATCGCCGAGATCCTGGCCGATGACCTGATCGTGGTCATCAAGGGCCGCGTGCAGCGCCGCGATGATGGTTCGATTACGCTCAACGCCCAAGAAATGATGATTCCGGAACTCTCCGATGCCTCTGGCACCGGACCGGTGGTCATCGGGATTCCGACGCATAAGGCCACCGAATCGCTGATCCAAAAGCTCGGTGACGTGCTGCGTACCCACAATGGCAATACCGAGGTGCGGGTGAAACTCACCGGCAGCCGGGGAACCTCCTTGATGCGGCTAGGGATGAACTTCAGGGTCAATCCGAACCCCGCATTGTTCGGAGACCTCAAGGTACTGCTGGGCCCTGCCTGTTTGGATGTGTAGCAACTTCCAGAGGCGTATGACCGGGTTGGGTAACCAAAGGAAAGCTAACCCGGTCAGAGGCGTTAAACTAGGAGCGTGACTTCAAACCCAGATACAGTCTTTTCCGAACTCGCGACCATCGATTGGCGTGGAGAGAAACTCAACCGTGCTCAGCTCAAGGCCAAACTGCCGCGACCTGAAGTGAACTCGCAGACCGCCGCCGAGGTGGTCCAGCAGATCATCGAGGACGTGCGCGAGCATGGCATGAAGACGTTGAAGGACCTCGCGAAGCGATTCGACAAGGTTGATCTGGAGCATACCCGGGTACCCCAGGGCGAACTCGATCGTGCCCTGGACGAGCTAGACCCGCAGGTCCGGCTGGCTCTGGAAGAGTCGATCAGCCGCGCGCGAGTCTTCGCCGCAGCGCAGCTGCCGCAGGATGCAAATGTGAGCTATGGCCACGGCGGCACCGTGACGCAGCGCTGGGTGCCGGTGCGCCGCGTCGGACTATATGTTCCCGGAGGACTGGCCGTCTACCCCTCCTCGGTGATCATGAACACCGTCCCGGCGCAGGCGGCAGGCGTCTCCTCGCTGGCGTTGGCCAGCCCTCCGCAACGTGACTTCGGAGGACTGCCGCACCCAACGATCCTTGCCGCGGCGAAGCTGCTGGGCATTACCGAGGTGCACGCCATGGGAGGTGCGCAAGCCGTCGCGGCCTTCGCCTACGGCGTCGAAGTCCCCGGAGACCAGCGCGGAGATATCGAACCGGTAGATGTCATCTCAGGTCCGGGCAATGTCTTCGTCGCGACCGCTAAGCGCCTGGTCAAGGGAGTAGTGGGAATCGATGCGGAAGCCGGACCCACCGAAATTGCGATCCTCGCCGATCACCGGGCCAACGCGGCCTTCGTCGCCGCGGACATGATTTCGCAGGCCGAACACGATGCGAATGCGGCGGCCGTACTGGTCACCGACTCGCCGGAGCTAGCTGTCGCTGTGCGCGCCGAACTTGCCACGCAGGTGGCCGCAACAAAACACACCGAACGCGTGCAGCAGGCTTTGGCAGGTACGCAATCGGCGATTATCCTGGTCGATGACCTGGAGCAGGGGATCGACGTATGCAATGCGTATGCGGCCGAACACCTCGAGGTGCTGACCCAAGACGCCGCCGCGGTTGCCGCGCGGATCAATGCTGCCGGGGCGATCTTCGTAGGTGAGTACGCTCCGGTGTCGCTGGGAGATTACTGCGCCGGGTCAAACCACGTGCTTCCTACCAGCGGTACCGCCCTGCATGCCTCGGGGCTGAATGTGAACACCTTCTTGAAGGCCATCCAGGTGATCGACTATGACAAGCGCGCGCTCGCTGAGGTAGCCGCTCACGTGATCAATCTGGCCAATGCGGAGGACCTTCCAGCGCACGGCGATGCAGTCGCGGTCCGTCAGGCGCTTTAGAAGCTAAACTATTAGGTGACGTGTGTGGATTTCTGTACGCCGTAGGCCTCGGTAGACACCACGGTCGCAAAAAGTTGGAGGTGCCATGAATTGCCCTTATTGTCGCAACGCAGATTCGCGTGTGGTCGATAGCCGAGTCGCCGACGATGGCGTGTCCATTCGACGCCGTCGTCAATGCACCGAGTGTTCGCGCCGTTTCACCACCACGGAAACCGCTTCGCTGAGCGTTTTGAAGCAGTCCGGTGCCGTGGAGCCATTCTCGCGCCACAAGGTCATCAATGGTGTGCGCAAGGCTTGCCAAGGACGCCCAGTGACCGATCACGATCTGGCCATCCTGGCTCAAGAGGTTGAGGAAGCGGTCCGGACTTCCGGGGCCGCAGAAATCCCGGCCCATCAGGTTGGGCTGGCGATTCTCGAGCCGCTGTCGCGCCTGGACGAAGTCGCTTATCTGCGTTTCGCTAGCGTTTATCACAATTTCCAGTCGCTCACGGATTTCGAAACTGCGATCGCGAAGCTGCGCGACCGCCGGGCCAAGACCCCGCAGGGAAACCAGCGTCCGCTTACCGCAGACTAGTGGCCAACGCTTCCCAGCCGTAGGCAGATAGTTTCAAGGCCGGGCCCCGAACCATGACGGTTCGGGGCCCGGCCTTGTTCCTTGCCGACAATCGAGTATTCGAGCCGCTACGGAAGGGTGAGAATCTCGGCGCCGTCGTTGGTGACCAGCAGAGTGTGCTCGAACTGTGCGGTGCGCTTCTTGTCGCGCGTGGTCACCGTCCAGTCATCGGCCCACATATCCCATTCAATGGTGCCCAGGGTCAGCATCGGCTCGATGGTGAAGACCATGCCAGGCTCGATCAAGGTATCGTAGGCCGGCGCCGCATCGTAGTGCGGAATGATCAGCCCGGTGTGGAATGCCTCGCCGACCCCGTGGCCGGTGAAATCACGGACCACGCCATAGCCAAAGCGCTTGGCGTAGCTTTCGATGATGCGCCCGATGACGTTGATTTCACGCCCCGGCATCACTGCCTTGATCGCCCGCTTCAAGGACATTTCGGTGCGTTCCACCAAAAGCCGGGATTCTTCGTCAACGTCGCCCACGAGGAACGTTGCATTGTTATCCCCGTGCACCCCGCCGATGTACGCGGTGATATCGATGTTGATGATGTCGCCATCCTGCAACACGGTGCTGTCCGGGATGCCGTGGCAGATGACCTCATTGAGCGAGGAGCAGAGCGACTTGGGGAATTCCCGATAGCCGAGAGTCGATGGGTAGGCGTTGTGATCCATCAAGAATTCGTGACCCAGACGATCAAGCGCATCTGTGGTCACGCCCGGCTGGCAGGCCTTGCCAACTTCGGCCAGCGCTTGGGCCGCGATCCGTGAGGCAATGCGGATTCGCTCGATCACTTCAGGACTTTTAACTTCCGAGGCCGTGCTTTTTGCCGGTTCTTTCTTGCCCACATATTCGGGTCGTTCGATATGCGCCGGGACGAAGAGCTCCGGTGAGATCGTGCCAGGGGTCAGGGTTCCAAGTGGTGCAGTTGCGACAGTAGCCATATAAACATTCTAGCTAAGGGGCTAGCCCAACATCGCGTTTCTGAAGCCACCGATGTGCGTGAGATTGAGCTAGCGTGGAGTCAGCAACAGCAAACGAACCTAGGAGCTGACCGTGAGCCAGAGCGCCACCCCCGGTGAAGGCAAATATTGGTACAACGTATCGACCGGCGGAATCGAGAAGGGACCGCAGTCCGACTGGACCCAGCTTCTCGGCCCCTACGATACCGAGGACGAGGCACGCAACGCGATGTCCAAGGTGCAGGCCCGCAACGAAGCCTGGGATGCCGAAGACGAAGAGGACGAATAACCAGCTGGACCCGGGTGCAGGGAAATTGATTCCTTGCACCCGGGTCCAATGTGGTGGCCGTGGAACTTGTTAGTCCTTGAATTCGTACTCGGCCGAGGGGAATGCGCCGCTCACCACGTCCCGGTGGTACTCGCTGACGGCCGTGGAAATCACCGAGCGAAGATCGGCGTACTTCTTCACGAATCGCGGGGTGCGGTGGGCACCCAGCCCGAGGAGGTCCTGCCAGACAAGTACCTGACCGGTGGTCGCGTTTCCCGCGCCGATGCCAATGGTTGGCACCCGCAGGGCCGCATCGACCTTGCCCGCCACAGGGCTTGGCACCATTTCCATGAGGACCGCAAAAGCTCCGGCACGCTCTAGCGCCTGGGCATCCGCGATCATCTCCGCGGCGGCGTCTCCGCGTCCTTGAACACGGTAGCCGCCCAGGGCATGCTCGGATTGCGGGGTGAATCCGATATGTCCGATGACCGGAACTCCGGCAAGCACCATCGCTTGAACATGCTCGGCGAACTGATGGCCGCCTTCAACCTTCACGGCCTGGGCGCCGCCCTCCTTCATGAGCCGAACCGCGCTGGCTACCGCTTGCTGCGGGGACTGCTCGTAGGAGCCAAATGGGAGATCGGCTACGACCAGAGCGCGCTTGGCACCATTGGCAACGGCCTTGGTGAACACGATCATTTCGTCCACGGTAATAGGCAAGGTGGAGTCGTAGCCGACAACGGTGTTGGCGGCTGAGTCGCCTACCAGAAGCAGCTCGATGCCTGCCTGGTCGAAGATCTCGGCCATCATGACGTCATATGCGGTTAACATGGCGAATTTTTCGCCATGCTCTTTTGCCTGCTGTAAATGGTGAACCCTAATGCGGGAAGGACCTTTGTCAGGGTCGGAAAGATATGGTTGGGGCATAGAAAAACCTTATCGCACTTGGACCCAGCGGTGCGTGGCAGAGTTTGAGGCTCAAAACGTATAGTCTTGCATCAGGTTGTTTAACTCCCGGCTGTGATCAGTGCCGGAATCAAAGATTTTGAGGCGGTGAATTATGGATCGTCAGCAGGAATTCGTGCTGCGCACCATTGAAGAACGTGATGTTCGGTTCGTGCGTATGTGGTTTACCGACGTCGTCGGTTCCTTGAAGTCTGTAGCGTTGGCCCCGGCCGAAGTTGAAGACGCCTTCGAAGAGGGCTTGGGTTTTGATGGCTCGTCGATCGACGGGCTGTCGCGCATCTCCGAATCAGATATGCTTCTGCAGCCAGATCCGGCGACCTTCCAGATTCTGCCATGGCGCGGCGAAGTCGAGCCCACCAGCCGCATGTTCTGCGACATCCTCACCCCCGAAGGCCAGCCTTCCAGCGCGGATCCTAGACAGGTGCTTAAACGCCAGCTGACCGAAGCGGCCGACATGGGATTCACCTGCTACACGCACCCTGAAATCGAGTTCTATCTGCTGGAGAACAGCAAGCTCGATGAGCAGGGCCGCCCGCAGCCGATAGACAATGGCGGCTACTTCGACCACGTGCCCGATGGTGTGGGCCAAGATTTCCGTCGCGCCTCGGTGACTACCCTGGAAGCCTTGGGGATTTCGGTCGAATTCTCGCACCATGAGACCGGGCCAGGGCAGAACGAAATTGATCTGCGCTATGCAGATGCACTGCAGACCGCCGACAATATTATGACCTTCCGCACCGTCATCAAGGAAATGGCCATGCAGAAGGGCATCCACGCCACCTTCATGCCCAAGCCGTTTTCGGACCAGCCAGGCAGCGGAATGCACACTCACTTCTCGCTGTTCGAGGGCGACGCGAATGCATTTTTCGAGGCCGGCCGCGAGTACCAGCTCTCCGACGTAGCTCGTTCATTCATCGCCGGCATTTTGCACCATGCGCCCGAGATGACCGCGATCACCAACCAGTACGTGAATTCCTACAAGCGACTCTGGGGCGGCGGTGAAGCTCCAAGCTACCGTTCGTGGGGCCACAACAACCGTTCCGCGTTGGTCCGCGTGCCGCTGTACAAGCCAGGCAAGGGACAAAGCGCCCGCGTGGAATACCGCGGCATCGATTCCGCCGCCAACCCCTACCTGGCCTACGCAACCCTGCTTGGCGCCGGGCTGAAGGGCATCCGTGAGGGATACGAACTGGAGGAGCCGACCGAGGACGATGTCTGGGCACTGTCCACCGCAGAACGCCGTGCCTCGGGCCACGTCCCGCTGCCTGGCACGCTGCACGATGCGCTGAAGGCTATGGAAGAATCCGAGCTGATGGCAGAGGTGCTTGGCGAACAGGTTTTCAACTCCTTCTTGGCCAATAAACGAGCCGAGTGGGAAGAGTACCGTCAGGTCATCACCCCCTACGAGCTCAACAAGTATCTGGGAATCCTCTAAGGAGTACGCCACGTCCACGACGTGGTGGCAAGTGGGAGACACACGAAGAATATGGCAGAAGTATCCTCACGGGCACTGATCAACGCTGGATTCAGCGATACCGAACGCGCCAAGAAGTTCCTTGAAGCAGAAGAACTGGCGAACGTTGATCCGGTTCTCATCGTGAGGATGATGGCGCACGCGCCAGATCCCGACCAGGCCCTTCTGCTGGCGCTCAGGCTCGTGGATCGTCATCCCGAAGCCGCAGAGATTTTCCGGGAGCCGGATACCTGCTTGGCAATGGTGCGCCTGCTTGGCGGCTCCTCGGCCCTGGGCGAGTTCTTGATCCGCTGCCCCGAGGCCTTGGCCGTAGTCAACCAGGCGCCGAGCAAAACCTTTCGGCCAGTCGGTCTCGAATCCCTACGCAGTGCCATGCTCGACTCGGTCGGCGCCACGCGCACCGCCAACGAACACTGGATATCATCGTGCATTGGGGCCGAAGCACGGCAGAAATTACGTGCGAGTTACCGCAAGGCGCTGCTGTCTTTGGCGTACCGAGACCTTGGCGCCGCGGACCCGCAGGAAATTCTTCCCTTCGTCGCCGCCGAACTCGCTGATATGGCTGGTGCGGTGCTCGAAGGTGCACTGGCAATCGCACGCGCCGAAGCCTCCGAGCAGTACACCCCGGAAGATGTAGACAGCGTCAAGCTTTCCATTATCGGCATGGGCAAATGTGGTGCTCGGGAACTGAACTACATTTCAGATGTAGACGTGATCTATGTGCACGGCAGCACCCCGAACCTGGATGAGGACCTCGCATCGGCCATCGCCACCGTACTGTGCGGCAATACGGCCCGTGCAATTATGGTCCCTGGCCCCGAACCGATGCTCTGGGAAGTGGACGCGAACTTGCGTCCGGAAGGCAAGGACGGGGCGCTGACCCGGACTTTGTCGTCACATGAAGCCTATTACAACCGGTGGGCGCACTCCTGGGAGTTCCAAGCGCTGCTCAAGGCGCGAGCCATTGCCGGGGACCCGGAACTTGGACGTTCTTACGAGCGCATGGTCTCCCCGATGATCTGGTCCAGCTCGGAGCGCGAAGGCTTCGTTGAATCCGTGCAGTCCATGCGTCGGCGGGTGAGCGACCACATCGACAAGGAAGAAGTTCCTTGGCAAATCAAGTTGGGGCCTGGCGGACTGCGCGACGTGGAATTCACCGTGCAGCTTCTGCAATTGGTCCATGGACGCGTGGATCCCGAGATCCAGGTGCCGACGACTACGCTGGCGATACGGGCGATGAGCGAGATCGGCTACATCAGCCGCGAAGACGCGAGAAACTTTGACGAGTCTTACCGCTACCTGCGCCTGCTAGAACACCGAATCCAACTTAGCCAGCTGCGCCGTACGCACCTGATGCCACGCGTTGAGGGGGCACAACGGGTGCTGGCCCGGGCAGTGCGCGGAGCCGGCGACCTGCAGGCCACGAACCCCGAAAAGCTTTTGCGCCGGTGGAATGAGACCAAACGACTCGTTCGTTCGCTGCACGAACGCATCTTCTACCGCCCGCTGCTGGTCACCAGTTCGAATCTCTCGGCAGACCAGGTGCGCCTGACCCCGGAATCCGCTCAGGCACGCCTGCGTGCCCTGGGCTATCTGGATCCAAAGGCGGCGATGCGCCATATCGAGGCGCTGACCGGGGGAGTCTCGCGCCGGTCCTCGCTGCAGCGGCAACTGCTGCCGGTGCTCCTGGATTGGTTCGCCCGGGGCGTGGACCCGGACGCCGGCCTGTTGGGGTTCCGCAGACTCAGCGAGGCCTTAGGGAAGTCTCCGTGGTTCTTGGGCATGTTGCGTGATACCAATGCGGCGGCCGAGCGGTTGAGCCACCTGCTGTCAAACACACGGTTCTTGACCGATTTGCTGGCCAATGAGCCGGCGGCCGCCGCATGGCTGGGCTCGAACAGCGCGTTGGCACCGCAGACCTACCAGAGCCTGCAGCAACAGAACGCCTCGATCATCCAGCGCACCAAACAGCCCGAGGCGGCGATCCGGCAAATCCGTTTGGTGCGCCGTCGCGAGTTCTTGCGCGTTGCGCTGGCGGACGGAGCGGGTCTTCTGAACGTCTCGCAAGTCGGCGAGGCCCTGTCGAATATCGACGGAAACATGATCGATGGAATTTTGAAGGTGCTGCTCGCGGCGGACCAGCAAAAGCATGGAGTGCATGCGATCATCACCGTCATCGCCATGGGGCGGCAAGGTGGGGAGGAGATCGGCTACGGTTCAGACGCCGACGTGCTCTTCGTGCAGCGTCCCGTGGACGGCACCAGTGCCCAAGAATCTCAGGAACAGGCCTTGCGCGTGGTGACCGAGTTGACCTCCTGGAGCAATAAGCCGCTTAAACCGGCCATTCCTGCCGAAGTGAAACTTCAGGTCGATTCCGATCTGCGTCCCGAGGGGCGAGCCGGAATGCTGGTTCGTTCGCTTGACGCCTATGCCCAGTACTACGAACGTTGGGTGGAAGTCTGGGAACGCCAAGCTCTGCAACGTGCCCGCCCCTTTGCCGGCGATGCGCAACTTGCCGCGGACTTCATCCAGCTTATCGAACCGGTACGCTACGGCCAGGGCCTCGACGAGGGCCAGATGAAGGACATTCGAAAGATCAAGGCTCGCGTCGAGTCCGAAAGACTGCCGCGCGGTGCCGATCCTAACCGGCATCTGAAACTTGGCCGGGGCTCGCTTTCCGACATCGAATGGCTAGTTCAGTTTTATCAACTGCGCTACGCGTGGAAACATCCATCGCTACGCACTCCGGCCACGCGCAAGGCATTGGATGCCATGGCCGGATTGGAGCTGATCAGCGAGGAGGAAGCCGAGCTCTTGGACTTCACCTGGTCCTTGGCGACACGGATTAGAAGCGCAGAAATTATTACCTCCGGGCGTTCTAGCGACGTGCTGCCACGCTCGGCGAGGGATATGGAGGCAGTGGCACGCTGGTGCGGCTACGAGGCCAATCAAGGTCCCGCGCTGGAAGAGGACTACCTGCGAGCCACCAGGCATTCGCGGGCAATCTTTGAACAGCTCTTCTACGGTTTTGAGGACTAATGGCGGGCTCGGACGCACCCGTTCCCGCGTCGTTGACGTCTCCCGAGAGCCAGATCTGGGAAGCCGGAGATTTTGGCCATCTGCGCTGGGAGAAAACGGTGCGGATTGGTTCGGGGGAGCGTCATTGGCGCTGGGCTTCGGAGCACGTGCTGCGCTGGGGGATCAAAACCCGCAGCGGATTTAGCGTGATTCCTGCGCTTCCTGTTGCCGTGGGACAGCGCCCGGTCATCAGGGTCAATTTGCCGGGGGCGAGGATCCTTGAACCCGTGGAAGTGATCTCCGTGGTTGAAACGACTCAGCGAGTCGGCTTCGCTTATCGGACCTTGGCGGGGCATCCGGTTAGCGGCGAAGAGTGCTTTGTCATCGAACAACGTACGGGCGGAAACTTCCTCACGATCAGGTCATTGACCAGACCTTCCGACGTGCAGCCTTGGCGCGGACTGTTCCCCCTGCTCAGAGCCGCCCAACTGATTGCCCGCTACCGGTACTTCAAGGCGCTCAGAACGCCTGGAAGCTCGCGCGCGGGCGGCAGCAGAACGACCGGCTCTACCAATAGCCGGTGAACCTCCCTAGACTGGCAATTGGGCCACCGTTGGATGCAACATTCGGGAAATGGCGCGGTTCAAGCAGGTAGAAAGCGGTGCAACTATGGACGAACGATTTTTCGACGAGGCGGTCGCTCTGTCGCGTCAGGGTATGCAAGCCAACCAGGGAGGGCCTTTCGGGGCAGTGGTCGTTCTCAACGGTGAGGTGATTGCGACGGGCAATAACATGGTGCTCGAGCTGAATGATCCGACAGCCCATGCCGAGGTGATCGCGGTCCGCAACGCCGGAGCGAAGCTTAAAAGCTTCGACCTGTCGGAATGTGAGCTCTATACCAGTTGCGAGCCATGTCCCATGTGCCTCGGTGCGATTTACTGGTCGCGGTTTAAACATGTGTATTACGCAAACACGCGCCAAGATGCCGCTCGTATCGGATTTGACGACGAACTTATTTACACGGAACTGGACAAACCGATGGGTCAACGACTGATCCCCTTCACCCATGTTCCCTCGGCCGATGCTGCATCGGTCTTCGCCGAATGGGCCGACAAAGAAGACAAGACGAGCTACTAGTCCAGCGGGTAGGGAACCAGAGCGGCATCAACATCGGGCCATGCCAGGTGAATTCTTTCGGTTGGCATCAGCGCCTTGGTCAGCAGCGCATCGGCCACGACGATACCTGCTGGGGAAACTTCGAGAATAGACAGCGGCCCGTGCCTATCCGAAGCGGCATTGCGGAGCATCCAATGGTTCATGAGCTCGCCGATGCCACGCTCGGTCAACAACTCTTCGCCCTGGAAATAGTCGCATGAATCCATCACAGGGTGGCCCAATACCGATCTCGGGCAGACCCGATCGTAGGACGCAACAAGTGGTTCTAGGTATCCTACGGTTTCCCCATCGGCACGTTTGACGGGGAGCCAGTTCGAAGTATCCATAGCACAAGGCTAGACCGGATCAGCCATATCGGCTATTGATCCGTTGTGGCAATGACGAGACGAAAAAAACCTGTCCCGTGGACCAAGAGGTCCGCGGGACAGGTTTTGAATTCTTAGCGGTTCCGTAGAGCCGTTACGGAATTAGCAACCGTAGTAGAGCTCGAACTCGTATGGGTTCGGACGCAGGCTCAGTGGCTTGATTTCGTTTTCACGCTTGTACTCAACCCAGGTGCGGATCAGGTCCTCGGTGAATACCCCACCTTCGAGCAGGAACTCGTAGTCGGCCTCCAACGCCTTCAGAGCCTCTTCTAGGCTTTCTGGAGCGCGCTGGATGTCCTTGGCTTCCTCGGCAGGAAGCTCGTAGAGGTCCTTGTCGATTGGGTCCGAAGGCTCAATGCGGTTCTTGATGCCGTCCAGGCCGGCCATCAGCTGAGCCGCGAATGCGAGGTAAGGGTTCGAGGAAGCATCCGGTGCACGGAACTCGATGCGCTTGGCCTTAGGGTTCGATCCGGTGATTGGAATACGGATACCTGCGGAGCGGTTGCCCTGCGAGTAAACCATGTTGACCGGTGCTTCGTAGCCCTTGACCAGACGGCGATAGGAGTTCACCGTCGGGTTGGTGAATGCCAACACGGCAGAAGCGTGCTTCAGCAGGCCGCCGATGTACCAACGAGCGGTATCGGACAGGCCGGCGTAGCCCTTTTCGTCGTAGAACAGCGGATCGCCGTTGGCCCACAGCGACTGGTGCACGTGCATGCCCGAGCCGTTATCGCCGAAGACCGGCTTTGGCATGAAGGTGGCGGACTTGCCCCAAGCATCGGCAACGTTCTTCACGACGTACTTGAAGAGCATCAGCTCGTCGGCCGCGTGGACCATGGTGTTGAACTTATAGTTGATCTCAGCCTGACCGGCTGCGCCAACCTCGTGGTGGCTGCGTTCAACTTCGAGGCCAACGTTGTCCAGCTCGACGCAGATCGCATCGCGCAGGTCGGCCTGCTTATCGGTTGGCGACACTGGGAAGTAGCCACCCTTGTAAGGGGTCTTGTACCCCTGGTTGCCGCCCTCTTCCTTGCGGCCGGTGTTCCAAGGCGCCTCGTCCGAGTCGACCTTGTAGAAGGCACCCTGTGGGGTGGATTCGTAGCGGACGTCTTCGAAGATGAAGAATTCGGCCTCTGGTGCGAAGAATGCGGTGTCGGCGATGCCGGTCGATTCCAGGTAAGCCTCGGCGCGCTCGGCTACGCCACGCGGATCGCGGTGGTAAGGCTCACCGGTGCGTGGGTTGATGATCGAGAAGTTGAAGGCCAAGGTCTTTTCGATACGGAACGGATCGACGAAGCCGGTGGTGACGTCGGGGATCAGTTGCATGTCGGAATCAGAGATGCCAGCGAAACCACGAATGGATGAACCATCGAAGAGCTGGCCGTTGACGAAGAAGTCTGCATCCACGGACTTCGCCGGAACGTTGAAGTGCTGCTGGACGCCTGGTAGATCGGTGAAGCGGATATCAACGAATTTGATGTCCTCTTCGGCAATATATGCCAAGACTTCTTCTGGGCTGGTAAACATGTGCAGGTGACTCCCTGTTGAGTTATTGGTTTGGTAAACGGAACGATCATACGAATTGATCTGATCAGTTCTCTTGCTTACCAAGTAATCCTACCTAGAAACCGTTTCTGAATGGTGTCTCGATTGTTTCGGCTACGTTACAAAGCGCAAGTACGGGCGCGTCGTACCGGGTCAGTAGTGGCTTTGTGATGCGTAACAAACTGATGAGATTCACACAGATCGCCCAGATACACTAGTTATGTGGAACGCAAAGACTTTAGCTCGTGGCTCGAAGGCCCCCCGCAATTAAACTCGCAAGAATGGCCGGGCCAGCGCTTAGGACGCCCGGAAAAAGGGCCTGGGTCGATCGGCCGGTTGCCGCGTCGGCTCGGCGCGTTATGCGCGGACTGGGGACTATCCATGTTGCTGAGCTGGTGGCTGTTCAACTTGAACGACCTCGCCACGCTCGCATTGTTCTGTGCCGGCCAGATGATTGCCGTTGGCTTCACCGGCCACAGCATTGGGCATCGGACCTTTGGGCTGCAAGTCCAATCCATGGATGGCACGGCGATCAAGCCGCTCACCGGGGTCATTCGATCGGTGCTGTTGTGCTTGGTGATTCCGGTTCTGTTCTCGGACGCGGATCAGCGCGGCTTCCACGACCGGGCAGGAAAAAGCGTACTGGTGAATATCCGCTAGTCCGCGTTCAAGAATCCAGGCATAAAAAAACCGCACTAGCGAACTAGTGCGGTTTTCTTTGTGCCTGATTAGCGAGCTCGGCGGTTAGGGCGTGCTCGGTTTGGGTCGATGCCCTTGGGAATCGGCAGGCGGTTGGCGGTGAGCGTGGTTAGTCGCTTGTCTACCGCGCTGATCTCCAGCTTGGTGATTGCCTTCGGAAGCTTCTTCATCTTCTTGCTGACTTCTACCAGATCGGTCTGGTCTTCGTCCTGGCCGGCGTTGATCACGTGGATCGGAACATTCGGCAGAACGCGAGCAATACGCTTGCGTTCGGACGCCACCAGATCACGCACGCGGCTGCTTGGGCCTTCGGTGACCAGGACAACGCCGGGACGGCCAACCGCCAGGAACACCAGATCCTGGTGGCGGTTGAACGCGACTGGCTCATCCTTTAAGATCCAGCCGCGACGCAGTACGCTCATCGCCGCGCTAGCGGCACCCGGACGGCCTTCAAGCTGCGCGAACGCGGCCTTCTCGGCTCGACGGGACATGATGAACAGGGCGGCGAGCAAGCCAAGCGGGATCGCGATAATCAGCAACGTGATCCAGTTGTTGATCAAGATACCAATGACCAGTCCAACGGCAATGACGCCAAGGAAGGCCAGGACCATCCACCAAACGACCATCGGATCGTTGCGGCGGGTCATCTGGAAGACCTGCACCATTTGCTTTAGGCGCCCGGGCTCTTTATTTTGTTTTTCAGCTTTTGGTTTACGCGAAAACAGACCACGCTTCTGTTGCGCGGCCGCATCGTTATCGGAGTTTTTGGCCATAGTGCTTCAATTCTACGCGATCCGGCTGGCTTATTTTTCTTCGGAGGAATTCCGGGCGAATCCGGAGGGTTCGCGCGGTGCGCTGCACAACATGAATTCGGACCCAACAGCCGGGTTTTACGGCTATTGGATCCGAACGCTTGAACATGTCGTTGGGCTCAGCGGTTAAGCAGCGAAGCAGCTTCCTGACGGGTGGTACCCGAGGATTCGATGTGGGAAAGGGATTCTGGGATCTCGCGACCCTTCTTGCGCATGGCGCCAGCCCAGAGTCGTCCCGCGCGGTATGAGGAACGAACCAATGGCCCGGACATGACGCCGGCAAAACCGAGTTCCTCGGCTTCTTGCTGCAGCTCCAAGAATTCCTGTGGCTTGACCCAGCGATCGACCGGAAGGTGACGTTCGGTTGGGCGTAGGTACTGGGTGATCGTCAGCAGATCGCAGCCTGCCTCATGCAGGTCGCGCATTGCTTCGGAAATCTCCTCACGCGTTTCGCCCATGCCCAGAATCAGGTTCGACTTGGTGATCAAACCGCGGTTCCGACCGTGGGTGATGACATCCATGGAGCGTTCGTAGCGGAAAGCCGGACGGATGCGCTTAAAAATACGCGGGACGGTTTCCACATTGTGTGCGTAGACTTCAGGCTTCGAATCGCAAATGGCGTCGAGGTTATCCGGTTTTCCGGAGAAATCGGGGATGAGCAGCTCGACTCCGGTGGTCGGGTTCATCTTGTGGATCTGGCGTACCGTCTCGGCGTACAGCCAGACGCCTTCATCTTCGAGATCATCGCGGGCCACGCCGGTGACGGTTGCGTAACGCAGATCCATCTTCTTCACACTCATGGCCACCTTGAATGGCTCTGAACGATCTAGTGCAGCAGGCTTTCCGGTGTCAATCTGGCAGAAGTCGCAACGACGGGTGCATTCGGAACCGCCGATAAGGAACGATGCCTCGCGGTCTTCCCAGCACTCGAAAATATTGGGGCAGCCAGCTTCTTCACATACTGTGTGGAGGCCTTCGGACTGCACCAAATTTTTCAGGCCCACATATTCGGGACCGATCTTGAGTTCGGCGCGGATCCACTCGGGCTTACGCTCAACTGGCGTCTGGGCGTTGCGCTTTTCGACGCGCAGCAGTCGACGGCCTTCAGGTTCAATGCTCATTAGAGGGTCCTTCTACGTTAGTAATATTTTGCTTAGACGACTTGTGGCGAGAGGAGACGTTCAAGTTCCTCTTGCACCCGCTCAACGACATCGTTGGGGGAGACCGTCTGGCCTAGTTCTTCGGAGATCGTGGTTACGCCGGCATCGGTAATTCCGCAGGGAATGATCTGGCCGTAAGCGGTCAGGTCGTTTGAGCAATTGAGCGCAAAACCGTGCATGGTGACTCCACGGGTGATGCGGATGCCAATGGCGGCTATCTTTCGGTCTTCTTCGCCGTCCTTGCCTGGGACCCAAACGCCTGAACGCCCCTTGACCTGAACGGTGGGGATGCCCATTTCATCTATAACGTTAATCAACGCTTCTTCGAGGGTCTCCACGTACAAACGTATCGCACTGATTTTCTTCAGCTTCACGATCGGGTAGCCGATGAGCTGTCCGGGGCCATGCCAGGTCAGTTTCCCGCCACGGTCAACGTCAACAACGGGGGTGCCATCTAGGGGTAAGTCTTCAGGTTCGGTCCTTTTGCCGGCGGTATAGACCGCCTCATGTTCAAGAAACAGGACTCGCGGGGTCTGTTCATCGGCCGCTACAGCATCGTGCAATTTTTGCTGGTAATCCCATGCTTGCATATATGGAATTAGCTCCGTGCCGAGTCCGACTCGTTCGAATTCGATCGCCATAGTGGTTACCATACGCCTTTTGCAACAGGCCCCGCTAATTGGCTGAGAAGCGCTGAGCTGTGGATAGCCGGGGCGAGAATCTGTACTTTGCGTTAGAACTGGAACATGAATGATTCAAACAATCTGTTGGCCTGGCCAACTTGCCCCGGATATGTGACGGTTCGTCCGTTAAAGGCCAAGTCACCGTGCAAAGTTTGGTTAATGCGTCGTGACTCGGATCAGAGTTACATGGTGTTGAAACTTTCTTCGAACGCCGAAAGTATCTGTTCGCTGCGTCAGAAGCAGGTCGAATCCGCAAGGAAATATGTCATAGATTTTTACGGCACCCTTTCGACACAGTTGGGCGAGGGGATTCTGATGGAGTACTGTCCCGGCGGAAGCTTGGCTCAACTTCTCGAAGAACGAGCACCATTTTCTCTCGGAGAGTGCGTCACGGCCTTGGCACCGGTAGCCCAAACCCTGGCAGCCTTGCACTCCACTGGGCAAGTCCACGGCGACGTCTCGGCTGGCAATGTGTTGTTGACAGCCGATGGAATGCCGAAATTAGGCGATTTCCAAGAAAGTCGAACCGGTATCGATCAGACACCCGGGTCGGGTACTCCCGGGTTTATGGCGCCTGAGGTTTCCGCTCGCGAACCTGAGGGACGCCTCGGCGAGCAGGACGTTTACTCCTTAGGTGCGTGCCTCTGGTTCCTGCTTGAAGGAACCGCTCCTCCAGAACCGAATATGCGTCCACCTGTCACGGTCATCTTCCCGTCGGTGCCCACGCTGGTCCATGAGCTCCTGCTTGATTCTCTGCACCAAGATCCGGTGCAGAGGCCGACAGCGGAGCAATTCGCCAGGACGCTCTTCGCTGCGGCGCAGGCTGAAGCCATCACTTGGGAACAGTGCACGCCGGTGGAGTCGACTCATCTCATGGCCACAGTTCACCCTAGCGAGGTGCGCGGTAGGCGTCGGCGCAGGCGGTCAAGAAGACCCCAGGCTGAGAAGGGTCAAAAAGACTATGCCGCACCCGAATGGCGTATGCATGAATTACGCCGAACCCCAGGGCGCGCCAAGGTCTATCTGGCTGTCGCTGGAGGGGTAGCGCTCGTGGGCGTGAGCTTCCTCGGTGTAAATCTCGTGGGGGAGCGCGGGCAATCGGAGTCGGGGACTCTGTCGCAAACACAGGAGCGTCGTGAACCATGCCGGATCCTGGACGGCGCCGTGGTTCCTGCCTGCGCGTTCTCCGCTGAGACGGTGATAGCCAGTTTCATCAAGCTTTCACGCGAACGGGATGCGGCCTTAGAGACCGAGGACCTCAAAGCATTGTCAGCGATTTATCCGCCCGCCTCCGAGCAATTCCAAAGGGACCAGCAAACGCTTGAACGCTTGGACTCACTGAAGCTGGGAATCAATGGATTAGCTACCCGCTTGGAAGATATCTCGGTGACTGCCCGTGCGCAACCAGACACCGTGATACTACGTGCGACATCCACTCAGGAAGCCTACGACTATGTGGATTCAGCGAACCGTGTGGTCCATCAGGTGGCCCGTGGCATGCGGGAACGTATCGAAGTGGAACTGAAGCTGATTGAGGGGAACTGGAAAATTGGAAAGCTGCTCAGCCGCGAGGCATGACAAAGGCGAGGCAGCCCGAATTGCCTTCGGGGTGCCTCGCCTTTGCCTGGAGCTACAAGACTGCCTCGTAGCTTAGACCCAGAGAGTCGCGATCGCGATATTGATCAATGCCAGGCCGCCGGTTGCGTGCGCAATCCCGGTCGAAACCTCTTCGCCGGCCTTGACCTTCTTGCGACCGATGAATGCCGCTACGAGAATGGCGATGGCGATGACAACCTTGACGCCAATCTTCATGTGATTCACGTCGCCATCACCTGCTTCGGCCATGCCAACGAGAGCCAAACCGGTAATTAGCTGAGCAATCGCGCCATACCACTGCCAAACATTCACGGTAGGGGTCTTGAAGTTTGCCAGCCAGCCACCGAAGATCGCTGCCGCACCGAGAATATGCAAGAAAACAAGGATAAGAGTTAGGAAGTCCATAACTCCAGCCTAATTGATTTTCGACGAATTGTAGAAACGACGATCGCCCCTCCCGAATGAACGGAAGGGGCGATCGTTTACCTAGCTTGCGAAAGTCGATCGACGACTTTACAGACCCAGGTCGCCTTCGAAAGCGCCACCCTCAAGGCGGGCCTTGAGCGTCTGCAGGAATCGACCTGCATCGGCGCCGTCAACCAGACGGTGATCGTAGGTCAGGCAGAGGTACATCATGTGACGGATGGCGATCGAATCGTTACCATCGGCATCGGTGATGACCATTGGGCGCTTCACGATCGCACCGGTACCCAGGATTGCTACCTGCGGCTGGTTGATGATCGGGGTATCGAACAGTGCTCCGACCGAGCCGATGTTGGTGATCGAGAAAGTGCCACCGGAAAGCTCATCCGGACCAATCTTGTTGGTGCGGGTGCGCTCTGCGACGTCAGCAATCCGCGAAGCCATGCCAGCCAGATTCAGATCGCCAGCGTTCGACACAACAGGAACCAGCAGGCCCTTGTCGGTGTCTACCGCAAACGCCAGATGCTCGGCATTGTGGTAGGTGATCTGCTGAGTCTCTTCGTTGTACTCGGCGTTCAGCTTCGGGTGAGCCTTCAAGGCTTCGGCAACTGCCTTGGCGATGAATGGCAGGTAGGTCAGGTTGACGCCATTGACTGCCTTGAAATTGTTCTTGGCAGAAGCGCGCAGCTTGACCACGCGGGTCATGTCAATCTCGTGAACCTGAGTCAGCTGGGTGGAGACCTCAAGGGACTCACGCATACGACGGGCGATTACCTGACGGATACGTGGAGCCTTCTCGGAGGTACCGCGCAACGAGGATGCCTCGACAACCGGGGCGGCCGGCTTAGCGGCCGCAGGAGCGGCAGGGGCAGCAGCCGGGGCGGCGGCTTCCTTGGCAGCTACTGCGTCAAGGACGTCTTGCTTGCGAATACGTCCACCAACGCCGGTGCCCTTGACGGAAGCGATGTCGATTTCGTGCTGGTTGGCCAAACGACGCACCAGTGGGGTGACGTAGCCAGCGTCGCTGTTGTTTTCGGCGGCAGCAGGAGCAGGAGCAGGAGCAGCGGCTGGTGCTTCTTCCTTCGCAGCTGGTGCTGGAGCGGCTGGAGCTTCTTCCTTCGCAGCTGGTGCTGGAGCGGCTGGAGCTTCTTCCTTCGCAGCTGGTGCTGGAGCGGCAGGTGCTTCTTCCTTGGCGGCCGGAGCAGCGCCCGCAGCACCGATCACTGCGAGAACGGCACCAACTTCGGCGGTGTCGTCTTCGGCAACACGGATTTCCAGCAGGGTGCCGGCAACTGGCGAAGGAACTTCGGTGTCTACCTTGTCGGTGGAGACCTCGAGCAGTGGCTCGTCTACAGCGACCTCTTCGCCAACTTCCTTCAACCAGCGGGTAACGGTACCTTCGGTGACCGATTCGCCCAGAGCTGGGAGGGTGACCTCGGTGCCCGAAGCGGAGTCTGCTGCAGCAGGTGCTGCTGCAGGGGCTTCGTCGGCTGCTGGAGCAGCAGGAGCTTCCTCCTTGGCCGCAGGCGCCTCTTCGGCGGCCGGAGCCTCTTCAGCTGCAGGAGCCTCCGGCGCCGCGGCGTCGGAACCTGAGCCATCACCGATACGAACCAGAGGAGCGCCTACTTCGGCTTCCTCATCTTCGGCGACGAAAATTTCTTCGATAACACCAGCGACAGGTGATGGAACCTCGGTATCGACCTTGTCGGTGGAAACTTCCACCAACGGCTCATCAACCTCAACGCGGTCGCCGACCTGTTTCAGCCAACGGGTTACCGTACCCTCGGTAACGCTTTCACCCAGTGCGGGCAGGTTTACGGTCTCAGACATCTTCCCGTATCTCCTCTTAAATAAAGCTTGAAGTGTGGTTTGGGTGCGCAATTTAAACGGTTGAACACCCAAAACCGATGAATGGAGGCGTTGCCTCCGAGCTTAGTGCACCGGGTAGGGTGTGTGTGAACGCACTACCCGGTGACCAACAGCGTAATTAGCCGTGAAGTGGCTTGCCGGCCAAAGCCATTGCGGCTTCGCCCAGCGACTCGTTCTGCGTTGGGTGTGCATGGATGAGCTGTGCAACATCCTCCGGGTAGGCTTCCCAGTTCACGATCAGCTGTGCTTCACCGATCTGCTCGCCGATACGGCCGCCGATGCCGTGAACGCCCACGATTGGGCCGTTCTTGACGCGGACCATCTTGATCAGGCCGGAAGTGCCCAAGATCGAGGACTTGCCGTTGCCAGCCAAGTTGTACTCGGTGGTTTCGATCTGGTCCTCGCCGAACTTCTCCTTTGCGGCAGGCTCGGAATAGCCGACCGAGGCGATTTCTGGCTCGCAGAAAGTTACCTTTGGAATGTTGATGTCTTCGACGATGGTTGGGTTCTGGCCAGCGATTTCTTCGGCGACAAAGATGCCGTGCTGGTAACCGCGGTGTGCCAACTGAACGCCAGGGACCATATCGCCGATGGCGTAGATGTTGCCCACGCCGGTGTGCAGGCGCTCATTAGGGATCACGAAACCGCGATCGAGGGTGATGCCCTGCTCTTCGAAGCCCATGTTCTCGGTGACCGGGCCACGGCCGACGGCCACGAGGACAATCTCGGCTTCGAGGGTCTTGCCGTCGGCTAGGGAGACCTTGACGCCGTCGGCATCCTGCTCGACCTTCTCGAAGAAGACACCGGTGTTGAACTTGATGCCGCGCTTCTTGAAGGAGCGCTCGAGGTTCTTGATGATTGCTGGGTCTTCGTTTGGAACCAGTGAAGGTAGGCCCTCAACAATGGTCACGTCGACGCCGAAGGACTTCCAGACGGAGGCGAACTCAACACCGATAACACCGCCACCAAGCACAATGGCGCTCTTTGGCATGTCAACCATGTTCAGCGCTTCGGTGCTGGTCAGCACGCGTCCACCGATTTCCAGACCGAAGGTCTTGGAGGTCGAACCGGTCGCGAGAACGATGTTCTTGCCCTTGTACGGAACGCCATCAACCTCGATAGTGTCCTTGGAGACCAGTCGTCCGCTACCTTCGATAACGTTGACTTTCTTCATCTTCAGTAGACCCTGAAGACCCTTGTGCTTGCCGGCGACGATGCCGTCCTTGTACTTGCGTACTCCGCCCAGGTCAATTGACTCGAGGGAGGAGTTGATGCCGTACTTGGCACCTTCGCGAGCGTTTTCGGCGAGCTCTGCTGCGTGCAGGTACGCCTTGGTTGGGATACAGCCGGTGTGCAAGCAGGTGCCGCCGACCTTTTCCTTCTCGATCAATCCAACGGTGAAGCCCAACTGGATGGCGCGTAAAGCGACCGAGTATCCAGCGGAACCACCGCCGAGGATGAGGACATCAAATTCTTGCGTTGCTGCCGAATCGGCCACGTGAACGCTCCCTCGTAATAGCTAAGTGAGGTCGGCCATGGCCGACCTGGAGATCGGGTGGTGAACTGGACTAACTCTCGCACGGGGCGCGAGCCAATTAATTCACCGGTGATGTTTCAAAACTTACCTTAGTACCGCCAAAGCACCAGAGTCATCTTGAGCTGGCTAAAAGTCGGCCATATCTCGTATTTTGGCACACATCCCGGCGCATTGGGCTATGACATCGCACGCACCGGGATGTGTCGAAAAAGGCATTTCTAGCGGGTGCCAGACATCTTCTCGGCGTAGGCGACCAAGGTGCGGACCTGCGAGCCGGTGCCGTTCTTAGGGGTGTAGCCCCATGGCGAACCCTCGTTGAAGGCCGGACCAGCAAAGTCGATGTGCGCCCAAGGAATCTTCTGACCGTCGGTTTCGCCCACAAATTCTTCCAGGAAGACCGCAGCGGTCATCATCCCGCCCATGCGCTCTCCAATGTTGGCCAGATCGGCGACCTGGGAATCGATGCTTGGACGGAGCTCTTCCGGAAGCGGCATACCCCAGGCGAGCTCGCCCACTGCATCCGAGGCTGCGACCAAATCGTTACGTACCTGCTCGTTGCCCATGACACCGGCGGTGCGCAGGCCCAATGCGAGCATCTGTGCACCGGTCAACGTGGCAATGTCGATCACTACATCCGGATTCTCCTGGCTGGCCGCTACCAAACCGTCGGCCATGACCAGGCGCCCTTCGGCGTCGGTGTTGAGCACTTCGACAGTCTTCCCGCCGAGCATGGTCAGTACGTCTCCGGGACGCGTCGAAGCACCGCCTGGCATGTTCTCAGCCAGGCACAGCCACGCGGTGACCTTCACGTCGAGGCCAAGCTCCGATACCGCGGCGATGGTGTGGAAAACTGCCGCGGCGCCGGACATATCGGACTTCATCGCGTGCATGCCCGCGGCTGGTTTGATCGAGATGCCACCGGTGTCAAAGGTAATGCCCTTGCCCACCAGTGCCAGGTGCTTGGCGGCCTTGGCCGGGGAATACTCGACCTTGACCATGCGCGGCTGGCGGGCCGAGCCGCCACCAACGCCCATCAGTCCGCCGAAGCCTTCCTTGGTCAGGCGCTTCTCATCAAAGATGGTGACCTTCAACGGCAGTGACTTGGAGTAGTCCTTCACCGCGGTGGCGAAGGTTTCCGGGTACAAGATATTGGCCGGGGTGTTGATCAGATCTCGGGTGCCACGCACGGCGCGGCCGATAACCGCGGCGCGCTTGAGCAGGGCTGGCAGATCCTTGGAGGTTGCGACCGCGGTGGCGATGAATGCCTCGCCAAGGACTGGCTTGTCGTTCTTCTTCGAACGGAAGTTCTCGAAGCGGTATGCGCCCAGGGCTACGCCTTCGGCCACTGCTGAAACTTGCTCGAGCGTGTCGGCAGGCAAGGCGAAGATCGCGGTCTTGGCGTGGGAAAGCTGGCGTGCTGCCGATCCGGCGGCGCGACGCAACTTCTCGTCGTTGAGCTCGGAGAGATCCTTCACTCCCAAGCCGATGCACATGATCGTCTTGACCTTGATGCCGTCAATTGCTGGAAGCACGGTTGCTTCGTCGGCAGAACCGGCAACGTTCAGCGCGGCCAGCGACTGTTCCAGAGCGGTGGTGGTTTCTGCCGCGAGGGGTGAAGCGGCGATGGATACCTTGTCGCCGTTTTTCAGCACGCCCAAAATGAGGGCGTCGGCGTTTTTACGTTTGATGTCTGCACCAATGGCGGTCAACGTGAGATCACTGGAGTTGATCACAAAATCATTCCTTCTATGCCTTTGTAGGGTCTAAGGACGGTTCAGCCCGCGAGAATAACCGGTGGATGGTGCCGGTGAGCTGAGTGTTTCCTACACCCGATGTTAGCCGAGGTTTGAGCTCGGCGTGCGATACTTCACAGCGAGCGAAAGGCTGAACGGATAGGATAAGTTCTTGAGCTTTAAGTAATCGCCTCTGTTTGGCGGTACCGAAAACGATTGAGGTGAGAATGTCCAAGGATCCGTTGATGACTCTGGTCAGCACTAACTTGGACGATCCGAGTCTGCAGGGTCTAGGGATGTACGTTTCGTTGCGTGGCGTATCTGACGCGGGCCATGCCCATGACTTGGTATGCAATGAGCTCTTCGGAAATTTGAATTCTGAACTCTATGCCAGTTTTGACGCGGATGAGCTTGTTGTCTACAGCGCCCAGCGCCCGCGGGTGTCTTTCCTCGGCGACCACTTCGCCGGCTATCAAGAGCCGCGCATCGAAATCTACCTGATGACCGACGCATTGGACCGGAAGTTCTGGTTCCTCACCGGAGTCGAACCAGATCTGCGTTGGGAACGCACCATCGCCGAGTTGCTCAACTTTATCGACGCGTTCAACGTGCAATTGGTGACCGGCACCGTGTCGCTGCCTATGCCTGTGCCACACACCCGCCCAGTGGGAGTGACAGCACACGGAAACCGCAAGGATCTCACCGAAAATATCTCCACGTGGGCCCCTACTGCCGAAACCCCATCGGGGCTGATGGCGCTCTTGGAGATCCGCCTGAATGACGCGGGCCGCGACGTCGTAGGCTATTCGTTGCACACCCCGCACTACCTGGCCGAATCCGAATATCCGGCGGTTGCCGTGGCTGCCTTGGAGCATGTGGGTGCCGCGCTGAAGCTGGCACTTCCCACGGAGAAGTTGCGCGAAGCGGCCCGGTTGATCGAATCTCAGCTTGCCGAACAGATCGAAGGCAGCAACGAAGTCAAGCAAATGGTGCTCGGTTTTGAAAAGCGCTTTGACGAGCACGCGCAAGACCACGAGCGCCGTTCGCTGCTGTTGGACGAAGACGAAAAAATGCCAAATGCCGAGGAGCTGGGGGCAAGTGTTGAAGACTTCCTGGCCACAATCGAGGACAGCGCCGACTGGTTGAACGCCAACGGAAAGTCCGGGGGAGCGGACTCCGCATCGGGTGACCCTGACCAGTGATTCAATCTCACCTAAACTCGGCGCGATCTTGGTTGGTGGTTTGTGCCGGAATATTTACCTATATGGCGGCCGTGTCCCAACGAACAAGTTTTGGTGTTGCAGGGCTTCAGGCCACCGAAAGATTTGACGCCACCGCTCAAATCCTGGCGTCATTTTCGGTGGTTCAGCTTGTTGTCTACGCTGGCGCTCAGGTTCCGGTAGGACTGCTGCTGGACAAGGTTGGACCGCGCATCATGATCATCACCGGTTCGGTGTTGATGGCTATGGGTCAAGCGTTCTTGGCTATTTCAACGAGCGTTCCAATGGGGCTAGGCGGGAGAATCCTGGTCGGGTCGGGCGACGCGATGGTGTTCGTCTCGGTACTCAAGCTGCTGCCGTTGTGGTTCTCCGGCTCGCGCATTCCCGTACTAACACAACTGGTAGGAACCTTTGGGCAGGCCGGACAACTGGTCAGCCTCTTTCCTTTTCATCTGATCTTGGTGCAGTTTGGATGGACGCCGGCATTTTCAATTATGTCCGGTCTGGCTTTAGCAAGCTTGCTAATCGCGATATCGCTGATTCGCAATGGTCCGGGCTGGGCGCATCTGAGCGAGAGCGCACCGATGCGTACCCGTGATCGATTAACCACCGCGTGGAAGCAACCCGGAACCCGGCTTGGGTTCTGGACACACTTCACCACCTCCTTTATGCTCAATGTCTTCTTGCTGACCTGGGGGTACCCATTCCTAGTTCAAGGTCAGGGGCTCGAGGGTGGTTTCGCATCCGGGTTGATGTCGATTTTCGTGGCGGTTGCGGTCTTATACGGGCCACTGCTCGGAGCATTGACGGCCAGATATCCGCAAAAGCGCTCGAACTTTGCCCTGGGCGTTATTGGAGCCATGGTGTTCATGTGGGCGGTGGTGTTGTTCTGGCCTGGTGCAGCGCCGTTATGGGTGCTGATCATTTTGCTCGTTGCGGTGGCGGCTGGTGGCCCTTCATCGGTTATCGCGTTCGACTTTGCCCGGACCTTCAACCCACCAAACATCATGGGTACCGCCATTGGGCTGGTCAATACCGGTGGGTTCTTCGGCGGGTTCGTCACCATCTACCTGGTCGGCGTCGTGATGGACTGGCTTTATGTGGCCAATGGGTCGGTGGGCGAGCTCTACAATTTGCCGGCCTTCCGCATTGCGTTGTCGGTGCAATTTGTCATGGCGGCGATCGGGGTGACGTTCATGCTGATCGAACGGCGCAAGGCCAGACGGCAGCCGGCCAACATCCTGTAGGTACACTTCTCCACAGCGCGCGCTGAACTGCAGGCCGGAATGGTTGTTGGGACGCATCGTGGGGTTATGACTACTACACCCGAACGGCAGCCCCTCTCGTTGTCTGATTGCGATGACGTACTCGCCTATATTCCTCATGCCCTTGGCTTTCACCCGCAAAAGTCGATGGTGCTCCTACTGATCGTCGGCCAACGCCTCGAAGCGACGCTTCGTGTTGACCTGCCCAGCGAAATTCATGAAGTTGACCGCCAGCCGTGGGTCGCGCAGGTGCTCAGCTTGCTTCGACGACTTCCGCAGGTGCGCAGTGTTGTCGCAGTGGTATACGCACCGGGAGACATCAAAATCGCAGAGGAGATTCCCTATCAGCAAATGATCTGCGAACTCGAAGAAGCCTTTGACCCGCAGGGCATTCAACTGCGACAAGCCTGGTGCCTTTGCCGCGAAAAAGTCTGGGACTACGACGACGGCGACGTCGGTGTAGCTTTCCCGCGGCCAGACATCGCGCTGGGAGAAACCAACCTGTCGCTGGTCCTTGCCGGTTCTGCTCCGTTGGACCACCCTTGGGACGGAACCGGAATAGCAACGTGGGCTAACGCGGCAGAAGTCCAAGAGCTCACCGGCGCATTTGGCGATGACCTGGTGGACAGCCTCGACGATTGGGCAGAAGTATTGAACCTGAGCGATGAAGAAGCACTAGAACGCATTCATTCGAGTTCGCTGAGCAGCGCACGCATGCTGGCCGGCCTGAGAATTCGTCTCGTACGTGATCTACTACCTTTTCTTGCTGGTGTCGGTGCGGCGCAAACCATAGAAATGTCCAAACAATTGTGCGTTGGCAATGAGGGCGAGCAGGTTAAACCCTTGGCAGATTTTCTCTTGGGACGAGGGTGGCAGAGCCCGGACTGGAAACGATTGGAACGGCTATGGTTGGTTTCTCGCGATCTGCTCGGTGTTGCGATTGACGGTGAACGTCACGCCTTGATGTGTATCCTGGCTTGGATCGAATGGGCTCGCGGGCGAGGCACCATGGCCATCGCTTTGCTCGATCGAGTCCTAAGCGAGCAGGGAGACTACCGGCTAGCCCAGCTCCTTCGAGAGCTGATGAATCGCGGATCGATGCCCGAATGGGCGACGGACGAACTACGTGCCTGGCGTGCCCAGCTGGGTTAGCGGACGCGCGGGTGACCGGGTCAAGTGGTGTCTGTGGGCGAATTAGTGGATAATGAAAAAACAGACCCGGTTAGGTTCGAGTTGTCTAGGTTCCAGAAACGTAGTTTTTGGGAACATTAGACGTGGTTGGTGCGTTGTTATCAATGTACCCGCCGTCGCGTTGAGTCACTGATACAGCGCATTCGGACTTGACAGGGTCATAGTGGTGTTACCGGCAGGTGCATCCGGAACGCATCGTTAGAAAGGTTATTCGTGTCATCTTCTGAGACGAACGCTAATCGTAAGGTTACTGAGGCTGAGGCCGCAGAGGCCGAGGAAACGGCAGAAACTCCTGTCGCGAAAAAGCGCGCTACCCGTGCGAAGGCTAAGCCTCGCGCAAAGAAGACTGCAACTTCCGAGGAGTCGGACGTCGAGCAGGGTTCTGAAGAGTCCGAAGACGATGCTGAGTCGGGTGCCACTGACGCAGCTGGCGCCAAGGACGGCTCGGCAAAGCCGGAAGAGGAATCCAAGGGATTCACCTTGTCTTCCGCCGATGATGATGCTCCGCAGCAGCAGGTCATGGTTGCAGGTGCAACCGCCGACCCGGTCAAGGACTACCTGAAGCAGATCGGTAAGGTCGCGCTGCTGAACGCAGAGCAGGAAGTCGACTTGGCTCTGCGTATCGAAGCAGGGCTTTTCGCTACCGATAAGCTTTCCAAAGATGACGGCTCAATCGATCAGCGCTTGCGCTGGGACTACGAGCAGATCATCCACGACGGCAAGATCGCAAAGAATCACCTACTTGAGGCGAACCTTCGTCTCGTTGTTTCGCTGGCAAAGCGCTACACCGGGCGTGGGATGCTCTTCTTGGACTTGATTCAGGAAGGTAACCTGGGTCTGATCCGTGCGGTCGAGAAGTTCGACTACACCAAGGGATTCAAGTTCTCCACCTACGCGACCTGGTGGATCCGCCAGGCCATTACCCGCGCCATGGCCGACCAGGCACGTACCATTCGTATCCCGGTCCACATGGTTGAAGTCATCAATAAGCTGGCGCGTGTACAGCGACAGATGCTTCAGGATCTGGGCCGCGAACCGACTCCAGAAGAGTTGGCCAAGGAACTGGACATGACCCCTGAAAAGGTTGTTGAAGTTCAGAAATACGGTCGCGAACCAATCTCGCTACACACCCCGCTGGGTGAAGATGGCGACTCTGAATTCGGTGACTTGATCGAAGACTCCGAAGCGGTCGTTCCGGCCGATGCGGTTTCCTTCACCTTGTTGCAGGAACAGCTGCACTCGGTTCTGGACACCCTGTCCGAACGTGAAGCAGGCGTTGTAGCTATGCGCTTTGGCCTGACCGACGGTCAGCCGAAGACCTTAGACGAAATCGGCAAGGTTTACGGTGTCACCCGTGAGCGTATTCGTCAGATCGAGTCGAAGACCATGTCGAAGCTGCGCCACCCATCGCGTTCACAGGTTCTGCGTGACTACCTAGACTAAATTTTGACGTCATGCGGTCGCAATATCCCAATGGAGGATACTGCGACCGCATTTCTTTTTAAGCTGTAGCGCGGGGAGGAAGCGCTTAAAACAAGAAGGGCGATCCAGCATCGGCTGGATCACCCTTCTGTTGAATAGGACCTAGGTCCTAGTTGTTTAGTCGTTGATGTCGACCTTTGGCTTTTCGTAAAGTCGTGCCGACTCGTCCTGCCAGACCGAAGTGATTGGGCGCAGCTTGGGTTCCACGGAGCGTGCGTGGTGGGCACAGAAGAGTAATTCTCCGCTGTTCGAAGCCAGCACAGCCCGTACATAAGCCTGTGCGCCGCATCGGTCGCACCGGTCGAGGGCATTTAGTTCACGACTAGTGGTAGTAGTAGTCATTGCCAGCCTCCTTAAATCGATGTTCAATCTATACAACCAGCTTTGGCCTTGACTTTATCCCCAAATCGAGGTGCTTTCGCTCACCGCGTAGCGTTTGTGGAGAACTTTCGATGACGACTCGGGAGAATTACCGTCCGGGCGATAGCACCAAGTTCGAACACATAAACGAGTAGAATGATATCTAGTTCATTCTTTTCCCGCGTCAGTAGGAGATTGCAGCCCCGTGGCCTCAGCCGATAATTACAATGCACGTCATCTCTCCGTTCTTGAGGGGCTCGAAGCGGTACGCAAGCGGCCTGGCATGTACATCGGGTCAACCGATTCTCGTGGCTTGATGCACTGCCTGTGGGAGATCATTGATAACTCCGTCGACGAGGCGCTAGGCGGTTTCGGGCAATCCATCAATGTCATCTTGCATGCCGATGGTTCGGTCGAGGTGCATGATGATGGGCGTGGCATTCCCGTTGACATCGAGCCGAAGACCGGTCTGAGCGGCATGGAAGTCGTCTTCACCAAACTACATGCCGGCGGTAAATTCGGCGGCGGCTCCTATGGGGCTTCCGGCGGCTTGCACGGGGTAGGCGCTTCGGTGGTCAACGCTCTTTCTGCTCGACTAGACGTCGAAGTTGATCGCGGCGGCAAAACCTATTCGATGCAGTTCCGCCGTGGTGAGCCAGGCAAATTCGCTGATCGTGGCCGGCCCAAAGCCGATGCCCCCTTCGCCGCTCATGAAAAAGCAACCGTTCCGGAAATCATCGGCAAAGCAAAGCGCGGGGTGACCGGTACCCGTATCCGTTACTGGGCAGATGACCATATCTTCACGTCGGACGCAAAATTCTCATATGAAGAACTCCAGAATCGCGCCCGCCAGACCTCTTTCCTAGTTCCTGGACTGCGGATCACCTTGCGCGACGAACGTGCGCTGGCCGGAACCGCGGGAGCCGAAGGACCCTATGAGGAGGTCTTCCAGCACGACGGCGGCATTAGCGAGTTCGTCGAGTACCTGAGCAGCGATTCGTCGGTCACCGACGTGTGGCGCGTCCATGGCAGTGGTTCATTCCACGAGAAGGTTCCGGTAATCGACGAGAACGGGCGGAGCCATATCGAAGACGTTCAGCGCGTGTGCGAGGTCGACGTCGCGTTGCGTTGGGGGATTGGATATGACACCACCATCCAAAGCTTCGTGAATATCATTGCCACGCCTAAGGGCGGAACGCATATTTCCGGCTTCGAGCAGGCACTGCTGAAGTCTTTCCGCAAGAATGTCGACGCCAATGCTCGCAAACTCAAATTTGGTCAAAAAGACAAAATTGAGAAAGACGATGTGATGGCCGGGCTGACCGCAGTGCTCACGGTGCGCCTTGCCGAGCCCCAATTCGAAGGACAGACCAAGGAAATTCTTGGTACTTCGCAGGTCCGGCAGATTGTCACGAAGGTTGTCGAAAAGGCGCTGAACGAGCGCCTGGCATCCACCAAGCGCAATGAAAAGGCCGAAGCGTCGACGCTTCTTGAAAAAGTCGTCAATGAAATGAAGTCCAGGGTTTCGGCTCGGATGCATAAGGAAACTCAGCGTCGCAAAACCGCGCTCGAGTCTTCCTCGCTTCCAACCAAGCTGCTTGATTGCCGGAGCAAAGAAGTCGGGCGTTCTGAACTCTTCATCGTCGAGGGTGACAGCGCATTGGGTACTGCGCGTGTGGCGCGTTCCAGCGAGTTCCAGGCGCTACTGCCAATTCGAGGCAAGATCCTCAACGTGCAGAAGGCCTCCATTTCGGACATGCTCTCGAACGTGGAATGTGCTGCCATGATTCAGGTGATTGGCGCCGGATCGGGGCGAAGCTTCGATATCGAGCAGGCCAGATACGGCAAGATCATCTTGATGACGGATGCCGACGTTGATGGGGCGCATATTCGAACGCTGCTGTTGACGCTGTTCTATCGGTACATGCGGCCCATGATCGAGCACGGCCGCGTCTATGCAGCAGTTCCGCCATTGCATCGTATTGAGGTGATCAACCCGGGGTCGAAGGCGAACGAGGTAATTTACACTTATTCCGAGGCCGAGATGTCTGCCCTGCTGGCCAAGATTGAAGCCGAAGGTAAACGCTATAAGGAACCGATCCAACGGTACAAGGGACTTGGCGAGATGGACGCTGACCAGTTGGCCGAGACGACCATGGATCCGCAGCATCGGATGCTTCGGCGCGTGGGCATTGAACACGCTCAGGCGGCCGAGGAAGTCTTCGACTTGCTGATGGGCTCGGACGTCGCTCCGCGCAAGAACTTCATCATTGCCGGCGCCGAGAACCTTGAACGGGACCGCATCGACATGTAGTCGGCCTTGATATTTATGCACGAGATGGCCCTCCCGGGATGCCTGCCTAATCGCAAGCCCGGGAGGGCTTTGTCGTAGCTTGAGCGCTGTCATGCGCCCGCCTGCGTTGGCTAGTTACCAGGACAGCAAACGCGGGGCGATGAGCAAGACCGTGGGGCATACCAAGAGCAGCACCGTGCAGGAAAGAACCACAAAATTCTGCAATCGATTCAGCGGCGCTACCGGTGACAACAGGCGTTGCAGCCGCCGCGAGGAAACTTCACCTCCGGGCATCCCTACGACTTCGCCGGTGGCGGCGCTTGAGGCATTCTTGGGTGCCCCAACCGAGGCAATAGAGGAAGCCACGCTCACTATGGCGCGAAGCAGAACCGGTCGGGCCACTACCTCGAGTGCTTTGTCATCGGCGAGCATCTCGATTAGTTGCCGCACCGCATCCAGTGCCAAACGCGAGGTAGGCAGCCAGGGTAATGCTTCGTTCCAGGCGGTAAAGGCAAGAATCAGCAGATCGTGTCGCTGGTCGAGATGTGAATTCTCGTGCGAGATGACGGCGCGTTGTTCCTCGGCCGAGAGCTGGGTCAGCAGGCCCTTTGACAGCACCGTGACCGATCCGTTGAAGCCCGGAACGCAATAGGCCACCGGAAGGTCATGATCGAGCACGAGCGTATTGGGCCGGGTCTGCGAGGGGTTGCTCAACAATCGCAAGAGCTGGCGGTGCCGGGCTCTTTGCAGGGTGGTGCGCCACGAAGCTCTCACCAGGGTGAGCACCAGATGAAAAGCGAAGAGCAACGCCGTACTGAGCGCAAATAGGTGAACGACGCCGGGGTACTGAACGCTGGTATCGCCGGTGACCAGAAGCCAACCTGCATGCAGCGCGGAGATGAGGTCGTTGCCGAGCGGGGTCAGCCCCCAGACAAGCATTGAGCCAATCATGGACAGGCCACCGCCCAGAGCGATCGCTTGCCAGAGCAATACCGCCGCCACCGGGGCACGCGCGGTCCATTTTGCTTTAGACAATGCCAACGGCGTCGGCCACGCCAAGACGATAGCCAACGCCGCTAGGAAATATGAGGTGAGAAGCACTCAGTCCCCGAAGTTCATGTTACTCAGACAGTCTTTACAGAATCCAAGATAGCACGCAGGGAGACTGCTTCATCAGCCGAGATTCCTCCGATAAATCGGGCGAGGACGGCTTCGCGATCTTGAGCGGTGCCCAAAGCGTCGTTTAGCAGTCCAACAGTATGGTCCTCGCGAGACGAGGACGCGGTGTAACGATGTGGACGAGTGGAGCGTTCCCGCGCCACAAGTCCCTTCTTCTCCAGTCGTGCCAACACGGTTAGTACCGTGGTAACTGCGAGTTCTTTTGCATCAGTACCGAGTGCCGCTAGGGCATCACGAAGATCGTTAGCGGTAAGCGGTTCTGCAGAATCCCACAGCAGGTCCATGACGGAGCGTTCCAGATCGCCAAGGCTGGCCACCAGGTCTTACCTCACTTGCTTTAGTGCTGATGCAGTGCTGCCAACCTCCATAGTGGGGGAAAGCATTCTGCTTGGAAACTTCATTATATAGGCGTTTCTCCGATATTTCTACGTGGCGTAAAAATATCGAGTGATGACTGGGTTTGCGGATAACCACCTTGGGCCGGTCAAGTGGTGGCGCTGCTTCGAGTTGACTTGGGGTTTTTTGTTTCAGAAAGTTCAATCTGTGTCAATGCTAGGAATCTTGGTTTTTGCATCCCCGGGAAACTGTTGCGCTTCCGACGGGCCGCGAGTTCTACAGGCTGTCGAAATTGGTCTATTCTGGCAATACGGTCATTTTCTACGACATGTAGAAAATGAAGTATCGACTTCTCGTGACAGTTGAGGAATCCATGGATGTATTAGAGATTGCCCGGTGGCAATTCGGTATTACCACCGTGTACCACTTCCTGATGGTGCCGCTTACCATTGGCCTCGGGCTGACCGTTGCCGTGATGCAGACGGTTTGGCACCGAACCGGCAACGAACACTGGTTGCGCATGACGAAGTTCTGGGGCAAGCTCTTCCTCATTAACTTCATCATGGGGGTAGCTACGGGCATCGTCCAGGAGTTCCAATTTGGAATGGCGTGGAGCGAATACAGCCGATACGTGGGCGATGTCTTCGGCGCACCCCTGGCCATGGAGGCCTTGCTCGCCTTCTTCGTCGAGTCGACCTTCCTCGGATTGTGGATCTTTGGATGGAAGAAACTACCTCCGCGGATCCACCTAGCCACAATCTGGTGCGCCTCACTGGCGGCGATCCTTTCGGCCTACTTCATTCTGGTTGCCAACTCCTGGATGCAGCATCCGGTAGGCACAGAGCTCATCGACGGGCGCGCGGTGATGACCGATGCCTGGGCGGTATTCACCAACAACACCGCACTGGTGACCTTCCCGCACACAATTTTTGGTGCATTCGCGGTCGCCGGGGGCTTCCTGCTGGGAATCTCCTGGTTCCACCTCTACCGCCGCCGCAAGGAAGGCATCGACAGCGTTGATGCCAATGGACGAGTCGTCGTCGGTGAGGACCCGGCTAAGGGCCGGGTGCGAGATCGAAAGGATCACAAAGTCTGGATCACTTCATTGCGCATCGGCGCAGTGATCGCCGTGGTCTCCTTCGCCGGGGTCGCGCTGTCCGGCCATGAACAAGCAAAGCTCATGTTCGAGCAGCAGCCCATGAAGATGGCAGCCGCCGAAGCAGCATGCCATGACGGAACCGGCTTTTCGGTGCTCACCCTCGGTAACGTGAGCACCGAAGGGGCGACCACTTGTGACGACGTCGTTGCGGTCTTCGAACTGCCGGGGCTTTTGTCCTACCTCGCCAACGGCGATTTTGAGACTCCCGTCAAGGGCGTGAACACGCTGATTCCCGAATATCAGGAAAAGTACGGAAGCCACTACCCAGATGACCCGGCCTTCGGGCAGTACGCAGGCGAAGAGATCAGCTACCTTCCGGTGATGGAAGTAACGTACTGGGGATTCCGGCTGATGATTACCCTCGGCGGGCTTTCGGCGGTCGCTGCAGCCCTGGCGCTGTGGCTCACCCGCAAGGGGACGGTGCCCTACAGCAAATGGCTTTCACGGCTAGCTCTGCTCAGCATTGCAGCGCCCTTCGGCGCGAACTCGGCAGGCTGGATCTTCACCGAAATGGGCAGACAGCCATTCACCGTGGCGCCGAACCCTCAGATGGGCGGAGTGGACCAAGTGTTCATGTACACCGCCGCCTCGGTTTCTCCCACCGTGAGCGCCGGAGAAATGCTCTTCTCATTGATCACGCTGACCTTGGTTTATGGGGTGTTGCTGGTGGTGGAACTGGTGCTGCTCACCCGATACATCCGGGGAGGCACCGGATCGGCCATGCCCGAACTGCTGGATAACGAGCAGCCTTCGGACAAGGACCCTAGCGACGACGAGGGCGACGTACTCGCCTTCGCATATTAGACAGGCGATAGCAATGGATTGGCTTCCTACTCTCTGGTTTATCCTCATCGCCGTGCTCTGGACCGGCTATCTGTTTCTGGAAGGTTTCGACCTTGGCATCGGAATGCAGATCGGTCTGGGCCGCGGCGGCGAAAAGCACAAGCGCGTGCTGCTCAACACCATCGGCCCGGTCTGGGACGGAAACGAGGTCTGGCTGCTGACCGCCGCTGGGGCAACCTTCGCGGCCTTCCCTTACTGGTATGCGTCACTGTTTTCCGCGCTGTACCTCCCGCTGACGCTCGTGCTGGTGGCACTGATCTTCCGTGCGGTAGCCATCGAGTACCGCGGAAAAGCCGAAAGCAGGAGAACTCGCGGACTGTGGGATCTAGCCCTGGGCTGGGGTTCCCTTGTTGCGGCTTTCGGGGTCGGTGCAATGCTCGCCCTGACCACCCTCGGCCTGCCGCTGAACGAAAATGGCGACCGGGTCGGCGGGCCCTTCGCCTGGCTTACCTGGTCGGCAATACTCGGCGGTGTAGCGGTGGTGGCCTTTAGCTGGATCCACTCGATTGCCTTCCTGCGGCTGAAGACCGACGGGCCAATCCGTGCACGTTCGGGCAGGCTCTTTGTCCGTTGGCTCCCGCTGTGCATCGCCCCATTGCTGCTGTGGTCGCTGGTCGTCCTGCTCGGGCAGCGCTCGGCAATTGCCTGGGGACTCCTTGGGCTGGCCCTGATCGCGGTGTGCGGCGCATGGATGAGCGCACGGTCGGGACATGAAGCTCGCTCCTTCATAGCCCTGGGCATCACGCTCTTGGCCGCGGTGGCGGCGATCTTCGTCGCAGCCTTCCCGGTGGTGCTTCCCTCGACCCTTGACGCAGCCTTTGATTTGACCATCGACAACGCGTCGAGCTCGCCCTACACCCTGAAGCTGATGAGCATCGTGGCCGCCTTCGGCGTGCCCCTGGTGCTCGCGTACCAGTCCTGGAGCTACTGGGTATTTCGCAAACGCATCAGCGAAAAGCATATCCCGGAGGATCACCTGGTGACCTCGGTCGTGAAGTAGTTTAGCCAGTTCGAAAGGAACCGCTCATGCCTGCGCCCCGCTTTTTGCCTCGTGACCTGCTGCCCCGCCGACAGGTTGCCCTGTTGGCGGCCTTCTCGGTGCTCAAAACCAGCGGGCTAATCCTCGTGGCCTACACGTTGGCCACGTGGATCGCCCAGATGTCCGTCGGGCAGCCGCACCAGCAGCTGCTGCTCTGGTTGGCGCTGGGCGGGGCGGCATTGCGCACAGCGGGAGTCTGGGGACTCAACGCCGGCTCCCGGCGTATGGGGGCCGGAGCGAAAGAGCGGATGCGCGCAAACCTGATCGAATCCGCCGCTTCGCGCCCGGGGATCGTTGCAGATCAGCAAAATGACCTGTCGCTGGCGGAGACCTCGACGTTGGCAAGCCATGGCATCGAAAAGCTCGATGACTACTTCACCAAATTCATTCCCGCGCTGATCGGCGCCACGGTTGTGCCGCTGCTTCTGGGGATCTACATCTTGCGGATCGATTGGCTCAGCGCCCTGGTGCTGCTGCTGACGATTCCGCTGATCCCGGTATTCATGGCGCTCATCGGGATGCACACCCAAGACACCATCGAGCAGTCGCAAGCCAAGCTCGACGCCCTAGCCAACCAACTCTACGAACTCGCCCAGGGGCTGCCGGCGCTGCTCGGACTGGGGCGTGCCCGGCACCAAGGGCACGCCATCGCAAAGGTGAGCGAACGCTACCGGACCGCGACCATGCAGAACCTGCGGACCGTTTTCATGTCCAGTTTCTGGCTGGAACTGATCTCAACGCTCTCGGTTGCCGTGCTCGCCGTACTCATCGGTGTTCGACTCGTTGGCGGAAACATGGATCTGGGCACCGGGCTGACCATCTTGATTCTCGCGCCCGAACTGTTCATCGCCTTGCGTGAGGTCGGTTCGGCCTACCACGCGGCCGATGACGGGCTCGCCGCCTACGAACGCTACAGCAAACAAATACAAGGCACTCCCGCCAGCCCGCTGCGCGCCCCAACCGGCCCGAGGCACAAGGCCAATGTGCTCGAAGTGCGAAAGCTGGCGCTTAGATACCGGGGGCAGGAACCGATCTATAGCGATTTTAATATGGACCTGCGCGCCGGAGACCGCCAGGTGCTGAGCACCGCCAGCGGTAGCGGAAAAACCAGTCTGCTCAAGCTCATCGCCGAGGCGCAAACCAGCAGCAATGAGTTCGCCGCCGAGCTGGTGAGCGGCGAGATCTTTGTGGCCGGTGAATTGGCATGCATCAGCCAGCACCCGCAGTTCAACGCCCAGACGGGAACCGAGCAAATCGCACAAGACGCGCCAGGCGCGCCCAAGGAGCTGGCCGAAAGGCTAGCTGCCGAACTGAACCTAAGCGCCATGTTGCCACGTGCCATAGCGGAGTACTCGCCAGGGGAACTACGCAGGCTCGAGGTGCTGCGCGCGCTATTGCGGCTGCACTCGGTGCCCAGCTGCCGGCTGCTGCTGGCCGATGAGCCCACGGCCCATCTAGACGAACAGAACGCGGACACGGTCCGCCGGCTGCTGGCCGAACTACCTGAAGATTGCGCCATGCTGGTGGCCAGCCACGACCCGCTCATCACCGAAACCGGTCCCGCGCTGAGCGCCCGCCAGCCAGCGCCCAATCACCTGCACGCGGTATCCCCGGTGCCGATGCGCGGCGGGGCCGCGCCCCAGGGGAAACCAGAGGACAAGCCCCGGTGGAACCCACGCAGGGAAGTCATGAGCAACTATCCGGCAGCCCGCAAGGCGCTGTGCTACGGGGTGCTCTCCATCCTGTGCGCCGTTGCGCTCGCCGGGCTCAGCGGTTGGCTCATCGTCGAAGCCAGCTACCAGCCGGCGATCCTGCACCTCACCGTCGCCTTTGTCATGGTGCGCACCTTGGGCATCGGGCGCGCGGTATTCAGGTATCTGGAACAGCTCGCCATCCACGACGCGGTGCTCGGCTATGCCGGGGCCCTGCGTGAAAAGCTGTGGAACGCCATGGTCGCCAACCCGGCACGCTGGGGCATGATGAGCCGCTCCTCGGTGGTGCTGCGGTATTTGCTCGCCGAAGTCGACGAATTACGCGACTCCCTCGCCCGAGTGCTCTTCCCACCCTTGCAAGCACTGATCGTGTGGGCCCTGGCCACTGCGGCGCTTTTCCAGATCCAGCCAGAATTCGGCTACGCGGCGCTTGGCGCCGGGCTCTTCCTGGCCTTCCCGGCGCGCTGGCTGGTGAAGCAAGTCGAAGGGCGGCATCTGGCCCTGGCGCTGAGCCATCGCTTGCAGCTGAACCAATTGGTGCTATCGATTCTGCGCACTAAGGAAGCACTGCGCGCCTACGGCAGCCTCGGCCCGGTACTGCAGAAGCTAGCCCGGTCCGAAAGCCGGAATACCGCCCGGGCTCGCCGCCATGCCTATGGCCAAGGCACCGCCCCGGCGCTGGCCGCGTTGACCACGGTGCTGCTTGCCACGGCGTTGGTGTCCCTCTCGCAAAGCAGCGCATCGTTCACGGCCCTCGCCGTGCTGCTGGCCTTGTCCCTGGCAGAACCGGCAGCTAGCGCGCTGGGCGCGATCCAGCAGGGGCGAGCCTTGCACGAGCTGACCGATCAGCTCGCCGGCCGCGGGGTAGGGGAGCAACGCACTGCGGGACCAGGCGCAACCGCACCGAAACCTGGCTACACGGTCCACGGCTACCGGCTGGCCGGGCTGGAACTGGGCTACGTGCCCGGAACCCCGGTGATCAGCAACCTGGACGCGCAGATTCGCCCCGGAGAGTGGACCGCGCTGACCGGAGCCTCAGGCTCGGGCAAATCCACGCTGCTCACCGCCTTGCTCGGCGCCCTGCCCGCGAGCGGGGGACGCCTGGAAAGCATCGATGAGCACGGCAACTACCGTGCCCTGGAGCAAGGGGCGATGGACTCGGTGGCATGGTGCCCGCAAGAGGCGCACCTATTCGATTCCACTCTTCGACGGAACCTGAACCTGGCAGCCAACAGCGCGGCGCCGGCGTCCGACGAAGCGCTCATCGGGATCCTGCACCGGGTGGGGCTCGCCGGCTGGTACGCGGCACAACCTGCCGGGCTCGATACACGGATCGGCAGCGGCGGGCACCGGCTCTCCGGCGGGCAACGCTGCAAACTTGCGGTCGCCCGAGCCCTGGTCGGCGGGCAGCAGGTGATCCTGCTCGATGAACCGACCGCACACCTAGGCGTTGATGAAAGCGCCGAACTAATCCGCACGCTGCGTGCTGCGCTCGCCGGACGGACCGTCGTGCTGATCACCCACGAGACGAAGCTGGCCGAAATGTGTGAGGGTTCGATCTGCTTAGACCGAACCCTCACACCCACCAGCTAGAAGCAGCCGCCCGTTTAGAGCAGCACACCGCCATCGGAGAACGGCAAGGTGTCCTCTCCTGGATGCAGCTCTGGTTTCACCCGGGGCTTGGCGGCCGGGGCGGCGTCGCTCTGCTGTGGCGCAGGCGCGCTCGGCTCACTGCCGGCCACCGCACCGGCAGGTGCTTGGCCCGGCAGGGAACCGCCGAGAATGTTGATCGTCTGCGCCAGCGGGGCGCCGGAACCGTCACGCTTGGCGAATTCGGTTGGCAAGGCGCGCACCACCCCGGCGGCCGAACTGGCGCGGGCCGGCCCGTAACCGGCGTAGCCCAGCGCCAGGTAGTCCTCGCCCTTGGCGAAGCGGTGTGCCCGCACACCGGCCGTCGCGCGTCCCTTCACGGGGAACTCGCTGAAGGAACTGAGCTTCACCGACTGGCCCGAGGTCCCCGGAAGGGTCTGCGATCCGGAAGCTATGGTCGCCACGACCGCGTCCTCATTGGCCTGGCCCACCACGCCGAAATGAATGACCCTGTCCTCTCCGGCCAGCTTGATGCCGGCCATGCCCGAGGCGGTCCGCCCCTGCGAGCGCACGGCGGTGGCGGGGAATCGCAATAACTGGGCCTGGCGAGTCAGGAAGACCAGCTCATCGGAGTCCTCGGCCGGCGCGGCGGAAACAACGACATCGCCGTCCTTCAAGGTGATCACCTCGAACTCTTCGCGGTTCAACGGATAATCGGGGGTGACGCGTTTGACTACGCCATTTTGCGTGCCCAGGGCGAAGACCCGGTCCAGCGGCAGCAACGCCACCACGCGTTCGCCCTTTTCAAGCTTCAGGAATTCGCCGACCGGGACGCCATTGGCCAGCTGCGGGAAGCCATGAGTTTCGGGCAGCACCGGCACGTCGATCAACGAAATGCGGATCATCCGTCCGGTGGTTGTCAGCGCGCCGATCTCCCCGCGGGCGGTCGAGGGGACCTGGGAGGAGAGCACATCGTGCTTGATGCGTGCGGAGGAAAAGTCCAGCGGGCTCCGGTCATGGGTGCGGGCGATCTGCCCGGTGGCCGAGAGCAGCACGAAGCAGGGCGAATCGGAGACTTCCAGGGCCAGCTTCGCTGTTTTTCCGGTGCCTACCTCTTCGGGCAGCGCGGTGCCCTTCAGCGGTTCGAGGGCGGAGGACTTGTTCAACTTGGTGCGCCGCGGCGTGCCGAAGGTCTCCGCCATCTGGCCGAGCTCCGCGGAAACCAAGGCATGCAGCTTCTGATCGTCGCCCAGGATTTCGCGCAGCTCGGCGATTTCGGCGCGCAGCTGCTCGGCTTCGGCCTCCAACTCGATCCGCGAGTACTTGGTCAACTGGCGCAGGCGCAGTTCCAGAATGTGGCTTGCCTGCGGTTCGCTGAGATCGAAGACCGTCATCAGCCGTTCGCGGGCTTCGGCGGTCTGCTCGGAGGAACGGATGATTGCGATGACGTCATCGATGTCGAGAATCGCGATCAGCAGCCCTTCGACCAGGTGCAACCGGTCTTCGCGCTTGGCCAGACGGTGCGCGGTCCGCCGGCGGACCACATCGATGCGGTGCTCCACATAGACGGTCAGCAGTTCGCGCAGTCCCAAGGTGCGCGGCTGGCCCTCCACCAGGGTCACATTGTTGATCCCGAAGGAGTCTTCCATCGGGGTGTACTTGTACAGCGCGGCCAGCACGGCGTTCGGGTTGAAGCCGTTCTTAAGCTCGATCACAAGCTTCAGACCATGGTGGCGGTCGGTGAGGTCAACGACATCAGAGACACCAACGATCTTCTTGTTGTTGACGCCGTCCTTGATCTTCTCGATGACTTTTTCGGGCCCTACCGTGTAGGGCAGCTCGGTGACCACCAGCGCGGACTTGCGAGCCGAGATCTTTTCCAGGCTCACGGTGGCGCGGGTGCGGAATGCGCCGCGGCCGGAGCGGTAGGCGTCCTTGACGCCGTCAAGTCCCACAATCGTGCCGCCGGAGGGCAGATCCGGACCCGGAACGAACTTCATGAGTTCTTCGACCGGTGCATCCGGATTCGCGATCAAGTGCTGCGCCGCGGCGACTACCTCGTTGAGATTGTGCGGTGCCATATTCGTGGCCATGCCCACCGCGATACCGGTGGTGCCGTTGACCAGCAGATTGGGGAACGCCGCAGGCAGCACCTCGGGCTGCATGAACTGGTTGTCATAGTTGGGGACGAAGTCCACCACGTCTTCGTCGAGGTTTGCGGTCATCGCCACCGCGGAGGCGGCGAGCCGGGCCTCGGTGTAACGCGGGGCGGCCGGTCCGTCATCGAGCGAACCGAAGTTGCCGTGGCCATCGATCAGCGGCAGGCGCAGCGAGAAGCTCTGCGCCAGACGCACCATCGCATCGTAGATCGCCGTGTCCCCGTGCGGGTGGAGCTTACCCATGACTTCGCCGACCACGCGAGCCGACTTCACGTGGCCCTTCTCCGGGCGCAGGCCCATTTGGGCCATCTGGAAGAGGATGCGTCGCTGCACCGGCTTCAGGCCGTCTCGGGCATCCGGTAGCGCACGCGAATAGATCACCGAGTAGGCGTACTCCAAGAAGGAGGATTCCATTTCGCTGGTGACATCGATATCGACGATGTTCTCGACGAAATCCTCGGGAATCTCGGGAGTTTTTTTGCGAGCCATTACTCTGCCTTCGCCCTTCATCTGCTGCTTCACGGCCTAAAATGTCGGATTTCGTGTTGCAGCTGGGCGCAAACGCGAAAGCGCGACTATTCTAAGCCTATGGTGGATCGTAAACTTTCAGCGGCATATCCAGCCCACTGGGAAGCAGATGTTGTTCTTCGCGACGGCACGACCGCGCATCTTCGGCCAATTACGCCCCAAGATGCTCAAGCCTTGCAAGATATGCACAAACAGCAATCTGAAACTTCGGTTTACCTACGCTATTTTACGTACAAGTCGTCGCTGACTCCTAAAGAGCTCGAACGGTTCACCAATGTCGACCATCGCAACCGGGTGGCCTTCACCGTGCTGCGCGGTTCGAAGATCATCGGGGTAGGCCGCTATGACCGGCTGGACGATCCAACGGAAGCCGAGGTCGCGTTCAACGTCTCGGACGAATACCAAGGCACCGGAATCGGTTCAATCCTGCTCGAGCACCTTGCCGCCGCCGGGCGAGAAAACGACATAGTCAAATTCACCGCCGAAATCCTGCCGGAGAACCGCAAGATGCTCACCGTATTCTCGGATGCCGGCTATGCGGTGGCCCGGCACTTCGAGGATGGGGTGATCATGCTGGAATTCCCCATCAGCCCCACCGAGAAATCAAAAGAAGTCACCGAAGCGCGAGAACACCGGGCCGAAGCGAGCAGCGTTGCCGGGGTGCTAGCACCGTCCGCCGTAGCGGTTATCGGTGCCAGCCGCGCCTGGGGGAGCATTGGCCACGACGTGCTGGACCGGCTCGTCGAAGGGGGATTTACCGGCACCGTCTATGCCGTCAACGAGCAGGCCTTCGAGGTCGGCGGGCTGCCGAGCTATGGAAATATTACCGAGGTCCCCGGCCCGGTGGACTTGGCAATTATTTGCGTGCCACGAGAACGGGTTCTGGAAACCATCCAGGACTGTGGCGCGCACGGAGTCAAAAGCCTGATTCTCATGACCGCGGGCTACGAGACCGCCGACGGCCTAGTGGCCCAACGCAAGCTGGTGGCGCTGGCCAGGGCAAATGGCATGCGCGTCATCGGCCCAGCGTCCTTAGGGGTACTCAATACCGATCCGCAGATCCGCCTCAATGCCTCGCTGGCAAGCGAATTGCCGCAGGCAGGACCGGTAGGCCTGTTCAGCCAGTCGGCAGCCATGGGCATTGTTTTGCAAGGCGCAGCGATGCAACGCGCGGTAGGCCAAAGCAGCGCCATCTCAGCCGGGCTGCGCGCAGATGTGTCCGGCAATGACGCGATGCAATATTTCGAGGATGACAAGCGCACCGGCGTTGTGGCGATGCATTTGGAATCCTTCGGCAATCCACGTAAGTTCTCCCGCATCGCCCGTCGCCTGGCACGCAGCAAACCGGTGATCGTGGCCAAATCCGACCTGATGGGCCGACGGATACCACCGGGACACTCGGTGCGCTTGGGCGAAGCCCCTCCGGCGGCGTTGAATGCGATGTTGCGGCAATCCGGGGTGATCCGGGTGAGATCCATCGAGGAGCTCATGGATGTCGCCTCGCTGCTCTCGGTATTTCCGGCCCCTGCCGGACCGCAGGTAGCGGTGCTCTCGAATTCTTTGGCCCTGGCCGAAATCGTCTGTGATGTCACGGTGGGACGCAACCTGTTCGCCACCGCGCAGGGTGAAGAATTGGATTACTCGCTCGGAGAATCACGATCGATCTCGAAATTGCGTGCGCGGGTGACCGAACTTGTGCAAGATCCGCAAGTGCACTCGGTGATCGTGGCGCATCTTCCGGCCATCGGGATAAACGCTCAATCGGTGATCAAGGTGCTGACCGAATTCAAGGGGCAGGACAAGCCCGTCATTGCCCTCATGCCAGGCATCACGGATCCGAAATTCCGTGAGGGTGTGCATCAAGGCATTCCGGTGTTTACCTCGCCTAGCGAGGCCGTTGGCGCGCTGTCCAAAGCCTACGGCTACAGCCAGTGGATGAACGTCCCGTTTCAAGCCCTGCCGGAACCCACAGATGTGGATGTTGCCGGCGCGCATGAGTATCTTGAGCAGCTGGTCGGCGACATCGTCGGTACCGAACTGAAAGAGCTGAACCACGAACAGTCCAGTAAACTCCTTGGCTACTATGGCATCAAGGTATTCGATTCGACGGTGGTCAAGTCCGCCGAGCAAGCCCTGGATGCCGCCAACCGGCTCGGTTGGCCGGTCGCGCTGAAAGCCAACGATCCGGATATGCGCCAACGCCTCGATCTGGGCGGCGTTCGATTGAACATTCCAGATGCGCAGAGCCTAGAGGCAAACTTCAATCATATGAGTTCGCTCATGGCCTCGTACGACGTGACCTCGCTCGAAGTGCAATCCATGGCACCGGCAGGTCAAGCCTGCGTGATCAAGGCGGTGGAAGACCCGTTGCTCGGGCCGGTGATCTCCTTTGGACTGAGCGGCGATCCGGTGAACCTGCTCGACGATTGGGCCCACGGGGTGGCGCCACTGACCACAGAAGACCTCGACAACCTGATTCGACGCCCGCGCAGCAGCGTTCGGCTCCGTGGCTATCAGGGTCTGCCGGCGGTGGACCTGGAATCCCTGAAAGACTTCATCACGCGCGTCTCGATGCTCAAGGATCATCACCCAGCGGTGACGATTATGAACTTTGCGCCGATTAGCGTGGCTCAGGATTCGCTGAGTGTCCTGGGGGTCAGCATGAAGATCGGCAATACCGAACAGCGTACCGATAGCGTGCGGCGGGCCCTGCGAAGTTGAGCTGAGGGGTGGCTTGGATGATTTGGTCCGTTGCACTCGGTAGAATTAGGTTATGAACTCACCAACGTATTCCACTACCGCTGGTGCTGAATTGCAGCACGACCTGGTCAGGGCCGGCTTCTACCCGCAGATGGTGCAGGACGTCTTAGCCGAGGCAATGATGTCCCAACCGGTGCTTGACCACTACGTTCATCTGGAGACGCACTTCGACCACACCGAAGTTCACCGCCACATCACGGTTTTGGTGCTCAGCGAAAATGTCTTGTTCATCATCCACGTAGACGATCAGCAGCTCGATGACCACGGCAATAATGTCGTGGCTCAGGTCTCGACCGAAATGATCTCCTTGCGACGTATCGCCTCGGTCGCTACCAATTATGTCTATCACCAGCCACAGCATTACCGCACAGGCGATGAGGTGCGTGAGCTGACCTTCGGCATGTCATGGAACGGGACGAGCCGAATCGACCTCGCCCCTGCTCCCTGCACCGATCCGCAGTGCGATGCAGATCATGGGCTGAACGGAACCGCGCAACCCGAGGACTTGGTGATTCGGGTCAGCGCCGAGGCCGACGGGCAGCGCGCGGTCAACAAGGCACGCGAGTTCGCGGTGCGTTTGCGACAAGAAACTATCTGATTGCGTATGAGCCAAATTTTGAGCGATCCCGCGTTGCCAACGCCGCCTCAGGCGCTGCCTGCGGCCCCTGCCTACGGGAAAACGACACTGTCGGAAATTCTCCCTTCCGCCGCCCACGCACTCGGCGTTCCCGGCTACCGCAATCCGCTGGGGCTAAAAGCCACTAAACGGGTCAGCCTGATCATGGTTGATGGGTTGGGTTGGAATCAGTTCAAATCCCATGCGGCGCACGCCCCATTCCTACGTTCGCTCTTTGAGCGAGCACAGAAGCTGGGCACCGGTTTTCCTTCGACGACTGCGACGAGCCTGACCAGCCTGGCCACAGGTGTGGCACCTGGCGAGCATGGCATGCTCGGCTATGACGTGATCGATCCCGAGCGTCGGCGAGTAGTTAACCAACTTGGCGGCTGGCCCGCGGATCTGAAGCCAGAATCCTGGCAGACCGTTCCCACGGTATTTGAGCGAGTCCATGAACACGGCATCCATGTGGCTTCGGTTTCATTGCCCCTCTTTGCGAATTCTGCATTGACCCGCGCCGCCTTGCGCGGGCCGAAATTTGTGGCGGCCAAACAAATTACCGCACGCGCCCGGGCCACTCAAGAAATTTTTGCCAGCCACCGCAACGCACTGGTGTACACCTACTTTAATGAACTAGATAAAGTCGGCCACAAATTCGGTGTGGATTCCAGCCAATGGCGCGACACCCTCGAGGAAATTGACTACGTCATCAAATCGCTGGTCTCCCGATTGCCGGAGGAGACCACCGTGCTGATCACCGGTGACCACGGAATGGTCGATGTCCCTGAATCACAGCGCATCGATTTCAGCCTCGAACCAGAACTCATCGAGGGAGTCGAGCTCACCAGCGGGGAACCGCGCGGCGTGCATTTATCTTTTGCCGCGAAGACCAGCGACGCGCAACGCCACCAGGTACGCGAAGCATGGCGACGTGCTTACGGCTCGAAGGCCTGGGTGCTCAGCCGCGAGGAAGCGATCGATCTGGGGTACTTCGGCGATATCTCTGAAGCCCATGCCGCTCGCATGGGTGATTTGATCATCATGGCCGCCGAAGCAATCGCTTTCTACGATGGTCGGCGGGTGGCTCCGATGGCCTTTGACATGATTGGCCAGCATGGCTCGCTGACCGCCGGCGAGCGATTCGTTCCGCTATTTACGCATCACACCAAGTAATTCGCGGATAAGTCGCTTTCAGACCGGTAAAACAAGAGGCACTGCACAAAGTTGAAAACATTTGTGCAGTGCCTCTAGTTTTGCGCGGAAGCGGCTCGTTTAGGAGTCGGTGTCCTTCTTGCGCTTTCCAAACATGATGTCATCCCAGCTTGGAACCGAAGAACGCTTCGGCTTGCGCGGGGAGGAATCCTCGGCGGAAAGTTCGGGTTCCTGACTTGCGTCGTTGGAATCTTCCTTGTCCGTGACTACCATCAACTGCGAAGTCCGAGATGAGATGCCTTGTGACAGATGGGGGAATGACTCCTCATCGTCGTTCTCATACTTGCTCATGCTGCGTTCAATGATCTCGTTCAACCGGTCATCCTTCGCAGGATCCTCCGGGGCACGCTGGCCACGACGGGAATTGAGCAGGCTGACCAATTCCTCGGAATCGTTATTGTCTGCGCTGGCACTTGGTGCGGCCGGCTGCTCGGCCTGGCCTACGGCTGCGATGGGACGAAAATACTCTGGTGCCTGCTGCTCGCTTAACGTTTGCGCCCAACGATTTAGGTTCTTCAAGGACTTGCGCGCCGGGGTGAAAGCCCACTTGGCGACATTTTCCTTGCCGTCCGCCGAACCGTTGTCCAGCGACTCAACGTTTTCAGATGGCAGCGGAGAATCAAACTCCACCGTTACGATCCACTGGCCCTCAGGATCCTTCCAAGAGTTCCAGCGTGCGTGTTCGGCGTCGATATTGAGCTGGTGCAAACGATGCGTCACCATTGAACCAAGGTCCGCCGGTTCTTCGCCGAAAATCTCGCGGTACTCGGCATCGGTTTGAGGCCCGGAAACCTCTACCCGACGAGCCAATTCAGCGATGTGCTCACGTTCTGCTAACACTGGGCCTTCATACTTGACGATCTGTTCAACCGGAACATTCCATTCCAAGGACAGATCGTAAGCGGAAGCTCCAGCACGTACTCGTGCCTGGATCTCACGCGGCGAATGAACCGAAGACTCATCGCGGTTTCGCGGCGCCCGAGCTCGGGCGATTTCGGCCATTGCACTGCGCAGCGCATCGTCGACGGAAAGCTCAAAGCTCATCCCATCGTCGCTGCTGACCTGCAGGCTGGAACCATTTTCATGAATTCCTACCAGTCTCAGCTGACGCATTACTACCCTCCACACGGTCTATTTCCTGAGTAAAACTCTGCCACCTATGACCCTGATTTCCTATTACCGCCCCGGGTGTGGCGCAAGAATACTCGCAAGTTCATATCACTTTGTGGCTGATGTGTCACTGGCGGGAATGTTCGGCGCAGTTCAACGTTATACTTTTAGGCCGGTACTGGTGTTTACCAACAAGTGCCAAGTATCGAGATTATCGCCAGCGGAAAAGAGTGAAATACGATCATGGCCAATGAAAATGTTGCCTCACGTGAGACCAGCCAAGACCAGTCCCGCGCCGAGCAGCTGGCCGCAGCGAAAAAATTGGGCACCGCCGCGTCCGCGAACCTGGTCGATGAAAGCGAAGCTGAGCTTGCCGAAGCCTATGTTTTGCCCGGGGGAGAAGCCGGCCAAGACGAAGCAAATGTGGATATCATTCCGGAGCAAGCCGACGAATTCACCTGTGCCTCGTGCTTCATGGTGCGCCACCGTTCCCAGCTTGCCCGCGAAGATCAAGGGCAAAAATATTGCACCGAGTGCGAGGGCTAAGCCCCAACACTCGATGCAAGAAACAGACTTTCGGGGCTAAGGGCTAGCCCTGTTCTTCGGTAGATTCCGGAGCGCGGAACTGGATAGCCTCTTTGGCTTCCTGTTCTGAGGAATCACGCTGAGCCTCCTCGGTGAATTCATACATCACACCGCCCAGAGCCGCGGTGAGCTCTTCGGGGCGGCGCGTGGAAGTGATCCAATAAGGGGTCTCATCGCGCGGATCGGTGACTTCCATGCGAACTACCGCATCGAGCCAGCCGCGCAAGTTCATGAATGCTAGTCCATGCAGCTTCTGGCCACGCTGCTTGAATGCTTCTTCGCCGCGATAGCCGATGGCCTCGCCGACGAATTTTCGCTCAATGGTAGCGCGGCCCACGGTGAGACTTTCTTCGGTGACTTCCAGGGTAGGGACCTTAAGCAAGAAGATCACCGCGATGCCGACCAGGACAATGAGTCCGATTGCGATACCCCAAGGGATACTGATCGGGGCGACCGCTACGCCTGCGGTGATCGCGATTAGTAAAGGCCAAATCCATGTGCCGACCGAAGGCCATAGCTTTTCACGGAATAGAACATTTGAAGCCTCTGGGCTGGGAGTACTCATACCAACCAGTTTAGGCAATTTTTCGGAGTTGAATAACCGCTCGGATTCACTGGCGCAACCCTTTGGCGGCGCGCGATAGAGTTGGACAGGTAGAAAACGACCAATCGATTTACCGGGAGATTAGAAAAACTCATGAATGAGCCCACGATTTCAGTCAAAATCAAGATGCTCGATCCGCAGCTCCCGGCCCCCAGCTACGCCCACCCGTCCGATGCAGGTGCTGATCTGCATGCCCGGGGTGACGTAGTGCTCAAGCCGGGGGAACGCGCATTGATCCCTACCGGGCTCGCCTTGGCACTCCCGCACGGATATGTCGGCCTCGTTCACCCGCGAAGTGGTCTGGCCGCGAAGCACGGTATTACCGTCGTCAACGCACCGGGTACTGTTGATGCCGGATACCGTGGCGAGATCATGGTCACACTGTTGAACACGGACAACTCCAACGACTTTGAAGTACGTCGTGGCGATCGTATTGCACAGCTGGTTATCCAAAAAGTCGAACTAGCCCATTTTGAGCAGGTCGAGTCCCTCGACGACACGGCTCGCGGTACCGGTGGTTTTGGTTCAACAGGCGGATTCAACGCTAACTAAGTACCCTTGGTGTAAGAGCGCAAAACTTTAAGGACATCATGTTTTTCAAGCGTAAGAAGTCGGTAGAGCAGCCGGTCGAAGAGCCAACCGTCGAGGAAAGCACTCCGGAGCCCACCCCTACCAGCGGCCCATTCGACATCAGCGACGTGCCCGAAACCGATAGCTACCTCGACTTCGGTTCGATTCTCGTCAAGCCGATCCCTGGCATGAAGGTGCGCATGGATATCGAACAGGCGAATCAGCGGGTTGTGGCGGTTTCGCTGGAGATCGCCGAATCGCGCGTCCAACTGATGGCTTTCGCTTCTTCGAAGTCGGCATCCCTATGGCCCGGTATCCGTGAAAAAATTACCGGCGATATCCATGGGCAGAAGGGTGAGATCTTCACCCGCGAAGGAGAATATGGCGAAGAGCTTCTCGCCAAGGTTCCGCAGCAGCTGCCTGATGGCCGTGCCGGACACGTCGCGCTGCGTTTCGTGGGCGTCGACGGGCCGCGTTGGTTCCTGCGCGCGGTCGTTGGCGGTGCCGCAATCGCCGATGAGGAAGCTACCCAGATCGTTGACGAACTGCTGCGTAGCGTCGTGATCAACCGCGGCGATAAGCCACTGCCGCCGGCTGAGCTACTTCCATTGAACGTACCGAGCAATGCCAGTACCCGCGTCGAGACACCCGAGCCGGAAATCACCCGTCCGGAACGCGGCCCTGAAATCACCCAGATCGGCTAATGGCATGTCCTGCGAGCCCGGCCCTTTAGAGGCCCATCTTGGCAGCAGGGAAGTCAGGCCGGCACACCTGCGCCTGGAGTCCTTGTCCGAGTTGCCGGTAAAGGGGCGAGTTGAGCACCTCGGGTACATTCAGTCGGTCAGCTACTCGGCCCCCAACACGCCACCGCGTCTGACCGCCGTAGTGGTGGACCGGTTGGCTGGAGTTGGTGGGCGCCGTGGCACCGTTCCGCATGTAAAGCTGCTGTTCATGGGCCAAAAGCAGGTACCCGGGATTAAACCCGGAGTAAAAATCAGATATGCGGGCATGGTTGCGCAGGTCGATCATGTGCCCAGCATCTTCAACCCGCGCTACCTGATCGTTCCGGTCAACCGCCGCTAAGTTTTGGGTTCTATAGTTGCCGTATAAGCAGGTCTCGCACCGCGACCGAGGCAGAAGTGAGAAGCATGAACAACGAAGAACAGCCAAACGAGCCGCAACGCCACAAGGAGCACTCGTTGGCTTCGAGCCTCGGACAGAATGCAAAGCTGGCGCAGAATGCCAACGGCGGGATCGATGTCATCGCCAGCGTTGGCGGTCCCCGCGGCATCGTTGAGACGGTGCTCCCGGGTTTCGTGTTCGTCATGGTGTACGCGCTCAGCCTAGAGCTTTCGTGGGCGTTGATCGCCTCGATCGGGCTCGGGGTGCTGTTCATGATCGTGCGGCTAGTGAAGAAGTCATCGCTGATGCAGGCCGCCAGCGGTCTCATCGGGATTCTGATCTGCGCCTTCGCGGCTCGTGCCACAGGTGAAGCCAAGGACTACTATGTTCCAGGCTTCTTTATCGGCGCCGGCTATCTGCTCGCGATGCTGATTTCGATTATCGTCAAGTGGCCGCTGGCCGGGGTGCTCTTCGGATTCATCCGCAACGAGGGAACCGCTTGGCGTTCCCAGCCGGCAAGGCTACGCCGCTACAGCGTCGCGACGTGGATCATTATCGGGGTATTCATTGCACGTCTCGCGGTGCAGTTGCCGATGTACTTCGCCGACAATGTGGTGGCCCTGGGCCTTGCCCGCGCGTTGATGGGCGCCCCGCTGTATGCCGCTGGGCTCTGGTTCGCCTGGCTGGTATCCCGTCCGGCCAAGGACATCCAGCCGGAGCAGACTCGGCAGTAAAACTAGCGGGCCGCTCCGCGCAGGGTGCGTCGCAACGGGCTTTCAGCCTCGGGAGTGGTGATGAAGAAGATTTCGTCTCCACCCTCGATCACGTCATCATCGCTGGGCGGGAACGGCGCCTTATCGCGCACCACCGCCACGATGGTGGTGTCTTGAGGCCAGGTGACACGGCCCAGGGTACGTCCAATCAGCGCTGAATCGTGCGGCACGGTGAATTCGACCATATGCACCTCACCGCTTTTGAGCGTCAGCAGGCGTACCAGGTCTCCAACTTCTACTGCCTCTTCGACCAAGGCAGTCATCAGCCGCGGGGTGCTCACCGCCACATCCACGCCCCAGGCGTCGTCGAACATCCATTCATTCTTTGGGTGGTTTACCCGTCCCACGGTTCGGCGCACACCAAATTCGCTTTTGGCCAGCAGCGAGACCACCAGGTTAACTTTGTCATCTCCGGTGGCCGAGACGACCACATCGTATTCTTCGAGCTTGGCTCGCTGCAGGACCGCCAGTTCGCAGGCGTCTCCGATGAGCCACTGGACGTTTTCCAGATCTTCTCGGTCAGCCATTTCGGCTTTCGGATCGACAATGAGCACCTGATGGGAATTTAATACAAGCTCGCGGGCGATAGACGAACCAACTGATCCGGCCCCGGCAATCATTACTTTCACGTGTTTAGCTCTCTCCTTCAGTCGCTGACTGGAATCGGCGCATTGGCAAGGACTTTTTCCACATCTTTGCTTTTTTCAAGGCGCATCATGACATGGACCAAGTCGCCGCCTTGGAGGCGTGTGCGGCTTTCTGGGATGGTTCCTTCACCGAAACGGGTCAGGTAGGCGACCCGAACACCGGCAGCTTCTTCGAGCTCCTTGACCAGGTGTCCGTACCAGCCTCGATGCAAGGCGACTTCGGTAAGCATCAGTCGTCCCGAGGGCTCGCGGTAATCGCCACGGATGGAATATTCGGGAAGGATGCGCCGCAGGACTTGATCGGTGCTCCAACGAACCGCTGCAACCGTGGGGATTCCCAAGCGTTGATAGATTTCGGCGCGTCCCGGGTCGTAGATTCGCGCCACCACATGCGGCACGTTGTAGCTTTCCCGGGCCACGCGGGTGGCGAGAATGTTGGAATTATCACCGCTGGAAACGGCCGCAAAGGCGTAGGCCTCGGCAATTTTCGCCTCCACCAGGGTATCCCGGTCAAAGCCCAAGCCGACGACCTTGGTTCCCGAAAATTCTTGTCCCAGCCGGCGGAAAGCCTCAGGATTTTGGTCGATTATCGCCACCGAATGTCCGGCTTCGTCTAGCGTATGGGCCAGCGCAACGCCTACGCGTCCGCAACCCATGATCACAAAGTGCGCCACCGCCAACTCCTTGTTTTCTTGCCACCAGTGCAACTTCTGTGTGCTGCGCAGTTCACAGCCACGCAAGTAACAATAGCGCGCCGCGAACCACGCGCCTGAGACGAGGGTACTGCCTATGGCGCGCCCTGCGATAACGTTATCTCGTGCCTGCTTTATTTGATGGTCTTAAAAGGATCCTCGTGGGCCGGCCGTTTAGCACCGAACAGCTCAAACGCAAGCCGCTCCCACCTAAGATCGCTCTGCCGATCTTCTCTTCCAGCGCGCTATCGTCTTTGGCCTATGCGCCGGACGAAATTCTGCTGACCCTAGCCATGGCGGGCATTGCCGCGACAATGCTCTCGCCGGCGGTAGGTGTGGCGGTACTTGTCGTGCTGCTAGTGCTCGTGCTGTCCTACCGTCAATCGGTGGAGGCCTACCCCTCGGGCGGCGGCGACTATGAGATCGTCCGGAAAAATCTCGGGCCGCGCTCCGGAACCACCGTGGCCTCGGCTCTCCTGGTTGACTTCGTGCTCACCGTTGCAGTGTCCAGTTCTTCGGCCGCGCAGTACCTCTCGGGCGTTTTCCCCGCCTTGGAAGAGCACCGGGCCTGGGTGGCCTCGGCGATTGTGGCATTCTTGGTCGTCGCGAACCTCCGCGGCCGCGGACAGGGGCGTTGGTCCCTGGCCATTCCGGTGTACCTGTTCGCCGCCGGAATGCTGGCAATGATCGCCATCGGCGGGGTCCTGGCGCTGACCGGAAATCTGGGGCTGGCGCCGAGCGCCGAGTTCAACATTATTCCGGAACAGGAATTTGAGACCGGCATGCACGGCGTCTTTGGCGCCTTGCTGATCCTGCGCGCCTTCTCCACCGGTTCGGCGGCGCTGACCGGTATCGAAGTGCCCATTTCAAATGTGCATCACCTGCGCAAGCCCCGGGCCCGAAACGCCGGGCGCATTCTGCTGGTGCTGGGTCTGCTCTCCGGGGTGCTCACGCTCGGAACGCTGATGCTCGCCCGAGCCACGGGAATCAAGGTCGTGGCCGATCCGCAGGCCTCGTTGATGCTCGCCGGCCAGCCAATCGCGCAAGATTATGTGCAAGTCCCGGTCTTGGGGCAGTTGGCTCAAGCCGTCTTCGGAGACTTCTTCCTCGGCACCGTGGTGGTGTCCCTGCTGACCATCGCAGTCTTGCTGCTCGCAGGCAACCAGGCATTTAATTCATTCCCCAACCTCGCCAGCCATTTGGCTGGGGATGGCTACCTGCCGCGTCAGCTACGCACCCGTGGCGACCGCTTGGGCTTCTCCAACGGCATCCTTTCCCTCGGCGCCGCGGCGATCGTGCTGATCTTGCTGTTCAGCGGTGATGTGACGATTCTGGTGCAGCTCTACGTGGTTGGCGTGTTCGTTTCCTTCACGCTCAGCCAGCTCGGGATGCTCAAGCACTGGTCCCGCGTGTTGATCACCGTCACCGATCGCAAGGTGCGCGCCGCCAAGCAACGCAAGCGCCTGCTGAACCTGATTGGGTTGATTCTTTCGCTGCTGGTGCTGGTGATTGTGCTCGCCACCCGATTCGTTCACGGCGCCTGGCTTGCGGTGCTTGGCATTGTGGCGTTGACCTTGATCATGGAGTCCTTGCAGCGTCACTATCAGCAGGTTGACGACGAACTGGCGATCTCCGACGAGCATTCGGCGACCGCGTTGCCAGCCCGTGTCCATGCCCTGGTGCTGGTGTCCACGGTGCGTAAACCGGTGCTGCGTGCGCTCGCTTTCGCGCGAGCCTCACGCCCCTCCAAATTAGAAGCGATCATCGTGGACATCGAAGCGGAGAAGACCGAGCAGACGTTGGCCGCCTGGGATCGATTGCGCATTCCCGTGCCGATTACCGCGCTTGCTTCGCCCTATCGCGAAATTGCCGGACCGCTCATCGAACATATTCGCTCGATTAAGCGTGAATCTCCCCGCGACCTCATCGTTGTTTACATTCCCGAATATGTGGTCGGGCACTGGTGGGAACAGCTGGTGCATAACCAGACCGCGCAGCGAGTGAAGAACCGCCTGCACTACGAACCTGGAGTGCTCATCGCCTCGGTGCCTTGGCGCCTGCTGAGCTCATCCGAAGCACTGATCGGTGGTCCGACCGAGGAATCCTCGGCACACCGCCATACAACACCTCACGAAGGATAACTTTTATGAACGCCACCGAAACCCTGCAGCTGCGGTTAGGTTCGATTGCCCACGGTGGACACACCGTAGCTCGCCATGAAGGACGGGTAATTTTCGTCCGCCACGGCATCCCCGGCGAACTGGTCAATGTGCGCCTGACCGATGCGGGCGAGAGCGCCAAGTTCTGGCGCGCCGATGTCGTTGAGGTCCTCGAAGCGAGCGAGCACCGCGTAGCGCACGTCTGGGAACAGGCTGACGCGTTGAAGCACCGCGATCCGGTTGGGGGAGCGGAATTCGGCCATATGTCCCTGGACTACCAGCGCGAGCTAAAAGCCCAGGTGGCTGCCGAGCAGCTGACGCGCTTAGGCGGCTTGAAGGCCGAAGACTATAATTTCCCGGCGGTACAGGCCGTGGCGGGCGACTCCACCGGTCTGGGGTGGCGTACCCGGATGTCCTACTCGGTCACCGAGGACGGCCGGCTGGCGATGAGCGGATTCCGCAGCAACGAACTCACCGCAATCGACAACATGCCCTTGGCGCATCCGGGTATCGAGGCCATCGGCCTGTATTCCGTGGATTTCACCGGGATCGACCGGGTGGAGGCTGCGGTCTCCAGCGAGGATGACTCAACTGTTCTGGTCTTGCTCTCGGAACTGCGTCCGGGCGCGGCCAAGCGGGTGGCGCAGCAGCTGCCCGAAGGGGTGAACGTTGCGGCGTTCAGCCAGATCGGTGGTTCTGCCGCCGATGGCAAGGGGGAGCTGCAGACCATTGTGGGCAACAGCTGGTTGACCGAAAAGGTGCTCGGCAAGACTTTCCGGATCACCGGCGAGGGATTCTGGCAGGTGCACCGTCAGGCAGCCACGTTGTTGACCGAACGGGTGCTGGACCTGACTCAGCCGGAACCGGGCGAGGTCATTGCCGACCTCTACGCCGGTGCAGGCTTGTTCTCGCTGCCCCTGGCAGAAGCTGTGGGGCAGCACGGACGAGTGTTCAGCATCGAAGGTGCGCCGGGAACCCATGCGGATGCGAAGAAGAACCTGGCCGAGGTGCGCCAGGTGACGGTGACCCGCGGACGCGTGGAACGGCTGATGCGCCAGCTGGCCCGCGAAGCAGACCTGGGTGCGGTCGTCCTCGATCCGCCGCGCACCGGATTGGACAAGCAGTCCGCCGCGGAATTGGCGGAAAGCGGCGTTCCACGCATTTGTTACGTCTCCTGCGACCCGGCTGCTTTTGCCCGTGATACGGCTCGTTTGATGGCACGTGGCTACGAATTAGATCACATGGAGATTCACGATTTGTACCCGCATACCCACCATATGGAGTCAATTGGCTTGTTCGTGCGCCGCTAAACGATGGTTTGCGTCCGTTGGAACACGAATTTGCGGGATTGTTTCTGCTGATCCGGCATTTTCTTTCAGTAACGGATAGACTGTTTTTAGCACTGCAGCGATACAAGCATGACAATCTCAGTTAGGAACGCCTAACTGGAATAATGTTTGCACATGCATGAAGAATGAGTGTCTGGCGAGAGGAGTCCCAATGAGTAAAGTGGACAGTTTCGGTGCCAAGGGCGTACTTGACGTCAAGGGAACCGAATACGAAATTTACCGACTGAACAAGGTCGAAGGCTCGGACAGCCTTCCCTACAGCTTGAAGGTTCTTCTGGAGAACCTGCTTCGCACCGAAGATGGCGCGAACATCACCGCAGATCACGTCAAGGCCCTGGGCCAGTGGGATGCATCGGCTCAGCCGAATACCGAAATCCAGTTCACCCCGGCGCGCGTCCTGATGCAGGACTTCACCGGTGTGCCTTGCATCGTTGACCTTGCCACGATGCGTGAAGCCGTGCAGGAACTCGGCGGCGATCCTACCCGTGTGAACCCGCTGGCACCTGCCGAAATGGTCATCGACCACTCCGTGCAGATCGACACCTTCGGTTTCGCCGGAGCGGTCGAGCGCAACATGGAAATCGAATACCAGCGCAATGGCGAGCGTTACCAGTTCCTGCGTTGGGGCCAGACCGCATTTGACGACTTCAAGGTCGTCCCACCGGGCACCGGTATCGTGCACCAGGTCAACATCGAGTTCCTGGCTCGCACCGTGATGACCCGCGAGGTCAACGGCGTGCTTCGTGCCTACCCGGACACCTGCGTCGGCACCGACTCGCACACCACCATGGTCAACGGCATGGGCGTACTTGGCTGGGGCGTTGGCGGCATCGAGGCCGAGGCAGCAATGCTCGGCCAGCCAGTGTCCATGCTGATCCCACGCGTTGTCGGCTTCAAGCTCGCTGGCTCGATCCCGGCCGGCGCAACCGCAACCGACGTGGTGCTGACCATCACCGAAATGCTGCGTAAGCACGGCGTGGTTGGCAAGTTCGTTGAGTTCTACGGCGAAGGCGTGGCAGCAGTGCCGCTGGCTAACCGTGCAACCATCGGCAACATGTCCCCAGAGTTCGGCTCGACCGCCGCAATGTTCCCAATCGACGATGTCACCTTGGACTACCTGCGCCTGACCGGCCGTAGCCAGGAGAACGTGGACCTGGTCGAGGCATACGCCAAGGAACAGGGCATGTGGCACGATCCAAACCGCGAGATTCGCTTCAGCGAATACCTCGAGCTGGATCTGTCCACCGTGGTGCCATCGATCGCCGGCCCGAAGCGTCCACAGGACCGCATCGAGCTATCGGGCTCGAAGGAACAGTTCCGCAAGGACATCCACAACTACGTTTCGAACTCGGAAGACACCCAGGGTGTTGGCCGTCCATCGACCGCAGTTGAGGTGACCAAGGAAGATGGCGAGAAGTTCACCATCGACCACGGTCTGGTTTCGATCGCTTCGATCACCTCGTGCACCAACACCTCGAACCCTTCGGTCATGCTGGCCGCAGCGGTGCTTGCACGCAACGCCGCCGAAAAGGGCCTTGCCTCCAAGCCATGGGTCAAGACCTCGGTCGCCCCAGGCTCGAAGGTCGTCACCGAGTACTACGAGAAGTCCGGCCTCATGCCGTACCTGGAGAAGCTCGGCTTCTTCGTCGTAGGCTACGGCTGCGCAACCTGCATCGGTAACTCCGGCCCGCTGGATGCCGAGATCTCCGAGGCCATCAACGCCAACGACCTCGCAGCCACCGCGGTGCTCTCGGGCAACCGAAACTTCGAAGGCCGCATCAACCCAGATGTGAAGATGAACTACTTGGCTTCCCCGCCATTGGTCATCGCCTACGCACTGGCCGGCACCATGGACTTCGACTTCGAAACCGATTCCCTGGGCAAGGACAACGAGGGCAACGACGTCTTCCTGAAGGACATCTGGCCATCGCCAGTCGAGGTTCAGGAAATCATCGATTCCTCGATCGACGAAGGCATGTTCGCCAAGGGCTACGAAGGCGTCTTCGAGGGCGACGACCGATGGAAGGCGCTCGACACCCCGGAGGGTTCAACCTTCAAGTGGGACGAGAAGTCGACCTACGCGCGCAAGGCTCCGTACTTCGATGGCATGACCGCCGAACCACAGCCGGTTTCCGACATCGACGGCGCTCGCGTGCTGTTGAAGCTGGGCGACTCGGTCACCACCGACCACATCTCGCCTGCAGGTTCGTTCAAGTCGGAAACCCCGGCCGGACAGTACCTGATCGAGAACGGTGTGGATCGCAAGGACTTCAACTCCTACGGCTCACGCCGTGGCAACCACGAGGTCATGATCCGCGGTACCTTCGCGAACATCCGCATCAAGAACCAGCTGCTGGACGGCGTCGAGGGTGGCTTCACCCGCGACTTCACCCAGGACGGCGCTCCGCAGGCTTACGTCTACGACGCTGCCGAGAACTACAAGAGCGCCGGCACCCCGCTGGTCGTGCTTGGCGGCAAGGAATACGGTTCGGGCTCCTCGCGTGACTGGGCTGCCAAGGGCACCGCACTGCTGGGTGTCAAGGCCGTCATCACCGAGTCCTTCGAGCGTATCCACCGCTCGAACCTGATCGGCATGGGCGTTCTGCCACTGCAGTTCCCACAGGGCGAGTCCGCTGATTCGCTGGGTCTGACCGGTACCGAGAGCTTCTCGATTGCCGGCGTGACCGAGCTGAACAACGGCACCACCCCGAAGACCCTGAAGGTGACCGCTACCGCCGAAGACGGCAAGGTCACCGAGTTCGACGCCGACCTGCGCATCGACACCCCAGGCGAAGCAGATTACTACCGCAACGGTGGCATCCTGCAGTACGTGCTTCGCCAACTTGCCGGTAGTAAGTGATTTCCTCGAATATGAGGCTGTCTAGGAGCTGACACCTCCGGCCGAATTTAGCTCCAGCGTCTCACACATGCGCCCCGATAGGCTTAGGCCCGTCGGGGCGCATGTGTCCATGGTTCAGTCGAGGTGCAGACGCCAGAACGGGTCGTCTGCCCAGGGGGCGGAGATGTCTCTGGCTTGCAGTTGCATGACCAGCCTTCAGCGCAAGTTCAGAGCCCGACGAATCGTGAAGTGCTCCTCCTTCATCCGTTTGCCCCGCGTGCACCGAGGCCGTATGCTTGTACCAACACGACAGGTCCGCTTCTCTAGATGAGACGCGGGCCTGTTCTCTTTCTGCCCCGCGCCGGGGACGCGGGGACGATAAGCACATGAGCACGCCGGACAGCACCTGCGCCAAGCCATTCCTGACGATCCCCGAGCAAATCCGGCGACTGCGCACCCGCGGCTTGGACTGCGGCCCGGATCAATTCGCTTCGGGAGTCCTCGAGCGCTACGGCTACTACCGGCTGTCGGGATATTGGCACCTCCACCGAGCTAGGCCCGAGCCTCCCGCGGATCGTTTCGACAAGGACGGTCGAGAGATCCGTCTGGAATCGTTCGTGCCCGAGACGAGCCTGGCCCACGTGGTCGCCCTATACGAGTTCGACCACGAGCTACGGACCCGTCTGGGCGACATCATCAGCATGGTTGAGACGTCGTTCCGGTTCCATGTCGGCCACCGACTCGGAAGGGGCGACCGGTTCGCTCAGCGGCGTCCTGAGAAGCTCGGCGCGCTCCGGCCGGCTGATTCGAGCGCGTCACCTGAGCCGACCACTGCCTACCGCGAATGGCTTGAGGAGTATGACCGCCATGAGAAGCGTGCACGGGGCGACTTCGTCGTCCACTTCCGCGAGACCTACGGTCCGCACCTGCCGATCTGGGTGGCGACGGAGGCGATGTCGTTCGGTGTCCTGAGCGGTCTCTACGACCTAATGCCCCAGGGCGACCAGGAGATCCTCGCCGCGCGGTTCCAGATCAGCACCGCTGACGGCAAGGGTGACCGCGGTGCCTTGAGTAACTGGCTTAACAACCTCCGCAATGTCCGGAACATCTGCGCGCACTACGGCCGCCTGTGGAACCGCACATTCGACGTGGTCATCGACGCGCCGGGGCGGGCGCGCACGGACGCGAGCCACCTCCTGGCCCCGCTCGTCGGCGATGGCATGAGTAACAAGCTCTATGGCGTGCTGCTCATCCTGCGCCACCTGATGCTGAGCATCGCGCCGGAGCGGTCCGACGTCGTCGACGTCGCCGACCTCATCGAGGCCAGGTCGCAGGAGATCGGATTCTCCGTGGCCCAGCTCGGCTTCCCCGACGGCTGGCGGAGCAGCTCGGCCTGGGGTCGGGGCTTCTCGCTCGATCCCTCGCCGATGCTGGCGGCCAGCTTGCTCGACCGCGCCAAGTGCTGGACAGCTGCAGAGACGCGAGCCGCGCTGACTCACGCAGAGGTCACTGAGGCCGAGCATGATCGGACCCCGGAGCAGGCGTCGCGGGCGTTGAAGGCGGCCCAGCGCAGCCTGCTGCGGGCCTATCGGAAGCACCAGGTCGTGATCGAGGTCGAACTGGGGAAGACCAAGCTCTATCCCGTTTTCCAGTTTCGCGACGGCAAGATCATCGACGCCCTCGCGGAGATCAACAAGGCGTTTGCCGCGGCTTGCGAAGACGCGGAGCCAGCGCCAGTCGCCGCGGCGCTGCTGGGTTGGTGGCAGACACCGCATCCTGGACTGCCGAAAGATTCGGACGGCTCGGATCGATCGCCGGTCGACCTACTGTACTCAATCTCCGAGCAGGACTTCGAAGCGGCAGTCGAAGACGCGGACGCCACGAGCAGCTTCGTCGTGCCGAGGCGGAGCTAGCGCCCGGGCAGACGGCGTCTCATGGAGCGCTGGCCTGCTAATTCCCATACTGCGGTGGTGAACGGTGGCCCGCCGCTAGGTACACCTCGCAGGGTTCCCACAGCTCGAGACCACGCACTTGCCGTTGGGGATTGATGAATGAAGCGCGTGGCTTCTTGGGCGCGCCGTGCGCAGATCACGCAGGGTCTCCTGCACAGGAGAGATCAGCTCGGGCCTTTCGGTAACGGGCTGATCGTGATGGGACGAGCGTGGTGCGGTCGCGCCGGTCTCAGCGTAGGACGCCGCGTGGGGTAAAGGCCTCAGCCATATCCTCGGCGATGACGATGCGCCTGTCGTGCGGAGACTGCATCCGCCGGCGCAACACTTGCGAGCCGATAACAAACCCAGGGTGATCCAGTCCAGGAATTTTGCGGACCTGTTCGAAGGGGCCGCCTTCAACTATATGAATGGTGCCCTTATGCGAACACCCCATCCCACATCGCCAGGCGCTGATTCAGACATCCGTTTGCGTGACACGGCGATCGATCGGATGCCGCCAAACGAGCACGACGATTGTTCCCACGAGAATCGCGGCTGTGAGCGCGAAGGGAACAGGGATCAGGGGGTCGACGAGAATCAGAAGAGCTGCTCCGGGTATGACCGTATTGACGATTTGGTCTGCATGGGGCCTGATCGCCAGCGCCCATATGCCGACGACGAATACCGCCAGCGGGACCGTGTAAGCGAACGATGCCCAGGGTTGATGCAGCTGGCTGTGACCGGTGAGGACGTCGATCTCAACCTCGATCCCAGCGGAGAACGCTCCAGCAGCAGCGAAGATGAAGTAGTGACCGTAGCCGTAGACCAGTGAGCTCCAAATCCCGTTGATAGCTCGGTGGTGTGGCGGCCAGAAGTAGATCCACCACAGTGCCGCGGTGGCGATGAGTGTGAGAACGGCGATCGAAATCAGTGGCCCGATTGCATCGGCGTCGTGCACGGCTTCGATGATCGCGTTCGCGGAAGCCAGCAGGCTCTCGCCGAGAAGGATGAGGGTGAACAGTCCGTACCGCTCGGTGATGTGATGCGGATGCCATGGGGTCGAGCCGGTGTGGTCAGCGACGATCGGTACAGAGATCTCCGCGACGAACAGCAGGACCAAAGCGACTGGGAATAGGCCTGCCGGCAATAGCAAGGCAGTGAGCCAGAGGACCTGAACCAGGGCGATGCCGCCCGCGTAGATGAGGGTTGCGCGGCGTGCCGATCCTGCTCCTCGAGATGCGCGCAGCCATTGGGCGACAAGTGCCAGCCTCATGACGACGTACGCGAGAATCAAAACAGAGAAGTCGTGCTCCTCGAATACCGGGCCGATGCCAGAGGCGAGGACCAGTACGCCGCCCATCTGGACGATGGTCAGTACTCGGTAGAGCCAGTCATCGGTATCGAAGCTGGTGGCGAACCAGGTGAAGTTCATCCACGCCCACCAGATCCCGAAGAACACGATCAAGTAAGTGACGATGCCGTCGAGGATGTGGCCCTCGACGAGCTCGTGATGCAACTGGGCGGCCGCAATGCTCACAGCGACAACGAAGACCAGGTCAAAGAACAACTCCAGCGTGGAGGCTGTCCGCCCGGATTCGTGCGGGTCGCGCGGTCGCATGGGCACAAGGCCGAATCGAGAGGAGGTGGGCATGGTGCAGAATCCTAATCCGTTGAGAACCCCGGCGACCAGTGTTGGTCGCCGGGGTGCTCATTTGAGTCGTCGGTCAATGAGTGGGAGCACCAGTGAGGTGTGAACGAGCCACGACTGTTCCAAAAATAGTCGTCCTCGCGGCAGCCAGGGCGTGCCTCCTTGCGTGGCTCTGGAAGCACACCCTGGCTAAATCCTTAGCCGACTGCGGTGCGGGCGATCTCGGCGTCCTGTTCGGGCGTTCCACCCGAGACGCCGAGCGCGCCGATGAGCCGACCGTTCTCGTCCAGGATCGGAACGCCGCCGCCCATCAACAGGAGCCCACCGTTGGTGTGGTCGAAGTGCGGGACGGGCTCGCCGATCTGCAGGGGCGCGTTCAGCGCTTCGCTTGGTGCCTCGAACATGACTGAGGTTCGTGATTTCGCCAGCGCGAGATCGTTGGAAGCCAGCCAGGCTCCATCCATGCGCTCGAAAGCGACGAGATTTGCTCCAGCATCAAGGACGGCGAAGACGGCATTCAGGCCGAGATCGCGGGCCTTCTCCTGGCCGGCGTCGATAATCCGGCCGGCAGCTTCAAGAGTGATTGTCGAGTGTGACATCAGATTGGTTCCTTTCTTCTGCTCTGCCTCAGGCCTTCTGGGTCCATTCGGTTTCCTGCCACTGCTTGGCGGCATCGATGGTCTCCAGTGGCCGCATGGTCCGGTAGTCAGGATCGTTAGAGACGATGGTCTCCACCATCGCGTCGACCATTTCCTGCGGATCGGCCTGGTCGGCCAGTGAGGGTCCAAAGTCAGGCATGGGGACGTGCGCGGTCTCGGCGTCGTGCCATTGCACGTAGCTCTCAGCGCCGGTGTCGTTGAATCCAGTTCCGAAGACTCCGGGGTTAACGGTGGCGACCTTGATGCCGAACTGCTCCAGCTCGGCCTTCATGGAGCCGGCGACGGCCTCGATCGCGTGCTTAGTCGCGCAGTAGGCACCGAGGAAGGGAACGACGAGGATCCCGCCCATCGACGACGTCCACACGATTCGTCCGCTCTTTCGGGCGATCATCTTCGGCGTGATGGCCTGGACTAACTCGAGATGTCCGAACAGGTTGATGTCGAACGATTCCCGCACGCGCTGCAGCGGGATGTCGACCATTGCTCCGCCCTCCATGACGCCGGCGTTCAGGACGAGGACGTCGACGTCGAAGGAACCGGCGTGGGCAACGTCGATCGCGTCGAGAAGATTGAGCTTGATGACTTTGAGCTCGACGCCAGCCGCTTCGGCGTCCGCCCGGAGGCCACGGACCTGTGGCCAGGTCTCGGCGGCGGCGATCACCTTGTGGCCTTGACGGGCAAGCTCCAGTGCGGTTCCTTGGCCGAATCCGCTGCTGGCACCTGTGATGAGTATCTTCTGGGACATGTGAAACTCCTCTGAGTAACTATCTGGATACTTACATACGGAAGCCTGCCACATCTTGCCGGCACGGTCAATAACTAGATGGTTACCTATAGACTGAGGGCATGCCACCAGATGCAACAGACACCAAGCGACGGATCCTCGTCGCGGCACGCGGAGAGTTCGCCCAGTTCGGCCTGGCCGGCGCGCGGGTGGACCGAATTGCCAAGACGGGACGGGTCAACAAGCGATCGATCTATGTGCACTTCGGGCCGAAGGATCAGCTTTTCGACCTGGTCGTGGCAACGGCATTGACCGAGATGGCCGAAGAGGTGCCGTTCACTGCTGAGGATCTGCCGTCCTACGCTGGCGCACTGTTTGACTACTTGACTGCACGGCCCGAGGTCTTGCGGTTGACAACCTGGGCTGGTCTTGAGCGTGCCGATGCCTCGCAGGGCGAGGTTCAGGCATATGCGCCCAAGGTAGCAGCTCTGTCGGAGTCGTTCGATGATGCAGCTGTCGACGTGCTCGCTTTGTTGCTTGGCCAGATCACCGCCTGGCAGTTCGCGTCGTCTGCACTGCGCGCACATGCTGCAGAAGGACCCTGGTCAACTGAGCGTCTTCGGCGACACCGCATCCTGCTCATCGCATCAGTCGAGGCGCTCGTCAGTGTCGCGGAGGGCAGTGTCAAGGGGTCGCCTTCGCCGAGCTGAGATCTGCCCCCCACTTGTAGAGAGGTAGCACAAGGCGTGGGCTCGTTCGATCGATGCCGTGAGGACCTCACGCTCCCCACGTCCTCGTTTCTGGTTCGGCGTCTCGTGATCATCTCCCTGACAATCCACGTGACGCGGAGCCCGATCGGGCGGTGGCCTCGGTGTCAGAAGTCGGAGTCCAATACGCCTCATACGCGACGACTTTTCGAGATGCCACGACAGGTGCAGCGGCCGTCCTCAGGATTCCACACGACCGGCGACAAGGCGAGCATTCGGGGAAGGGGTGAGGCTCCCAAGTACCGCAACCGAAGCATCTCAACGGGGATAGATGGGCAGCTGCAAAGTAGTCACACACGCCTCCTAATGTGCCTCTGATCAGGAAATTTGCCTCGTCGACAGGAGCGTTCAACTACCGCACACTTCAGCGAAGCATGTCTCAGTACGTCCTGCGCCAGATTGCCGCTGCTAACTAAGGTTTCCACCTGAAGTTGGTTCCGGTTTCTGGAACAACGCCGAAGGCCCCAAAGCAATTGCTATGGGGCCTTCGGGCATTTAATGCCCTGCGGCAAGGAACTAAGCTGAAGCCATGAGCGCTAACTGGCATCGTGGCCTGCTCGCCGACCCGCAGGCGGCATTGGTGCAGCAGTGGCTGAGTTCTCCGCTGCTGGTTGAAGATCTCTCGTGGGGTCTGACCGACACCCGAGTGCTGCGCCTGCGTTCACTCGGACGGGACTACATCCTCAAGACGGCCGGATCGGCGAATCTTCATCTCGGCCGAGAGTTCAAGGCCCACGCAGGCTACACCGCCCCGTTGCTGGCACACGGGCTGACCGCTGCATTGCGTCATGAAGACCGGGCGCTGCGTCTGCTGCTCCTGGATTATTTGCCCGGTGTCTTATGCGAACGGACTTCCAGCGCCGATGACCCGGAGGTACACGAGCAGGCGGGGCGGGCATTGCAGCTCCTGCACGGGCAGCACGCCAAGGTGGACGAAGGATATGAAAAGAATTTCATAGCCAATGGCCTGAAATGGCTGGACGCAGAGCACCGGATTGAACCGAGTTTCGTGGCCGCCGCGCGCAAGATCTTCGCAGATTATCGTCCTGAACCGGTCCTCGTGGTGCCCACGCACGGTGATTGGCAACCGCGTAACTGGTTGATAGATCAAGGGAAACTGCGGGTGATCGACTTCGGCCGTTTCGCCTTCCGGCCCGCCGAAAGCGACCTGGCCAGGCTCTCGGCCCAGCAGTGGCGCGAGCATCCTGAACTAGCTACCGCGTTCTTTCGAGGGTATGGCCAGGACCCGCGGGAATTGCGCAGCTGGCCCATCGTGCAGCTGCGCGAGGCGATCGGCACCGCGGCCTGGGCCTACCAGGTCGGCGACACGGCCTTTGAAATCCAAGGACACCGTATGCTGCGCGACGCGTTGGAACTATTCTGAAAATACCGGCGGCGGCCCCAGGCTTGCGGGCTGCCGCCTAACAGTAGTCAAGGTCATTGCGGGTAAATTCGCACCTCACCGCAAGGTGACGGATAATGGAAATAGTCCTGCGAAAGCTACACTAAGAGTTTCGGATGGATCGACCGGTCCGTAGTGGGCGAACAAGTAAAGGGGATGACAGTGTCTTTGTTGGAGACCATCAACAAGCCTAGCGATCTGCGGGCACTTACCCTGGAACAATTGGAGGACCTCGCGGGGGAAATTCGCGCATTCCTCATCGCCAACGTGGCCCGTACCGGCGGCCACCTCGGACCGAACCTCGGGGTGGTCGAACTGACCTTGGGCATTCACCGTGTCTTTGACTCACCCACCGACTCCATCGTCTTCGATACCGGTCACCAGTCCTACGTGCATAAGCTCGTCACCGGACGCCAAAACTTCACCACCCTGCGTCAGCAAGGTGGACTTGCCGGTTATCCGGACCGCGGAGAGTCCGAACACGACATCGTCGAATCATCCCACGCCTCCTCCTCCCTCTCTTGGGTCGATGGCATCTCGCGGGCCAACAAGCTGCGCAAAAACACCGAGCGCTACGCGATTGCGCTGGTCGGTGACGGCGCGCTGACCGGTGGCATGGCCTGGGAAGCGGTCAACAATATTGCCGCCGACAAGGATCGCAAAGCCATCATCGTGGTCAACGACAATGGACGCTCTTATGCGCCGACCATCGGCGGACTCGCCAACCAGCTCTCGGGCCTGCGCCAGCAGCTGGATAAGTTCCGCACCCACCCGTACTACGAAGATGCCATGAGCAAGCTCAAGGGCAGGCTCAAGGACTCGGGGGCGGTAGGAAACTTTGCCTACAAGTCCCTGCATGCCACCAAGAAGGGCATCAAGGACTGGTGGGCTCCGCAGGGCCTGTTCGAGGATCTGGGGCTGAAATATATCGGACCCATCGATGGGCACAACCAGGGCGCCGTAGAAGAAGCATTGCTCCAGGCCAAGCAGTTCGGCGGCCCGGTGCTGGTGCATGCGATGACCGAAAAGGGCCACGGCTATGCGCCGGCCATTGCCGACGTGGCGGATCAGTTCCACGCCGTGGGCGTGATCGACCCGGAGACCGGCACCCCGGTGTCCAGCGGGGGAGCGCAGAGCTGGACCAGCGTCTTCGGCGAGGAAATCGCCGTAGTGGCGGATGAACGCGAGGATATTGTCGCAATCACCGGCGCCATGCTGCAGCCGGTGGGCCTGAAGAAGATGGCCGACAAGTACCCCGAGCGCGTCATCGACGTGGGAATCGCCGAGCAGCATGCCATGACGGCCGCCGCGGGACTGGCCTTTGGCGGCCTGCACCCGGTAGTTTGCGTCTACGCGACCTTCCTGAACCGGGCCTTCGACCAGCTGCTGATGGATGTGGCACTGCACAAGGCCGGGGTCACCATCGTGCTGGACCGGGCCGGAGTCACCGGCCCCGACGGCCCAAGCCATCACGGCATGTGGGATATGGCGCTGACCCAGATCATTCCAAATCTGCACCTGGCCGCCCCGCGTGATGCCTCGCGGCTGCGCGAAGAACTCCGCGAAGCGCTGGCCATCGACGACGCGCCGAGCGTGGTGCGGTTCTCCAAGGGATCGGTGGGCGAGGAAGTCGAGGCGATCGACCGGCTGCCAGATGGGGTGGACGTGCTGGCACGGCTCGGCGACCGGGCGGCCCCGGATGTGCTGATCGTCTCGGTGGGCGCGATGAGCGAGCTCTCCCTGGACGTCGCACACCGGCTGAACAGCCAAGGCATTTCGGTCTCCGTCGTTGACCCGCGCTGGGTGCTGCCGGTACCGGCTTCGGTGGTTTCCTTGGCCGCCCGCCACCGCATCGTGGTCTGCATCGAAGATGGCGTGCGCGCCGGGGGCGTCGGTTCCCGGCTGCGTACCGAAATGCGCGCTGCAGGGGTCGACACGGCCTTGAACGAGGTCGGTCTGCCCACCGAGTTCCTGGCTCACGGCAGCCGCGCCCAGGTGCTTGAACGCGTGGGGTTGACCGCCAAGCAGGTAGCCCGCGACACGCTGGCCCAGGTGCTCGGCACGAAGGTGCCCTTCGCCCGGCCGCTGCCTGGCCAGGAACTTCCCACCGGGCAGATTCCCAAGCTGTGAGCGGACCGATGCCATTGCCAACCGGGTTAACGCGGAACCCGGAGCCGATGAAATTCGGCTCGCTGATTGTCAGCCGCGCCTGGAAATACGACGGTAGCCCCCACTGGGTGGTCCCCGGTTTTTACCTTGGCTCCGATGAACACGGCCATTGGCTGCACCAGCCGGCCGGTTCTTTGGTCGCCAGGCCCGGAACCGCGCATCTGGCGGCTACCGACGCGCTGTGCCTGGTTCCGCACCGGGGCTTCTGGGTAGCGACCCTGTATTCAGATGCGGCCGATGACTTCGATGTCTACATCGATCTGGCTACTTCCATCGGCTGGCAGCCGCTGCGCCGCGGCGGGTGGGAAGTGAATTCCGTGGACATGGACCTCGACGTCATCCGTTCGCGCACCCGAGGCACGTTCCTGGACGACGAAGACGAATTCGCGGAGCATGCGCTCAGCATGAAATATCCCGAGGAACTGCAGCGCCAGATGCGCGAAACCAGCGCCACGCTATTGCACGACGTCGCCGAGAACCTGCCGCCCTTCACCCACGCACACCGACAGATCTGGCTGGCCAAGGTCGCGGAACTCCCGCACTGAGCCCGGCACCCAAACCTACCTAGAGGAAAAAACTATGGCGATCATCCGCACCTACCGTCTTGACGAGAAGAACGAATTGCAGTTCCGCGAAGCCTGGTACCAGCAGTTTGACGACGAGGAACTCGGACAGTTCGTGATCAACCACGGTACCGTCGGCCACATGTCAAAGACCAACGAAGTCCAAGATGTGAAGGCCGAACGCGCCGACGAGCTCTTCGCCGGATTCCTGGCCACCTGCGCGGAGGACGGTTTCGCGGAGATCCCTACCGAGGAACAGAGCTGGGTGATCGTGCAGTACGCGCTGAAGACGGTGGAAGGCACCGAACGCGACCGCTACATGGAGAAGAAGGCGACCGAAGCGCTGACCGGACACCTCGCCTGGCGGGGACTTGGCACCGTGGAGTCTAGCGACTTCGCGCCGCGCAAGTTGAACATCCGGGTGCTCTCACCGGCTCCAAAGCTTGCCGTCGCGGCGGTAAAGGTGTGCATCCGTGACGCCAAGCTGGACTTCACCAAGATGAGCGTGGGCACCGCGCCCTATGACAACCTGGAGGCCGTCAAGATGGTTCACCCGATGCCGGCGAAACCATTTTCACTGAGCTAAAAGCGATGGGGCCGCACGCTGACCCGCAGTAGCTGCGCCCGAAAGCGATGCTGAAGCCAGGCTTCTCCGCCATCGGCCGCACGAAGCACAAAGGACAAAGGACAAATGATTCCACAAGAGGATCGGGACGAATCCCCGGGAGCCACGCGTAAAACATCACAGATCGGGGCCACCCGAACACCACTTCACCTGGTGTTCCAAGCCTGCCTCGGTGTGATTGTTGGAATTGGCATTACCTCGCTGCTCGGCGAGGTGCCCGGCGCCCAGCTGGCCCTGGGCGGCGTCTTCGTGGTACTTGCCGCGTGGATCGTTGAGCAAGGTTTCCGGCTGCCGGCCCCGACCACGAAGACCGGATCGCGGATCCGCCTGGTCTTGCGCCTGGTTTCGCTGATCGGATTCACAATCGCCGTCAGCCCGCTGCTGACCCTGATCGAAGCATGAGCGATTCACCACGAGCCAGCTAATCGCTAAGCGGTAACCGGAGCAAGTCCCTGCTCTTGGCCAGCCGATCGCCCGCGTGGTGCTGGGCTTCGGCTTGGCCTTGCAGCCGCTTTTGGTGCTCAACGGCTGGAGCGCAGCCAGTTAGCCGACCAGCAAGTTTTAGCATGCTGCGCAAAGCGCAAGAGCCGGCCGGAACAATCCCGCAAGGGAAAAGTTCCGGCCGGCTCTTTTGGCTTGCCGCGACGCTTAGTCGGTGCCGGAGTCGAACGCTGCGGACTCGATGGCGCGGTCCTGCGCCCGTCCGGAATCATCCACAGGCGAAGCGTCAACGATATCGTTGGCGCCGCCGTTCTCCAACGAGCCAACGAGCTTGGCGGTGGATCCACCGACAAGGCCCATGCCGGCGTACTGTTCCAGGCGACCGCGTGAATCGGCGATGTCCAGGTTGCGCATGGTCAGCTGGCCGATGCGATCCAGTGGGCCGAAGGCTGCGTCGCCTACGCGCTCCATGGACAGCTTATCCGGGTGGTAGCTCAGGTTCTCGCCTTCGGTGTTCAAGATGGTGTAGTCGTCGCCGCGGCGCAGACGTACCGTCACGGTACCGGAGATGGCCGAGCCGACCCAACGCTGCAGCGCCTCGCGCAGCATCAGCGCCTGCGGGTCCAACCAGCGGCCTTCGTACATCAGGCGGCCCAGGCGGCGGCCTTCGTTGTGGTAGCTGGCCACGGTGTCTTCGTTGTGGATGGCGTTGACCAGACGCTCGTAGGCGATGTGCAGCAGCGCCATGGCCGGAGCCTCGTAGATGCCGCGCGACTTCGCCTCGATGATGCGGTTTTCGATCTGGTCGCTCATGCCCAGTCCGTGACGACCGCCGATGATGTTTGCCTCGTTGACCAGGGCCACCGGATCGGTGTATTCCTTGCCATTGATGGCAACCGGGCGGCCGGCGGAGAAGGTGACCGAAACATCCTCGGCCTTGACCTCGACGGATTCGTCCCAGTACTTCACGCCCATGATCGGCTCGACAGCCTCGAGGGAGGTGTCCAGCAGTTCCAGGGTCTTCGCCTCGTGGGTTGCGCCCCAGATGTTGGCGTCGGTCGAGTAGGCCTTTTCGGCCGAGTCGCGGTAAGGGAAACCGTGTTCCTGCAGCCATTCGCTCATCTCCGAGCGTCCGCCGAGCTGAGCGACGAATGCCGGGTCAAGCCATGGCTTGTAGATGCGCAGCTTCGGGTTGGCCATCAGGCCGTAACGGTAGAAGCGCTCGATGTCGTTGCCCTTGTAGGTCGAACCATCGCCCCACACGTCAACACCGTCTTCGCGCATGGCGCGCACCAGCAGGGTGCCGGTGACCGCGCGGCCCAGCGGGGTGGTGTTGAAGTAGGCTTTTCCGCCCGAGCGAATGTGGAAGGCACCGCAGGAAAGCGCGGCCAGACCTTCTTCGACCAGGGCTGGCTTGCAATCGACCAGTCGCGAGGCTTCGGCGCCGTATTCCAGGGCGCGGTCCGGAACTGCATCGATATCTGGCTCGTCGTACTGGCCGAGATCGCCGGTGTAGGTGTACGGGATGGCGCCCTTGTCGCGCATCCAGGCAACTGCGACCGAAGTATCAAGGCCGCCGGAGAACGCGATACCTACGCGTTCGCCTACAGGGAGAGAGGTGAGGACTTTAGACATGTTTCCATCCTAATGGATAAATATGCAACACAGTGAATTGAGGCGTGAAATGTTCCGCACACCGTCCTACCCGATAGCCTATGGGTAAGTAGCCGTTGCGTGAAGCGGCCCCACGAAAACAATCAAAGAGGTGCTTATGGAATTTCGTCAGCTTGGCCGCAGTGGTCTGAGTGTTTCCGTCGTCGGACTCGGTTGCAACAACCTGGGGCGCCCCGGAACCGCCACGGAATCTCAAGAGGGAACCGACGCGGTGATCCACGCCGCCCTCGATTCAGGAATCACCCTCTTCGATGTTGCCGACACCTATGGGCGCGAACCCGGATTGTCCGAAGAGCGCCTGGGCAAGGCGTTGGGCGCCGCCCGCAAGGACGTGGTCCTAGCGACAAAATTCGGCATGGATATGAAAGGCGTCAACGGGCCCGACTTTGCGGCTCGCGGCTCGCGGCGTTATATCGTCAACGCCGTGGAAGCCTCGCTGCGCCGACTTGGTACCGACCATATCGACCTGTATCAGTTCCACACCCCTGATGCGAACACTCCCATTGACGAAACCTTGCGTGCCCTGGATGACCTGGTCACCAGCGGCAAGGTGCGCTACCTCGGCCATTCCAATCGGTCCGGCTGGCAGATCGCCCAGGCGGAATATGTGGCCCGCGAGCTGGGAACGGAGCGATTCATCTCGGCGCAGAACCACTACAACCTAATCGACCGCCGGGCCGAACTGGAAGTGCTGCCCGCAGCCAAGGAGTTCGGGCTCGGGGTCCTTCCCTACTTCCCGCTGGCCAATGGATTGCTCACCGGAAAGTACGCCAAGGGCTCGGCGCCCCAGGGCAGCCGGTTGACCCATGCCCGCCAGCAACTACTGGAAACCAGCGATTTCGAACAGCTGGAGAAGTTCTCCGCCTTTGCCGCCTACCGCGATCTGGCACCGGCCGAGCTGGCCTTCTGCTGGCTGGCTGCACAAGAGCCGGTGGCTTCGGTGATCGCCGGTTCCACGCGCCCAGAGCAGGTCAAGGCCAATGCGCACGCGATTCGGTGGGTGCCCACCACGGAGGAAAGCGCTGAAATCGACGCGATCTTCCCTAGCCCGCAAAAGGTTGCCCTGTTTTAGCGGAACACCGCCAAAGACGCGGAGCTAAGGTGCGCCAGCCCAAGAAGGGGTCGGCGCACCTTAGCTCCGTGAACTGTCAGCTGTCCGTGGTTCAGGAATCCTGCGGCGGGAAGACGAGGATGTTCTCGCCCTCGATGGCCGCCGCGTAGCGAACCAGCGGTCGCGGGGCCGGCCCACCGAGCACAGTACCGTCCTGGTAGGCATAGCGTGATCCGTGGCAGGGGCAATAGAAGTTCGCCTCATCGGTGTCCGTGCCGACCGCGCAACCTTGGTGGGTGCAAATATTCGAGTATGCCAGCACCGTGCCCGCGTCGGCGCGATAGAGTAAGACTCCTAGGTCCTTGCCGCTTGCTGGACCGCGCACGATCACTTCGGCCTTGCCGTTCTCGGGCAATTCTGCCGTGCCGAGCACAATTTGCCCTTCCCCGCTGGGGCTGGGCGCCTCGCTCGCCGGGATAGCTGGCTCGGAGGAGGATCCGCCGCTACAGGCGGTGAGCGCAACGATGGTTCCTGCGGCACCGGCCGCCCCGAGCAAGTTGCGGCGCGTTGGTGGGATAGATCCATTCATAGGCCAATTGTTGCAGACGATGCCCGGGCTGGCACTAGCCCAAGGGCATTTATTCCTCCGCCGCCCGTCGCTAGGCCTGGCCCAGATACACCACGATCTGCTCATCTTCGATGGTGCAGGCATAGCGAGGCAGGGCGGCAATGGCCGGACCGGCGGACACCGCACCGTCGGCGGGTTGGAAACGCGAGCCGTGGCAGGCGCAGTAGAAATCATCTTTGGAAGATTTCGTAGTCACCGCACATCCTTGATGAGTGCAGATATTCGAGTAGGCATGCACGGTCTTCGCATCCTGGCGGAAAAGCAAGACGCCTATTTCTTCACCGGTAGCCGGGTCCTTCGCCACGACCTGTGCGCGGGACTTCTCGGGAAGGTCCGCCAACGGCAAGACGTTCTGCGCTTCGCCGGCTGGTTCGGGCACTTGCCCGGGCGTCGGATTCGGGGCGGCAGATTCTCCGTTGCCGCAGGCGGCGAGCAGGGCGCTGGATCCTAGAAGCGCGGAGGCGCACATCACCGTGCGGCGGGCTGGGCGTGCAAATTCGGTCATACCGGGATTCTCTCAGATGAACCTGTGCCATAGCTAAGTTGAAGATTACTCTCGTCTCTAGTCAACGCCGATTGTGTCCGGCATGGACAACGCCCCGTGCTGCCAACGACTCCGTGGGGGAGTTGGCAACACGGGGCGTGAACTGCCGGGGTGTTAGGAATTGAATTTCTTCCCGTTCACCCGCTCGGAGGCTCCGACCTGATCCAGATACGGGGTGATCCCGCCCAGATGCATTGGCCAACCCGCACCGGTGATCATGCACAGATCAACGTCGGCGGCCTCGGCGACCACCCCTTCGGAAAGCAGCAGGCCGATTTCTTCGGCCAGCGCATTCTGCACCCGGGTGAGGATCTCATCCTTGGTCGACGGCTTGCCGCCGAAGCTCAGCAACGCTTGGGCCGCGGGATCCAGCATCGGCTGGCCGTTGCCGTCCTTGGCCCATAAGCTGGTGATCTTCGCGTCGACCAATTTGCCGAGGTTCTCGGACACCGCGAACCGATCCCCGAAGGACGCGTTGAGCGACTCGTTGACGTGCTGCGCGACGGGCAGACCCACCATGGCCAGGAGCGTGAACGGCGTCATCGGCAGGCCCATGGGAGTCAGCGCGGTATCCGCCGTCTGCGCGTCGGTGCCTTCGTCGAACGCGGCCTGAACTTCGCTCATCAGCCGCAAGAGCACGCGGTTCACCACAAATGCCGTGGCGTCCTTGGTGCGCACCGTCGTCTTGCGCAGGTTCTTGCCCAGGGCGAAGGCGGTGGCTACGGTGGTTTCATTCGTCCACTGCGTCGCAGCGATTTCCAGCAGTGGCATCACCGCTACCGGGTTGAAGAAGTGGAAGCCGACAAGGCGTTCGGGATGCAACAGGTCCCGTCCCATCTCGGTGACCGAGAGCGAGGAGGTGTTCGTGGCCAGGATGCATTCGGGGGAGACGACGGCTTCCACCTCGGCGAAGACCTGCTTCTTGACGTTGAGTTCCTCGAAGACCGCCTCGATGACGAAGTCGGCATCGGTGAACACCTCCTTGGTGACCGAACCGGAGACCAGCGCCTTGGCGCGGTTGACCGCGTCCTGGCTCATCCGGCCTTTGCCGTGCAACTTGTCGATCTCACCGTGGATGTAGGCCAAGCCCTTGTCGATGCGTGACTGATCCAGATCGGTGATGATCACCGGAACGTTCAACTTGCGCACGAAGAGCAAGGCCAGCTGGCTGGCCATGAGGCCCGCGCCGACCACGCCGACCTTGGTAACCGGTCGGGCGAGCTTGGCATTGGGCGCTCCGGCCGGGCGCTTGCCGCGCTTTTGCACCAGCTCGAGGAAGGCATACACGGTATTTTTGAACTGGTTGGTGGCCATCAGCTCGGTGAGCGCCTGGATTTCCAGTTCGGCCGATTCCTTTTGGGTGAGCTTCAACCCCCGGCGGAAGACTTCGAGCACCTTGTAAGGCGCGGGGGCTGCTCCGGAAAGTTTCGCGTCGACAAACTGTTCGGCCTTGTCTGCCGCCTGCAGCCAGCGTCGGGCTACCTCTGGATCGCTGGGGTCTACCGAATTTTCTCGTTTGACCTCGATGTCGCCGCTGAGCACGCCGTCTGCGAACGCGACCGAGCTCTCGATGAAGTCGGCGGGCTCGAATAGCGCATCGGCCACACCGAGCTTGTAGGCCGCCGGGCCGGAGAGCGTGCGGTTGTTGTTCAGCGGGTTCTCCACCATGACCTGCAACGCGTTTTCTGGTCCGATGAGCCGCGGCAGTCGGTAGACGCCGGCCCATCCCGGGATCAGGCCCAGGAAGGCTTCGGGCAGCCCCAGGGCTCCGGCTGCGGTGCTCACCGTGCGGTAGGTGCAGGCCAGCGCGATTTCCAGGCCGCCACCTAGGGCAAGCCCGTTGGTGAACGCAAAGGTCGGCACCCCTAGATCTGCGAGCAATGCGTAGGCTCGGTGCCCGAGGGTGGCCATCGCGGTCGCCTGCTCCGGTGCGGAGAGCCGGGTGACCGCCGAGAGGTCGGCGCCGGCGATGAGGAAGTAGGGCTTGCCGGTGATGGCCAGTCCGTGGATTTCGCCGGCCTTGGCGCGGGCCGCCTGCTTTTCGAGCGCGGCGTGCAGCTCCAGCAGGCCGTTGGGGCCCAGCGTGGTGGGCTTCTTATGGTCCAACCCGTTGTCCAGGGTGAGCAGTACCAGGGTTTTGCCGCTCGGTAGGGCTACATCCTTGGTGAACGAGTGGGTGATCGTTTCATCGTGCATGAGTTCGGCTACGGCCGAAAAGTCCTGAGTCATTTCTTGCTCCCTAAGCCTTTGCGCCAAATTCTGCGTGGTTTGGATTCTCCCAAATCACCGTGCCACCCATGCCGAGGCCGATGCACATGGTGGTAATTCCGTAACGCACCGTGTGGTCCTCTTCGAACTGGCGGGCCAGCTGAGTCATCAGGCGCACGCCCGAGGAAGCCAGCGGGTGGCCAACGGCGATCGCCCCGCCGTAGCGGTTCACTCGCTCATCGTCTTGTGCGATGTTGTAGAAGTCGAGGAAGGAGAGCACCTGCACGGCGAAGGCCTCGTTGATTTCGAACAGTCCGATATCGGTGATGCTGAGGCCGGCCTTGGACAGCGCCTTTTCGGTGGCCGGAACGGGGCCGTATCCCATGACATCGGGCTCCACCCCGGCGAAGGCGAAGGAAACCATGCGCATCTTCGGGGTCAGACCCAGCTCACGCACCGCTGCGCCGCTGGCGAGCATAGCTGCGGTGGCCCCGTCGTTCAGTCCCGCCGCGTTGCCGGCGGTCACCCGGCCGTGGGCACGGAATGGGGTGCGCAGTTCGGCCAGCGATTCCAAGCTGGTGCCCGGCCGCGGTGGCTCGTCAACGGTGTTGACCGCCCAGCCTTCGCCCGGACGCTGCGCGGCGACCGCCACGAGATCCGGCTGGATCTGGTTGTTCTCATAGGCGCGAGCCAGTTTGTTTTGCGAGGCTACCGCGTAGCTGTCGGCGCGTTCCTTGGTGATCTCCGGAAAGCGGTCGTGCAGGTTCTCCGCGGTGTTGCCCATGTTCAGGGCCTGCGGGTCAACGATCTTCTCGGAGAGGAAGCGCGGGTTCGGATCCGCGCCCTCACCCATGGGGTGGTTCCCCATATGCTCGACGCCGCCGGCGATGGCCACGTCGTAGGAGCCGAAGGCGATGCCGCCGGCCAGCGAGGTCACCGCCGTCATGGCGCCCGCGCACATCCGGTCGATGGCGAATCCGGGCACCGACTTTGGGATTCCGGAGAGCAGGCCTACGGTGCGTCCGATGGTCAGTCCCTGGTCGCCGGTCTGGGTGGTGGCAGCCATGGCGATCTCATCGATCTTCTCGGCGGGAATTTCTGGGTTGCGGCGAAGGAGGCCACGTACGGCCTTGACCGCGAGGTCATCGGCGCGGGTGCCGTGGTAGATTCCCTTCTCGCCTGCCTTGCCGAAGGGGGTGCGTACCCCGTCGATGAAGACGACATCGCGGTCGTCGAGCGAGGTGTGCGCGTTTCCGGGCACGGTCGAGGTGTTGACACTCACCGTCGGGCTCCTTGGGGTAGTTTCAGGCTGCCCCGAGAGCCGGGGCAGTGGCCAGCATCACTGTGACCTGAACCATACGTTACTCATGAGTAACTTCAAGTGCAAGTGCTGGTTCCACCCTCCGGGCCCCGCTAGCGCTATTTTGCTCTAGCCGCGCAGCGCCTGGGCGAGTTTTGCGCTGAGCAGATCACGTTGCCAGGGGCGCGCGCCGAGTTCTTCCAAAGCGGCATCGATCGATCCGGCGCTGTATATGGCCGGGGGATTCCAGCACAGCGCACGCAAGAACTTCGGGGTCAGAAGATTTTCTCCCGGAATGTTCCATTCTTCGCTGACTTCCGAAAGCACCTCTCGGGCAGCCGTCAGCCGGACCGCGGCCTGCGGGTTCTTCTCGCCCCACAGGCGCGCATTCGGCAGTTCCGAACCGCCGGTTCGCAGGTCTGGGAGGTCCGTGGAATTTCGCCCGCGCTGCATCGCATCTAGCCAGCGCGGAGCGTCGCGCTTGGCGCTGCGCCCGTGGAAGCCGGAAATCTGCAGCAATGCGGGCACGCTATTCGGCCGGTGGTCGACGGCGGCCATAATCGCAGAGTCTGGCAGCAAGCGGCCCGGAGCCACATCACGGGACTGGGCCAGGGTCTCGCGGGACTGCCAGAGCTCACGCGCCACCGCGAGATTGCGCCGGTTTTTGATCTTATGGATTCCGGAGAGTTTGCGCCAGGCTTCCGGTGGGGCCACCGGGTCCGGCAGCTGGCGGACGTACTCGAATTCTTGGGCGGCGAATTCCAGCTTGCCCTGCTCCTCAAGCACCTCGGAAATCTTTTCGCGCAGTTCGAAGAGCACCTCGACGTCCAGCGCCGCGTAATTCAGCCAGGACTCCGGCAGCGGCCGGGTGGACCAGTCCACCGCCGAGTGTTCCTTGGCCAGCTGCAGTCCAAGCAGTTCGCCGACCATGGTGCCCAGGGCCACGCGGGGGAAACCCGCCAAGCGTCCGGCCAGTTCGGTATCGAACAGGCCGGTGGGGGAGAGTCCCGCGTCGTGCAGGCAGGGTAGATCTTGGGTGGCCGCGTGGAGGATCCACGGCAGCTCGTTCATGAGTTCCAGCAGCGGGTCCAGCGAGTCGAGGCTCTCCGGGTCGATCAGCCAGGTGCTTGCGCCTTCGCGGCGGATCTGGATGAGGAAGGCGCGTCGTCCATAGCGGAATCCACTGGAGCGTTCGGTATCGACGGCCAGGTCCCCGGTGCCGGCGCGTAGTGCGCGCACCGCTCGATTCAGCGCCGCCGCGGTGTTGATGACTTCCGGAATGCCGTCTCTTGGGGCGGTCAGTGGGGTCAGGGTTGGCTGGTCTGCGGCTGGCTCTGAAGTAGTCATGGTCCCTCTATTCTAGGACCGATGGCGCGAAGTTTTAGCTTAGGCGGCGATGCGGCAGCTGCTGCACGCCCTCGGGAAGCGGCGGCATGCCGGCAAAAGTGCACACCATATCGGCCCAGGCGCTCAGGTGTGCCCCGAGCTCCTCGCTCTGCTGCGGGGTCCAAGAAGCGCGCAGTTCGATGTCGATATGGTCTTGCTCGCCTTCCAAATTGCCAAAGGACTCTGAGATGACCCGGGTGGCGGTGCCACCGGCAGAATGGTAGGAGGCCTGGCGTTCGCGCAAGGCATCTTCAAGCCAGCTCCAGGCAACCGAGGCAAGCATCGAGTCCTGGCCCATTTCATGATCCAGGCGCGCCCGGATATAGCTCACGACGCGGAACTGCCCGCCCCATAGTTCCTGGCCTGCCGGGTCGAAGAGCAACACGAAGCGTCCGGTCGCCAGCGGGGCTTCGGGCTGCAAAAACGGGGTGCGCGAGTACTCCTGGCCGTGCTCTCCGTGGCCGGGCCCGGAGCCTTCCAGCACATCACCGCTGAGCGCCAAGGCGAACGGCGCCAGCCGCGCCGGAGCAGGGATTTCGGTGATCTTCAATTCCTTGCGAACGGCGGCATGCGAAAGTTCGCCCAGGGCCTTGGAAAACGCCGGTGGGATAGCTGCAGAAGCACGATCGTTGGTCACAGGTCGAGTCTAAAACGCGCCGCACCGCGGTAGCGGTACGGCGCGCCGAGACGGCTCAAGCTGCGCGGTAGGCAGCCAGCAGCTCGCGAAGTTTTGCGGTGAATGCGCTGACATCTTCCTCGGTGGTGTCGAAGGAGCACATCCAACGCACGTGACCTGCTGCGCGGTCCCAATCGTAGAAGCGGAAGTGCTCACGCAGTTGATCGGATACCTCGGTAGGCAACTGCGCGAAAACCCCGTTGGCCTGGGCCGGGTAAACCAGCTCTACGCCGTCGAGCTCTTCCACGGCGGAAGCCAGCTTCGCAGCCATCGCATTCGAATGCCCGGCCAATTCGCGCCACAGCCCGGTCCCGTAGAGTTCGAGCAATTGCGCTGAGATGAAACGCATCTTGCTGCCGAGCTGCATGTTCATCTTGCGCAGGTACTTGAGATCTTGGGCCAACGCGGGATCAAGGGTCAAGATCCCTTCGCCAAGCAGCAACCCGTTCTTGGTGCCGCCGAGCGAGACGATGTCGACCCCGACGTCGGTGGTCAGCTCCCGCAACTCCACACCGAGCGCGGCGGCGGCATTGCCTAAGCGTGAACCGTCCAGGTGAACCTTCATGCCCAGTTTGTGGGCGTGCTCGGTGATGGCTCGAATTTCATCCGGGGTGTAGATCGTGCCTAATTCGGTGCCCTGGGTGATCGACACCGCCAGCGGCTGTGCCCGGTGCTCATCGCCCCAACCCCAGGCCTCCTGATCGATCAGTTCGGCGGTGAGCTTGCCATCGGCCGAGTCGACCTGCAACAGCTTAAAACCGCCGATGCGTTCCGGCGCGCCATTCTCGTCGACATTGATATGCGCGGTGCTCGCGCAGATCACCGCACCCCAGCGGGGCAGCAAGGACTGCAGGGCGGTGACATTTGCGCCGGTGCCGTTGAAGACCGGGAAGATCGCGGCCTGCGCACCGAACAGTTCTCCCGCCATCGCGTCCAGCGCGGCGGTGTATTCGTCATCGCCGTAGGCGCTCTGGTGCCCGCCATTGGCGCGGGTAATTGCCTGGAGGATGCGTGGGTGCACGCCGGAGTAGTTATCGGAGGCGAATCCGCGCACCGCAGGGTCGTGGCTAAAAGTCATGAGATTTTTGGTCCTTCGTAATGGTGCTGAGCAGGTGATGTGCCCAGTGGAAAACGCTACACCAGCAGCGCCAAATCGCGTTCAGGCCTGGGCCAGCGGTAGTCGCTGTCCGTTGTGCATGAGCGCCGCGGCGTCCAGAAGCTGCACCGCTGCCTGCGCGACGGTGTCGACGGAGGTATGCCCTGTCGGAATCTCACCGGCAGACTTGTCGCTCAGTGCCTTGACAACCCAACTCACGGCGGCTGCCTGCGGGGCCTGCTTGCTAAATAGCCGGGCGATCGCATTGATCCAGTGCTCGGCGGCGGCCTTCACCGCGCCGTAGTTCGCGTTCGACGGGGTCGGATTCGTCACCGCCTGGGCGCTGATGATGGCCAGCCGGCCGGCCTCCGAAGCCACCAGGTCATCAACGAAGGCGCGGGTGGTGTTGCGCAGCGTGGTCAACACGTTGGTGTGCAAGAAGTCCCAGTCGGAGTCTGTCTGCCCGGTGATCGACTTGCCGCCGCGCCAGCCGCCGACCAGATGCAGCAGCACATCGATCTGGCCGTGCTGCGCATGGACCTTCTCGGCCAGGTCATCGACGGCTTGGCGGTCGGCCAGGTCGCATTCGTAGCGTGCGGTGGCGAAGCCAAGGCGTTCGTCCAGGCGTGCGGCGTTGCTGCCGACCACCAGCACGCGCGCCCCGGCGTTGAGGAGTTGGCGGGCCGTTGCGACCCCGGCGGCCGAGGTGGCCCCGGCGATCAGCACCAGCTGATTGTTCTGTACTTTGCTCACGGTATCGATCCTAGATGCTGGTGGCGCCGGTCATGCCGCGGGTGGACTCGATCACCGCCGCCATTTTTTTGTTCAACGCCTCGTAGAACATCGACAGGGGGAACTCATCGTCCAGCACCTGGTCGGTGATTTCGCGCAGTGGCGCGGTCAGCGGCAAGGCTTCAGGACCCTTGGCCCACGCCGAGGCAGGGTTCGGGGTGACGGTGGCAGAGACCAGCTCATAGGCCGCCAGCCAATGGGCGAGCTTCGGGCGGTCGATGGACTTCCAGTACAGTTCGTCGATCGCTTCCCCCAAGGCCGCAACCACCTCGGGCACCTGATCCCAGTCGATGCTCAGCTTGGTGTCGGTCCAGTGCAGGACGTGGTGCTGGTGCATCCAGGCGAAGAGCAGCTGCCCGCCCAGCCCGTCGTAGTTGCGCACCCGCGAGCCGGTAATCGCGAAGCGGAAGATCCGGTCGAAGATGACCGCGTACTGCACCAGCTTCGCGGTCTGTGCTGCCTTCGGATCGCTTGCCGGGTCCGCGGCGATCTTCATGGATTCGCGGAAAGCCGTCAGGTCGCAGCGCAGCTCTTCGAGCGAGTAGAGGAAGAACGGCATGCGCTGCTTGATCATGAATGGGTCGAAGGGCAGGTCCCCGCGCATGTGCGTGCGATCGTGGATCAGATCCCACATGATGAAGGTTTCTTCGGTCAGCTGCTGGTCGGTGAGCAGCTGCGCCGCATCGGCGGGCAGCTGCAGGTTGGTGATCGCCGCGGCTTCCTTGAGCACCTTGCGGAAGCGGGCCGCCTCGCGGTCCTGGAAGATGGCGCCCCAGGTGAAGGAGGGGGTTTCGCGGATGGCGACCGATTCGGGGAAGAGCACCGCGGAATTGGTATCGTAGCCGGCGGTGAAATCGATGAAGCGCAGCGGCACGAACAGCGCGTTGGAGTAGCTGCCCGCCTCCAGCTGCGCGATGAAGTCAGGCCACATGACCTGCACCAGCACGGCTTCGAGGTGCCGGTTGGTCGAACCGTTCTGCGTGTACATCGGGAAGAGCACCAGGTGCAGGAGCCCGTCTTCACGCTGGGTCTGCGGCTGGAATTCGAGCAGCGCATCCAAGAAGTCCGGCGCGCCGAAGCCGCTGGCCTCCCACTTTTTCAGATCTGCGACCAGCGCCTGCAGGTAGTTCGCGTCATGGGCGAAATGCGGCAGCAGGTCATCGATGGCCTCGACGATGGTGCCGATCAGTTCGCCCGCGCGTGGCTGCATCGCGGCCTCGGCGAGGGAGCCGTCCTTGGACTGCAGCGTCTGGAATTCACTGGCCGACGCCTTCAGTGCCAGCCATGCCTCATGGGTGGCGAGCATATGTGCGGTTGCCTGTGGGCTGTGGGAGATCTGGGTCATCGTGGGGCACCTCTTCAAGTTCTTTGGTCGTTTGCGTTGCTTAGCTATCACGCTACGCCCAAAGAACAGAATTAGTGTTGCTCGGCCAATCATGACTAAGCATTCCTAATGCTTAGTGTGAGGTGCGACCCACGACGGTCAGAGCTTTTAGCCCTCCGTTTCCCGCAGGGTCAGGCTCAACGAATTCATGCAGAAGCGCAGGTCCGTCGGCGTCTTGAAGCCTTCTCCCTCGAACACGTGGCCCATATGCGAATCGCAATTCGCGCAACGCACCTCAACGCGTTTCATGCCCATCGACTCGTCGGTTATGTAGCGCACCCGATCCTCGGCCAGCGGCGCATAAAATGAGGGCCACCCGCAGCTGGCATCGAACTTCGTGCTGCTGGCGAACAGCTCTGCCCCGCAGGCGCGGCAGGCATACACGCCCTCGGTCGTGGTATCCCAGTATTCACCCGTAAAGGGTCGTTCGGTTCCGGCCTGGCGCAAGACATGGAACTCCTGCGGGGAGAGGATCTGCTGCCAGTCGATTTCGGTCTTCTTCGATTCTTCGCTCATACTGATGCAAACGAATTGCGTCGCGAGATGATTCCCGAGACCGCATTTGAGAGTATGGAATCATGGCCCGGAACATTGTTGAAACCTTAGAACCGCGCAAAACGGTGCCCGCGACGCTGATCGGCGTGGGCCTAGGCGTTGCCGCCGGCTCGCTGCTGGCCGCGAGCGTTTCCGCGCTGGCCGGGTATTTTGCCCGGCGCGTGGTCACTCCCGAAGAACGCCGCACCGGCAACGCGGTGATCCGCGAGATCGTGACCGACGCGGAAGGCCAGCTTTGGCTGCACTTCCTGAAGGATGCCGACACCGCCGATCCCGGCGGGTGCACGCTGATCTCCGAAGCCGATACCTGTGCCGCCCGGCTCTCGGCACCCCGCGCGGTGCCCGGCAAACCGCGGCTGATCGCCCGCAAGCTGGAGCATATCTACCGCGGGAGCCTGGACGGGGTGCGCCGCGGCTACCTCTCCGGGGCGATCTACGAACATCCCGAAGACCTCGGCATCGCCGCGCAAGATATCGAACTGGCGCTGGAAGGCGGCCCGGGACCGGCCTGGCTGGTGCCGGGCACCAGCCACAAGAACCTCTGGGTGATCGGGGTGCACGGGCGCGGGGCACGGCGCAACGAAACCATCCGCGCGCTGCCGGTGCTCACCGAGATCGGCGCCACGGTCCTGCTGATGAGCTACCGCAATGACGGGCTTGCCCCGAATGCGGCCGATGGCCGCTATGGGCTGGGGGATACCGAATGGCACGACGTGCAAACCGCCGTGCATTACGCCCGCGAGCACGGGGCCACGCAGATCGTCTTGCTCGGCTGGTCCATGGGCGGGGCGATCAGCCTGCAAACCGCGGACCGCTCCGAGCTGGCCCAGTGCATCGATTCGCTGATGCTCGTCGGCCCGGTGATCAACTGGGTGGACGTGATCTCCCACCAGGCGCGGCTCAATAAGATCCCGCAGACGGTGGGGCTCTTTGCCGGCTGGCTGCTGACCAACCGGGCCGGACGCTGGGTCACCGGGCTCGCGGCGCCGGTGAACCTCAAGCGGCTGAATTGGGTGGAGCGGGCCAGCGAACTGAAGCACCCGACGCTGATCATGCACAGCCAGGACGACCAATTCGTCCCCTACGGACCTAGCCTGAAACTGGCTGCGCTGCGCCCGGACCTGGTCACCCTGCGGGTCTTCTCCGGGGCCGGGCATACCCGCGAGCCCAATAGCGACCCACAGGGATTTGCCGCCGCGATCCGCGAATTCCTCACCGAACGCCTGGCCGCTCAGCGCTGAGTGGAGATCGGCGCCAGCAGCGCGCCGAGGGCCTTCACCGCATCCTGCGGGCGCAGCTGCAGGCTGAAGCCGCGCCGCCCGCCGGAAATGAAGATGCTCTCGAACCGCTGCGCACCGGCATCGAGCACGGTCGGCGAGCTCTGCCGCTGGCCGAAGGGGGAAATCCCGCCGAGCACATAGCCCGAACGGCGCTGCGCGGCCGCCTTATCGGCCAACTGCGCCTTCTTCTTGCCCAGCGCCGCGCCGACCGCCTTCAGATCCAAGGCCGCATCCACCGGCACGATCGCCACCGCCAACTCCAAGCTGGCATTCGCGCCGGTGGAGACCATCAGCGTTTTGAACACCCGATCCCCGCCGACGCCCAGCGCCGCGGCGGCCTGCGCGCCATAGCCCTCGGCCGAATCGCCCGGGCTGTAGCTGTGCGCCACATAGCTGATGCCCGCCGCGTCCAGCGCGAGCGTTGCCGGGGTGGAGGCCCCCTTCGATTTCTTCGCCATTTTCCTGTCTTTCGCTGCGCGCCGAGCCCCGCGCGGCTACGCGGCCAGCTGCTCGGAGACCTGGCGCTTGATCCGGGCGAGCATCGCGGTCATCCCACGCATCCGCAACGGCGACAACGCCCGGGACAGGCCCAGCAGCGCCGGCATATCCTCGGGAACCGCCAGGATCTCGGCGGCCGGGCAGCCATCCAGGCCGGCGGCCAGCACCGAGGCGAACCCGCGGGTGGTCGGCGCCTCCGGCGGCGCGGAGAAGAACAGGTTCACCACCCGGTCGGCGTCCACCTCGACGATCAGGAACAGCGGCGACTGGCACTCCACCACCTGCTCGAACAGTTCCGGGTGCTCGGCCAGACGCGTTGGCAGCTCGGGCAGCTCGCGGGAGAAGTCCAGCAGCAGTTCCAGCCGATCGGCCTCCGGGACCTCGGTGAACTCCTCGACGATCTCGGCCAGCGCCGGAGTCAGCGCGCTCATGCGCGGGCCCCGCGCTTGGCAGGTAGTGCGCCGCCAGCTTCGCCGCGAACGATCGGCACGCCCACCGCGTTGCCCCACTCGGTCCACGAACCGTCATAGTTGCGCACGGTCTCAAAGCCCAGCAGGTGCTTGAGCACGAACCAGGTGTGGCTCGAACGCTCACCGATGCGGCAGTACGCAACCACCTCATCGCCCGGCTTCAAGCCGGCCTCGTCCAGGTAGATGGCTTCCAGCTCCGCGCGCGGCTTGAAGGTGCCATCGGCCGCCGCGGCCCTGCCCCAAGGCACCGAGGCGGCGGTCGGGATATGCCCGCCACGCATTGCGCCCTCTTCGGGGTAGCTGGGCATGTGGGTGCGTTCGCCGGTGTATTCCTCCGGGGAACGCACGTCGATCAGCGGGTTGCCCAGGTGCTCCAGGACCTGCGGCAGGTAGGCGCGAATCACCGAATCGTCGCGTTCGACCACCGGGTAGTCGGTGGCCACCACCGCGGGCTTGCCGGTGGAAAGCTCCCGGCCCTCGGCGATCCACTTATCGCGGCCGCCATCGAGCAGGCGCACGTCTTCGTGGCCGAAGAGGGTGAAGACCCACAAGGCGTAGGCAGCCCACCAGTTGGACTTGTCGCCGTAGAGCACCACCGTGGTCTCGCGGCCAATGCCCTTCGCCGACATCAGCGCGGCAAAGTCCTCGCCTTCGACGTAGTCGCGGGTGACCTCATCGTTCAGCTCGGTGAACCAATCGATCTTCAGGGCGCCGGGGATATGGCCGGTGGAGTACAGCAAGATGTCTTCGTTGGATTCGAGCACCACCAGGTTCTCGGCCCCCAGATTCTCGGCCAGCCAACCGGTGGAGACCAGCCGTTCGGGGTGGGCATACTGTGCGTAACTTGGGTTGTGCTCAACAGGCAGCGACATGCGCGATCACGTTCCTCATAGTTCGGTTTCCGGCCGACGCGCGAAGCGGCGGCCGCATTCTCACCTTCTAGCCTAGTCCCCGTGGCTGCGCATTCGTGTGGGGTGCGACATTCTTCTCCATTTTCGCGCCCCCGCCAAGGTAAACTGGCCGATGGGCCAAGGCAGCGGCCCCGCATCATCACCCGCACGCCAACCTAAAGGACACCTTCGAACGCATGGCCAAGATCATCCACCTGACACAGACCACACCGAACCTTTCGGTCGATGAACTGCTGGCCGGCTTCCACCCGTCCTACCGTTTCGGCGAGGTGTCCTTCGATACCTACCGCCCGGACCCGAACCAGCCCTCGCAGGCCGAAGCGGTCACCAAGTTGAGCAACTTCGCCCAAACCGTGGGCAAGAACAACGGCGGCGGCCTGTTCTCCAAGCTCTTCGGCAAGAAAACGGCCACCAAGAACGGCTACTACCTCGACGGCGGCTTCGGAGTGGGCAAAACCCACCTGCTCGCCTCGCTCTGGCATGCCAGCCCCGGCCCGAAGGCCTTCGGCACCTTCGTGGAATACACCAACCTGGTCGGCGCGCTTTCCTTCCGCCGCACCGTCGACGTGCTCAGCGAGTACAAGCTGGTGTGCATCGATGAATTCGAGCTCGATGACCCGGGGGACACCGTGCTGATGTCCCGGCTGATGCGCGAGCTCTCCGATGCCGGAGTGAAGCTCGCCGCCACCTCCAACACCCTGCCCGGGGCGCTGGGCGAGGGCCGCTTCGCCGCGGTCGACTTCCAGCGCGAAATAAAGACCCTCTCCGAGCAGTTCGACGTGCACCGCGTGGACGGGGTGGATTTCCGCCACCGTGGCCTGCCCGATGCGCCGGCGCCGTTGGAAGACGAGACCATCGAGGACTTCGCGGCCGAACGCTATGCGGATCAGACCCTCGCGGTTGATGACTTCGCCGAGCTGGTCGCCCACCTGCACAAGGTCCACCCCTCGCGCTACCGCCAGCTGCTGGCGGAAACCGACGCGCTGGTGCTGCACAATGTGGACACCATCACCGATCAGTCGGTGGCGCTGCGCTTCGTGGTGCTCGCGGACCGGCTGTATGACAAGGACGTGCCGATCATCGCCTCGGGCAAGCCGTTCAGCGAGCTGTTCACCGACGAAATGATGTCCGGCGGCTACCAGAAGAAGTACTACCGCGCGGTCTCCCGGCTGACCGCCCTGGCCCGCGAGGGGCAGGCCGGCGAGCCGGCCCTCTAGGCCTAGCGCAGCGCCAGCAGCTTCATCGTCGAGCCTCGCGCTCGACGATGAAGTGCGTTAACAGCCCGGCCACCAGCGCCCAAAATGCGCCGCCGATGCCGAAGAGCGTGAGATTTCCGGCAGCCACCAGGACGGTGACCAGTGCGCTCAGCCGCCAGGACGGATCGGCCACCGCCCCGAGGAGCGAATTGCCCAGCGTGGCCAGCAGGGCCAGGCCCGCCGCCGCCTGGAACAGCCCCTCCGGCGAGGCGCTGGCCACGGAGACGATCAGCGCGCTGAGCGCCGCGAAAATGAGATAGAACACCCCGGAACTGGTGGCCGCCCGCCAGCGCCGCGAGGCGTCCGCTCCGGCCTGCTCGCCCGCCGCGAGCGCCGCGGTAATCGCCGCCAGATTAATTGCATGCCCGCCAAAGAAGGCGCCGAGCGAGGAACCTGCCCCGGTGACCAGCATCGAGGAGCGCCACGGCAAGGCATAGCCGAAGGATCCGAGCACCGCGACCCCCGGAATATTCTGCGAGGCCATGGTCACGATGAACAGCGGCACGCTGATGCTCGCGATCGCCTGCCAGGAGAATTCGGGGGAGACCCACTGCAGGTGCGGCAGCAGCTCAAGCTGGCCCCACAAGCCGGTGCGTGCGATATGCCACAGCCCGAAGCCGAGCGCGGCCAGCATGCTCAGCGCGACGGCGAACTTGGGCAGCAGCCGCAGCCCGAGGAAAAACACCAGCAGGATTCCCAGCGCCGGGAGCGGAATCGTGCCCAGCGCGGTAAAAGGCGTCAGGCACAGCGGAATCAGCACGCCGGCGAGCATGCCTTGCGCGATCGGCACCGGAATGCGCGTGAGCAGCCGATGCAGCACCGGAACCAGCCCGGAGAGCATGATCATCACGCCGCCGACGATGAACGCGCCCACCGCCTGGGCAAAGCCGAAGGCCCCGGGAGCCAGCGCCGCGAGCATCGCCGCGCCGGGGGTGGACCACGCAATGCTGATCGGCACGCGGTGGCGCAAGGACAGCACGATGGTGCTCAGGCCCACGCACAGGCAGAGGATCAGCAAACCGGAGGCCGCCTGCCCAACGGTTGCGCCCACCTGGAATAACCCCGCCAGCACCACCGCGAAGGATGCAACAAATCCCACCATGGTGGTGATCAAACCGGCGATGATCGCCTGGGCTATGCCATCGGCCTGAGCCGCAGTGCTTCGAGTCATACTCATTTTCTACAGGCTGCGGCTACCCCTGCGGTAATCGCCGCACGTCACGGCCCGAAGATGACGTTAAAACAAGAAAGGCACCGACCAGCGGTCGGTGCCTTTCCAGGATGCTCGGGCAAGGCCAAAGCACAATCACAAGGGGATTAGCCCTGGTTGTTCTCGCCTTCGTTTTCCTCGGCGTTGCCACCGAGTCCACCTAGGAAGTCTCCGGCGCCCTGCTGGACCCCGTCAACCTGATCAGCGAACTTGCCACCGGTCTTGTCGTCGACAAAGTCGCCGGCCTTTTCGATGCCTTCTGAAACCTGATCCGGGTTCTGCTTTGCGAATTCCTCTGCCTTGCCACGCAGATCATCAAATCCTGCCATGCTGCACCTCCATTCGACGGTGGGAACCCCTTTTAGCTCCACAACTGCTCTCCACACTAAAGCGAAACGGCCGCGCAGGGAAGAGTTGGAGCAATCCCGGGCGTGTTGTTCATCTGGAAGTTAAACAAAAATGGGAATCACTTGGAGTGATTCCCATTTTTTATGGAGCGGTCAACGAGGTTCGAACTCGCGACCTCAACCTTGGCAAGGTTGCGCTCTACCAGCTGAGCTATGACCGCATGAATACCAGTAAAAACCAATATCCAGTGCGCGATACTGGGATCGAACCAGTGACCTCTTCCGTGTCAGGGAAGCGCGCTACCGCTGCGCCAATCGCGCCGAAGGATTCCGAAGAATCTCGACAGAAAACAAAGTAAAACTCTGATTTCTCAGAGCGGACAACGAGGTTCGAACTCGCGACCTCAACCTTGGCAAGGTTGCGCTCTACCAGCTGAGCTATGTCCGCATATTTGAGTCTTGATCCGAAAACCAAAACTCCGTGCGCGATACTGGGATCGAACCAGTGACCTCTTCCGTGTCAGGGAAGCGCGCTACCGCTGCGCCAATCGCGCAAAAAGATTTTTACCTCTTTGCGAGGTGGGGACGGGATTCGAACCCGCGTAAACGGCTTTGCAGGCCGCTGCCTCGCCTCTCGGCCACCCCACCATACTCGGCCGAAGCCGAGCTGACTAATGTTACTTAGTCGATGAATCTTTCTGCGAGCGGACAACGAGGTTCGAACTCGCGACCTCAACCTTGGCAAGGTTGCGCTCTACCAGCTGAGCTATGTCCGCAAAAAGTGCTTGTTTTCGCGCCGTTTCCGTTCGCTCCAACGAGTAAAAACTCTATACGAGTTTCCGCAAGCTGCCAAATCGAGAGCGTGAGATCTGGTTCACAAGCCCGGAAACCCGCGGAACTACGCGGAAAATTAGTTATTCTCGTGCGGACTAGGAGCAAAGCGTCCGCGGCCCGTGCCATGATCGTGTGCATGACGTCACCAAAACTTGCGATTCAAACCGATCTAGGACGAATGTACAGCCGTCAGGTGGGAGGAGAAGCCACGGTCCCGTCGATCACCACGGTGATCGGGATGGACAAGATGGATCTTTCTGGCTGGGCCGGATATATGGCCGCCAAGTCCCTATCCGAAGATCAGCGTTTGTCCGATGCGTTGTCGCAACCGGGCAAGATGCGTTCGCTGGTGCGCGACTCCGCGGCCGCCGCAGAACGCTACCGCGATGCCGCCGCCGAACGCGGGGACCGCGTGCATAACTACGCAGAGCACTTTGCGTTGCGCGCGCTGGGCAAGCCCGATGAACTAGCTGCCGTGCGCTCGGCCCTCGAGGCCAACGACGAGCTGGGCTTCGCGACGCACTTCGAAAAATGGTGGGAACAGTACCAGGTGGAACCGCTGGCAACCGAGGTGACCGTCTGGAACGAAAGCGTAGGTTATGCCGGAACCATCGACCTGGTCGCCCGCATCGGAGGGAAGGTGTGCCTGCTGGACTACAAGACGAAGGGCACCGATCGCGAGGGATTGGTGAAAACCCCGGACGACAAGGTCATCATGCAGCTCGCTGCCGCGGCCAAAGCCGAAGAGCGTGTAGTGGACGCCGAGACGGGCAACTGGGAGCCGTGGCCCTACGGCACCGATTCGATGCTGCTCGCGGTGGCCCTCGGGCAGAGCGGAACCCGGACTTTCATGGCGCCACCGGCCGCCTTGCCCGATTATTGGTCCAAGTTCTATGCGCTGCGCCGCAATTGGGAGGCGCAGCTCAAAATCTCCAAGGCACGAGCCGCGCTGGTCGAGATCACCCCGCCACCTCATGCCTCGGGGCCCGGGGCACCGTAGACTGGTGTGGTTAGTGTCGGTCCGCCCGAGACTGAGCGATAGTTGACCAACCGAGAGGGAGCCACACGTACCATGGCGATTTTGGGAATTCGGATCATCGGCGATCCCGTTCTACGCACACCAGCGCAGGAGGTGACCGAGTTTGGACCGGAAATCCAAAAGCTGGTCGACGACATGGAGCAGACCATGGAAAACGTTGACGGTGCAGGCCTCGCCGCGCCCCAGGTCGGGGTCTCGCTGCGCGTGTTCACCTACCAAATCGGCAAGGAACGCGGACATATCATCAACCCGGTGCTCGAACTGAGCGAGGACTTCCAGCCCGACGAAATCGAAGGCTGCCTCTCGATCCCGGGTATTTCCGCTCCGGTGCCGCGCCGCCGCCAGGTGGTTGCCAGCGGCGTGGACAAGTTCGGAAAACCGGTCCGCATCGCCGGCGAAGGGATGCTGGCGCGCTGCGTGCAGCATGAGACCGATCACCTCGACGGCATCCTCTTCCTGGATCGCTTGGCCCCCGAGGAGAAGAAGGCCGCCTGGCGCACCTTGCGTGCCGGCAACTACGAACAGACCGCCACCGCCACCGTGGCGCAACGCGCAGGATTCCTCGGATCCAGCTTCGGCGCCGGAATGGGGAACTAACCCATGCGCATCCTCTTCGCCGGCACCCCGCAGGTCGCCGTCACCTCGCTGGACCACCTTCACGCCGCCGGTTTTGACATCGCCGCCGTGCTGACCCGCCCCGACGCCCCGCTGGGACGCAAACGCGTGCTCACCGCCTCGCCGGTCGCCGCCCGCGCCGAGCAGCTGGGCCTGCGCACCATCAAGTCGAATAAGATCGACGCCGAGGTCACCGGGCAGCTGGCCGAGCTCAACCTGGACGCCGCCGCCATCGTCGCCTTCGGCGGGCTGGTTCCAGCCGCCGCGCTGAACATGCCCAAACACGGTTGGATCAACCTGCACTTCTCGCTGTTGCCCGATTGGCGTGGCGCCGCCCCGGTGCAGCACTCGATCATCCACGGCGATGACATCACCGGCGCGGTGACCTTCCAACTGGAAACCGGGCTGGATACCGGCCCGGTGTTCGGGCAGGTCACCGAGCGGATCGGCGAGCTGGACACCGCCGGGATCATGCTCGATCGGCTCAGCGAATCCGGTTCCACCTTGCTGGTGCAGACCCTGCAGGCGCTTGATGCGGGTCAAGCGGTGGCGATACCGCAAAGCGGATCGCACACCTATGCGCCGAAAATTACCGACGTCGACGCGCAGTTGGACTTCACCCGCACGGCCACCGAAATCCGTCGCCGCGCCCATGGCACCAGCCCCTTTCCGGGCGCCTGGGCCACCGCGGATGAGGCACGCTACAAATTCGGCCCGCTGCGTGAGCGGCGCGAGATGGCCGAGCTGGCACCCGGCGAGGTGCACATCGAACCGGGCAAGCACCCGGTGGTTTATGTGGGCACCAGCACCTGGGCGCTGGAACTTTCAACCATCCAGCCGCCAGGCAAAAAAATGATGAACGCCTCCGACTGGGCTCGCGGCGTATTGACCCAGGGAACGAAAGTGAGCTTCGCATGAGCGGGCACGAACCAGTAAACGAACCACGACGCAATGAATCCGGCCGCACCCGCAACCGCGGCCAGGGCGACCGCCCGCGCAAGTACAGCCAGTCCGCCCCCGGCCAGCGCAAGCGTGCGGCCGATCCGGCCCGGCTGGTGGCTTTCAAGGTATTGCGCGAGGTCTCCGCCAAGGACGCCTACGCCAACCTGGTCCTGCCCAAGCTGATCCGCGAGCACCAGCTGGAAAAGCGCGATGCGGGATTCGCCACCGAACTTGCCTACGGCGCACTGCGCTCCCAGGGGTTCTACGACGCAATCCTCACCACCTTGGTGGACCGGCCGCTGGCCGAGCTGGACCCGGCGATCCTCGACGCCCTGCGCCTGGGCGCCCACCAGCTGCTGGCCATGCGCGTGCCCAAGCACGCCGCGCTCGATGAGACCGTCTCGCTGGCCCGCGCGCAGATCGGCGCCGGGCCCTCCGGGCTGATCAACGCGGTGCTGCGCAAGGTGAGCGTGAAGGAACCCGAAGAGTGGATCGCGCTGCTGACCGCCGCAGCTGGCAGCGCGTCCGAAAAGCTGTCGATCGAGCATTCCCACCCGGACTGGATCGTCCGCGCCCTGCGCGGCGCGCTCATCGCCCACGGACGGGATGCCGCGGAGCTGCCCGAGCTGCTCCAAGCAGATAACCTGGCTCCGGTGGTCAACCTGGTCGCGCTGCCCGGGCTGGGCACCCTGGAATCGGCCCTCGAAGCCGGCGCCGAGCCGGGCACCGTGGTCGAGGCCTCGGCCACCTACAAGCACGGGGACGTGGCCCGGGTGCCCGGAGTGCGCGAAGGGACCGTGCGCGTGCAGGATGCCGGAAGCCAGCTCATGGCCCGCGCGCTGGCCGCGGTGGAACTCCCGGTGGACGGCGAAGACAAGTACTGGCTGGATCTGTGCGCCGGCCCCGGCGGCAAGGCCGCGCTGCTTGGCGCGCTCGCGGTGCAACGCGACGCGCGGCTCACGGCGAACGAACCCACCGAACACCGTGCACGGCTGGTCGAGCAGTCGATGTCCGCGGTCCCCGCGGACTACTGGATGGTCACCACCAAGGACGGCCGCGAGTTCGGCACCGCCGACTTTGCCGGGGACTACGACCGGATCATGGTCGATGCCCCCTGCTCCGGGCTCGGTGCGCTGCGCCGCCGCCCGGAATCGCGCTGGCGCAAGCAGCCACGGGACATCCCGGAGCTGACCAGCCTGCAGGGCGAACTGCTTGCCGCCGCCTTCAACGCGGTCCGCGTCGGCGGGGTCATCGGATTTGTGACCTGCTCGCCGCATATGGCCGAAACCCGGCTGGTAGTCGAAGATTTCCTGAAGTCGAACCCCGCCGCCACGCTGCTGGACACCGGGGCCGCGGTGTCCGCCGTGGCCCTGGATGGCACTCCCGCCGCCGGGCACGAGCTGGCCGGCGGCAGCACCGCCCAGCTGTGGCCGCATATCCACGGCACCGACGCCATGTTCATGGCAATCATCACCAAAAGCGCGTAGCCCGCGCGCCGGAATCCAGCGCCCACCCCCAAGGAGCACCGATGAGCAACCCGCGTATTAATCCGTCGATCTTGTCCGCCGACTTCGCGAACCTGGCCAGCGAACTGGCGCGCATCCACACCGCCGACGCGGTGCACGTGGACGTGATGGACAATCACTTCGTGCCGAACCTGACCCTCGGGCTGCCCGTGGTCGATGCGCTTGAAAAGGTCAGCGACCTGCCCATCGACGTGCACCTGATGATCGAAGACGCCGATCGCTGGGCCCCGGAATACGCCCAGCTGGGGGTGGACTCGGTCACCTTCCATGCCGAGGCCTCCGCGGCGCCGATCCGCCTGGCCCGCGAACTGCGCGCGGCCGGTTCGAAGGCGGCGATGGCCCTGCGCCCGGCCACCCCCATCGAACCGTACCTGGATATGCTCGGCGAGCTGGACATGGTGCTGCTGATGACCGTGGAGCCGGGCTTCGGCGGGCAGAAGTTCCTTGACCTGGTGCTGCCCAAGATCAAGCGCACCCGCGCGGCCATCGCCGGAACCGGCAAGCCGATCGCGCTCCAGGTGGATGGGGGCATCTCGCGGGATACGATTCTGCGCGCCGCCGAAGCCGGAGCGGACGTGTTTGTCGCCGGTTCGGCCGTCTACTCCGCGCCGGAACCGGCGGCGGAAATCGACGCATTAAGAAATCTTGCACGCATCGCGCATTAAAATATGCCAAACTAGTCACTAGTAAACACGAATACGTGCTCCGGGGTCGGTGTAAGTCCGAACCGGCGGTTATAGTCCGCGACCCGCAACCAAGGCCACAAGCCAAGGAAGCGGTTGAGCCGGTGAAATTCCGGTACCGACAGTTAAAGTCTGGATGGGAGAAGCACGGGTTTGATTTGCCATGGCCTAGCCAACCGTTCCGCTCGAGCGAGCCGAACGAACGCCTGGCCATAGGCCCATCAACTGCACACCCCCGGAGCCGCCGCTTCGAGAAGGGTGAATGATGGATATTCTGCGGTGGCTCATTGAAGCTTTTAACTCACAAATTGCGATCGGCTCCTCGGCACTTCTGGTGCGCGAAGTGGTCGGCAATATCTTCGGCCTGGCCAGTGCGCTAGGCGGCATGCGCCGCAAGGTCTGGGCCTGGCCCGTCGGCATTGTCGGCAACCTGCTGCTCCTGACGGTCTTTTTGGGCAGCATCTTCGACACCGGCTACACCGCCAACCTATGGGGCCAAGCCGGACGCCAGATCATGTTCATCGCGGTGTCATTCTATGGCTGGGTGCGCTGGAAGCAGGCCCGCGACGGTGTTGACGGCGGCCACGCGGTCACCCCGAAATGGGCCACGACCAATGAACGCATTGGCTTGATCGCCGTGCTCATCGTCGGCACCATCGCGGTGACCCCGCTGTTCCGGATGCTCGGATCCTACGATCCGGTGTGGGCCGATGCGTGGACCTTCGTCGGTTCGCTGCTGGCCACCTATGGCATGGCCAAGGGCTGGGTCGAATTCTGGCTCATCTGGGTGGCTGTGGACGCGGTCGGCGTCCCGCTGCTCTTCTCCGCCGGCTACTACGCCAGCGCCTTCATGTACCTGTTCTACGGCGGCTTCACCATCGTCGGCTTCTTCGTCTGGATGAAGGCGAAAAAGGGCGAAAAGCCGCAGATCGAAACCGAAATGCTAGATCCTACGATCAAAGGAAAGCAGCCATGATCGGGCAGAGCGAATTGGACCAGGCGCTGCGCACCGCGCTGGAAGCGGCGCAACGCGGAGCCCGCGGCGCAAATCCGCTGGTCGGCGCGTGTGTGCTCGACGGGGCCGGGCGCGTGATCGCCACCGGATTCCATCTGGGCGCCGGTAACCCGCACGCGGAGATCGATGCGCTGCGCCGGCTGGGCCGCATGGATCGCAGCCAGGCGGCGGAGCTGACCATGGTGGTCACCCTGGAGCCATGCAACCACCGCGGGCGCACCGGACCTTGCGCGCAGGCCATCGCCAACGCCGGCATCGGGCAGGTGCACTATGCGATGAGCGATGAAACCGCCACCGCCAGCGGGGGAGCGGACTACCTGCGCTCGCGCGGGGTCGCCGTCAGTCAGAGCGAGCAACATCTGGCCGCCTGGGAGTTGAATCACCGCTGGTTCCGCGCCAAGGCGCAGGGCCGTCCGTTCATCACCGTGAAAACCGCGCAGTCCCTGGACGGGCGGATCAACGCCCCCGACGGCAGCAGCCAGTGGATCACCGGAGACGCCTCGCGCAACCACGCCCATGGGCTGCGCTCCCGGGTGGACGCGATCGTCGTGGGCACGAACACCGTGATCGCCGACGACCCGCGGCTGACCGCGCGCACCGCCGCCGGGGGACTGCACGAGCACCAGCCCTACCGATTTGTGCTGGGCCACCGGGCGCTGCCCGAGGACCTGGCGCTGGCCTACGACGATCGTTGGGAGCAGCTGCGCACCCACGAGGTCAACGACTTGGTCAACCGCGCCACCGAACTGGGCTTCAACCACCTGCTCATCGAGGGAGGTTCGATCATCGCCTCGGCGTTTATCGAGGCCGACCTGGCCGATGAGATCTATTGCTACCAGGCACCGGTGATCATCGGCGCCGGCGGTACCTCGGTGAATATCGGCTCGGTGACCACCCTGTCCCAGGCCCGCCAGTTCAGGCTCGACGCCCACCAACCCGACGCGCTCACCCGCCTCGGCGCGGACGTGCTGATGCATCTGGAACCGTTGCCCGAGCGCACATCCCACACACTTTAAAGGACCCCAAAAAATGTTTACCGGAATTATCACCGGCACCGGCACGGTGCTGGGCATCGAGAATCACCCGAACGAAGATCTTGCCGTGCTCACCTTGAAGGCACCGGGCCATACCGAGGCGCTGGGCCTCGGCGGCTCGCTGGCGGTCAACGGCGTCTGCCTGACCGCCACCGAACTGGAGGGCGAAACCCTGAGCGTGGACGTGATGGGCGAGACCCTGCGCCGCACCAGCACCGGTCAGCTGCGCGCCGGCTCGATCGTGAACCTGGAGCGCTGCACCCCGGCCGGCGGCCGGCTCGATGGCCACGTCGTCCAGGGCCACGTTGATACCGTCGGCACGGTGCTGGCCCGCGAAGATCACGGCCAGTGGACCACCTTCCGCATCGGGCTGCCCGATGAATACGCCCCGCTCACCGCGGAAAAGGGCTCCATCGCGCTGGACGGCATCTCGCTGACCATCACCGCGGTCTCCGCGGCAACCGCCACCGGAGCCCACTGGGTGGAGGTCGGCATCATCCCGATCACGCTGGAGGAGACGACCATGGGTTCCCGCCAGGTCGGCGACGCCATCAATATCGAGGTGGACGTGCTCGCAAAATACGTGGCCCGGCTGAACGCGTTTGGAGGCGGCAAGTAATGGCCCGCAAGGAACTGGACTCGATCCCCACCGCCCTGGCCGCCCTGGCCGCGGGCAAGGCTGTGGTCGTGGTGGACGATGAAGACCGCGAAAACGAGGGCGACATCATCTTCGCCGCGCAATTCGCCACCGCCGAGCTGATGGGCTTCACCATCCGCTACACCTCAGGGGTCATCTGCGTGCCGCTGGAGGCCCAGCGCGCCGACGAGCTGGGCCTGGCCCCGATGGTCGGCATCAACCAGGATTCCAAGGGCACCGCGTTCACCGTCTCCTGCGACGCGGTCAGCGGAATCAGCACCGGAATTTCCGCCGCCGACCGGGCCGTCACCTCCCGGCTGCTGGCGGACCCCGCCGCCGAGGCGGCACAGCTCAGCCGCCCGGGGCACATCTTCCCGCTGCGTGCCGCCGCCGGAGGCGTGCTGGAGCGCCGCGGACACACCGAAGCCGCGGTGGATCTCTGCCGCGGTGCGGGCCTGGAGCCGGTGGGCGTGATCGGCGAGATCGTCAACGACGACGGCTCGATGATGCGCCTCGATGATCTGCGTGACTTCGCCGCGGCCCACGATCTGCCGCTGGTCAGCATCGAGGACCTCGCCCGTTGGCGCCGGGTCAACGACGAAATCTCGCTGACCGAAGCCGTTTCGCTGCCCACCCCCTTTGGCACCTTCAGCGCCCGGGCCGCCAGCGTGGAGGGCCACGAGCACATCGTGCTCAGCCACCCGGCGCCCACCCTGGAGGGGGCCACGAATCTGGTGCGCATCCACTCCGAATGCCTCACCGGCGACGTCTTCGGGTCCTACCGTTGCGATTGCGGCGAACAGCTGCATGCGGCGCTGGAGCAGATCGCCGCCGAGGGCGGGCACCTGGTGTACGTGCGCGGCCACGAGGGCCGCGGCATCGGCTTGTTCAACAAGCTGCGCACCTACGCGCTGCAGGAAACCGGCGTGGACACCCTCGACGCGAACCTCCACCTGGGCTTCCCCGCCGACGCGCGCGAGTACTTCGCGGTCGCCGCGATCCTGAAGCACCTGGGGATCGATGAGATCCGCCTGCTGAGTAACAACCCGGACAAGCAGGCCAAGCTCGCCCAGGCCGGGGTGGCGGTGACCGAATTGGTGCCCAGCCGGATCGCACCACGCAGCGAAAACGAAAGCTACCTGCGCACCAAGCAGGCCCGGTTCGGCCATGACCTGCAACTGCCGAACACCAAAACCAGCTTCTAGAACAGCAACGCAAACCTTAAGGAATATCACATGAGCAAGCATGGAGCCCCGACAAATGTCGCCGATGAGCTCAAGGCGCTGAACCTGTCGGGACTGAAAGTCGCGATCGTTGCCGCCAGCTGGCACGAGGTCATCATGAACGGACTCATCGACGGCGCGCAGCGAGCCGCGCGCGACGCGGGGATCGAGAATCCGAGCCTGATCCGCGTGCCCGGCACCTTCGAACTCCCGGTGGCCGCAAGCGCGCTGGCTAAGTCCTACGATGCGATCATCGCCCTCGGCGTGGTGATTCGCGGCGGAACCCCGCACTTCGACTATGTCTGCCTGGCCGCCACGAACGGGCTGACCGACGTTTCGGTGAACACCGGTGTACCTGTCGGTTTCGGCGTGCTCACCTGCGACGACGAGCAGCAGGCGCTGGACCGCGCAGGCCTGGAAGGTTCCAGCGAGGATAAGGGCTACGAAGCCTTCTCGGCCGCTGTGATGACCGTCGCAGCACTGCGCTAATGGCCGCTTCGGACGTCACAATCGGCGTGGAAAATTCGGGCGTCGGCCGGAAAAACGCTAGTCTTGTAGACGTGAAAACTTTTGACGAGCTCTTCAGCGAACTGTCGCTCAAGGCCCAAACCCGCCCGGAAGGCTCTCGTACCATCACCGAACTTGATTCCGGTGTCCACGGCATCGGCAAGAAAGTTGTCGAGGAGGCCGCCGAAGTTTGGATGGCCGCTGAGTACGAAAGTGACGAGGAAACAGCCGAGGAGATCTCCCAGCTGCTCTACCACTTGCAGGTTTTGATGATTGCCAAGGGTCTGTCCTTGGCCGACGTTTACAAGCATCTATAGCCGTCGCGCTGCTGCGACCGGGTCATCGCACCCGGTCGCAGGCACCGCTCGGCGGCAGTAACAACGGCCAATTAAATCCTTGGCGCTTGTTTTTGGCTTATCGCCCGGCGCCACACTCATGAAACGAGTAAATAAATGCTTCGCGTAGCCCTGCCCAACAAAGGCGCCCTCTCCGAAATCGCCTCCACCATGTTCAAGGAAGCCGGCTATCTCCAGCGCCGCGACACCCGCGAACTGGTTCTGGTCGATGAAGAGAACAACGTTGAATTCTTCTACCTGCGTCCGCGCGATATCGCCGTCTATGTAGGCCGCGGCATCCTTGACGTCGGAATCACCGGTCGTGACCTGTACCTCGATGCAGATGTCGACGACGATGTCGAGGAGCAGCTATCCCTTGGCATCGGCAAGTCCGCCTTCCGCTTCGCTGCCCCGGTCGGAGCGTTCAACTCCGTCGAAGAGCTCAACGGCAAGCGCATCGCCACCAGCTATGACATTCTTCTGGACCACTACCTGAAGAAGCAGGGGATCGATGCGAGCGTCGTCCGCCTGGATGGTGCGGTTGAGTCCTCTGTGCGTCTCGGTGTGGCCGATGCGATCGCCGATGTGGTCGAAACCGGAAACACCATCAAGGCCGCCGGCATGGAAATCTTCGGCGATGTGCTGCTCCAGTCGGAAGCGGTGCTCATCGGACGAGTCGGCCACAAGCCGGCCGGTCTTGACCTGCTGATCCGCCGCTTGTCCGGCGTGCTGGTCGCCCGCCAGTACGTCATGCTCGACTATGACATTCGCCGCGTTCAGGTCGAAGAGGCCTGCGCGCTGACTCCCGGGCTGGAATCGCCGACCGTTTCCGACCTGGCGAACTCGGACTGGTGCGCCGTGCGCGCCATGGTGAAGAAGTCGCAAACCAACAACATCATGGATGAGCTGTACGACGTTGGCGCTCGCGCGATTCTGGTCAGCCAGATCCACGCCTGCCGCATCTAGTTACGCCACCCTAGGAGATTTCAGCTCATGAGCGTAGCAATCCGTGTTATTCCATGCCTCGACGTCGATGCCGGACGCGTCGTCAAGGGCGTTAATTTCGAAGGCCTTCGCGATGCCGGGGACCCGGTGGAACTTGCCCGGCGTTACAACTTGGCCGGTGCCGATGAACTCACCTTCCTCGACGTGACCGCTTCTAGCTCGGACCGGGAGACGACCTTCGAGGTAGTTCGCCATACGGCCGAAGAGGTTTTCATCCCATTGACCGTTGGCGGCGGCGTGCGCGCGGCGGAGGATGTCGATCGCCTGCTGCGCAATGGCGCAGACAAGGCATCGATCAACACCGCGGCGGTGGCGCGCCCGGACGTGATCAACGAGATTACCGAACGCTTCGGTTCGCAGGTCTTGGTGCTTTCCCTGGACGCCCGTCGGACCAACGATCCGTCGATCGCCTCGGGCTATGAGGTCACCACCCACGGTGGCCGCACGGGCACCGGCATGTGCGCGGTTGCGTGGGCCAAGGATGCAGCCGAACGTGGCGTGGGCGAGATCCTGCTGAACTCGATCGATGCCGACGGCACCAAGGACGGGTTCGATCTGGAAATGATTCGCGCCGTCCGCGCGGCCGTGAAGGTTCCGCTAATCGCCTCCGGCGGTGCAGGAAAGCCGGAGGACTTCCCGCCGGCAATCGAAGCCGGAGCCGATGCGGTGTTGGCTGCTTCGATCTTCCACTTCGGTCCCACCGATATGATCGCCAAGGTCAAGGAGAAGATCCGCGAAGCGGGCTATCCGGTACGCTAGGCATCAGACAACTAATGGGTCAGTTCATTTTGAACTGGCCCATTTTTGTGTCCGCAAGATCGCAGCTTCGGAAAATGCTAGTCCGTGGCTATGAGTTGCTTCTTGGTTCGCCAGACATCAATTTCGATAGGCTCGCTGGGCACGGCGGCTTGTCCCGGGATTGCCTGCCACGGGCCGCCATCGACGCTGAATTCTCCGCGGAACAACGTGGTGAGCCCGACGCCGTAGGTGCCCGTTTCTGTGTAGGAATGGCTTGTCGGTGTTTCATCTCGAAGGGTATGCTCCGGTGCTGGCTCGCCTGGGAAATCCAGGTTCCGGGTGTTTCCATCACCATAATTCCAGTTCCATCTGACGGGAATTGCTTTTACTGCGACGGGACGTCCGCTCATGTTTATGCGGAAATTTTGAACGCCAGAGACTGCCCAAAAGTGTGAGTGCCCGTTACGTAGCGAAAATTTGGTGGGTTCACTTTTCAGCATTGACGCAGCTATTGGGAAACTTCTAAATTTTGAAGGGGTGACTATGATTTGCTGCTCCCTTAATTCTGCATTGGGAAGGTCAGGAGGCGTCTCTTGTTCCGGGCATAGTCCATTGGTAATTATCTGTTCGCCATTCCTTGGGCCCTCGACAAAGCGAATGATTCGAGTATAGGGAGAGGAACCATCTTCACAAGGCAGGGCATCTGGATTTTGACTACATCCCCGGAAACGTTCAAGCCCGAAAGAGCATGGATCTAGATATTCAATCTCGTACAACGGCTTAGGTCGGTTGTTTATCCGCTTTTGTCTATCGTCGTCGTTGACGTAAAAACGATCTTTTTCGGGGATTGTTTCGGGGCATGTATTTTCAATAGTTTCGCCGTGGTCTTTTATGAATTTTATCAAGTCAGAGCAGGCACCTTTCGCTGGTGCAACTTGTGGAACTCCACTTAATAATTGTGCAGCAAAGAGTGTCAGAATCAATAGTGTAGTGTTTTTCATTGCGTATCACTCGGAAAAGGTAACGTCATTCATCATCCAACGATCTTTCCAATGAAGTGTAGCTATACCTAGACTTTCGTCCTCCATTGCTGGGCTCTCCGCAATGATATTATTCGTTGAGGAATAAACCTTGACTCTGTTTGTTTTTGCTCCGAACTCGACTAGGGCCTCATCCGTCACTGTAAGTTTTACGCCGTACACATTGGTTTCGTAGTCACCTGAAACTTGCCAGTATTTCTTTTTCGCATGACTCCGAACGGGATCAATAAAATTATCACCGCAAAGTTGACATGAACGCATCGTAATCTCAATCAATTCATCGACTGTGTATGTTTCCAGTGAGTAGTTCATTACCTCGAAGTAGTACTTGACGAAGGCAATTGCACCTTCTTCATTTTGCTTTTTGGCCAGCTCGGGCATCTGCGGCTTCGGAACATTTTTCGCGGGCCCTTTTGCGGTTGCCGGCTCGTATTTCGGCTTCGCCGGGGACGGGCTTGGCATGGTGGTTTTCGATTCTTGCACCACCGGGCTAGATGATTCTGTGGGGTCCGGCGGGGAGGCGCCACCCGCGCAGGCCGTAACCGTCAATGCACAAGCCAAAACGACAGATTGTGCCACTGCAATTTTCCGAGTGTTCATGAGAACTCTCCGAGCATGTCGAGGATCGCGTTTGAGCGATATCCTAGACCCCTCGCGCAGTTATTGGGAGAGCATGCGAGAAATGTGTGGATAACTCGAGGCCGTCAGGCCGAGCCAGGAATTAGTGACGAGCGCTAGATCGAGGGATGGTAGCCGCGGATAATCTGCAGCGCGCTTTGGCCGGCCTCGAAGGTCACCAGGGCTTCATCGGTGCGTCCCGAGGCGTACATCATCAGCTCGGTGACCGGGCCGTTGATGGATACGGCGTTGGGAGCCTTCTTCGCTACGTGGCGTTGCCCATCCGGACGGCACAGGATGATGCCCACGGGCGCCTTGCGGAAGAACAAGCGCGAGGTCTTGATGAGCGATTGCCACAGCAGCTCCGTGTACTCCTTGTCCAGCACCCGGGGAGCCCACTGGGTGCGCGCACGGCGCACGTCTTCGGTGTGGATGAAGAATTCGTTGAGGTTCAGCGCCTTGTCCAGCTTTTCGAAGGAAAAGGGGGAGTAGCCCTTGGGCCCGGCACGGAAACGGCGCACCAGGGCCGCATACCGTTCGGGGGTTTGCGCGTCGTCGGCGAGCTCTTGCAGGCGCACATCGAGTTTCGTGGCGAGCGGCTTCAGCACGACGCCGGCGCTGAGCAGAGAATTTTCGCGGAGGACTAAGTGCGCGGCGAGGTGGCGGGTCTGCCAACCGGCGCACAGAGTGTCGGCGCTGGGGCCCGCTGCTAGCAGGGTCTCGGCCAACGCCAATCTGGAAGCTTGTACTAGGTGCATCACCTCTGAAACTAGCACGGGTCGGCGATTGATGGGCGTAATCATCCGCGGGTGTCGCCAAGCGGTTGCGATTGGCTCTAAGCGGTGCGTCACGCTCGGGAGCTGAACGCGGGAGACCCAGTATGCTAAAGGGGATGTCTACTTCTCAGAGCGGCTCGAATCCGAGCCCCGAACCAGAAAACCTCGACCCGCAGATCGCGCAGCGCCTGAAGCGCGATGCGAACGGGTTATTCGCCGCGATCGTGCAGCAGCATGACACCGGGCTGGTGCTCATGCTTGGCTGGATGGACGACGAAGCGCTGCGCCGCACGCTGTCCACCGGGCGAGTCACGTTCTACTCACGCTCGCGCCAGGAATACTGGCGCAAGGGAGATACCTCGGGGCATGGGCAGTACCTGAAGTCCGCCGCCCTGGACTGCGACGGCGACGCGTTGCTGCTGATGGTCGACCAGGTGGGAGCCGCCTGTCATACCGGCACCGAGTCCTGCTTTACCGACCGCCAGCTGCCCGCCACCGTCGGCCACCGACCCGAATAGTCCGGGCTTGCAGCCCACGAGCGCCCCGGCAAGCATCGGGCGTCCGCAAAGTTTACGCGTTTGAAAAGAAGCTGAATGAAAACCCTAGGCAAGATTTCCCCTTCCCGCGAGGCCTTTTTGGCCATGGCACCCAACCGCCGCGTCATTCCGGTCACCATCTCGGTGCTCGCCGATTCGCTGACCCCGATCGGCTTGTACCGCTCGCTGGCCGGAGGACGGCCCGGCACCTTCCTGATGGAGTCCGCCGCCCCCGGCGGGGTGTGGAGCCGGTACTCGTTCGTGGGGGTGAACTCGCCCGCGACGCTGAGCACCCGCGGCGGAGAGGCCTACTGGCAGGGGCATGTGCCCGAGGGGCTGCCCACCGGCGGGGTGAGCGTGGACGTCCTGCGCGACACCGTGCGCGCGCTGCATACCGAACCGGTCCCGGGCATGCCGCCGCTAACCGGCGGCATGGTCGGCTTCATCGGCTGGGAGTGCGTGCGGCACTGGGAGCGCCTGCCCAATCCGCCGGTTGATGACCTGAACATCCCCGAACTGAGCATGAACCTGGTCGCCGACATGGCCGCGCACGACGCCACCGAGGGCACCGTGACGCTGATCGCCAATGCGATCAACTTCGATGGCCGCGAAGAGCACGCCGAGGCGGCCTACGATGCCGCGGTGGCGCGGCTGCAGAAGATGCTCGACCAGCTCGGCACCCCGCTGGACTCCACGGCCATCACCCTGCAGGGCACCGACGTGCCGCGCGAAACGCTGATGGAAGCGGTCAGCCACTCCTGGGCCGAAAACGAGTATTTGGAGGCGCTGGCGAAGGCGAAGGTGGCCATCGTCGACGGCGAGGTGTTCCAGATTGTCGTCTCGCGGCGCTTCGAGCTGGAGACCAAGGCGGACGCGCTGGACGTCTACCGGGTGCTGCGCGCGACCAACCCGAGCCCCTACATGTACCTGTTCAACTTCGAGAACGAGGACGGCGAACCCTTCCAGATCGTCGGCTCCTCCCCGGAGGCGCTGGTCACGGTCAACGACGCGCATGTGGTCACCCACCCGATCGCCGGATCCCGCCCGCGCGGGGCGAACTACGAGGAAGACCAGCTGCACGAGAAGTCGCTGCTGGCCGACGAGAAGGAACGCGCCGAGCACCTGATGCTGGTGGACCTCTCGCGCAACGACCTCTCGCGCGTCTGCCAGGCCGGCACCGTGGAGGTCACCCAGTTCATGGAGGTGGAGCGCTTCAGCCACATCATGCACCTGGTCTCCAACGTGGTCGGCAAGGCCCGGGAGGACGTGGACGCCTACGACGTGCTCGCCTCCACCTTCCCGGCCGGCACGCTCTCCGGGGCGCCCAAACCCCGGGCGCTGCAGCTGCTCGACGAGTACGAGCCCTACCGCCGCGGAGTGTACGGCGGCGTGGTGGGCTACCTGGACTTCGCCGGCGACATGGACATGGCCATCGCGATCCGCTCCGCGCTGCTCAAGGATCACCGCGCCTACGTGCAGGCCGGCGGCGGCATCGTGAACGATTCGAAATTCGCCGACGAAGCGCTGGAAACCGTCAACAAGGCCGCCGCCCCGCTGCGTGCGGTGTGGGCCGCCGGCTCGATGCGCCCAGCCAATACCGAAACTGGTGGAACCAAGTGAAAAAACATCTCACCGCCCGCAATACCGCCCTGCTTGGCATCCTCGGAGCGCTGGCCGGACTGTGGACCGCCACCCGCACCTGGGTGGTGGTCCAGGTCGAATCCGGCACCGTGCAGGTCCCGGAGATCGTCGTCGACGGGTCCACCGCCGCCGCCTCCGTCACCGCCCTGTGCGTCGCAGTGCTCGCCGGTGCGCTTGCGCTGCTGATCGCCGGGAAGATCGCCCGCTACCTGATCGGGCTGATCACCCTCTTGGCCGGCATCGCGGTGATCGCCGCCGGAGTCCAAGCGGTCACCAACCCGCAGGCGGCGGCCGCCGGCGCGGTGGCCGAGGCCACCGGGCTGACCAGCGGCGCCGGGCAGTACACCGTTTCGCTTTGGCCGTCGCTGACCGTGGTGGCCGGGGCGATCATCGTGCTGCAGGGAATTCTGGTGCTGATCTATTGCGGCGGGTGGAAGAAGAGCTCGAAGTACGACCGGGAGGTTTCCGCGGCCCCCGCGGCCAAGGACGCTCAATCGCGCGGGATCTCCGACTGGGAGCAGCTCTCCAAGGGCGAGGATCCCACCAGCGGCAACCAGTAGGTGATTCGGCCCACCGGGACGCAACGAAGCGCCGTGGAATAGGCCATCATCAAGTCCAAGTGGCAGAATAGTAAGCGAAGTCCATCGCGCCGACCGGTCCACCGGGGCGGCGCGCAACCTGAAGAGCAAAGGGAGACATCCAGCAATGTCGCAGAACACCGAGATTGACCCGGTCTACAACGAAGAAATCGGCCACGGCAACTCGATCGCAGCCTGGGCCTGCGTCGGCACCATGATCGTCGGTTCGATCGTCGGCGGCGTCGCCTTCGCGTTCCACAACTCGGCCATCGTCTACGCGGGCGCGGGCATTATGGTGCTCGGCCTGATCGTCGGCTGGATCATGAAGAAGGCCGGTTTCGGCGTGGGCGGTTCGCGCAGCGGAGCAGCGCACTAAATTGACTGTTCTTGATGACATCATCGCGGGCGTCCGGGAAGACCTGGGCGCCCGTCGCGCCATCACCAGCCTCGCGCAGGTGAAGGCCGCCGCGGCCGCCATGCCGGCGGCCCGCGACGGCTTCGCGGCCCTCGGCGGCCAAGCCGGCCCCGCCGCGCGCGACACCATCCTGCGGGTGATCTCCGAGGTGAAGCGCAAGTCCCCGTCCAAGGGCGCGCTGGCGCAGATCCCCGAACCGGCGGAGCTCGCCGCGGCGTATGCCGCCGGCGGCGCCTCGGTGATTTCCGTGCTCACCGAACAGCGGCGCTTCGGCGGTTCGCTGGCCGATTTGGACGCGGTCCGCGAGGCGGTCTCGATTCCGCTGCTGCGCAAGGATTTCACCGTCGACGAGTACCAGATCTACGAGGCCCGGGCGCACGGCGCGGACCTCGTATTGCTCATTGTTGCGGCGCTGGATGATCAAACGCTCTCCAGTTTCCTAGAATTGACCCACGAGCTGGGAATGAACGCACTGGTGGAGACGCACACCGAGGAGGAAATCGCGCGGGCCGTAAAGGCCGGGGCGAAGATCATCGGCGTGAACGTGCGCAACCTGAAGACCCTCGAGGTGGATGTGGACACCTTCGGCGCGTTGGCCCCGTTGCTGCCAAGCGACGCGGTGCTCATTGCCGAGTCGGGTGTCGAATCGGCCGAACAGGTAGAAATCTACGCTGCGGCCGGGGCGGACGGAATCCTCGTCGGGGAGGCGCTGGTCAAGCACGCGGACCCGCAAGCCACCGTCGCGGAGTTCATCGCGGCGGGTACCGCAGCCAAGCCGGCGCGCTAGGCGAGCCGAACCCAGATCTTCGGTGCCCGGCCAGGGCCTGCTTCCTGGCCGGGCACCGCTAAAAAATTCAAGAGAAGAGGGAATCGATGAACGCATCGGATGACTCGCTGAAACATGCCAGCGGACCGTATTTTGGGCAGTACGGCGGACGCTGGATGCCCGAATCGCTTATGGCGGCCATGGATGAGCTGAACGAGACGTTCGAGGCGGCCAAGGCCGACCCGGCGTTCATCGAAGAGGTCAAGGAGCTGAACCGCAGCTACTCGGGCCGCCCCTCGCTGCTGACCGAGGCGAAGCGCTTCTCCACCGAGGCCTGCGGCGGCGTGCGCGTATTCCTCAAGCGCGAGGACCTGAACCACACCGGCAGCCACAAGATCAACAACGTGCTCGGCCAGGCGCTGCTGGCCAAGCGCATGGGCAAGACCCGCATCATCGCGGAGACCGGAGCCGGCCAGCACGGCGTCGCCTCGGCCACCGCAGCGGCCCTGATGGGCCTGGAATGCGTGGTCTACATGGGCGCCGAGGACACCCGCCGGCAGGCGTTGAACGTCGCGCGCATGCAGCTGCTCGGCGCCACGGTGATCCCGGTGACCGTCGGCTCCCAGACGCTGAAGGACGCGATCAACGAGGCGCTGCGCGACTGGGTCGCCAACGTGGGCACCACCCACTACCTGCTGGGCACCGCCGCCGGCGGGGCCCCGTTCCCGGCCATGGTCCGCTACTTCCACGAGGTCATCGGCGAAGAAGCCCGCGAGCAGATCATCGCGCAGGCCGGCCGCCTGCCCGATGCGGTCACCGCCTGCATCGGCGGCGGATCGAACGCCATCGGCATCTTCCACGGCTTCCTCGACGACAAGGAGGTGGAACTCTACGGTTTCGAGGCCGGCGGCGACGGCGTGGACACCGACCGCCACGCCGCGACCATCACCCTGGGCAAGCCCGGCGTGCTGCACGGGGCGAAGAGCTACCTGATGCAGGACGACGACGGGCAGACCATCGAGTCGCACTCGATCTCCGCGGGCCTGGACTACCCGGGCGTCGGCCCGGAGCACGCCTACCTGGCGGATATCGGCCGCGTGCACTACGAACCGGTCACCGACACCGAGGCGATGGACGCGTTCAAGATCCTCTGCCGCACCGAGGGCATCCTGCCGGCGATCGAATCCGCGCACGCGCTGGCCGGCACCATCCGGCTGGCGGCCCGCAAGATCGCCGAGGGCGCGCAGCCCGAAGAGACCATCATCATCGCAAACCTGTCGGGCCGCGGGGACAAGGACGTGTCCACCGCCGCGCAATGGTTCGGCATGCTCGATTCCGAGGCCGCCGAGAACACCCCGGAGGGCAACTAAATGTCGCGTGTCACTAGTGCAGAAAAGATCGCCGCGGCGCGTGCCGAAGGCCGCCCGGCGCTGATCGGCTACCTGCCCGCGGGCTTCCCGGATGTCGAAACCAGCATCGAGGCGGCCGTCGCGCTGGCCGAGAACGGGGTGGACGTCATCGAGATGGGCATCCCCTACTCGGACCCGGTGATGGACGGGCTGGTCATCCAGGAGGCGACCAACCACGCGCTGGCCAATGGCTTCCGCGTGGCGCAGATCTTCGACATCGTGCGCGGGATCACCGAGCGTACCGACGCCGCGGTGATGGTGATGACTTACTGGAACCCGGTGCTGCGCCTGGGCGTGGACGAATTCGCCCGGCGCTTCGCCGAAGCCGGCGGGGCCGGGCTGATCACCCCCGACCTGGTGCCCGATGAGGCCGCCGAATGGCAGGCCGCAAGCGAGAAGTACGACCTGGAACGGGTGTTCCTGATCGCTCCGAGCTCCACCGAGGCGCGCGTTAAGCAGACCGTCGCGGCCTCCTCCGGTTTCGTCTACTGCGTTTCGCTGATGGGTGTCACCGGGGCGCGCAGCGAGGTTTCCTCCGCCGCGCAGGCCGTGGTGGACGCCGCCCATGCCGCCGGCGCCGCGAACGCCTGCGTCGGGCTCGGCGTTTCGCGCCGCGAACACGTCACCGAGATCGGCGGCTACGCCGACGGGGTGATCGTGGGCACCGCGCTGGTCGCCGCGCTGCGCGACGGGGGAGTGCCCGCCGTGGGCCGCCTCGCCGCGGAGCTGAGCGGACGGGCCTAGGCATGCTCCCGGTCTCCATCCCGTCTCCGCCGGAGGAATTCTCCAAGCTCTCCCTGGGCCCGCTGACCATCCACGCCTACGCACTGTGCATCTTGCTGGGCATCGTGCTGGCGCTGTGGCTGACCGGGCGGCGGATGCGTGCCCGCGGCGGCGACTCGGACCTGCTCTGGGACATCGTCATCTGGGCGATCCCCTTCGGCATCGTCGGCGGCCGGCTCTACCACGTGCTGATCACCGACCCGATGTACTACTTCGGGCTCGGCGGGCAGCAAGCGCACTGGGCCGAGATCCCGCAGCTCTGGCTGGGCGGACTGGGCATCATGGGCGCGGTCTCGCTGGGCATCGTCGGCGCCTGGATCGGCTGCCGGCGGAGCGGGGTGCGGCTCTCGGCCTTCATCGACGCCGTCGCCCCCGGCGTGCTGCTGGCCCAAGCCGTGGGCCGTTGGGGGAACTGGTTCAACCAGGAACTCTTCGGAGCGCCGACCACCCTGCCCTGGGGACTTGAAATCGACCCGGAGCACTATAACTTCCCGGCCTCGCTGCCGCCCGAGACGCTCTTCCACCCGACCTTCCTCTACGAATCATTGTGGAACCTGCTGGGCGTGGTGGTGCTGCTGGCGCTGGACAAGAAGTTCGCGCTGCGCCGCACAGCGTTGTTCTGCTGCTACGTGATTTGGTACGGCATCGGCCGGACCTTCACCGAGTCGCTGCGCCTGGACGCGGCGGAGATCATCAGCATCGGCCCGCTGTCCCTGCGCATCCACCAGTGGCTGGCCATCGCCCTGGTCGTCTTCGGCTCGCTGGCGCTGGCCTACGTGCTGGCGAAGCTGCGCGGGGAAGGCAAGGATTCGCTCTTCCTGCCCGGGCGCGAGCCGGCGGCCCGCGCCGCGGCGGCGGGCACCGACGCACCGTCGAGCGGCACCGAGCGGCAGATTACGAAGGACGACGAGCAGCCGCCGGGCTGATCGCGGAGCTGCCTCCGCACCTCCAACGGGGATCGAAAAACACCAGCGCGTGTTTTTTCGGTCCCCGTTTCGGCGTTAACGCAGGACTTTTTTGCCCCTCGGGTGGGCGGTACGCAATCTGCGCGAAACATTTAAAAATCGGCTCAACCCCGGGCGAAACAATGGAAAAGGCCAGCATCACCGCGAATAAACCTGCTTTTTAGCTGGCGCTGTGCGTGACCGTTTTAACATTTTCGAAACAAAACCGCGCGAAAGCGGGAAACATAGGGGGCGTAAGGTAAATCTACGCACCTCTCCGGGAGTCCACACCCCATGACCCGGGCGAGGCGCAGGAACCACAACGCGGTGGATCCTTCAACCTTCGAAGCAGCGCACCCGCTCGGCCCCACCCCGCCGGCGGCGCAGCTGGCCACGAGGTTAAGGCGACCGGTGGCTGACGCACCTTCGAGAATCCCCAAGGTGGGACCCGGTTCGCCTTTTTCCGCCGCATGAACCACGAAAGGCACGCTCATGAGCATGACCGGAGTCCAGTTGAACGCCTCGCCCGGATTTGGCGAGGCCGCCCCCTCGCCCTATACCCGATTCGCGGCAATTCCGCCGGCGCAGGGTTTATACGACCCGAGCGCCGAAAAGGATGCCTGCGGACTGGCGATGATTGCATCGCTGAAGAACCACCCAACTCATGAGATCGTCAGCCACGCGCTGACCGCGCTGCGCCGCCTGGAACACCGCGGGGCCATCGGCGCCGACGAGGGGACCGGCGACGGAGCGGGCATCCTGCTGCACCTGCCCGATGCCTTCCTGCGCGCCGTCACCGAATTCGAGCTGCCCGCCCCCGGGAGCTACGCGGTCGGCATGGGCTTCCTGCCCGCGGCGCAGAACGAACTGGAGTTCGCCAAGGCCGAACTCGAAGAGCTCGCCGCCGAAGAGTCGCTGACCGTGCTCGGCTGGCGCACCGTCCCGGTGGATCCGGAAGTACTTGGCGCCTCCGCCCGTGCGGTCATGCCGCATATCACCCAATTCTTCGTCGCCTCCAGCGCGGCCTCCGGCGAGCTCGACTCCCGGGCCCTGGACGCGGCAGCCTGGCGCATCCGCCGGCGCGCGCACAATAAGATCGGCGTCTACTTCGCCTCCTTCTCCGCGCAGTCCATCGTCTACAAGGGCATGGTCTCCACCGCCCAGCTCGAGCCGTTCTTCCCGGATCTGTCCGACGAGCGCTTCACCAGCCGCTGCGCCATCGTGCACTCGCGCTTCTCCACCAACACCTTCCCGTCGTGGCCGCTGGCCCAGCCGTTCCGCACCATCGCGCACAACGGCGAGATCAACACCGTCAAGGGCAACCGCAATTGGATGCGCGCCCGCCAGTCGACCCTGGAATCCGAGCTGCTCGGCGAGGTGCCCGAGGAGCTCTTCCCGATCTGCACCCCCGGCGCCTCGGACTCCGCGAGCTTCGACGAGGTCGCCGAGATGCTGATGCTCTCGGGGCGCAAGGTCACCGAGGCGATCATGATGATGATCCCGCAGCCCTGGGAAAACGACACCCAGATGGACGCCGATCTGCGCGCCTTCTACCAGTACCACTCGATGCTCATCGAACCGTGGGACGGCCCGGCGGCGGTCTGCTTCACCGACGGCCAGCTGGCCGGCGCGGTGCTGGACCGCAACGGACTGCGCCCGGCGCGCTGGTGGGTCACCGACGACGACCTGGTGGTGCTCGCCAGCGAGGTCGGCGTCATCGACATCGCCGAGGAGCATATCGTCTCCAAGGGCCGCGTGGCCCCGGGCAAGATGTTCGCGCTGGACCTGAATGCCGGACGCATCGTGGATGACGCCGAGATCAAGGCCGAGGTCGCCGCCGCGAAGCCGTGGCGCGAATGGGTCGGGACGAATATCAAGTCCCTGGAGGAGTTCCCGGACCTGGAGCATGTGCGCCACAATTCGGCCTCCGTGTTGCAGCGCCAGCTGACCTTCGGCTACACCGCCGAGGAGCTGCGCATGCTGCTGGCCCCGATGGCCACCACCGGCGCCGAGCCGCTGGGCGCCATGGGCACCGACAGCCCGATCGCCGCGCTCTCGCAGCGCCCGCGGCTGCTCTTCGACTACTTCACGCAGTCCTTCGCCCAGGTCACCAATCCGCCGCTGGATGCGATCCGCGAGGAGCTGGTCACCTCGATGCGCACCTCCATCGGACCCGACGGCAACCTGCTCTCCCTGGACCGCGTGGCGCAGACGCAGATCGATCTGGACTACCCGGTGCTGACCAACGACCAGGTCGCGAAGATCGTGAACCTGCGCGACGCGTCGGGCGCCAAGTACTCGCTGAAGGTCCGCGGGCTCTACCGCCCGGCCGGAGGCGAATCCGAACTGCGGGCCCGGCTGCAGGAAATCTGCGAAAAGGTCTCCGCCGCGGTGAACCGCGGGGTGCGCTACATCGTGCTCTCGGACCGCGACTCCTCCGCGGCCTGGGCTCCGATTCCGTCGCTGCTGCTGACCTCCGCGGTGCACCACCACCTGCTCAAGAGCTCGACCCGCACCCGCGTGTCGCTGATCATCGAGTCCGGCGACGCCCGCGAGGTCCACCACATCGCGCTGCTCATCGGCTACGGCGCCAGCGCCATCAACCCGTACCTCGCGCTGGAAAGCGTCGAGCAGCTGGCCGAGGAAGGCTCGCTGCCGGGCATCACCGGGCAGGCGGCCGCCGCGAACCTGATCAAGTCCCTGGGCAAGGGGGTGCTGAAGATCATGAGCAAGATGGGCATCTCCACGGTGTCCTCCTACTGCGGGGCGCAGACCTTCGAGGCCGTGGGGCTCTCCCAGCGCGTGGTCGACCAGTACTTCACCGGCACCGCCACCAAGCTCTCGGGCATCGAGCTCGACGTCGTCGCCGCCGAGGCCGCGGCCCGGCACGCCCGGGCCTACCCGGAGCATTCCGGGGCGAGCCAGCCCAACGAGCTGGAGGTGGGCGGGGAGTACCAGTGGCGCCGCGAAGGGCCGCCGCACCTGTTCGACCCGCAGACCGTATTCCGCCTGCAGCACTCCACCCGGACCCGCCGCTACGACGTGTTCAAGGAGTACACCAAGGCCGTCGACGACCAGGCCTCGGAGCTGAAAACCCTGCGCGGGCTGCTGAAGTTCAACACCGAGTCCATCACCCCGATCCCCATCGACGAGGTGGAACCGGTCAGCTCGATCGTGAAGCGCTTCGCCACCGGGGCGATGAGCTACGGTTCGATCTCCGCCGAGGCGCACGAGACCCTGGCCATCGCGATGAACCGGCTGGGCGGCAAGTCCAACACCGGCGAGGGCGGCGAGGATCCCGAGCGGCTGCTCGACCCGGTGCGCCGCAGCGCCGTGAAGCAGATCGCCTCGGGCCGCTTCGGGGTGACCAGCCTGTACCTGACCAACGCCGATGACATCCAGATCAAGATGGCCCAGGGCGCGAAGCCCGGCGAGGGCGGCCAGCTGATGAGCCAGAAGCTCTACCCGTGGATCGCCAAGACCCGCCACTCCACCCCGGGCGTGGGACTCATCTCCCCGCCGCCGCACCACGACATCTACTCGATCGAGGACCTGGCCCAGCTGATCCACGATGCGAAGTGCTCCAATCCGGCGGCGCGCGTGCACGTGAAGCTGGTCTCCGAGTCCGGCATCGGCACCGTCGCGGCCGGCGTGGCCAAGGCGAAGGCCGACGTCGTGCTGATCTCCGGGCACGATGGCGGCACCGGCGCTTCGCCGATGAATTCGCTCAAGCATGCGGGTACCCCGTGGGAGATCGGCCTGGCCGAGGCGCAGCAGACGCTGATCCTCAACGGGTTGCGCGACCGCGTCACCGTGCAGGTGGACGGCCAGCTGAAAACCGGGCGCGACGTGCTCATCGGCGCGCTGCTCGGCGCCGAGGAATTCGGCTTCGCCACCGCCCCGCTGGTGGTTTCGGGCTGCATCATGATGCGCGTGTGCCACCTGGACACCTGCCCGGTGGGCGTGGCCACGCAGAACCCCGCGCTGCGCGAACGCTTCAGCGGCAAGGCCGAATTCGTGGTGAACTTCTTCGAGTTCATCGCGCAAGAGGTCCGCGAACTGCTCGCCAGCCTGGGTGCGCGCACCCTGGAGGAGGTCATCGGCCGGGTGGAGCTGCTCAGCGGCGCGCAGGCCGGCGCCCACGACAAGGTCCAGTCCCTGGCCCTGGGCGCGATCACCCACGTGCCCGACGTGGAACTCACCGCACGCCGCCGCCGGATCGGCCAGGACCACGGTCTTGACAAGCATCTGGACCAGCGGCTCTTGGCCGCGGCCGCGCAGACCCTGACGGACCGGATCCCGGTGGTGATCGACGCGGACATCGTGAACACCGACCGTTCGGTGGGCACGCTGCTCGGCCACCACGTGACCAAGACCTTCGGGCTCGAGGAACTGGCCGCGGACACCATCCGGGTGAACCTGGCCGGGCGCGCGGGCCAGTCCCTGGGCGCCTTCCTGCCAGCCGGCATCACCCTCGGGCTCTCCGGCGACGCGAACGACTACGTCGGCAAGGGGCTCTCGGGCGGACGGATCGCCATCCACCCGCCGCGCACCACCCTGTCCAACCCGCAGGACCAGGTGATCGCCGGAAATGTGGTCGGCTACGGCGCGACCAGCGGCGAGATGTTCATCAACGGCATGGTCGGCGAACGGTTCGCGGTGCGCAACTCGGGCGCCACGATCGTCACCGAAGGCATCGGGGAACACGGCTGCGAGTACATGACCGGCGGCCGGGTGCTGATCCTCGGCGCCACCGGACGCAACTTCGGCGCCGGGATGTCCGGCGGCATGGCCTGGGTGCTGGACTTCGAGGAGAAGAACCTGAATCCGCTGGCCGCCGCGGCCGGCGATCTGCTGGTCCGCGGAATCGACGAGGCCGAGGCGCAGGCGATCCACGCGCTGCTCACCGAGCACATCGCGCTGACCGCCTCGCCGCAGGCGCAGCGCCTGATCCTGGATTGGGAGCAGACCCGCCAGCGCTTGACCAGCATCATCCCGCGCGATTTCGCCGCGGTTGAAAATATCCGTGCCGAAGCGGCGGCTGCCGGAGAGAATCCGGATTCGCCGCAGGTATGGGACAAGATTTTGGAGGTGACCCGTGGCTGATCCACGCGGATTCTTGAAGGTGACCGAACGCGTCACCCAACCCAAGCGCCCGGTGCCGGTGCGCCTGATGGACTACAAGGAGGTCCTTGAGCGCCAGCAGGCAGGTACGCTGCAGGAGCAGGCCTCGCGCTGCATGGACTGCGGCATCCCGTTCTGCCACCAGGGCTGCCCGCTGGGCAACCTGATCCCGGAGTTCAACGACCTGACCTACCGCGGGCGGATGGACGATGCCGCGGCCCGGCTGCTGAGCACCAACAACTTCCCGGAACTGACCGGTAAGCTGTGCCCCGCCCCCTGCGAGGCGGCCTGCGTGCTGAGCATCAACCAGCCCGCGGTCACCATCAAGCAGGTCGAGGCCGAGCTGGCCGAGCATCTGATGGACGCGGGCGACTTCATCGCGCAGCCGCCGGCGCGCCACACCGAGAAGCGCGTGGCCATCGTCGGTTCCGGTCCGGCCGGACTGGCTGCCGCCCAGCAGCTGACCCGGGTGGGCCACACCGTGGCGGTCTACGAGCGCGACGAGCAGATCGGCGGCCTGCTGCGCTTCGGCATCCCGGACTTCAAACTCGAAAAGCAGATCATCGACCGCCGCCTGGACCAGATGCGTGAGGAAGGCACGATCTTCCGCACCGGCATCGAGATCGGCAAGGAGATCAGCTGGGATCAATTGCGTCGCGATTATGACGCGGTGATCGTCGCCACCGGCGCCACCATCCCGCGGGAGCTGCCCATCCCGGGCCATGACCTGGATGGCGTGCACCACGCCATGGAGTTCCTCACAGAGAACAACCGCGTGGTGGCCGGAACCCTGGACGCTGCGCGCATCGATGCGAAGGGCAAGCACGTGATCGTGCTCGGCGGTGGCGACACCGGATCCGACTGCATCGGCACCGCGCTGCGCCAGGGAGCCGCTTCGGTGACCACCTTGGCCATCGGCCAGAAGCCGCCGACCGAACGCGCCGACACCCAGCCGTGGCCCACGATGCCGCTGCTCTTCGAGGTGCAGTCCTCGCATGAGGAGGGCGGCGAACGCAGCTATCTGGCCTCGACCGTGAACTTCGTTTCCGGCGAGGGAGCCGAGCAGAATAAGGTGATCGGTGTTACAGTTGCAGAGACAGAATTCGTTGCCGGCAAGCGCCTGCCGAAGCCTGGGACGGAACGCGTTATCAAAGCGGATCTGGTTCTCCTGGCTCTTGGCTTCACCGGTCCGGAACCTTCCGGGCTCGATGAGCAGCTCAGCATCGAATTCGACAACCGGGGCAACGTCGCCCGAGATGGCTACTACATGACGAACTCCGAATCGGTGTTCGCCGCCGGAGATGCCGGTCGGGGGCAGTCGCTGATCGTCTGGGCTATCGCCGAAGGCCGCGCTTGCGCCGCCGGAGTCGATAAGTTCCTGATGGAAACGACGAACCTTCCTGCACCAGTTGCTCCAACAGATAGAGCCATCAGCATCATTTGAGTGGCATAGGCTTTGATGCGGCGAACCCAAACGGGTTCGCCGCATTTTGCCTATGCAAACATGAAAGGCATTTGGCTGACGGTATGAGACGCGCAAAAATTGTGGCAACATGGGGCCCGGCCCTAGCGAGCTATGAAAACACCGTAGCGGTACTTCAAGCGGGCGTAGACGTCGCCCGACTGAACATGAGCCATGGAGACTACTCCATGCATGCTCAATCCTTGGCAAACGTACGTAACGCGGCGACCGAGGTGGGGCGCGCGGTCGGCATTTTCGCAGACCTGCAAGGCCCGAAGATCCGCCTGGGTCGTTTCAAGGACGACGCCAAGTACATCTTGGAAGTCGGCGAAGAATTCACCATTACCATCGAGGACATCCAGGGTACTCGCAACCTGTGCTCGACCACCTTCAAGGGCTTGCCAACCGATGTGAAGCCGGGGGACTTCCTGCTGATCAACGACGGCAAGGTGAAGCTCAAAGCCATCGAGGTCACCGATACCGAGGTGCGCTCCGAGGTCGTGGTCGGCGGCGAGGTCTCCAATAACAAGGGCATCAACCTGCCCGGCGTTGCGGTCAACGTGCCGGCGCTGAGCGAAAAGGACGAGGACGATCTGCGCTGGGCCATTCGTGCCGGCGTCGACATGATCGCGTTGTCCTTCGTGCGCAATGCCAGCGATATCGAGCGCGTGCACGAAATCATGGACGAGGAAGGCCGCCGCCTTCCGGTGATCGCAAAGATCGAGAAGCCGCAGGCAGTTGCCGCGCTGGAAGAAATCATCAACGCCTTCGACGCGATCATGGTTGCCCGTGGCGACCTGGGCGTGGAGCTGCCGCTGGAAGACGTTCCGGTGGTGCAGAAACGTGCGGTGGAGCTCGCGCGCCGCTGGGCCAAGCCGGTCATCGTCGCCACCCAGGTGCTCGAATCGATGATCGAATCGCCGACCCCAACCCGTGCCGAGGCTTCGGACTGCGCCAACGCGGTGCTCGACGGCGCCGACGCGGTGATGCTTTCGGGGGAGACCTCGGTGGGCGCCTACCCGGTGGAGACCGTGGAAACCATGTCGCGCATTATTTCCTCCACCGAGCAGCACGGGCTGGATCGCATTCCACGTCTCGGCTCGCAGCCGAAGACCCGTGGCGGCGCGATTACCCGTGCGGCCGTGGAAATCGCCGATCAGCTCGACGCGAAATACATCGTCGCCTTCACCCAGTCCGGTGACTCCGCACGACGCCTTTCGCGCCTGCGCCCGAAGCGCCCGGTGCTGGCCTTCACCCCGCTGCAGCAGACCTACAACATCATGACCCTGATGTGGGGAGTGCAGGCACGCCTGGTGGCCTACGCGGACCACACCGACAAGATGACCGCACAGGTCGATGAGCAGCTGCTCAGCGAAGGCCTGGCCCAGATCAACGATCTGGTTTGCATCGCTGCCGGTTCCCCTCCGGGGCAAGCCGGTTCGACCAATTCGCTGCGCGTGCACAAGGTCGGGGACCTGGCTGATGCCGGTCAGCTGGTCGACGGCAAGCCAATGCCGGCGCGCGAAGTTGTCGGGCCATGGGATCCTGCGAACGTTTCGACGCCCAAGGATCTCTAAGCCGTAGCTTTGAGCCAACAAAAGTGAGCCTGCCCGCAAGATCGTTTCATCGATCCTGCGGGCAGGCTCATTCGCGTTTGGAACCAATCCATCCTCGCTGCGAGATGCATCACAGGGGCGAATAATTAAAAGAAAAAATGCCGCCGGAGAGAGTTTTCACTTTCTCCGACGGCATTCATGATGTGCCCAAGGTGGGACTCGAACCCACACATCTTTCGATACCGCATTTTGAGTGCGGCGCGTCTACCGATTCCGCCACTTGGGCGAGCACATTGACGAGTTTACTAGAGGTTTCGTAGATTTCCTAATCGATAACCTCGCGTCATCGCCCTAATAAGGGTACATGCAAGTAGGCTTAGATACGAAACGGGAGCAGCGCGGCTCGCCGCGAAATACATCTTGAATTCTGCCGGCTAACGAGGCAGGTACGCAGACCACTAAGGAAGGCGCCCTATGAGCGAGCTACCAGAAATTACCAAAATCCCTTCCGAGGCGCCTTCCGCGGCGCGACGCGTGCTCGTAGCCGAAGACGAGACGCTGATCCGCCTGGATATCGTTGAGATCTTGCGCTCCGAAGGCTATGACGTGGTGGCCGAGGTCGACAACGGCCAGAGCGCGCTGGAGAAGGCGCGTGAGTTGAAGCCGGATCTGGTGCTGATGGATGTAAAGATGCCGGTGATGGATGGCATTACCGCCGCCGAGTCGATCGTCAAGGAGCGCATCGCCCCCGTCGTGCTGCTCACCGCATTCAGCCAAAAGGAATTGGTGGAGCGGGCGCGCGAAGCCGGCGCCATGGCCTACGTGGTCAAGCCCTTCACCCCGGCCGACCTGACCCCGGCGATCGAAATCGCGATTTCGCGCAACGACGAGCTGCGTGCCCTGGAGTCCGAGGTCAGCAACCTCGCCGAGCAGTTCGAGACTCGAAAGCTTGTGGACCGGGCCAAGTCGCTGCTCATCACCAAGATGGGGTTGACCGAACCGGAAGCATTCCGCTGGATCCAGAAGACCTCGATGGACCGTCGACTGAGCATGCGGCAGGTCGCGGACACCGTGATCGATCAGGTTAAGTAGCCTCCCGCCATTGCCTGCGGCGCAGCGAGCCGCGCGAATGTGCGCCAAGCCACCTATGGTTTGGCGCACATTTTCTCTGCCCGCAAAAGCGCGATCCGGCATGAACGCGGTAATTGCCTACTTGGGCACCAAAAGTTCATGCGGAATTTGCCCGGGGTTGGTTGACTGGCCGGATTGACGTATCTGTTCAGGGGCATAAGATTGAAATTGCGCTTTGAGCCCAATCCCGCACGCCATCATCTTCGCTGGATTTTGCAGCTCTCGGCCCAAGTTCTTTTTCCTTGCCGTTCGACCCTCAGGCTGGTATTCAATGGATTTGACGCTAATCGTCGTCCTGGTCATCGCCTTGGCGTTGTTTTTCGACTTCACCAATGGTTTTCATGACACGGCCAATGCGATGGCCACCCCAATCGCAACCGGAGCAATCACTCCGAAAAAGGCTGTAGCTCTCGCTGCGGTTTTGAACCTCGTCGGTGCTTTCCTCTCTACGGAGGTAGCCAAGACGATTTCTGGCGGCATTATCAACGAAGATCCCACCACCGGCGTGCAGATCATGCCGGAAATGATCTTTGCGGGACTTATGGGCGCGGTGATCTGGAACGTATTCACCTGGATGCTCGGCCTGCCTTCAAGCTCCTCCCACGCCCTGTTCGGTGGGCTGGTTGGCGCCGCGATCGTCGGTGCCGGGTTCGGCGCCATCGACTACGGGGTGTTGCTCTCCAAGGTGCTTCTGCCGGCATTGTGCGCCCCGCTGATTGCGGGCATTTCCGCGTATCTATGCACGAAGCTTGCGTACTCGATCACGAAACGGCAGAACGGCGCCTCGCCTAAACGCGGAGGCTTCCGCTACGGACAGATCTTCTCTTCCTCGCTCGTGGCGCTGGCGCACGGCACCAATGACGCGCAGAAGACCATGGGTGTTATCACCCTGACTCTGGTCGCTTCGGGGATGCAGAGCGCCGGCACCGGCCCGCACCTGTGGGTCGTTGCAACCTGTGCGGTGGCCATTGCCTTGGGCACCTACACCGGTGGCTGGCGCATTATCCGCACCATGGGTTCGGGGCTCACCGATGTGAAGCCCGCGCAGGGCTTCGCCGCCGAGGTTTCGACCGCCTCGGCAATTCTCACCTCATCGCACCTGGGCTTCGCCTTGTCCACCACGCAGGTGGCATCCGGCTCGGTCATCGGTTCCGGCCTGGGACGCAAGGGCGCAGAAGTGCGCTGGGGCACCGCGGGCCGCATTGCCCTGGGGTGGCTGTTCACCCTTCCGGCGGCCGCCATCGTTGGCGGTGCCGCCGCGGCGCTGACCCATATCGGCGCAGTCGGCGTCGGGATCGTCGCCGTCGTCGGCGTGGGAACCCTGCTGCTGTTCTGGTACATGTCCCGCAAGGACCATGTGGGGCACGATACCGCGATGTCCGACATCGATAATTCGGGAGCCGCGGTCAATATCCTTTCGAAGAAGGAGCGTCGCGCCCGCGCCAAGGCCGAAGCAACGGCGGCCCGGAAGCTTGCGCAGGAAGCCATGGACAAGGAAGCGGATATCTCATGATCGAATGGTCAGCTTTTCTCATCGTCGCGCTGGTCAGCTGGGTAGCTGCCATGTGCATCGTCGTCGCATACTCCTTTGGCGTGCGCCTGCTGGCGGTGGCCCGCGACGAGCACCGCAATACCCAGGTTAATAAGTACGGCGCCTACCTCTGCTTCGGACTGTGCGGGCTGATCGTGCTCTTCGGCGTGGTGCTCATCGTTCCGCAGCTGAGCGAAGCGATCTTGGGCCTCTAGGCATCCGGCACGCCCGGTGGGCGGCAAAAACTAGATATTGCCTTCGATGGAGGCACCCCTAGACTGGAGCTATGACTAGCTTCAAGTACTACGTGGGTGCCTCCATCGACGGCTTTGTGGCCGATCAGTCGGGCGACACGCATTGGCTACGCCCATTTACCGAGCTGCCCGGCTACCAGGCCGACCTTCGCGAGTTCTTCGACAGCATCGGCGCGGTGGTCATCGGCGGCAAAACCTACGAAACGATCGTGCGGGATATCGGCGAAGGGCACCTGCAATGGCCATTCGGCGCGAAGCCGGTGTGGATCTTCACGCACCATGAGCTTCCCTCGTTGCCCGACACGGACCTGACCTTCATCCGCGGTGAAATCAGTTTCTGGAGCCGTGACATTGCCAAAAGCGCCGGAGCCGGAGATGTCTGGCTCGTGGGCGGTGCGGATCTGGCCGGCGGCTTTATCGAGGCCGGAATGCTCGACGAACTCACCGTGGTGACGGTGCCGGTGTTCCTCGGCGGCGGGGTGAACATTTTCGGCCGCGATGCCAACGCGCAGCTATCCGGACTGAAAATCCGTGAACTCGGCGACGATATATTCGCCGCAAGCTACGCCGTCTCCTAGCGCTCGGCTAGCCCTCGATGGGCAGGAGCATATTGGTGATTCGGGCCGTGGCCACGCGTTGGCCTGCCTCGTTGGTGATGACGATCTCATGGGTGGTGATGCGCCGGCCCAAATGCAGCGGCGTGCACACGGCGCTGACCAAGCCCTGGCGCGCGGCCTTGTGGTGGGTGACATTCAGGTCGACTCCAACCGGGTTTGCCTTGCCCCGTGCGTGCAGGGCGGCAGCCATCGAGCCCAAGGTTTCGGCCAGCGCGGCGGATGCCCCGCCGTGCAGGATGCCCACCACCTGAGCGTTTCCTGCTACCGGCATGGTCGCGCAAACTCGGTCGGCGCCAAACTCGGTGAAGTGGATATCAAGCTTTTCGACCAGGGTGCCCACCCCGTGTCCCTGGAGAAAAGGCCACATCGCCTGCGGGACACCATGCCTAGTCAACTGCTGGGCAAAGGGGTGTGCTGAAGATTGCTCGTCGTGAGAAGTGAAATTGTCGCTCATGGCAACTAGGCTTTCAGGTGTGAGCGAAACTACCAAAACGACATTCACGTCGGACAAGAAACTTCTGATCATCGACGGACACTCGATGGCCTTCCGCGCGTTCTATGCGCTGCCAGCCGAAAACTTTGCGACAAGTACCGGCCAGCACACCAATGCCGTCCACGGATTCGTCTCCATGCTATTGACGATGATCCGCCAGCAGAAGCCCACGCACGTTGCGGTGGCCTTCGACCTGGACACCCCAACGTTCCGTTCCCTGGAATACACCGAATACAAGGGCGGACGAAATAAGACTCCGGAAGAATTCTATGGCCAGATCGACCTGATTCAAGAGGTCATGAAGGCGATGAACATTCCCAGCATCACCCTTGAAAGCTTTGAGGCCGACGACATCCTGGCCACCCTGGCAACCCAGGGCGAAGCGCAGGGCTTCGAAGTCCTTGTCGTCTCCGGTGACCGCGATGCCTTCCAGCTGATCACCGACAAGACCATGGTGCTCTATCCGAAGAAGGGCATTAGCGATATCCCGCCGATGGACGCCGAAGCGGTAGAAACCAAGTATTTCGTGCGCCCCGAGCGCTACTCGGATCTGGCCGCGCTGGTGGGGGAGACCGCCGACAACCTGCCGGGCGTGCCCGGCGTGGGACCGAAGACCGCCGCGAAATGGCTGAACCTCTACGGCGACCTCAACGGCATCCTGGAAAATGCCGACGCGATCAAGGGCAAGGTCGGCGAGAGCCTGCGCGCCCACCTGGACAACGTCACCCGCAACCGGCGGCTGAACCAGTTGCGCCACGATCTGGAACTGCCGGTGACCCTGGACGAAGCCGAACTGGTCGCGCCGAACCGCGACGAGATCGAAAACCTCTTTGACGCCCTGGAATTCAACACCCTGCGCAAGCGGCTCTTCGATCTCTTTGCCGCGCAGGAGGACGAAGAGCAGCCTGAAGCGGCGGCGTTCGAGCGACTTGAAGCGAAGGATGCGAAGGCACTGGGCGAATTCATCGCCCAGGGCGAGGGAGCGCCGATTGCGGTGCAAGCGGCGGTGACCGCGGGCGAAGCCGTCGGGGTGGCACTGTTCCGTGAGGGCAAGGCGCTCTGGCTGGAACTGTCCAGCCTGGGCGAAGACACCGAGAAGGTGCTTGCCGGCTTCCTGGCCGACGCGCAGGCACCGAAGATCTTCCACGACGCGAAACTCGCCATGCACCGGCTCTACGAGCGTGGCTTCCGCGTCGCCGGCCTAGGCGATGACACGTTGATCAGCGCCTACCTGATCCAGCCGGACCGGCGCAGCCACGAGCTGGTGGATCTGGTGCAATACCACCTGAAGTACACGGTTCCGGTGCTCAAGCCGGCGAAGAAGGGCGAACTGGATCTGGGTCTCACCGCGGACCTGATCGAGCCGACGCTGGCGCAGGCACAGGCGATTTTTGATCTGTCCGCGTTCCTCGCCACCAAGCTCGCCGAAAAGCATGCCGCGGAGCTGGCCAAGGACATGGAGCTGCCGCTGATCGACGTGCTCTTCGAGATGGAGCGTGCGGGCATCGCGGTGAGCCGGGAACGCCTGGACGAGCTGCACGCGCACTTCACCTCGCAGGTGGACCAGGCCACCAAGGAAGCCTACGATTCCATCGGGCACGAGGTGAACCTCTCCAGTCCGAAGCAGCTGCAGGTGGTGCTCTTCGAAGAGCTCGACCTTCCGAAAACCAAGAAGATCAAAACCGGTTTCACCACCGATGCCGAATCCCTGCAGGATTTGCTGGTCAAGACCCAGCACCCGTTCCTGGTGGCGTTGATGGCGTACCGCGAGGCGATCAAGCTGCGCCAGACCGTTGAGGGGCTGCTCAAATCGATCGGCGACGATGGCCGGATCCACACCACCTATGCGCAGACGGTGGCCGCGACCGGACGCTTGTCCAGCCTGAACCCGAACCTGCAGAACATCCCGATCCGCTCTGAAGAGGGCCGGCGCATCCGCGACGTGTTCGTCGTCGGCGAGGGATACGAAACCCTGCTGACCGTGGACTACTCGCAGATCGAAATGCGCATCATGGCGCATCTGTCCGGCGACGAGGGCCTGATCGAGGCCTACCAGAGCGGCGAGGACCTGCACCGGTTCGTCGGTTCGCATGTCTTCGATGTGGCCCCCGAAGAGGTCACCAGCGAGATGCGTTCGAAGGTGAAGGCGATGAGCTACGGCCTGGCCTACGGGCTGAGCTCCTTCGGGCTGTCCAAGCAGCTGAAGATCTCCGTCGACGAGGCGCGCACGCTGATGAAGGACTACTTCGCACGCTTTGGCGCGGTGCGCACCTATCTGCGTTCCGTCGTCGACCAGGCGCGCAAGGACGGCTACACCGAAACGATCTTCGGCCGCCGGCGCTACCTGCCGGAGCTCAACAGCTCCGATCGCAGGCTGCGCGATATCGCCGAACGCGCGGCGCTGAACGCGCCGATCCAGGGATCCGCCGCGGATCTGCTGAAGGTCGCGATGCTGAACATTGCCAAGCTGCTGGCAGAGGGGAAGTACAAATCCCGGATGCTTTTGCAGGTGCACGATGAGCTGGTGCTGGAAATAGCCGCCGGTGAACTCGACGCGGTGCAGGAACTGGTGACGGGCGAGATGAGCCGGGCCGCCGAGCTGAAGGTCCCCTTGGACGTCCAGCCGGGAATCGGCAAGTCCTGGCATGAGGCCGAGCATTAGGAGCCCTGCTCCCGAAGCGAAGCAAACACCGCGGGGCAGGGGCATCTGATGGTGCACCTGCCCCTCGGTGCGAACCACTGTGCATGATGGAAGAGACGAACATGGAACAGCGCTCGCGCCGCTGGGCTTTGAAGGCCGGAGCCTTGGGCTTCGGGGCAGCCGCAGCGGGGCTGCTTAGCAGCTGCGCTGCACAGGTGCCCAAGGGTGCGTCGGAATCGATGGCTGCATCCTCGCCTGTTTCGACAACCAGTACCCCTGCAACCAACGCGCCCTCGTCCGTTGCCAGCCCCGCGCAGCAGTACCCCACGCGCGCGCAGATCATCGAGCAATTCAAGAATGCTCCGGCAGGCGAGTTCGGTTTGGAGGCCAAGGGGATCGAACTGGCGATGCCCACCGGGAAAAATAGGGTGGCGCTGACCTTTGACGCCTGCGGGGGAGCGCATGGTTCGGCTATCGACCATGCCCTGATCGATGCCTTGCGCGAGCGCGAGATGCCCGCAACATTGTTCGTCAACCAGCGATGGGCCAGGAGCAACGGCAGATACTTGGCGCAGCTGGTAGACGATCCATTGTTTGAAATCGCAAATCATGGAACCTCGCATGTTCCATTGACCATAGATGGGCAAGCGGCCTACGGAATTTCCGGAACTCGTTCGGTGGGCGAAGCCTACGACGAGGTCATGGGCAACCAGCGGTATCTGAACGATGAGTTCGGGGTGGCGGCGCGGTTTTTCCGATCGGGCACCGCGCATATGGATGAGGTCTCAGCGGCGCTGTGCCGCCAGCTGGGACTGATCCCGATGAACTTCACGGTGAATCTGGATGCGGGCGCGACCTTCCCGGCAGCAACGGTGGCCGCACAATTTCAGTTGCTGAAGGACGGCGGCGTGGGGATCGGGCATTTCAACCAACCGGCGTCAGGCACGGCCCGGGGGATCGCTCGCGGACTGGCTGGTGCCCTCCAGGACGGACTGGAGTTCGTTAAGCTCTCCGAAGCCTGGTGAACCCCTTGCGCCGCACCTGCGCTAGCATAGACTGTGATCAGCCACATATTTCCTGCCGAGGAGCACGATGGAATTAGCAAGCAAGCCGAAGCTGGAAACCCGGACCTACCAGGCCACCGTCCGCAGCCCCGAGCTCGATGAATCGATCAAGCTGTTCCACCAGGCCACCGGGATCGGCTTCTATGAGCAGCTGCCCGAAGAGAACCAGTGGTCGAACTACCTGGATCTGACCTACGCGCTGAAAATGCGCTTTTCACTGGTGTTCGATCCAGCTGCCGAGCCGCACTCGCGACATGCCGCGCACCCGGTGCACACCTATGGCGCGTTCCCAGGGCTGCTCAATGCCGGCGGCCAGGCGCCCGTTGCAGCGCACAAGATTACTGCGGTCACGGTCGCTCCGAGCTATCGGCGGCGCGGAATCCTGTCGAGGCAGATCACTGCCGAACTGGCTTATGCCCAGCAGGCGGGATTCCCGATTGCGGCGTTGACCGCGTCGGAGGCGACCATTTACGGGCGGTACGGCTTCGAGCCAGCCACCTACCAAAGCCGATTCACGCTCAAGTGCGCCCACGGGGTCAAGCTGCGGGTGCAGGTGCCTGGACAGGTGATCGACATCGATCCGAAGCAGTTCGGAGCCGAGTATGCTGCGCTGGCCGTGCGTGCGCTGGAGCAAACCTTCGGTTCCGTGGACAGCACCGAGTACGACAACGGCTTCGCCCTGGGACGCTGGGACACTTGGGAGACCTTGGATAAGCCGAAGAACCTGCGCTTCGCCGCTTATTACGACGGCGCCGGCCAGCTCGGTGGTTTCGCCGCCTACAAGTTCGGCGGATGGGATGAGCCCAAGGCAAAGCTGGTCGTGCAAAAGCTGGTGGCCACGAGCGACGCCGCCCGCTTCAAGCTCTTCGAGTACCTGGGCAACCATGACCTGGTCGAGGAAGTGCACGGCCAAGGCCCTGTGGCGGATCCACTGCGCAATGTACTGGATAACGTGCGGGACTACCAGGTGCGTTCGATCGATGATGTGCTGTGGCTTCGGGTGCTTGACGTTGCCGCTGCCTTCGAAGCCCGCGGCTACCAGCGTGACGGCCGTCTGCTGTTGTGCGTGAATGATCCGATGAACCTGATCTCCGGAACCTACCTGTTCGACGTGTCCGATTCCCGCGCCACGGTGAGCCGAATCGAGGAAGGGCAGGCCGAATCCGATCTGCCGCGGGTGGCGCTGTCGGAGCGGGATCTGGCTGGACTGTATCTGGGCACTGTTCAGCTGGACCTCCTGCTTGCGTCAGGACGCGCTGAACTGGAAGGCGGAGGAACAGCAGGGCCGTGGCTGGACTTATTCAGCACGGCTTGCGAGGGATTCACTCCGCACGGTTTCTAGTGGGACGGGTCGCATTAACCGGCAGATATGACGAAGTTCACAAAACGCTTGCGAGGATGTTGGCGGGTTACGCTTTGACCCGCCGTGTGCTAGGCGCGTAGACTTGAACAGCGTGCCATGGCTTTGTCGTGTCCGCATTCATGTTCTACCCCCTTCGAAATTCCGGGACTTCCGGGGTTTCGACTGATCAAATCTATCCACATCGGAGTCCCTACTACATGACCATCACCTCGAACGAGAACAGCAGCGCACCAGTTGTCGCAATTAACGACATCGGATCCGCTGAGGACTTCTTGGCCGCAGTCGATGCCACCATCAAGTACTTCAACGATGGTGACCTCGTCGAAGGCACCGTCGTCAAGGTTGACCACGACGAAGTTCTGCTCGATATCGGTTACAAGACCGAAGGTGTCATCCCTTCCCGCGAGCTTTCCATCAAGCACGACGTTGACCCAGGTGAAGTTGTCACCGTTGGCGACAGCGTCGAAGCCTTGGTCCTGACCAAGGAAGACAAGGAAGGCCGTCTGATCTTGTCCAAGAAGCGCGCTCAGTACGAGCGTGCCTGGGGCGACATTGAGAAGATCAAGGAAGAAGACGGCGTCGTTACCGGTACCGTCATCGAGGTTGTCAAGGGTGGCCTCATCCTGGACATCGGCCTGCGTGGCTTCTTGCCAGCATCGCTCGTCGAGATGCGCCGTGTGCGCGACCTGGCTCCGTACATCGGCCAGGAAATCGAAGCCAAGATCATCGAGCTGGACAAGAACCGCAACAACGTTGTGCTTTCCCGCCGTGCATGGCTCGAGCAGACCCAGTCCGAGGTCCGCTCGACCTTCCTCAACAAGCTGGAAAAGGGCCAGGTTCGTCCGGGCGTCGTTTCCTCCATCGTCAACTTCGGTGCATTCGTGGACCTTGGCGGCGTAGACGGTCTCGTCCACGTTTCCGAGCTGTCCTGGAAGCACATCGACCACCCATCCGAGGTTGTCGAAGTTGGCCAGGAAGTCACCGTCGAGGTTCTCGAAGTCGATCTGGACCGCGAGCGCGTTTCGCTGTCGCTGAAGGCTACCCAGGAAGATCCTTGGCAGACCTTCGCCCGCACTCACGCGCTGGGCCAGGTTGTACCAGGTAAGGTCACCAAGTTGGTTCCATTCGGTGCGTTCGTTCGCGTCGAAGACGGCATCGAAGGCCTTGTCCACATCTCCGAGCTTGCAGTGCGCCACGTTGAACTGGCCGAGCAGGTTGTCTCCGTGGGCGACGAGCTGTTCGTCAAGGTCATCGACATCGACCTGGAACGCCGCCGCATCTCGCTGTCGCTCAAGCAGGCTAACGAAGGCGTGGACCCAGAGGGTACCGAATTCGATCCAGCTCTGTACGGCATGGCCGCAGAGTACGACGAAGAGGGCAACTACAAGTACCCAGAGGGCTTCGACCCAGAGTCGAACGAATGGCTCGAGGGCTTCGACACCCAGCGCGCCGCTTGGGAGGCACAGTACGCTGCCGCTCAGGAGCGTTGGGAAGCTCACAAGAAGCAGGTTGTTGCCGCAATCGCTGCCGACGCAGAAGCAGAGCCTGCTGCTGCCGGCGAAACTGCCGCAGCTGCTGCTCCAGCATCGTACTCCTCGGAGGCTCCAGCCACCGATGCAGGCACCCTGGCTTCGGACGAAGCACTGGCTGCCCTGCGCGAGAAGCTGACCGGCAACTAATTTCTGTTGCTGCGCTGAGCTTAGCGTCAAGCTAGGCAAGTACTGAGAGGAAAGGTCCAACCCGCTCCGGGTTGGGCCTTTCCTTCATTTAACTGCTCTTTTCCAGATGCGGTTCATCCAGGCTGCGTAGGGGGCGTATTGAAGATCAACCCAAAGGTGGAGTGCAAGCATAAAGTCCGGCCTATAGACTAAATCATTGTTAGCGGGTAGTCGAGGCCGGTGAGGATAAGCAATGGCTCAGTTGAAGGCGAGATACGCCTCGGAGGGAGTGCGGGCGGCGCAAAGCAAGCCTGTGCCGTTCTACTCGGTGACCGAGGAAGAGTGGCGCAGCATCCCGCGCGACATCCCCAATGTGATCGTCCTGCTCGCGAGCTGGCTGCCGCTGATCGCGTTGAACGTTTACCTGTTCCGCTTCGCCTACCGCGATCGGGAAGAGCTCGAACTGGGCGGACTGCTGACCTTCTCGGTGATCGCCGCATGCGTTGCGGTGATGTGGGCCGCCTGCCGGATCGCGCCCTGGCTGGCTTTGACGGCGACGGCCGCGCTGTATCTGATCCTGCAGCCAGTGGGTGTGCCGCAGCTGGTGCTGCTGGGCAGCGGCGCCTTCTTCGGGCTGCTGGCGCTGACGGGACTGTTCAATCAGCTGCGCTTTATCGCCAGGTTGCGTCGTTGGCGTGCTCTTTCAACCTCCACGGTCGATATTCCGCCCGAGCAGCGCTCGCGGTTGCACGCCTACCGGCAATTGCCGAAAACGTTGTGGTATCTGGCGCTGGGCTCGATGATCTACCCCTTGCTGAAGCTGGTCTGGCAGTTTTTCACCGATGCGAAGCAGGTGGTCAACGCGCTGGATCGGGATCGCATCGACTCCCTGGTCATCGGAGTCATGGCATTGGCTCTGTGCCTGGTCGTGGTGCTCGTGCGGTTCATCGAACAACGGCTGGCCGGGCACCTTGCACTGGAGATCCCGCTGGCCCGGGGATATGGACCGCTGAGTTTCACCGCGGTGGGCAAGGTGGTGCCGGCCGAGCCGCTGTCCGGGGGCGGATGCGACTGCACGGATCCGGGCCGGGAGCCCAAGACGCTGGAATACGGGCAATTCGCCGAATGCCTCGATAACTGCCGGGTGCATGGGATCGCGGCGGTTAATAACTTGAGCCCCGCCGAATTCTTGCGCGTGGCCGATCAGCCATGGGTCTGGGGCGAGCATGTCAGCGACCGTCTGGTGCGGCGCGGGGACCGGATGGTGATCGCCGGGCTCAGCGGCTGGGACTCGATGCCGGTGCGTTTGGAGGTGCGTACGGTGTTCGGCCAGGGCCGCCAAGCGGCCGCGAACTACCTGCCGCGCCGGGCCGCGGAACCGCGCAAACGCCAGGCGCGTGGACTGCATTGGCGCGATGGAGCGGATAACACCATGCAGGTCGAACAGTTTGACCCGGCCGCACTGCCGGAGTTCGAGCGGATCTCCTTGGCTGGCGCCGGGATCGATGGCTATGCGGTGCGGGTGCGCAGCAAGCGGCCGTTTATCTGCGGGCACCCGGTAGGCTAGGCCGCGCGGCGGGCATTGATGCTGTTGCGTTGCGGAGTCTGCGTCGGATCGACGAATTTGGGCAGGATGACCTGCGGGACGCCGCCGTTGGAGGCAACCTTCAGCACTCCGGCATGCACGTCGTGATGATGCCCGGTGCACAGGCAGCAGCCCAGGTACACCGCGGTGGGTCCGCCGTTTGACCACCACCAGATGTGGTGGAGTTCGCAGTGCTCGGGCGGCACGGTGCAACCGGGCACAATGCAGCCACGGTCTCTGGCTTTGATCGCCCGGCGCATGTACTTGGGGAAGTTTCGTTGTTCGCGGCCGATGTCCAGGATTTCTCCGCGGCCGCCGAGCACCAGGGGAATGATCTTCGCTTTGGCCAGGGCCTGTCTCAGGTCGGTGGGCCGCATTTCAAAGCCGCTGTCGGTCACCCCGTGGGTTTTGGCCAATCCGGTCAGCTCCGCCAAGGTCAGATGGACCATGATGGTGGGCTGAACCACCGGGATCTCGGGGTCCGCCGGGGCGAGCGCCTCGCCGGGTGTGCCCGCGGAGGGCTTCTGCGCGGTGCGGGCGGTCAGCAGCCGGCTGAGCTTCTGGCTATTGACCGTCAACAGGTTCATCAGCCCCTGCAGTCGGCGCCGGGCGACCGTCGCCTCCACCAGCGGGTTCCAGGTGCTCGCCGCGGCCTGTTCGTCGGAGACGAAATCCGGGTGCTCCGGGATGGCGCCCGATGCGTGGGCCGATTCGACTTGGCGGCTGGCGGCGCCGGCCTCGGTGCGCGGATTGTCCGCCTGCGAAAGCAGCGATTCGAAGGCATCGGCGTCCAAGGCGGAGAGCCGGACCTGGTAGACGATGAGCCCATCCTTTTCACCCTGGCGGTAGATTCCGGCAGCCGACTCCGGCTCGAGCTCGGCAGCAGTGGCCTTGGCGGATTTGATCAGCTGGTTCAACTTCTTGGACCGGGTTTTCGGTTCCGGCTCCTCCAGCAGTTCCACGGCGGCTTCTTCGACCAGCTGCCCGCTGGCATCCTGCGCACAGGCCGTGCCGGGTGCGTCGAATTCTCCCGGAACCGGTTCGAGCTTATGCAGCCGGCGGGCGGCGCTCAGCGTTTCGCGCGGGTCGGCGCCGCGGGTCGCGAAGCGTTGGGCGAGGCGGGGGAATTGCGCCGGGTAGCGGTTTCCCTGCTGGTCGAATTGGCAGATGACCAGGTGCGCGTCCTCCACCCGGCGGCGGGCCTCGAAAATGTCGAGGTTCAGCCAGGCGGCGAGGAGTTCCGTCGCGCCCTTGTAGCTGGGGCGGGACTCGGCGAAGGCAGGGGCGGTGGCGTAGTCGATGGCCTGCGCGCGCAGCGCGTCGAGGGTGGCGATGTCCAAGCGGTGCGCGCCGCTGGCTTCGACCAGGTGGGCGCAGTGGGTTTGGGTGCGGACCGCCTCATGGGCCAGCCGTTCGGTGTGCGCGCTCAGGGCCAGCGCGGCCCGCGGGTCGGTGAGCGTGGTGCTGGCGGTGCGCAGGGCGGGCAGGATGCCGGCGGCGAGCGAGGACAGGGCCAGCAGCTCGGGGGTGGAAAGTTCCCCCGAGCCGGCCAGCTGCGCTTGCAGATCCGCGACGGTCTGCTCGATCCTCGTACTCATGGCTCCAGTGTGCCCGGGGCGCGGCCCGAAGCGCGCGGCCGGGGTCCGGGGTGTGGATAAGGTCAGCGGCGGCGAACGGAGCGGGTGACGGTGAAGGTGGAGTTGCGGGCGAGCTGCTCGGTGGGGCCGATGCGCCGGGCGAGCTCGCCGCGGTAGCGCAGGTGCGAGTTGAAGACGCAGAGCAGGATCCCGCCCTCGGCCAGCACGCGGGCCGCCTCGTCGATCAATTTCAGCGCGATGCCGGCGTGGACCGTGTTCCCGATGTGGAAGGGCGGATTGAGCGTGACCAGCGTGGCGCTGGCCGCGGGGTGCCGGGCCAGGCCGTCGTCCTGCACGGCGCTGATCCGTCCTTCGAGCCCATTGGCGGCGGCCGAAAGCCGGGTGGAGGCGACCGCCGAGGCCGAATGATCCGAGGCGTCCACGCGCAGCGCGCGGTGGGTGAGCGCGGCGTAGACTCCGATGGAGCCGTTGCCGCAGGCCAGATCGAGCAGCGTGGCATGGTCGGAGAGCTCCGGCAGGTTCTCCAGCAGCAGCCGGGTGCCCGGGTCCAGGCGTTGCGCGCCGAAGGTGGCCGCCCCGGCGCGCAGGGTGAATTCGGTCCCGTTCACCGAATGCGTGGCCGCGAGCGGGTAGGCGCCCGACGGTGCCCCGGGCAAGGGGGTGTGCACGGTGAGCACGCGGGCCTTCTGCCGGGCGTGCGAGACCTCCAGGGCGGCGAAGCGCTTGGCCAGCAGCTCGTTCATCGTGCGGTTCATATGCTTGAGCATGCCGCCGGCGTGCACGATGGTGTGCGCGTCGCACTGTGCGGCGATGGCGGCGGCCTGCTCCTCGAGCACATCCAGCCCGCGCGGCAGGCAGAGCAGCACCAGGGTCGCGCCGCGGGCTACCTCATCGAGCGCGCGGAATTCCAGACGGTCCGCCCAGTCCGGGGCCAGCCGTTGCAGGTTCGCGCTGATCGCCCGCGCGGAGGTCAGCGAGTCGGTGTGCACCTGCACCCGGCTTGCGCCGGAGGCCAGCGCCCCGAGGGCCAGCGCGCCGTAATGGTCCCCGATCACGGCCACCGTTTCCGGCCAGTGCGTGACGGTGTCCAGGATCAGCCGGTCCGCGGCATCGGCGGCGAAGAGGTTCTCCGCCTCGATATCGGGCCAGCGGCGCAGCTGCGCCAGGAGTTCGCGGCTCATAGGTCCACCCATCTGGTGTCGATCGGGCGCAGCATTCCGGCGCCGGAGGTCAGTGTGGCGATGGCGGTGCGCAGCGCCTGGGCGTCACCGGGCTCGTCGTTGATGCCGATGCGCAGCACCGCGTCGGTCTCCCGCCAGAGCGTGTCGCCCAGCTGGTAGCCGGCGGAGCGCAGCTCGTTCTCCCAGCGGGCGGCCAGCGCATGCGCGGCGGGCAGCTCGAAGAGGCGCAGCCGTTGGCGGGTGCGCAGGGCCGCGTGGTTCAGCGCCTGGGAGACGGAGTCGGAATAGGCGCGGACCAGGCCGCCGGCGCCGAGCTTGATGCCGCCGAAGTAGCGCACGCAGACGGCGAGGACATCGGAGAGGTCAGCGCCCTGCCCGGTATCGCGTTTGGCCAGCGCCTCGAGCATCGGGATGCCGGCGGTGCCCGAGGGCTCCCCGTCGTCGTTCGAACGCTGGGTCATCCGATCCGGGCCGATGATGAACGCGCTGCAGTGGTGGCGGGCGTCGAAATGGGTTTTGCGCAGCGCCGCGAGATGCGTCCGGGCGGCGGCCTCGGATTCGACGCGGAAGAGGTAGGTGATGAAGCGCGAACGCTTGATCTCGACCTCGTGCACGCTGTCGCCGCCGAGCGTGGTGTAGCGGGTGGCGGCCGAGTCGTTGGTGTTCATCGTACTTAGTTTATAGGGTGGTAGACATGATCCATGTGGGACTGACCGGCGGCGTGGCTTCCGGCAAATCGGCAGTGGCGGCGCGTCTGGTCGAACTCGGCGCGGTGCTGATCGACGCGGACAAGCTCGCCCGGGAGGTTGTTGCGCCCGGAACCCCGGGCCTGGAAGCAATCCGGACGGCCTTCGGGGAGGGAGTTTTCTCCGCCGACGGGTCGCTGGACCGGGCGGCGCTCGGTGCGCTGGTCTTCGGCGACGAGGCCCAGCGGCGCAAGCTCAACGCGATCGTGCACCCGCTGGTGCGCGCCCGGGCGCAGGAGCTGCGCGCGGCCGCGGGGCAGCAGGCGATCGTGGTGGAGGACATTCCGCTGCTCGCCGAATCCGGGCAGGCGCAGGATTTTGACACCGTCATCGTCGTGCAGGCCCCCCGCGCGGAGCGGATCCGCCGGATGATCGAGGACCGCGGGTGGACCCGGGCGGATGCCGAATCCCGGATGGCCGCCCAGGCCAGCGACGCGCAGCGTGCGCAGATCGCCGATCATCTGCTGCATAATGAGGGGACACTCGAAGAGCTCCGCGCCCGGGTGACCGAACTATTTGAGAAGGAACTGCGCCGCTGATGCTGAAAATTTCGAAGTGGACGATGCTGGCGAGCTTCGCGCTCGCGCTGGTGCTCTGGCTGGGCTTCGGGGGCCGGGCGGAATATGTTGCCTCCAATGGCCCCTACTCGCCGGTGGTGTATCTCTCCGGCTGGATCGCCCTGCTCGGGCTGATCGCCGCCACGGCGCTGACCGTCGGGTTCTTCGGCGCGCAGATCCGCCGGACCGCGGCGCGCAATGCGGTGCGCACCGGCACCCGGCTGGGCCGCGGCAGGTAATTTCGCGATCGGCATGCCCCCAAGCGTAGGCGAGTGTCGGTGCGCCTCGTTATGCTGGAGGCATGAGCCTTGCACAGCCGATCAAGCGCGTCGTCGCCCCCTTCGAAGTCGTCAGCGAATACACCCCCGCCGGAGATCAGCCCACCGCCATCGCGGAGCTGACCCAAAGGCTCAACGGCGGCGAGAAGGACATCGTGCTGCTCGGCGCCACCGGTACCGGCAAGTCGGCGACCACCGCCTGGCTGGTGGAGCAGGTGCAGCGCCCCACCCTGGTGCTGGTGCAGAACAAGACGCTCGCCGCGCAGCTGGCCAACGAATTCCGCGAGCTGATGCCGAATAACGCGATCGAGTACTTCGTCTCCTACTACGACTACTACCAGCCCGAAGCCTATGTCGCGCAGACCGATACCTTCATCGAAAAGGATTCCTCGGTCAACGAGGAGGTCGAGCGGCTGCGCCACTCGGCGACCAACTCGCTGCTCACCCGCCGGGACGTGATCGTCGTCGCCACGGTGTCCTGCATCTACGGCTTGGGCACCCCAGAGGAGTACGTGGAGGGCATGGTCACGGTGCGCCGGGGCGAGGAGCTGAACCGCGACGCGATGCTGCGCCAGTTCGTGGCCATGCAGTACACCCGAAATGACATGGACTTCCACCGCGGCACCTTCCGGGTGCGCGGGGACACCGTGGAGATCATCCCGATGTACGAGGAGCAGGCGCTGCGCATCGAGTTCTTCGGCGACGAGGTGGAGGCGATCTATACGCTGCACCCGGTGACCGGGGAGGTCATCCGCGAGGAAACCGAAATGTATATCTTCCCGGCCAGCCACTATGTCGCCGGCGCCGAGCGCATGCACAAGGCGATCAAGACCATCGAGGACGAGCTGGCGGCGCGGCTGAAGGAGCTGGAGTCGCAGAATAAGCTCGTCGAGGCCCAGCGCTTGCGCATGCGCACCACCTATGACCTGGAAATGATGGAGCAGATGGGCTTCTGCAACGGCATCGAGAATTATTCGCGGCATATCGACGGCCGCGAGTCGGGCAGCGCCCCGCACTGCTTGATCGACTATTTCCCCGATGACTTCCTGCTGGTGATCGACGAGTCGCATGTGACGGTGCCGCAGATCGGCGCCATGTACGAAGGCGATATGTCGCGCAAGCGCAACCTGGTGGAGCACGGCTTCCGGCTCCCTTCGGCCATGGACAACCGACCGCTGAAGTGGGATGAATTCCTGGAGCGCGTCGGGCAGACCGTGTACCTTTCGGCGACCCCGGGCAAATACGAGCTGGGCAAGGCCGATGGCTTCGTGGAGCAGATCATTCGCCCCACCGGGCTGATCGACCCGGAGATCATCGTCAAGCCCACCAAGGGGCAGATCGATGACCTGCTCGACGAGATCCGCGTGCGTGTGGCGCGCAACGAGCGCGTGCTGGTGACCACGCTGACCAAGCGGATGGCCGAGGATCTGACCGACTACCTGACCGAGCACCAGATCCGCGTGCAATACCTGCACTCGGATGTGGACACGATCCGCCGCGTGGAGCTGCTGCGCGAATTGCGCATGGGCTCCTTCGACGTGCTGGTGGGCATCAACCTGCTGCGTGAGGGGCTCGACCTTCCCGAGGTGTCGCTGGTGACGATCCTGGATGCGGACAAGCAGGGCTTTTTGCGTTCGGCGACCAGCCTGATCCAGACGATCGGCCGTGCCGCGCGCAACGTGTCCGGCCAGGTGATCATGTACGCGGACAAGGTCACCGACGCGATGGAGAAGGCCATCGAAGAAACCAACCGCCGCCGGGAGATCCAGCGGGCGCACAACGAGAAGCATGGGATCGATCCGACCCCGTTGCGCAAGAAGATCGCCGATATCACCGATCAGCTGGCCCGCGAGGATGCCGACACCCAGGAGCTGCTGAGCAACAACCGCTTGGCCAAGGACGCCAAGCGCAAGGCCGCGCCGATCCGCAAGGACGGGTTGGCCGCCGCGCCGGCGGAAGACCTGCTCGGGCAGATCGAGCAGATGACCGAGCAGATGCATGCAGCGGCCGCCGAGCTGCAGTTCGAGCTGGCCGCGCGCATCCGCGACGAGGTGGGGGAGCTGAAGAAGGAGCTACGCCAGATGAAGGACGCCGGCCACGCTTAACACAATGTTAATCGGCGCCGTCCGACGGCCCGCTGACTAGCGCGGATGCGGGCGCTGGGGGCGCCGGAAGGGCGGTCTGCCGGGGGTGGGGCGTGCCACTTGAGGCGCGCGCGGGACGGCCTGTAGGCTACAATTAAATCTCGTACGTAGGGGAGTATCCCAAATGCTGTGAACGTCAACACGCGGACCATTGAAGTTTCGCCGGGCGCAGCAGCCGAACACGAATTGATTTGTGACGGCGGAGAGACTTGCGAATCTTTGTCCTACCCTTACGACGAAAGGCTGCTCTTCTGTGGGCACTACAGGGTTAACTATCCAATTTGAAATCATTGCCTTGGTGGCGCTGTGCGTCATCCTGCTGCTTGATTTGTTGTACGTTGTGCGTCGACCGCACGAACCATCGATGAAGGAAGCCGGGCTCTTTGTCGGTTTCTACATCACCTTGGCGCTGATCTTCGGCGGCATTGTCTGGTGGCAGGCCGGCTCCCAGATCGGCCAGGAGTTCTACGCCGGCTGGATTACCGAGTACTCGTTGTCGATCGACAACCTGTTCGTCTTCATCATCATCATGACCCGCTTCGCGGTGCCCCGTAAGTACCAACAAGAGGTGCTGATGTTCGGCATCATCATCGCGCTGGTGCTGCGTGCGATCTTCATTATCGCCGGTGCTGCCATGATCGAACACTTCTCGTGGGTCTTCTACATCTTCGGCGCCTTCCTGCTCTGGACCGCTTGGCACCAGCTCAAGGACGACGATGAGGACGAAGGCAGCGAAAACGGCCTGGTCAAGAAGCTGACCAGCAAGATGCCATTCGCCAAGGAGTATGACGGCAACAAGCTGCGCACCGTGGTGGATGGCAAGAAGCTGTTCACCCCGATGGTCATGGTTTTCATTACCATCGGCATGACCGACTTGCTGTTCGCGGTCGATTCCATTCCGGCGATCTTCGGGCTGACCGATTCGGCGTTCATCGTCTTCACCGCGAACATCTTCGCGCTGATGGGCCTGCGCCAGCTGTACTTCCTGCTGGGTGGTTTGATGAACCGCTTGGTCTTCCTGAAGCACGCTTTGAGCTTCATTCTGGCCTTCATTGGCGTCAAGCTCGTACTGCACGCGCTGCACACCAATGAACTGCCGTTCGTCAACGGCGGCGAAGGATTTGCTTGGGCGCCGGAGATTCCGACTAGCATTTCGCTGATCGTCATCCTGGCCACCATCGTTATTGCCACGGTGATGTCGCTTTGGACCCCATTCGGTCGCAACGCGGCCGCCAAGGCCGAGGCTGCGGAGGCCGAAAAGGCTGAATCCCATGCTTCGATCGAACGCGATCAGGATTCGGGCAAGTAGTCCGCACCCGAACCGGTAAATTACCCGCCGTATTCCATCCTTTCGGATGGAATACGGCGGGTTTTTTCTGTTCCCTGGGTAACATAAATCAGCAAGTTACATAGGTAGCCTATGTAATTCTGCTATGTTGTAACTATGACAAGCGAAGAAGATCCCCTGGCTGGCCTCGCGGGAGGCCTGACGCTCTTTTCCGGCGCGATGTCCCGACTGCTCGGCCAGGCCGCTGGCGACGGGCGGTCGGTCACCGCATGGCGCGTGCTGTCCGTGCTCCACCGGCAGGGACCGCAACGCGTAGGGGATCTGGCCGTGCAGCAGCGCATCGCCCAACCGAGCATGACCGGGTTGGTGATGCGTCTGGAAAAGGACGGACTGGTGCAGCGTGCCGCCGATCCGCAAGATGGCCGCGCCTCGCTTGTCTCGGTGACCGAGCTCGGGGTACACGATCTCACGGCGTATAAGCAACGGGCGATCAACGCGTTGACCGGCAGCATCGAAGCGATGACCGAGCCGGAGCGGGAAACGCTCAACCAGGCGCTGCCGCTGCTCGAGCGCATGGTGGCGGAGCTGACCGAAAACCTGGATCGCTAGCTCTGCGCCGCACCTGCCACAACAACTAGGAATACGCAGAAGCTGGCCTTATGACGAAAAATACTCAACCAAGCAACTCGCTGTTGCACCAACCAAAATCCGTGTGGGCGATCGCCTTCGCCTGCATGGTCTCGTTCATGGGAATCGGGCTGGTCGATCCGATTCTTCCGGCCATTAGCCGGGATCTGGAAGCCACTGCCTCGCAAACCATGCTGCTGTTCACCAGCTACCTGTTCATCACCGGGTTGGCGATGTTCTTCACCAGCTGGGTCTCCACGCTGATCGGCGTGAAGCAGACCCTGCTCGGGGGACTGGTGCTGATCGTGGCGTTCGCCGCGCTGGCCGGCGCCAGCGGCTCGATCAACCAGATCCTCGCCTACCGCGCCGGCTGGGGACTGGGCAACGCGCTGTTCATCTCCACGGCTTTGGCCGCCATCGTCGGCGCCGCCAGCGGCGGCAGCCGGCAGGCGATCGTGCTTTACGAAGCGGCGCTGGGCGTGGGCATGGCGGTCGGGCCGCTGCTGGGCGGGGTGCTCGGCAGCCTGTCCTGGCGCGGACCGTTCTTCGGCACCGCAACGCTGATGGCGATCGGACTCATTGCGATCCTCGCGTTCCTCAGCCTGCCGGACAAGCCCGCGGGCCAGCTGAAGATCTCCCCGTGGGCAAGCTTTGCGGCCCTGCGGAACCCCGCCCTGCGCACCATGGCGATCACCGCGGTGCTGTACAACTTCGGGTTCTTCGTGCTGCTGGCCTATTCGCCCTACCCGCTGGAGGCCGCCGCCGCGACGCAGGGAATCGAATTTGGCGCCGCGGAACTTGGTTGGGTGTTCTTCGGCTGGGGACTGTCGCTGGCGATCACCTCGGTGCTTGTCGCCCCGTTGCTGACCCGGCGTTTCGGCCTGCGCCCCATCATGTTTGTCGCGCTGAGCCTGCTGGGACTGCTGCTCGCCTCGATGGCGGTGTTCCACACGCAGCTGCGCGCGCTCATCGCGCTGATCGTCGTCGCCGGGCTGGTGCTGGGCATCCTCAACACCGCGCTGACCGAGGCGGTGATGGAAGCCACCGAGCTGCCGCGCAACGTGGCAAGCTCCACCTACTCGGGAGTGCGTTTCCTGGGAGGCGCGATCGCCCCTGCGGTGGCCGGGCCGATCGCTGCGGCCATGGGGGCCGGCGCGCCCTACTGGTTCGGCGCCGCGGCCGTGTTCGCCTCGATCCTGGTGCTGGGACTGCTTGGTGGGCATCTGTCCCACCTCGGTGCCGGCGCGCACACGGGGCCCGAAGGCATAGCCGCCGCCGATACGGTGGCTCCCACCGGTTCGACCCGCTAGCCGGGCTTAAAACGATGCTGGGGCCTGACTTACCACTTAAGGTAACTCAGGCCCCAGCCGTGTTAAGTTGATGCTTAGTTCGTCGGAGTGAGGATGATGCGCAGTGGCGCGAGCAGCGCCTCTTCCTCGGCCGGCAGTCCGAAGGTTTCCGCCAACATCACGATGAACGCTCCGCCCATGGTGGGGTGCAGCATGTGGTGGTTGGTGTAGATCAACGGGATTTCATCTTCGTCCTCTTCGGGGTCAACCTCGTAGGCCTCGGTATCGATGGGACGCGCCAGAACCAAATGGTCGCCGTTCTCCACGAACAACAGCTCGTAGCGGTAGCCATCCTCGTAGAGCAGCACGCTGTTCGGCTTGTCCGAGGGACCGAAGTACTCGGGGTGCTCGGCTACGAAGGGCAGTTCGGAAACTTCCTGCCAATTCTGCGCCAGGGTCACGAAGTCGGTGAGCCGTTCGGCGAAGTCCTCGGCGGTGAGCGGGAACTCCGGGTCGAAGGTATATACCGGCTCGAAATCCGCGTCCGAATCATCCAATGCGGAGGTCGTGGCGAAAATTGCTTCACCGTGCAGAACCAGGGCGAAGTCAATCTCGGACTCGACGAACTTGTAGACCAACGCGTCCTCATCGGCGCGATCGATCGTCATGTTGTATGGCAGGTGTGCGGCTGCGATGATGCCGTCAAATTCTTCGACCTTCGAGACCAGATCGTCTGGAACATCGACACCATTAGTACTGTTTCCCATAGTGTTCCTTTCGACCTTTACATCGGGCTAGTTGCCCTTGAGCGAAAACCTAGCACGCGCGGTGTGCGCGAACAGCATCCGCCACACCAATTGCGCCAAGGCCCGCCAAAGCAACGGCGCCAAGCAACTTCGAGGTTGGTTGGCGCCTTTGCTTGTGTGCCAGTCTAGCCACCGCGGAGCACCGGCGATAGTGCTCAGTCGCTGGCCGCGGTGGCTTCCGGATCTTCGCCGTTGGTCATCGCCAGCAGCCGACGGAAGATGGCCGGACCGTCATCGCCGATTCCGTCGTGGTGGAAGTCCTCGGTTACCCAGGGTTGCAGCCCCTTGACTTGGGAAGCGGTGCGCAACGACAGCTCGCGGTCAACATAGACGTCATCGTGGTAGACGGCGGCAGCGACCGGGACGGTGTTGCGCGCCAGCACATCGAGGTCGTAGAGCGGGCCGAAATGTTCGTGCTCGGCTAAAATCCGCGCCACCTCTTCGAGCGGGCGCAGCGCGGGATCTTCGGTGAAATGCCAGCGGTAGACCATCTCACCGGTGAGCAGCGGGGTGTCCGCCTGCTCGGCGAAGTCCGGATACTCCTCCAGCACCTGTTCCGCGGCCCAATGGGTCGCCGAACCTTGGGCGTAGATGGTTTCGTGCATCAGCGCGTAGAGCGGATTGGTGGCAAAGGAGGCCTGGGCGTACAGGGCCGACAGGAAGGCATCCGAGAGCCGGGGGCCTCCCGGAGTCGGTGCGAAGGCCTCCTCGAAGACGTGGTGCAGCAGGTGTACGCGGGTGTTGCCGCCTAGGAACATGCCGAGCATTTGCACTAGCTGCACGGTGACCTTGCGCCCGTCGGGCAGCAGCTCGTCGTCATTGTGCCGCAGGTGCTCGTAGATCTTGTGCAGGGTCTCGAAGTCTTGCGGGTACCAGGAGAAGTATTCGCGGTTCCGTTCGGCCATGCGCTGGTAGGTGGCCCGGTACACGGTCTGCGCATCGGCATCCAGGGAGGCGAGCCCGCCGGTGACCAGGCTGCGTTCGAGGGATTCGGGGAACATCGACAGGTAGGTCAGCGTGCAGAACCCGCCGTAGCTCTGCCCGAAGGTGCTCCACTTCTCGATGCCCAGCTGCTCACGCAGCGCCTCGGCGTCGCGCACGATCGAGTCGGCGCGGAAGTGCGTGAGGTAGCGCGCTTGGGCGGCCGCGTCGCCCCGCAAACCCAGCGTCTGGTGGGTCGCCGGGGTGGACAGGCCGGTGCCGCGCTGATCGAGCAGCAGCACCCGGAAGTGCTTGGTCGCTTCGGCCAGCCAGCCGGACAGGGAGCCGGGGCGCGGGGCCTTCCCGCCCGGGCCGCCCTGCAGGAACAGCAACCATGGCTTGCCCGCATCGGTGCTGATTTCGCGGGCGAAGACGGTGATCTTCTCGCCGCCTGCGGTCCCATGCACCAGCGGGACTTCGACGCGGTGCTCGGTGACGTCCATGCCGCGGTAGTGAATCATCGGGCCAACTCCTCTAGTGCGGGGCCGTCCAGGCGGCGAGTGCTCCAACCGTCCATGGTGGAGGAATGAATCGAATCGTAGAAGGCGATCGCCGGGGCATTCCAGTCAAGGACCGCCCACTCCAACCGGCGGTAGCCGCGCGCCACGCAGATCTGCGCCAAGGTTCTGAGCAGCGCAGTGCCGGTGCCTTTGCCGCGCTCGCTTTCCTGCACGTACAGATCCTCCAGGTGGATGCCGTGGCGCCCTTCCCAGGTGGAGTAGGTCGGGAACCACATCGCGATTCCGACAAGCAGCCCGGACTCGTCCTCGGCGACGTGGGTGAAGACCTTCGGATCCGCGCCGAAGAGGTGTTCTTCCAAGTCCGCGACCGTGTTCTTCACGGCGTCTGGTTCTTTTTCATACACCGCCAGCTCGTGGATCAAGTCGAGGATTCGCGGGCAGTCCGCAAGGCGCGCTTCTCTGATTCGTGACATGTGCTTAAGCTTACCGCCGTCGTGCGGCTATAACGTCGGTGACCAGTCCTAAGGTGGAATCCATGATGGGTGGACACCACGCCATGAGCGGCGCAGCCGCATGGCTAGCAATAACAACTCCGGTGACCGTTGGATCCGTGAACCTGGGATTCGGCGCATTGCACATGGAGCGGTGGGAAACCCTCGCCGGGGCGATCCTCTGCGCAGGGGCGGCCCTGCTGCCCGACGCCGACCATCACAACGCCACGATCGCCCGTTCCCTGCCGCCGATTTCCAATATCCTCGCGCGGATCATCGGGAAGGTCGCCGGCGGCCACCGCAACGGGACGCACTCGATCCTGGGCATCTTGTTCTTCATTTTTGTGGCCTGGCTGGCCGACTCGTGGTCGATGGAAGTGTCCCAGCTCGGGGTGGTGTATCCCGGCGCAGCGCTCTTTGCGATCCTGCTGATTTCCTTCGCGGTGAAAAGCGTGAAATTCATGCCGCCCTTGCTGTGCTGGGTGATTGCCCTGGCCGCCGGGGCGTTTGTCGGCATGAACGCTCCGCTCGAACGGGCCTGGTTCCCGCTGGCGGTCACCGCCGGGGTGATCGTGCACATTCTGGGGGATATGCTCACCATCGGCGGGTGCAACTTGCTGTGGCCGATCAAGATCGGTGCCCCGCGGTGGTTCCGCAGAATACCGGTCATCGGGGACTGCTGGAAAGCTAACGGGCGGGTCGCCTTGCCGGTCCTCGCCGAAACCGGTTCGAAGGCCGAATGGATCCTTGCCAGCCTGATGACATCCTATGTGGCCATTGCGATCATCTTGGCTTAGCGCGTGCGCTCGTACTCGATGATGCTCACTCCGGAATCAAAGGTCCGAGTGCGCACCGGGACAAAGGGCAACGCGGCGTAGCCGGCGGCACCGAACAACGCGATCCCCGAGCCGAAGACCAGCGGGTGGCGTTTGAGGATGAGCGTGTCGATTTCCTCGCTGAGTGCTCCGGCCAATTGCCCGCCGCCGCAAAGGTAGATATCCAGCCCGGCATCCTGTTTCAATTCGCGTACCTTGCCCACCGGGTCGCCGGTGAGTTCAATGTGCTCCGGGACCGTGCGCGCGGAACGCGAGACCACAATCTGCCGAAGATGGGTGTAGGGGCTGTCTAGGCCGCCGTAGATGTCGGGATTGTAGGTATTCCAGCCCATCAGCACGGTGTCGAATTTTGTACCCGGAGCGCTGGTTCTAAGGGCCTGGTGAATATGTGCGGGTACCGCGTCGGCGTATTCGCCAAGGATCGGTTGCATGTGGTCTCCCTCGGTGGGAAACGCCGCAAAACCGCCATCGGGCGCCGCGATATAACCGTCCAGGCTCACCGCCACATAGTAAACAAGCTTTCGACCCATCGCGCACACCCTTCTGCGAACCGGTTCTCGGCCCGGTAATTTTCACATGCTAACACGCACGGAATACGGCCGCTAGGGAACCGGGCCTGGGCGGTGTGCCCAGAGTGAAAGCCCTTTGTTGCGGCCTCTGCCACTGCTGTACTTGGGAGCATGAAACTTCTTGTGCTTGGCGGAACGATGTTCCTATCGCAGTACGTTGCCCAATTCGCGTCGGATGCCGGGCACCGGGTCACTTGCGCGGCCCGCGGGGAAAGCGGGGTGGCTCCGCAGGGCTGCGAGTTCATTTATTGGGACCGGAACGAGCCGGCGCCAGTCGAACTCACCGCCGAGCAATTCGACTCAGTTATTGATGTCTCGCGGACCCCGGCGCACGTGCGCCGGGCCACGCAAGAGCTCCGCGCCGATCATTGGGTCTTCGTGTCCACCATCTCCGTGTATGCCGATCTGTCGCACCCCGGCGGAACACCAGCCGACACCAAACTATTCGAACCGCTGGAAAGCGACGGCGGGCAATCAACGGCCGAATCCTATGGGGCGATGAAGATTGCCTGCGAGCAACTCATTGGAGAACTTCACGCGCCGGCCGCGATCATCCGGCCGGGACTGCTCGTCGGGCCCGAGGATCCCACCGGCAGGTTCAGTTATTGGCCGGAGCATGCGGCGCGCAGCCTAGCGGACGGCTTGGAACTATTGGTGCCGCTTGCCGCCGAAGACCCGGTGCAGGTACTGGACGCGCGCGATCTGGCAACCTGGCTCATCGAGCTCGCCGAGAATAAATCCACCGGAACCTTTGACGCGGTGGGCCCGGCAACTTCGCGCCGCGAATTCATCGCGCAGATCTTCGAGGCGCTGGAAGTCGAGCCAAGGGTGCACTGGGCCGATGCTGCGTCGCTGCACGAGCAGGGCGTGGTGCCATGGAGCGGGGAACGCTCGCTTCCGCTGTGGCTCCCGGATCCGGCGGTGGCCGGCATGCTTGATCGCGATCATCGTCCGGCTCGGCAAGCGGGGCTGCGCACCCGGCCCTTAGCGCGGACTAGTCTTGACACGCTTCAATGGCTCAACGGAACAGACCGCGCACGGACCGGTCTGAGCCGTGAAGAGGAGGTAGGCGTCCTGGAAAATTTGGCCGCCGCCGCGCGCGGAACCAGCCGCTAGGCCACGCGCCGTAGCGAACCGCGTATTAATTATTCCCCGGACGGGGCGGTTCGCCGGTTTAGGGCTGAGGCAACCCTTGCGCCTGGGACCGTGGTTTCCAGCTCTGGTACAGCAACCACGTACCCGCAACGGTCAATGCCACCTGCAGCAGCGTGGCCAGCAGACCTTCGGCGGTGAACAGCACCGCGTGATTGCTAATGAGACTCAGCCATGCGAGGAACATGACGAAACTGCCGATCTTGCGCAGCCTGATTGGATTCATGGGACAAACAATACCGTCGAATCCACGCAAAAGGTTAGCCGTGACGGGTTAATTTCCGCCGAATTTTTTTCGGCTGCGTTTGACCGTGGGCAAGTACCCGCTAGAGCTATCTGATAGCCGGCCGGACTAGGAGATATGGAAAAACCTTGCTGCCACAAAAGTGGCGGTTCTCATGCACCTGAACCAGGTGTATGACAACCGCCACTAGGTGAGCTAAAGGCAAGGCAATCGACTGCCGAAGAGAACTAGTCCATTCGTCCGACCGCGGTGACCGTAACTACCGGGGCGCCGAGTTCATCGGAGTCGTCCAAGGATATGGTGGCGTTGATTCCCCAGTCATGGTGCTCTTCCGGATCGGCGAAGATCTGGCGGACCTCCCAGATCCGGTTCGGCTTCTCGGTGACCACAAATAGGTTCGAGCCGCGGCCGTTCGGGCCGTCATCGATGTCCTCGTGTTCCTCGAAGTAGTCATCCATGGCCTCGGCCCAGGCATCGGCAGCAAAACCGCTATGCCCATCGAGTTCGCCCAAGGCCTGATCTTGTTCATCGGCGAAGAGCTTGACCCGGCGGAACATCTCGTTGCGAACCATCACGCGGAAGGCACGCATATTCGTGGTGAGCCTCTCCGGGGCAGGGGGAGTGATCTCGGTTTCTTCGTGCAGCTCGCCGCGCGAGAGCTCCTCCCATTCGTCGAGCAGCGAAGAGTCAATCTGGCGGATTAATTCGCCCAGCCATTCGATGAGGTCTTCGAGGTCTTCGCGCAGCGAATCCTGCGGGACGGTCTGGCGCAGGGCCTTGTACGCGTCGGTGAGGTAGCGCAGCAGCACACCTTCGGAGCGAGCCAGCTGGTAGTACTGGACGAAGTCCGAGAAACCCATGGCGCGTTCGTACATGTCGCGCACGACGGACTTGGGCTGAAGCTCGAAGTCCGCCAACCAGGGGGCACCGGAACGGTACTGTTCGAAGGCCGCCTCGAGCTTCTCCGCCAGCGGCTGCGGGTAGGTGACCTCATCCAGGGCCGCCATGCGCGCGTCGTAGTCCAGGCCGTCGGCCTTCATCGCGGCAATTGCCTCGCCGCGGGCCTTCTTCTCCTGGCCCGAAAGTACCTGGCGCGGCTTCTCCAGGGTCGCCTCGATCACCGAGACGACATCCAACGCGTAGCTGGGGGATTCTGGTTCGAAGAGTTCCAAGGCCGCCAGGGCAAATGGCGACAGCGGCTGGTTCAGCGCGAAGTTCTGCTGCAGGTGCACGGTCAGCTCGTAGTAGTTGCCGTATTCATCGGGTTCCGCGCGCCGCACCACCACGCCGGTGGCGATCAGCTCGCGCAGAATGCCCAGGGCGCGCAGCTTCAGCTTGCGCTGCGAGGCGGGGGTCTCATGGTTCTCGGTGAGCAGGCGCATGGCCGCCTCGAAGGCATTGTCCTCGCGTTCGAGCAGGTTCAGCAGCATCGAGTGGGAGACCTGGAAGGAGGACTTCAGCGTTTCCGGATCGGCATGCACGATCTTGTCGTAGGTCTTCTCGCCCCAGGTGACGAAGTTCTGCGGCGGCTTCTTCTTCGGGATCTGCCTGAGCTTTGAGGAGCCCTCGCCGTGCTTCTTCAGGGCCTTTTCCATGGCCTTGTGGTTTTCGATCGCATGCTCGGGGGCCTGGACCAGCACGGTGCCGGCGGTGTCGAAGCCGGCGCGCCCGGCGCGGCCGGCAATCTGATGGAATTCGCGGGCGTTGAGGGTGCGGGTGCGGGTGCCGTCGAACTTGGACAGCGCGGTGATCAGCACCGTGCGGATCGGCACGTTGATGCCCACGCCCAGGGTGTCGGTGCCGCAGATGACCTTGAGCAGTCCGGCCTGTGCGAGCTGTTCGACCAGCCGGCGGTACTTGGGCAGCATGCCGGCGTGGTGCACGCCGATGCCGTGGCGCACCAGCCGGTTCAGCGTCTTGCCGAACCCTGCGGCGAAGCGGAATCCGGCCACCAGCTCGGCGATGCGGTCCTTTTCCTCGCGGGTGCACACGTTGACGCTCATCAAGCCGGTGGCGCGATCGATGGCGTCCAGCTGGGAGAAGTGCACGATGTAGATCGGGACCTGCTGGGTTTTGATCAGTTCCTCGACGGCTTCCTGGACCGGTTCCATCGAGTAGTAGAAGTGCAGCGGGATGGGACGCTCGGAGTGCGCCACCGTCACGGTGGTTTTGCCGGTGCGGTCTTCAAGCTCCTTCTCGAAACGGCTGACGTCGCCCAGGGTGGCGCTCATCAGCAGGAACTGCGACTGCGGCAGCTCGATGAGCGGCAATTGCCAGGCCCAGCCGCGCTGCGGATCTGCGTAGAAGTGGAACTCGTCCATGATGACCACACCCGCATCTGCGCGCGAGCCTTCGCGCAGGGCGATGTTGGCCAGGATCTCGGCGGTGCAGCAGATGATCGGCGCGTCGGCATTCACCGAGGAATCGCCGGTGACCATGCCGACGTTTTCGGCGCCGAAGATCTTGCACAGGTCGAAGAACTTCTCCGACACCAGGGCCTTGATCGGGGCGGTATAGAAGCTGATCTGGTCGCGGGACATCGCGTAGAAGTGCGCGGCAATGGCGACCAGCGACTTGCCCGAGCCGGTGGGCGTCGCCAAAATGACGTTGCTTCCGGCGGCCAAGGCCATCGAAGCCTCGTCCTGGGCAGGGTATAGGTCGATGCCGCGGGTGGTTACCCAGCGGCCAAAGGACTCGTAAATCTCGTCGTCGGAAACGTTCTTCGCATCTGCAGGCAGGTAATCGGTGAGCAACATGATGTTCTAAGCCTATCCGTTGAGAACTGCGACCGGAGGCTAGCTGAACGCTGAGCCGTGGTACTAGGCTCGGAAATATGAAGTGGAACCCGAACAAATACGCCGAATTCGCGGATTACCGCGGACGACCCTACGAAGACCTGCTGGGCCAGCTAGGCGGAATCATCCCCAAGCAGATTGTCGATCTGGGCTGCGGGCCGGGAGACAAGACGAGCTTGCTGGCCGAGCGGTGGCCGCAGGCGCAGGTGACCGGATTGGATTCTTCCCCGGAGATGATCGCCCAAGCCAACGGCGCGGTGCAGCAGCCGAATCTGGGCTTCGAGCTGCTCGACGCACGCCATTGGCACCCGCGACCCGAGATCGACCTGCTCTTTTCCAACGCCATGCTGCAGTGGCTCCCCGAACACCGCGAACTGCTCAAAAGCTGGTTGGGTGATTTGAAGGCCGGTGCCTACGTCGCAATCCAGATGCCGGGAAACTTCGGCGCTGCCTCCCATGCGGTGATGCGCCAGGTGGCCGACTCTCAGAAGTGGGCAGGCAGGCTCGGCGGCGTGCTGCGGCACGAAGACGTGGTGGGCGAACCACAAGAGTACCAGCGGCTATTGCTAGAGGCAGGGTTCCAGGCAAATGTGTGGGAGACGACCTACCACCAGGTGATGGTGGGGGAGAGCCCGATCCTTGACTGGGTGCGAGGCACCGCGTTGCTGCCCATCAAGGCAACACTGCCCGAGGACGAATACCTGGATTTCGAAGCGGACTACTCCGCTGCCGTCGCCGAGCATTACCCGTCATTCACGGCACCGGACGGTGCCAAGCTGACGAACTTTCCCTTCCGGCGCATCTTTATGGTGGCACGCAAGCAGGGCTGAATCACTGGTGCCGGCGCTGGACATGGAGGACAATGGCCGCATGGAAAAACGGCGCACCTACGTAGCCACGGCGGAACATTGCGCGCAGCTGGCGAAGCTGCAGGCTGACTTCAATGCGGAGTTCGGTTCTCCCTGCCCCACGGAGCAGATACTAGCCAGGCGGTTGCGGGGCATGCTCGCTGGCCCACACTGTTATGCGGTGCTCGCCGGTCCTGCATCTGAGCCGTCGGGCCACGCCATCGTGACCCTGCGGCCAACCATCTATTCCGACGGACCGCTCGCGGTGCTTGATGAGCTGTATGTGCGTCCTCCACTGCGCGGCCAAGGCATCGGCGGCGCTATCCTTGATCATGTCCTGCGCCAGCTGGCCGAGCGCGGAGGCAGCGAAATGCACATCAACGTGGATGAAGACGATGCGCAGGCTCGTCGCTTTTACGAGGACCGCGGGTTTGTGAACCACGAACCGGGCAGTGAATGGCGGATGCTGCTCTACCTGCAAGAATTGCCCACCGGGCCGTAACCTGATGGGCAATGCTGCAAATGATGGATTACCAGCCGCGCTGTCGCCATGCATCGAGGTGCGGGCGCTCGGTGCCCACGGTGGTGGAGCCACCGTGACCGGGCAGGACGACGGTATCATCCGGGAACTTTTCGAAGATACGTTCGGATACGTCGTTGAGCAACGACTCGAAGCGCTCCGGGTCCTCCCAGGTATTGCCTACACCCCCGGGGAAAAGGCTGTCTCCGCTGAAGATGACCTGCTGTCCCGAGGAGTCCTGCAATGCATATGCGATCGAGCCCGCGGTGTGCCCGCGAAGGTGGATGGCCTCAAGTTCCACCTTGCCAACGGAAACTCGATCACCATGGGTCAGCCCGTGGCTGATCTTCACGCCGGACTCCTTGGCGATACCGTTGATATCTTCGGCGCCTGCATACGTTGGAACGGCGAAGCGTTCGACGACCTCGGCCAGGGCTCGCACGTGGTCCCAATGCTCATGGGTCGTGGCGATGCCAACGACCTCTGGTTCGGGGCCATCCTTGGCGGCGCTGGCCACGAGTTCTAGAATCGCGGGAGTTTCGTCGGCCGCATCGATCAGTAGTTGTTTGCCGCTGGCCCGTTCGGTGACCAAGTAAATGTTGTTGTTCATTTCGGAGACGCTCACCGAACGAATCGTGACGTCGGCTAGTAGAAGTTCACTCATGCTTATTACCCTACGGCGGCGATTGGCTTGAACGCGATAGGCTCAGTGAATCAACCGAAGTATTGCACCGAATGGAGCGCCCATGGCCAATCTGGATTTCATCCGTATCGACCCGAAATCGGCCGTTGCCCCGTACCAGCAGGTACGTGAGCAAATCCTGGCAAGTATTGCGGGTGGAGACTTGGCCCCCGGAACCAAGCTTCCCTCGGTGCGGGCGCTCGCCGGTGACCTGGATCTTGCGGTGAACACGGTGGCGAAGGTCTATAAGGAGCTGGAAGCCCAAGGCGCGGTCGTGACCCGCGGGCGACACGGAACCATCGTGCAAGCAGCCGAGGATCGTGCCCAGCAAGAAGTCGGCGACGCCGCAGCCGATCTGGCACGCGTAGCCCAGACCTGGTCGGTAGATGAAGAAACCGCGGTTAAGTATTTGCGCGCCGCGTTCAGCTCGCTGCCGCGTTAATCAGTGGCCTTCGGGCCATGGGGTACCGGGCTGTGCGAGGCGAGCTAACCCGAAACGCGATTTGAGTGTCCCTAAAGGTCGGTTCATGCCGGTTGGGCCCAAACCGCACTGCACCAGAACCATCGGCAGATTCTGCGCCACGCTCAGATAACTCGGGGAAATTCTGTCAGCTAGCGGTTCGGAGCAGTGAAGCCGATTTCTTCCAGAGCTGCTCTGCAAACTTCGGATTGTGCATTTCGGCACTTACCCTTGTCGCTATCCTGCGGGATTCATAGTAGGAACCCGGCAGGAAAGACGTTCCAGGAGTCCCTTCCGCGAGCCAAACAAGCTGATCTGACCCTTTTTCGGGAGTGACGGTAAAAAGACGTTTGAGCGGGCCGTGGTAAATGCGCCGCATGAAATGTGTGGTTTCGCTGGCGAAGCTGCTGGCGACGATACCCGGATGGAAAGCAACGGCGGTGATGCCTCGTGGTCCGAACCGGTGCTGCAATTCCTGAGTGAAGAGGATATTAGCGAGTTTCGCGTTGCCATAGGCTTTCTGCGGGGCGTAGCCCTCGGTATTCTGCAGGTCTTCGATATCCAGCCGCCCGAAGATCCGGGCGGCCTTGCTGGCTGTCTGGATAATCGTTGCCTTGCCGGCAAGCAGCGCTGGCATGAGCAAGCTGGTGAGCAGGAACGGAGCAAGGTGGTTGACCTGGAAAGTAATTTCATGCCCATCAACGGTCTGGGTTCGCTCACCCATGATGCCGCCTGCATTATTCGCGAGCACGTTGATTACGGGGTACGCCTCCAGCAGATCATCTGCCAGCTTTCTAACTTGGGTCAGCTCAGCGAAGTCAGCGACATAGTAAGGAACGGACAGCTCTGCGGCGATGCTTTTGGTTTTGCCCTCCGAGCGCCCCACGATGACGACGCGATGGCCACGGCCAACCAGCGTGCGCGCGGCGGCCGCGCCGATGCCGTCGCTGCCGCCGGTGATGATAATGGTTTTGCTCATGTTGAATTCATTTCCTCAATGCCGGCGCGGGAGCTCAGCCTCCCATTCTCGGATCGAACTGGCAAGTCATCCTAGCGGACGCCGGTGGCAGTATTTAGTTGAAGGCCAAGGGTTCCGGGGCCGGGCTGGAGTACCACGCCGGGAGGCACCGGCCACATGGCTCGTCGGGAAACTTTTGTGGGGAACATGCGAAGAAAATGCGCCCTGCCGGCGCTGTCGCCTACTTGTCGGCTAATCATCGTGCTCTTCCTGTTCGCTCCGTCCGAGCCTCGAAACGGCCGCCGACCAGCAAATCTTCAGGGCTGGAAATGCCCGGGATATCGCCCTGCGCGAAAGTAACGCGCATTTGTGCCAAGCACCACGTTTATTCGAAGTAGTTTTCGATTAGTATTACTTCGTGGCTATTACTGCAGAAAGCAAAAAACTGGATTTGTCCCGTCTGATCGTCAAGGGTGCGCGCGAGCACAACCTGAAGAACGTAGACGTGGATCTTCCGCGCGACGCGATGATCGTCTTTACCGGCTTGTCCGGATCGGGCAAGTCATCGCTGGCCTTCGACACGATTTTCGCCGAGGGGCAGCGCCGCTATGTCGAATCCCTGTCCGCCTATGCGCGCATGTTCCTGGGCCAGGTCGACAAGCCGGATGTGGACTTCATCGAAGGGCTTTCCCCGGCCGTGTCGATCGACCAGAAGTCCACGAGCCGCAACCCGCGGTCCACCGTGGGCACCATCACCGAGGTGTATGACTACATGCGCCTGCTCTGGGCCCGCGTAGGACGCCCGCACTGCCCCGAATGCGGGGAACCCATTTCGAAGCAGTCGCCGCAGCAGATCGTCGACCAGCTGCTGGAGATGCCGGAGAAGACCCGCTTCCAGGTGCTTGCCCCGGTGGTGCGCGCCCGTAAGGGCGAGTTCGTGGACCTGTTCGCCGAGCTATCCTCCAAGGGATTCTCCCGTGCCCGGGTCGACGGCAAGACCATTCAGCTGACCGAGCCGCCCAAGCTGGCCAAGCAGGTCAAGCACACCATCGAGGTGGTCGTTGACCGCCTCGCCATTAACGACACGGTGCACCAGCGGCTGACCGACTCGGTGGAAACCGCACTGAACCTGGCCGAGGGCCGCGTGCTGGTGGACTTCGTGGATCTGGAAGAGGACGACCCGAAGCGCGTCCGCGCGTTCTCCGAGAACCTCGCCTGCCCGAACGAGCACCCGCTGGCCATCGATGAGATCGAACCCCGAACCTTCTCCTTCAATAACCCCTTCGGCGCCTGTTCGGCCTGCAGCGGCATCGGCACCAAGCTCGAAGTCGATGAGCACCTGATCGTCCCGGATGCCGAGGTCAAACTGGCCGACGGGGCCATCGCGCCGTGGTCCTTGGGCAAGGCGACCACCGAATACTGGAACCGGTTGATCGAGGGGCTCGGCAAGGAGCTGGGCTTCAGCATGGACACCGCCTGGAAGGACCTGCCGGCACCGGCGCGCCAGGCGATCCTGAACGGCAAGGACCACAAGGTCGTGGTGCAGTACAAGAACCGTTTCGGCCGGGAGCGCAAGTACTCCACCGGGTTCGAAGGCGTCATCTCCTACGTGCACCGCAAGCATGAGGAAACCGAATCGGATCACGCGCGCGATCGCTACGAGCAGTACATGCGCCAGATTCCGTGCCCTACCTGCGGCGGCGCCCGGCTGAACCCGGCCTCGCTGTCGGTGCTGATCGGCGGCAAGTCGATCGCGGCGGTGGCGGCCATGGATTTGCGCGCGGCGGCCGAATTCCTCACCACCTTGGAGCTGAGCGACCGCGAGGCGCAGATCGCCACCCAGGTGCTGAAGGAAATTGGCGCGCGCATGAAGTTCCTGCTGGACGTGGGCCTGGAATACCTGACCCTGGAACGCGCCGCGGGCACCCTGTCCGGTGGCGAGGCGCAGCGCATCCGCCTGGCCACGCAGATCGGTTCCGGCCTGGTCGGCGTGCTCTACGTGCTGGACGAGCCCTCCATCGGCCTGCATCAGCGCGACAACCGCCGGCTGATCGAAACCCTGCTGCATCTGCGTTCGCTGGGCAATACGCTGATCGTCGTCGAACACGATGAGGACACCATCGCCGAGGCGGATTGGATCGTGGATATCGGTCCGGGTGCCGGGGAGCACGGCGGCGAGGTAGTCCATTCCGGCTCGCTGGAGGGGCTGAAGGAGAACACCCGCTCGCTGACCGGCGACTACCTCTCCGGACGCAAGCAGATCGAGCTGCCGAAAAAGCGCCGCAAGGCCGACAAGAAGCGCATGCTCAAGCTGGTGGGCGCGAAGGAAAACAACCTGCGGGACGTCACCGTGGAGTTCCCGCTGGGCGTGCTGACCGCGATTACCGGTGTCTCGGGTTCGGGCAAGTCGACGCTGGTCAACGACATCCTGTACAAGGTGCTGGCCAATAAGCTCAACGGCGCCAAGCAGGTTCCCGGACGCCACACCCGGGTGCTGGGCCTGGAGCACCTGGACAAGGTCGTGCACGTGGACCAGTCGCCCATCGGGCGCACCCCGCGGTCGAACCCTGCCACCTACACCGGGGTCTTCGACAACATCCGCAAGCTCTTTGCAGAGACCAATGAGGCGAAGCTGCGCGGCTACCAGCCGGGCCGATTCTCCTTCAACGTCAAGGGCGGGCGCTGCGAGTCCTGCTCGGGTGACGGCACGCTGAAGATCGAAATGAACTTCCTGCCGGATGTCTACGTGCCGTGCGAGGTCTGCCAGGGCCAGCGCTACAACCGCGAAACCCTGCAGGTGCTCTACAAGGGCAAGAACATCTCGGACGTGCTGAATATGCCGATCTCCGAGGGCGCCGAGTTCTTCGCCGCGTTCACCCCGATCGCCCGCCACCTGAAGACCCTGGTCGATGTGGGACTGGGCTATGTGCGACTGGGGCAGCCGGCCACCACGCTTTCCGGCGGCGAGGCGCAGCGTGTGAAGCTCGCCGCGGAATTGCAGAAGCGTTCAAACGGCCGCTCCATCTACGTGCTCGACGAACCGACCACCGGTCTGCACTTCGAAGACATCCGCAAGCTGCTGCTGGTTCTGCAAGGACTGGTGGACAAGGGAAACACCGTGTTGACCATCGAGCACAACTTGGACGTCATCAAGTCGGCCGACTGGGTGATCGATCTGGGGCCGGAAGGCGGCTCGGGCGGCGGAACGATTTTGGCCACCGGAAGCCCGGAATCCGTGGCGAAGGTCGACGAATCGCACACCGGAAAGTACCTGGCCGAAATTCTCTAGAACCTCAAATCCCGAGCGAGGCGGACCCGCTGAATATGCGTTTTCAGTTATGGATTCCTAACGTGAGTCCGCTTCATGGGATGATGTCTAAGTGAATATGTCGGTAACAAGCGTGCTCTTTGATCTGGACGGGACTCTCGTGGACCCCGCAGGTTCCATTACTTCCGGAATTCGTCATGCCCTCGTGGCGCATGATGTCACCGATCCCGGAGAGGAAGCCGTCGAGGCGTTGGTGGGTCCACCGCTGCAAATCGGTCTGCGCACCCTGGACGGTGTCACCGACGAGAATATCGATCAGATCATCGCCGCATACCGTGCCAGGTACGCGGCGGTGGGCATGGCCGCCTCGCGGGTTTACCCGGGACTGCGCGAACTGTTGGCTGCGCTCCGCGCGGCCGGAATCTACGTGGCAGTGACGACGGCCAAGCCGGAGCCCATTGCACGGGACCTGATCGCCAAGCAGGGGCTGGATTCCGCGCTGGACGCCATCTTCGGCAACGCCTCGGAGCACGGATCCTTGGGTTCGAGCAAGACGCATATCGTCCGGGCCGCGCTCCAGGCGGGCGAGCTGGATCCGGCACGCACCGTGGTCGTCGGCGATCGCTACTACGACCTGGATGCGGCGCGTGAAAACTCGGTGGCATCGATTGGTGTCAGCTGGGGTTTTGCGCTTCCCAACGAGTTGGACGCGGCAGACCACCTGGCCGATAGCGTGCCTGAGCTCGCCGTCCTATTGCTGGGTGAAGAACGTGCTGCGGCGCTCAACGGACAGCCGATGCAGGAGGGCCTGAACTAATGAGCCTCTACACCATGACCCGCTCCTCGATCCGCGGCATGCTGCACACCCTGTGCCGTCCGGAGATTACCGGGGTCCACAACGTTCCCAAGGAAGGCGGCTTCATCGTCGCCTCCAACCACTTGTCGTTCCTCGACTCGATTATCGTGCAGGCGTTGACCCCACGCGATGTCGCGTTCTTCGCCAAGGCCGAATACTTCACCACCCCCGGCCTCAAAGGCAAAGCCATGAAGACCTTTTTCGAATCCGTAGGGTCCATCCCGGTGCAGCGCGGTGAGCAGGCGGCCTCCGTGGCGGCCCTGGACTCGCTGGTGGAGATCATCGAAAACGGAAGCGGCATCGGAATCTACCCGGAGGGCACCCGGTCACGCGACGGCAAGCTCTACCGTGGCCGGACCGGAGTGGGCTGGCTGGCCCTGACCACGGGTGTCCCGGTGATCCCGGTGGGACTGATCGGCACCGAGAAGCTGCAGCCGGCCGACACCAAGGGCATTCGCCCGACGAAGTTCTCCATTCACTACGGGGAGCCGCTGTACTTTGACCAGCTGGGCCGCAAGCATCCGCTGCCCGAACGCCGCCGCGCGACGGACCGGATCGTTGACGCGATCGCCGAGCTGAGCGGTCAGGAACGTGTGGACTCGTACAACCAGTTGCCACCGGACGCGAAGTAGCCATGGCAGATCCAGCCAGCTACCGTCCGAAATCATCGGATATCCCCACTAAACCGGGTGTCTACCGCTTCCGCGACGAGCACGGCCGGGTCATCTATGTGGGCAAGGCCCGTGTCCTGCGCAATCGTTTGGCCTCATATTTCATCAACCCGGAACGCCTGACCGCTAAAACCCGCACGATGGTGTTCTCCGCGGCCAGCGTCGAATGGACAACCGTCGGATCCGAGCTGGAGGCGCTTCAGCTCGAGTACACCTGGATCAAGGAATACACCCCGAGATTCAATATTGTCTTCCGCGACGATAAGACCTATCCGTACCTGGCCATCACGATGGACGAACAATTCCCGCGCGCCCTGGTCATGCGCGGGGACAAGCGCAAGGGCGTGAAGTATTTCGGCCCGTTTTATCCGGCCAAGGCGATCCGCGAAACTCTCGATACGCTTTTGCGCGTCTTCCCGGTACGCACCTGTGCGCCAGGGGTCTTCAAGCGTGCCGAAGCCTCGGGCCGCCCGTGCTTGCTGGGGTATATCGATAAATGCTCCGCGCCTTGCGTCGGTCGGATCTCTCCAGAAGACCACCGAGCCCTGGCCGATGACCTGTGTACCTTCATGGGTGGCGAAGCAGGGAAGTTCACCCGCGAGCTGACCGCGCAGATGCAGGCTGCCGTCGCCAATCTTGAATACGAACAAGCAGCCCGCTACCGTGACGACATCGCCGCCCTGAACAGGGTTTTCGAGCGCAATGCGGTGGTGCTTGCCGAGAGCACCGAAGCGGATATCTTCGGCATTCATGCCGATGAGCTTGAAGCCGCGGTGCAGGTCTTCCACGTGCGCGACGGCCGTATCCGCTCGCAACGCGGATGGGTGGTCGAAAAGGTCGCCGACCTGACGGACGCTGAATTCGTCGAGCAGCTGCTCACCCAGGTTTATGCCGATCATGCCGACCGGATCCCGCGTGAAGTTCTGGTGCCCACCTTGCCCGATGACATTGAAGATGTCACCACCTGGCTGACCGAACTGCGTGGCTCGAAGGTTTCCCTGCGCGTTGCGCAGCGTGGTGACAAGGCGGCGCTGGCCTCAACCGTGGTGGAGAACGCCGAGCAGGCGCTGCGCCTGCACAAGTCCAAACGTGCCGGTGATATTTCGACCCGTTCGGCCGCGATGCAGGAACTGCAAGAAGCGCTCGGTGCCGAAACCGCCCTGTTGCGCATCGAATGTTACGACGCGTCGCATACGCAGGGGACCAACGTTGTCGCCTCGATGGTGGTTTTCGAGGACGGGCTGCCCAAGAAGAGCGAATACCGAAAATTCTCGATTACCGGTGATGCCGCGCGTGATGACACCGCGAGCATGTACGACGTGATCCACCGACGCTTTAGCCGGTACCTGAAGGAAAAAATCGACCCGGACACTTTCAGCACCGGCGAGGTTGAGCCCGGAACCAGCGAAGTGAAGAAATTTGCTTACCCGCCGTCCTTGGTGATCGTCGACGGTGGCCCGCCGCAGGTGGCCGCGGCTCAAAAAGCCCTCGATGACTTGGGGATTGATGATATTCCCGTCGTTGGCTTGGCGAAGCGGCTCGAAGAGCTTTGGCTGCCGGAGGACCCATTCCCGGTGATCTTGCCGCGTGCTTCGGCGGCGTTGTACCTGGTGCAGCGCCTGCGCGATGAGGCACACCGCTTTGCCATTACCTTCCACCGCGCCAAGCGTTCGAAGTCGATGATTTCCTCGGATTTGGATGCCGTTCCGGGCTTAGGCAAATCGAAACAGGAAGCGCTCCGTAAGCACTTTGGATCGATGAAAAAGATCCGGGCCGCGTCCTTGGAGCAGCTCATGGAGGTCTCTGGAGTCGGGGAAAAGCTTGCGACTTCCATCAAAGAATCCTTGGAAGATACTTCACGTGCGGGTGTGAACATGACTGCCGGTGAAATTCTCGACTAGCCTTGAGGTATGACCACCGAGTATGAAGCTGTAAAACCTCCGGAATCCGAACTCGTGATCGTCACCGGCATGTCAGGCGCCGGTCGAACCACGGTGGCCCACGCACTCGAAGACCTTGGCTGGTATGTGGTGGAGAACCTGCCGCCATCCATGCTGGGTATGCTCACCGAGCTGATGAGCCGTTCCCAAGGAACCATTCCACGATTGGCAGTGGTCATGGATGTGCGCTCCAAAGATCTCTTTCCAGAGATTCGTGAATCTCTGGCGCTGCTCACCAGCGGCGGGGTGAAGTACCGCCTGGTCTACTTGGACGCCAGCGATGAGGTCCTGGTCCGGCGCTTCGAACAGGGTCGCCGTCCGCACCCGTTGCAGGGCGACGGGCGGATCGTCGACGGCATCAAGCGAGAGCGGGACGTGACTGGACCGTTGCGTGAAGCCGCTGAACTCATTCTGGACTCCTCATCCATGTCGGTGCATGACCTGGCGCGTTCGGCGAATGAGCTATTTGCCGAATCGGGTCCGATCATTTTGCGGATCAACGTTATGAGCTTCGGGTTCAAATACGGCCTGCCCACCGACGCCAACTACGTGGCCGACGTGCGCTTCATTCCGAACCCGCACTGGGTTCCGGAATTGCGTCCGCAAACCGGCAAGGACAAGGAAGTCTCGGACTACGTCCTGCGTCAGCCGGGGACCAATGAATTTATCGAAAACTACCTTAAGGCACTGGAGCCAGTGTTCGAGGGGTATCGGCGAGAGAATAAGCACTACGCGACGATTGCCGTTGGCTGCACCGGCGGCAAGCACCGCTCCGTGGCAACGACCATTGAATTGGGGCGCCGACTGGCGCAGCTGCCCAATGTGCGAGTGAATATCACGCACCGTGATTTAGGCCGGGAGTAGTCTTCGATGGCATTCGCAACGGGACCAATCCCGATTCAGGGTCTTACCCGGCCCGATGATATGCGCAACCCCTCGGTGGTTGCGTTGGGTGGTGGGCATGGCCTGTCTGCCTCGCTTTCGGCGCTCCGCCGGCTCACCACGGAACTGACCGCCGTGGTGACCGTGGCCGATGACGGTGGAAGTTCCGGAAGGCTGCGCGGTTCCTTCGATGTGCTTCCCCCGGGGGACCTGCGCATGGCGCTGGCCGCCTTATGTGACGATAATGACTGGGGCCGCACCTGGCGCGATGTCATGCAGCACCGGTTCCAATCGGATGAGCATCCAGAAGAGCCGCTGAACGGCCATGCGGTGGGCAACCTGCTGATTCTCGCGCTCTGGGAATTGCTTGATAGCCCGGTAGCTGGACTGCGCTGGGCCGGCGCGTTGCTGGGCGCACGTGGCCAGGTGCTGCCCATGAGCACCGTTCCGCTGTCGATCCATGGTGAAGTTCTTGAAGCGGACGAAGTCACCGATACCCTGATCAAGCGTCGCATAGATGGCCAGGCGCAGTTGGCCGCGGCGGGTGGCGGGGGACTGGTCTCCAAGGTGTATTTGGAACCTGACGGAGCTCCGGCCTGCCCCGAGGCGTTGGACGCGATCGAATTGGCCGACTGGATCATTCTGGGTCCAGGGTCGTGGTACACCTCGGTGCTTCCGCACTTGTTGCTGCCCGATATGCGTCAAGCCATCGCAGATACCACGGCGAAAAAACTGTTGACCATGAATCTATCCGTCGATACTGCCGAGACCTCCGGAATGGATGCCGCCGCGCATCTAGAGGTTTTGGGACGTTACGCCCCGAACGTTCAATTCGACGCGATTATCGCTGATGAATCGCGGGTTCGTAACAAGGAGAGATTTGAGCTGGCAGCGCAAAAACTCGGGGCACGTGTCTTCTTTAGTAGAGTAGGTGTATCTGACGGTCGTGCCGAGCACGACCCGTTGCGCTTAGCGGCGGCCTATCATGAGGTGTTTACCGCAATAGGATCCTAATCGGATCTATGTAAGGGAGTTTGATTCATGGCATTGACGGCTTCCGTCAAAGACGAGCTGTCGCGGGTTGAGATTCGCAAGCCATCGGTGCGCAAAGCCGAGGTTTCGACCATGCTCCGCTTCAGCGGCGGACTGCATATTGTCTCCGGGCGAATAGTAATCGAGGCTGAGGTTGACTTAGCTGCGACCGCTCGCAGGCTCAAGGTCGCCATTGGCGAGCTCTACGGACACGACGCGGAGATTGTCATGGTCTCCGGTTCCGGCATCCGTAAGGGCAGCCGATACATCGTGCGCGTCGCTAAGGACGGCGAAGTTTTGGCACGCCAAACCGGGCTTCTCGACCAACGTGGACGGCCGGTACGTGGTCTGCCCTCGGTCATCGTCAACGGTTCCACGGCCGACGCCGAAGCGGTGTGGCGTGGCGCGTTCTTGTCCCACGGTTCACTAACCGAACCGGGTCGCAGTTCGGCACTTGAAATTACCTGTCCCGGCCCAGAGGCCGCACTCGCCCTGGTCGGTGCGGCTCGACGCCTGGACCTGACCGTCAAGGCGCGTGAGGTACGCGGGGTGGACCGAGTGGTGATTCGCGATGGCGATGCCATCGCCCAACTCCTGACACGCATGGGCGCACACGACGCACTGATGGTGTGGGAAGAACGCCGCATGCGCAAAGAAGTCCGCGCCACCGCAAATCGGCTGGCGAACTTCGACGATGCGAACCTGCGCCGCAGCGCGCAAGCTGCTGTGGCTGCCGGTGCACGCGTGGAGCGCGCACTGGAGATTCTTGGCGACGAGGTGCCTGAGCACCTGCGTTACGCCGGGGTGCTTCGCCTGGAGCACAAGCAAGCGTCGCTGGATGAATTGGGCCGCATGGCCGAACCTCCAATGACCAAGGACGCGATTGCCGGCCGGATCCGCAGGCTCTTAGCTATGGCGGATAAAAAAGCTGGTGATCTGGGAATACCTGGTACCGAGTCCAGTGTTCCAGTAGATGAACTGGAACAGTAAAAAAGTGTCCCCGCGGCAGACCTTCCGCGGAGATTCAACCAATTGAGAAGATTGAGGAGAATCATGGCTGTCTATTCACTGCCAGAACTGCAGTATGACTACGCTGCACTGGAGCCGAACATCTCGGCTCGCATCATGGAGCTGCACCACTCGAAGCACCACGCAACCTACGTTGCAGGCGCTAACTCGGCGTTGGAGCAGCTGGCAGAAGCCCGCGAAAAGGGCGAATTCGGCAACATCCCGAAGCTTTCGAAGGACCTGGCGTTCCACTTGGGTGGACACACCAACCACTCGATCTTCTGGAACAACCTCTCACCAGAGGGTGGCGACAAGCCAGTAGGCGAGTTGGCAGCGGCCATCGACGAGTTCTTCGGCTCCTTCGACGGATTCCGCGGTCACTTCACCGCTTCGGCCATGAGCCTGCAGGGCTCGGGCTGGGCAATTCTGGCCTACGAGCCGCTAGGTGGCCAGCTGGTCATCGAGCAGCTGTACGATCAGCAGGGCAACGTCCCAGTGGGAACCATCCCGCTGCTGATGCTGGACATGTGGGAGCACGCCTTCTACCTGGACTACGTCAACGTCAAGGCTGACTACGTCAAGGCCTTCTGGAACATCGTGAACTGGGCCGACGTCCAGGCTCGCTTCGAAGCCGCTCGCACTGGCGCTGCTTCGCTGGTGGTTCCAGGTAAGTAATTATTGCCGAATTAACCTTCTGGTAATTCAGCTCACATTCTCCGCGAATTTCGCGTAGGATGTATCAGGTGTGTTGCAGACCTCGTGTTTCACGAGGTCTGCAACTCACGACACAACGGAGTGTCCTCTTAGATAAGCAGGCCACTTCCGTGAAAAGCACGGCAGTGGCGCAATCATCCCATTTAGAGGAGATAGCCACATGACTACTCGTGTTGGAATCAATGGTTTCGGTCGTATCGGACGCAACTTCCTGCGTGCCACTCTGGCGCACAAGGCAGACATCGAAATCGTTGCAGTCAACGACCTCGGTTCCATCGATGCACTGGCTCACCTGGTGAAGTTCGATAGCGTTCTGGGCCCAGTCGGCGAAGCGGTATCCGTAGATGGCGACACCATCGTCGTCGGAGAGCGCCGCATCAAGGTGCTCTCGGAGCGCGACCCGGCAAACCTGCCATGGGGCGAATTGAACGTCGACGTTGTCATCGAATCGACCGGATTCTTCACCAAGGCTGCCGACGCTGGCAAGCACATCACCGCCGGTGCAAAGAAAGTCATCATCTCGGCTCCGGCCAGCGATGAAGACATCACCATCGTGATGGGCGCCAACCACGACAAGTACGATCCAGCCACGCACAACATCATCTCGAACGCATCGTGCACCACTAACTGCCTGGCCCCAATGGCCAAGGTTCTGAACGATGAATTCGGCATTGTCGACGGCCTGATGACCACCATCCACGCATACACCGCCGACCAGCGCCTGCAGGATGCACCGCACAGCGACCCGCGCCGTGCCCGCGCCGCAGCGCTGAACCTGATCCCGACCTCCACCGGTGCCGCTAAGGCCATCGGCGTGGTGCTTCCGGAATTGAAGGGCAAGCTTAACGGTTACGCAATGCGCGTACCGGTACCAACCGGCTCGGCCACCGACCTGACCGTCAACCTGGCTCGCACCGCGACCGTTGAAGAAATCAACGCCGCCTTCGAAAAGGCTGCCACCGAAGGCAAGCTGGCCGACTACCTCGAGTACTCGACCGATCCGCTGGTTTCCTCCGACATTGTGACGAACAAGCACTCCGCCATTTTCGACTCCGGCCTGACCTCCGTGATTGGCAACACCGTCAAGGTTGTGGCTTGGTACGACAACGAGTGGGGCTACTCCTCGCGACTTGTTGACCTTGTTGAATTCGTGGGATCAAGCCTCTAGTCGATAACCTAGAGACATGTCTTCTCACACTCTCGACGAATTACTCGCTGACGGTGTCCGCGGGCGGTACGTTTTGGTCCGAAGCGACCTGAACGTACCGCTCGACGGGGCGACCGTAACCGATGACGGACGCGTGCGCGCGTCCCTTCCGGTCATCACCAAACTGACCGAGGCTGGCGCCAAGGTCATCGTGATGGCACACCTGGGTCGCCCTAAGGGCCAGGTCGATTCGAAGTACTCCATCGAGCCTGCCGCTCGCCGCTTGAACGAACTTGCAGACTTCGATGTCACCGTGGCAACGGACGTAGTAGGAGCTTCGGCTCGCGAATCCGCCGCCGCGTTGGCCGAGGGTGCGGTGCTGGTCCTCGAGAACGTGCGCTTCGACGCCCGCGAGACCTCCAAGGCCGACGCCGAGCGTGAAGAATTCGCCACGGCGCTGGCCGCACTGACCGGTGACAACGGCGCCTACGTCAACGATGCCTTCGGTGCGGTGCACCGCAAGCATGCCTCGGTATTCGACATCGCAGCCTTGCTGCCAAGCTACCAGGGCGACCTGGTGGCAACCGAGGTCAAGGTCCTCAAGACCCTGACCGAAGCGCCAAAGCGTCCCTACGTGGTCGTACTGGGCGGGTCGAAGGTTTCGGACAAGCTCGCGGTCATCGACAACCTGCTAGGCAAGGCCGATCAGCTGCTGATCGGTGGCGGCATGGCATTCACCTTCCTCAAGGCCCAGGGATACGCCATCGGCGGCTCGCTGCTTGAAGAAGACCAGATCTCGGTCTGCCAGGAATACCTGGCCCGCGCCGAAAAGCTCGGTTGCGACATCATCGTTCCATCGGACGTCGTCGTTGCCAGCAAGTTCGGGGCAGACGCCGAGCACGAGGTGCTTGCCGCCGACAAGATCGAAGAAGCCAGCTTCGGCTCGAACGGACTCGGCCTCGATATCGGACCGAAGTCCGCCGAACTGTTCGCAAGCTACATCACGAGCGCAAACACCGTGTTCTGGAATGGCCCAATGGGCGTCTTCGAGATCCCGGCCTTCGCCGAGGGCACCCGCACGGTGGCCCAGGCATTGGCAGGTTCCGAGGCGTTTAGCGTCGTAGGCGGTGGCGACTCAGCCGCCGCGGTACGTGCCCTGGGCTTCTCGGAGGACGACTTCGGCCACATCTCCACCGGTGGCGGAGCGTCGCTCGAATACCTTGAAGGCAAGACCCTGCCGGGTGTTGCCGCTTTGGAAGGCTAAATTTATGACGATGTCGAATAACGGCGCCTACGTGCGCCAGCCGCTGATTGCGGGCAACTGGAAGATGAACATGGACCACGTCCAGGGCATCACCCTGGTGCAGAAGCTCGCGTGGACGCTGAAGGATGCGCAGCACGATTACGACCGTGCCGAGGTTGCGGTGTTCCCACCGTTCACCGACATCCGCGGTGTGCAGACCCTGACCCTGGGCGACAAGCTGGACGTCGTCTACGGGGCACAGGACCTGTCCGCACAGGACTCGGGAGCCTATACCGGGGAGATCTCCGGCCAGTTCCTGAATAAGCTTGGCTGCAGCTACGTGCTGGTCGGCCACTCGGAGCGCCGCGAGTACCACAACGAGTCCAACGCCGTGATTGCCGCGAAGCTTGCCGCCGCGTACCGCCACGAGCTGACCCCGGTGCTTTGCGTCGGCGAAGGCCTTGAGGTACGCCAGGCGAACGAGCATGTTGCTTACACGCTGAACCAGCTTGCCGAGTCCCTGGAAGGCGTCACCGCCGAACAGGCCGAAACGCTGGTCATCGCCTATGAGCCGGTGTGGGCTATCGGAACCGGCGAGGTGGCGGGCCCGGCCGATGCGCAGGAGCTGTGCGCCGCGATTCGCGGAGCATTGGTCGAGCGCTTCGGCGAGGAGATTGCGCAGAAGGCGCGCCTGCTCTATGGCGGAAGCGTCAAGGCCGCAAATGCCGCGCAGATCATGCGTGAACGCGATGTTGATGGCCTGCTGGTCGGCGGTGCTAGTTTGGATGCCGAAGAGTTTGCTAATATTGTTAGGTTCGAGCACCATCTCGTCACCGACTGAATCTAATTAAGGAACCGTCGACTTGGATATCATCAAGATCATTCTGCAGGTACTGCTGGGTATCACCAGTGTCCTGCTCACCCTATTGATCCTTCTCCATAAGGGTCGAGGCGGCGGTATGTCCGACATGTTCGGTGGCGGCATGACCAGCTCGATGGGTTCGTCCGGTGTTGCCGAGCGCAACCTGAATCGCATCACCATTGTTCTTGGTCTGGTCTGGGGCGCGGTCATTATCGGCCTAGCCCTGGTCATGCGCTTCAGCATCGAGTCATAGCAGACAACTAGGAAAGGGGACCCACGACAGTGGGTCCCCTTTCCTAGTTAAGCCTGGATTCGCTTTTGCCGCCTAGCGCAGCTGGCCGAAGCGATCGGTGTCCGCGGTGGATCCAAGCACCAGCACGCGGTCCCCTTCGACCAGCACCGTGTCCGCATCGGTATTCTGCCAAACGCCGGACGCATTGGCTTTCGCGGCGATGGTGACCCGGTACTTCTTCCGGACCCCCATCTCGCTCAACCGCATCCCATGCAGGCTAGCCGGTGCGGTCATCTTCACCAGGGCGTAGCCCGGGTCGACCTCCACGTAATCCATGATCGAGCCGCGCACCAGATGCGCTACGCGCCGGCCCATATCCTTTTCGGGGTAGACAATGTGGTGCACCCCAAGTTGTTCGAGGATCAGCCCGTGCCGGTCATCCTGAGCCTTCGCCCAAATCAATGGAATGTTCATGCTGACCAGCAGCGAGCAGCACAGGATGGAGGACTGCAGATGGCTGCCTACGGCGACCACTACGCGGTCAAAGTCGTGAATTGAAAGCTGCTCGAGCACCTCGCGGCGTGCGGCGTCCGCCCGCACCACCTGGGTCAGCTCACCGTTCAACGCCTGGACATTATCCTCGTTCAAGTCGATGCCCAGCACATGGGTGCCCGATTTCATCAATTCCATGGCGAGCGAAGCGCCAAAGCGCCCCAAGCCAATCACCGCGACCGAGTCCGCGGCGGCAATGTTCTTCGAATCTGAGCGGAAATTCAGTAGCTTACCCAATTGCGGGCCTTTCTTTTGGGAGTTCGTAGAGGGCCTTGCGGTCGCGCAAGGCGAGGGCCGAGCCGAGCGAGAGCACTCCGACGCGCCCTAAGTACATGAGCGCGATCAGAATGGTTTTGCCGGCATCGGGCAGGTCGGGGGTGATGCCGGTGGACAGGCCAACGGTGGCGAAGGCCGAGGTCGCCTCGAAGAGGCAACGATCCAGCGAATACGGCGTCAGCAGCAACAATCCCATGGTGCCCGAGAAGACCGCGGCGGTGCCCAAGAGCGTGACCGTCAGCGCTTGGCGATGAATGGACCGCGAAAGCCGTTTGCCCAGCACATTGACGGCCGTTTCGCCGCGCAGCTCGGTGAGGATGATAAATAGCAGCACCGCCGCGGTGGTGACCTTGATGCCACCGGCGGTGCCGGCCGGGCCGGCGCCGATGAACATGAGTACATCCATGCCGAGCCACGAGGCCGGGTGCATGGCACCGATATCGATGGAGTTGAACCCGGCGGTACGAGTTTGCACCGAGTGGAAAAAGCCGGCAAGCACGCGTGCCGCCGGGTCCAAGGTGCCAAGGGTTTCCGGATTGTTCCACTCCATGGCGGTGATGAACACCGTACCGCCGAGCAACAGCAGGGCGGTCATGAGCAGCACGAGTCGGGTGTTCATGCTCCATTTGAGCGTGTTGCGTCCGTAGCGGCGCAGCTGAACGAGTACCGGGAAGCCGAGTCCGCCGAGGATGATCGCGAAGCTGACCGGCAAGCTGATCCAGGGGTCGTCCACGAAACCCATGAGGCTGTCCGAATAGAGCGCGAATCCTGCGTTGTTGAACGCGGACACCGCATGGAACACCGCGTGCCACAGGGCCGAGGGGGCATCGTAGTCGTAGCCCAACCAGAAGCGCAGGGCCAGTGGCACCGCGGTGATGGCTTCGAGGAACAGGGAGAAGAGCAGAATGGTTTTCGTGGCTGTGCGGACGTCCTGTCCGCTCAGGGCCTTGCTTTCGCGCTGGGAGGACTGCCGGGTGAGCAGCCCGATCTTGCCCATGAGCAGCATGCTCAGCAGGGAGGCGACAAGCATGATGCCCAACCCGCCGAGCTGGATGAGCGCCAAGATGATGATCTTGCCGAAGAGCGTGTAGTGGGTTGCGGTGTCCACCACGGTCAGGCCCGTGACGCAGACCGCCGAGGTGGCGGTGAAGAGCGCGTCGATCAGTGGGGTGAATTTTCCATCGGTGTGTGCCCACGGTGTGGCGAGCAGCAAGCCACCGATCAGGATAGCGCCCAGAAACCCCAGGGCGACGAGTTGCGCTGGCCGGGCCAGGGAATTGTGGCGAGGGCTCACTTGGAGTCCGGACTTCTTTGCGAGCATGATTTCACATTGGTCGTAGTGACGCCGTGCGGAAGCGCGAGCGCGTGTAACGAATGAAATACTACGCCTGTCTTCAAGGTATTAATCCGTGATATGCATCTCATCGAATCGGGCCGCCCGGTGCGTCGACGATCGGGATTAAAGCGTTGATCCCCGAAGTCAAACCGCATAATCGGGATTTGCCTTCGAGGATCTTCGGGGAACGCGAGCGGCTAGTGGCTTTCGCCGACCAGCTCGACGACGCGCTGCGCGGTGCCCCACGACAGGGTGACTCCCGCGCCGCCATGGCCGTAGGCGGCGATGACCGGAATCCGGTGTCCCGTAACGTGTTCGAGGCGGATGGCATCGCGCGCCGGGCGAAGTCCCACCTTGTGCTCCAGGACCTCCAGCCCTTCGAGTTCTGGCACCAGCTCGGTGGCGCGGCGCAGAATTGCCGCCGCGGTCTCCGGCTCGACGTCGCGGTTCCAATCATGCGCCGTGTCGGTGCCGCCGACAATGATGTCCTCGCGCCGGGGAATGATGTAGCTGACCCCGCCGGGGTAGTCGTCGTCGCACAGCCAGTCGGTGAGCTTTTTCGTGTTGGCCAGGCGTACCACCTGGCCGCGGATCGGGTAGACGGAATCATCATCGCCCAATAGCTGTCCGCCGCGCAGCCCGCCGGCGATGACCGCAAGATCTGCGCTGCCATTAAGCTCGGTTAGTTCCTTGACCGTAGCGTGGATGAAAACCACCCCGAGCGCTTCGACCTCAGTGCGCAGCCACGAAAGGTAGGTAGTCATGGTGATGATCGGGAGGCGCGCGTAGACTCCGGCGTGGGCACCTTCGGGCAGCTCTGCCTTTGGCGCTTCGATTGTCTTCGCAACGATTCTGGTCCAGGAGCGGTCGGCCCCGGGCAGGTGATCCACGTTTAGACCCGAACGCAGGTCCACTCCGGTTTCGGGGATGGACGCCAGTTCTTCGAACCGCGCCAGCGAGCGTGCCAGCAGCAGATCCGCGGCGGGGGAGTTCTCCGAGTGGTAGGGGAACCAGATGGCGGCGGCCACGGCGGAGACGGTCTGCCATGGTTCTTGATCCGAGATGACGGTGACGCGGTGGCCGGCGCGGGCCAGCTCGTGGGCGGTGGACAGCCCGATCACTCCGGCGCCGATCACCGTGATGCGCTGAGCCTCTGCCGGCTGTTGCTGCGCGGTCATGTCTAGGGTCCTTTCAAATCACCAAGACCGGTGCCGCCCATTGCTTTGGGGCGGCACCGGTCTGCGGTGATGCTTAGAGCAGCGTCGCGGCGCTGCGGTCGATCAGCCAGCGGGTAGCCTCGGTGCCTTGCACGGCGCTTGCCGGCACCTTGGCCTCGTTGACCTCGTGCTGTGCAGCGGCCAAGGCTGGCGCCTTCTCCGCACCGGAGACCAGCAACCAGACCTCGCGGGCCGTGTTGATGGTGCTCATGGTCAGCGACACCCGGTGCGGTGGCGGCTTGGGGGAGTCGTGCACCGCGATCGCCCCGAGCTCGGTGGAGCGCGTGTGGTCCGGGAACAGCGAGGCCACGTGCGAATCCGGGCCCATGCCGAGCATCAGCACGTCGAAGACCGGGTTCGCCGCGCCGTCGCCGGCCTCCTCGGCGAGCAGCCGCGTGTAGGCGGCAGCCGCGTCCTCGGCGCTGGCGTAAGCGTCGCTGTCACCCATCACGTGGACGGTGCCACGGTCAAGGCCCAGCTCGTCCAGGGCGGCGAACAGCGGTTCGGCCTGCACCGCGTTGCGCTCGGTGCTGCCGGCGGCGACGAAGCGCTCATCTCCCCACCAGAAGTGCACCTGGGACCAATTCACCGAAGCCTTCGCCGGGTTCTGCGCCACGGCAACCAGCGCCGCGATGCCCAGCGTGCCGCCGGTAACCACCACATGGGCGACCCCGCGGGCGGCGATCGCATCGGCGATGGAGGTGATCAGCCGGGCTGCGACCCCGTGCGCGGTGGCGGCGGTGTCTTCATGGATGACAATCTGTCTAGCGATCACTGGGAATGATGCTCCTTAGGTTGGTCAGGTTCAGCCCGCGGGTGATGACCTCGCCGAAGACATCGTCCGCGTCCAGGCGGCGCATCTCCTCGGCCAGGCATTCGGCCACCGAGCGGCGCGGCAGCGAGATGCGCTGCGGCGCGCTGCCGGGCAGGTAGAGGTGGGCCACGGCTCCGGAGGGACGGGAAAGCTCCACGTCGCCATCCTCACGAGCCAGACGCACGCTGGAGAGCCCGCCGGTGGACTTATCCGCCGCGATGGTCACCGGGACGTCCAGGCGCATGGTCAGCCAGGCCGCCAGCAGCGAGGTGGACGGAGAGTTCTCCGAACCCTTCACGGTGATGCCGCTCAAGCCCTCGGTACCGATCAAATCGATAATGCTCGCCAGCTGGGCGCGCCAGAGGGTGATGCGGGTCCACGCCAGGTCGGTGTCCCCGGCGCGGTAGGTGCTCGCGCGCTGGAAGAGCGCCTCGGTAGGATCCTTGGTCTCGTTCGAGTCGGTGATCCGCCGGTGCGCCAGCTTGCCCAGCGCGGTGTTGTACGGGTCGGCCGGGACCCCGTGCGGCCACCAGGCCACGATCGGCGCGTCGGGCAGCAGCAGCGCGGAGATCAGCGCCTCGTCGGCGGCCATATCCGGGCCATGCGTGCGCATCACGATGACCTCGGAGGCGCCGGCGTCACCGCCGACGCGGATCTGCACGTCGAGCCGGTTCTCGCCCTTCTCCGAGCCGCGCACCACCACGATGATGCGGCAGGGGTGTTCGCGGCTGGCCAGGTTGGCCGCCTCGATGGCGTTCTCCGCGAACCCCTCGCGGGTGATGACCACCAGGGTCAGCACCCGGGACAGGGCCACCACCCCGTGGGTGCGGCGCGAGGAGAGCAGCTTCTTGGCCACCTTCGAGGTGGTCGTGTTGGGAAGATCGATCATCATGGGCGTCGCCACGTCCTTCCGTCTTTGGCCATCAGCTCATCGCCGCTGGCCGGGCCCCAGGAGCCGGGCAGGTAGGGGTCTGGCTGTTCGGGCTGTGCGGCCCAGTAATCCTCGAACGGGTCGAGGATGCGCCAGGACTGTTCGACCTCTTCGTGGCGCGGGAACAACGGCGGTTCGCCGAGCAGCACGTCGAGGATCAGGCGTTCGTAGGCCTCCGGGGAGGACTCGGTGAACGCGTTGCCGTAGCCGAAGTCCATGGTCACGTCGCGGATCTCCATCTGGGTGCCGGGCACCTTGGAGGAGAAGCGGATGGTCGCGCCCTCATCGGGCTGCACGCGGATCACGAAGGCGTTCTGCCCGAACTCGTCATCCGCGTGGTCGGTGAACAGCAGGTTCGGTGCGCGCTTGAAGACCACCGCGATCTCGGTGACGCGGCGGCCCAGGCGCTTGCCGGCGCGCAGGTAGAAGGGCACCCCGTCCCAGCGGCGGGTGTTGATGTTCAGCCGCACCGCCGCGTAGGTTTCGGTTTTGGACTTCGGGTTGAAGCCCTCCTCGTCGAGGAAGCCGACCACCTCTTCGCCGCCCTGCCACCCGGAGGTGTACTGTCCGCGGGCGCTGGCGGCCCCCAGATCCTCGGGCAGCTGCACCGCGGTGAGCACCTTTTCCTTCTCGGCGCGCAGGTGATCTGCGTCGAAGGAGATGGGTTCTTCCATGGCGGTCAGCGCGAGGAGCTGCAGCAGGTGGTTCTGGATGACGTCGCGGGCCGCGCCCACCCCGTCGTAGTAGCTGGCGCGCCCGCCGATGCCGATATCCTCGGCCATGGTGATCTGCACGTGGTCCACGTACTTGTTGTTCCACAATGGCTCGAACATCTGGTTGCCGAAACGCAGCGCCAGCAGGTTCTGCACGGTTTCCTTGCCCAGATAGTGGTCGATGCGGAAGACCGCGTCCGGCGGGAAGACCGACTCGACGATCTCGTTGAGCTCGCGGGCGCTTTCCAGGTCGTGGCCGAAGGGCTTCTCGATGACCACACGCTCCCAGCCGGGATTCTCGTCCTTGGCGAGCTTGTGCTCGGAGAGCTTCTGGCAGACCACGTCGAACCAGCTCGGCGGGATGGACAGGTAGAAGGCGTGGTTGCGTCCGGTGGAGCGCGAATCGGCCAGCTCGTCCAGGGTGGCGGAGAGCTGCTGATAGGCGTTGTCGTCGTCGAAGGCCCCGGAGATGAAACGCATTCCGGAGGCCAGCTGGTCGAACACCGTCTCGTTGAACGGGGTGCGCGCGCTGGCCAGGATCCATTCGCGGGCCTGGTTGGCGAAGTCCTCGGCGGACCAGTCGCGGCGGCCGAAGCCGACGATAGCGAAGTTCGGGGGTAGCAGGCCGCGGTTGGCCAGGTCATAGACCGCGGGCATCAGTTTTTTGCGGGCCAGGTCGCCGGTGATTCCGAAGAACACCAGCGCGCCCGGACCGGCGATGCGGTTAAGCCGCCGGTCGCGGGCGTCGCGAAGTGGATTGCTCATATTGTGTTGTTAGCTCGCAGCCTCAAGCAGCGCCGCGATACCCGCGGCGCGATCGGTTAGATTCACGCGCAGCACCGGACGGCCGTGTTCGGCGTCCGCGAGCACCGCACCGTCGCCGGTAGCCTGGGCGGTGATCAAACCGCCGAAGCTGTAGGCGCGGCCCGGGATCTCCAGGTCCTGCTCGTGGTTCGCGGTGACCTGCAGGAAGACCCCCTGGCGGGGGCCGCCCTTGTGGTACTGGCCGGTGGAGTGCAAGAAGCGTGGTCCCCAGCCGAAGGTCACCGGGCGTGAGGTGCGTTCGGCCAGCAGGTCGCGCAGCGCCTCCAGCTCCTTGTCGCCGTGGCGGTTCAGGTAGGCGTGGATGGACAGGTAGCCATCCTCGCCCAGCTGTGCGGTCAGCGCATCGAGCGCGCCGGCCAGGTCCACGGCCTGCGTGCCGAACAGCTCGACGCTGCCGTCCACCGCATCCGGGGATCCGGCGGTCGGCGCGTCGAGCAGCGAGCGCGCGGCGATCTTGGCGGCCTCGACATCCGGCTGGTCAAACGGGTTGATGCCCAGCAGGTAGCCGGCCACGGCGGTTGCGTACTCGAAGATCATGAACGAGGTGCCAAGCGGTGCACTGAGGTGGATCGCGGTGGCTTCCTCATCGATTTCCGCGGGCAGCTGCTCGTGCAGGTAGAGCGGCAGCACGTCGGCGGCCACCTGCTTCAGCTCGGGCGCTTCAGCGTGGGCCACCACGGGGAGCACTCCCTTGCCGAGCTTGCCGGTGGATTCGGCGATGAGCTGTTCGGCCCAGTCCCCGAAGCCCGGCAGGGCGTCGCCGATTTCCGCGATAACCAGCTTGTCGCGGCCGGCGGTAACCAGCGCGGCGCCTAGGTGCAAGGCAATGTTGTCTTCGTCGTCGCCGCTGAGCAGGTCCGAGATCAACCCGGCCTCTTCGATCAGCGCTTCGATATCGGCCCCGGCAAGTCCCGAAGGCACCAGCCCGAAGGCGGTCAGCGCCGAGTAGCGCCCGCCCACATTCGGGTCGGCGTTGAAGACCGCGCGCACGCCTTCCGGATTGTCCATCGGCGAACCCGGATCGGTGACGAGCACCAGGCGGGTAGCCGGATCGATGCCGGCGGCCTCGAAGGCCGCGGTGAAAGCGCGTCGCTGCGAATCGGTTTCCACGGTGGACCCCGATTTGGAGGCGACGACCACGACGGTGCGCTCCAGCTCGGTGTTCACGATCTCGGAAACCATCTGCGGGTCGGTGGTATCGCAGATGACCAGGTCGACCTCGTCATGCGCGGTGATCACCTCGGGTGCCAGCGAGGAGCCGCCCATGCCGCACAGGGCGATCCGGGTCAGGCCCTCGGCCAGCAGCTGCTCGCGCAGCTCAAGGATCTGCGGAAGCAGCTTCGCGGCGGCTTCGAAGGGCTGAGCCCAGCCCAGGCGCATGGCGGACTCGGCTTCGGCCTCGGCGCCCCACACGGTGGGGTCCTGGCCGGCGATGCGGCTGCCGATCTTGGCCTCGATGAGCTGCGGAAGCAGCCGGTCGACCGAGGCGAGGGCCGCGCCGGAAGTAACTAAGCCCAACTCCATCTACTTGGCCTCTTTCAAAGCCACAGACATGTCCTCGAGCAGTTCGTTCCAGGCGACGTCGAACTTCTGAACGCCTTCGACCTCGAGCAGCGACACAACCTCGTTGTAGTCCACGCCCTGGGCCGCCAGCGCGTCGAGCACGCCGTTGGCCTGGGCGTAGCTGCCCGAAACCACGTTTCCGCGGACCTCGGCCTCCGCGGCGGTGGCCTCCAGGGTCTTTTCCGGCATGGTGTTCACGGTCTGCGGTGCCACCAGTTCGGTGACGTACAGGGTGGATGGGTAGGCAGGATCCTTCACGCCGGTCGAAGCCCACAGCGGACGCTGCACATTGGCCCCGGAGGCTGCCAGCGCTTCGTAGCGAGCCGAGGCGAAGGTCTCCTCGAAGACCTGGTAGGCCAGGCGGGCGTTGGCCACACCGGCCTGGCCGCGCAGGGCCAGTGCCGCCTCGGTGCCGATGGTGTTCAGGCGCTTGTCGATTTCCGAGTCCACGCGGGAAACGAAGAAGGAGGCGACCGAGTGGATCTTGGACAGGTCCAAGCCCTTGGCCTTGGCCTTCTCCAAGCCGATCAGGTACGCGTTGATGACCTCGCGGTAGCGTTCCAGCGAGAAGATCAGGGTGACGTTGACGCTGATGCCCGCCGCGATGGTTTCGGTGATGGCCTCCAGGCCGGCCAGCGTGGCGGGGATCTTGATGAGCACGTTTTCGCGGGCTACGCGTTCGTGCAGGGCCTTGGCCTGGACGATGGTCTGCGCGGTGTCGTGGGCCAGACGCGGGTCGACCTCGATGGACACCCGGCCGTCGAAGCCGTTGCTGGAGTCGTAGATCGGGCGGAACAGGTCGCAGGCGGCGGCAACGTCGTCGCTGGTGATCTCGGTTATCGCGTCTTCGACCGACTTGTGGCGCTGCTCGGCGATGGCCTCGCCGTAGACCGCTGCGTTGGTCAGTGCCGCGGCGAAGATCGACGGGTTGGTGGTCACGCCGACGACGTTCTGCTCTTCGATGAGCTTGGCCAGCGAACCGCTGGTCAAACGCTCGCGGGAAAGGTCGTCCAGCCAGATCGAAACGCCGGCGTCGGACAGGGCCTGGGTATTTGGGTTACTCATAATGTGTGCCAGTTCCTTTACTTAACAACTTTTTCGGCGGCTGCGACAACTGCATCGGTGGTGATCCCGAATTCGCTGTAGAGCTTCTTGTAGTCTGCGGATGCACCGAAGTGATCCAGGGAGATGATTTCGCCCGCGGCGCCGACCAGCTCGCGCCAGCCCTGGGCTACGCCGGCTTCCACCGAAACGCGGGCGGTGATGGCCGCCGGGAGCACCTCTTCGCGGTAGGCGGCGTCCTGCTTGGCGAACCATTCGAAGCTCGGCAGCGAGACGATGCGGGCGGCGATGTTCTTCGCGGCCAGTGCCTCGCGGGCCTCTACGGCCAGCTCGACCTCGGAGCCGGTGGCCAGCAAGATGACATCCGGGGTGGTCTCGGCGCCCTCGCGGACTGCCTCGGCCAGGATGTAGCCACCCTTCAGGGTGCCTTCGGCGCCGCGGAAGCCTGGTGCCGAACGGTCATAGATCGGCAGGTTCTGCCGGGAGAGCACGATACCCGATGGGGTGTCGGTCAGTTCCAGCATGCCGCGCCATGCGTAGGCGACCTCGTTGGCGTCTGCCGGGCGGACGACGTCGAAGTTCGGGATGATGCGCAAGGAGGCGAGCTGCTCCACCGGCTGGTGGGTCGGGCCGTCCTCGCCCAGGCCGATCGAGTCGTGGGTCCAGACGAAGATCGATGGGATGCCCATCAAGGCGGCCAGGCGGATGGCCGGACGCTGGTAGTCCGAGAAGATCAGGAAGGTTCCGGAGAACGCGCGGGTCGGGGAGGAGAGCACGATGCCGTTCACGATCGACGCGGCGGCGTGCTCGCGGATGCCGAAGTGCAGGACGCGGCCGTAAGGGCTGGCATCCCAGGAATCGGTGGAGCGGCGCTCGGGTGCGAAGGACTTCGCGGTGGCGATGGTGGTGTTGTTCGAACCGGCGAGGTCCGCGGAGCCGCCCCACAGTTCGGGCAGCTCATCGGCGATCGCGTTGATGACCTTGCCCGAAGCGGCGCGCGTAGCCATGGTGGAACCCGGTTCGAAGGTCGGGATCTTTTCGGTCCAGCCCTCCGGCAGTTCCCCTGCCTGCAGGCGCTCAAGCAGCGCTGCCTCTTCGGGGTTGGCGCGCTTCCACGCCTCGAACGTCTCGTTCCAGGACTCGTGCAGCGCTGCGCCGCGGGTCACTACCTCGCGAGCGTGTGCGAGTACTTCCTCATCGATGTGGAAGGACTGCTCCGGGTCGAAGCCCAGAACATTCTTCAGCCCTGCGACTTCTTCGCCGCCGAGCTTCGAACCGTGGATGCCGCCGGTGTTCTGCTTGGTTGGCGAAGGCCAGCCGATGATGGTGCGCAGCGCGATCATCGAGGGACGGGAGGTCTCGGCCTTGGCGGCGCGGATCGCGGCGTCCAGGGCGTGCATGTCTTCGACGTATTCGCCGGTGACGGTCCAGTCCACGCGCTGGGTGTGCCAGCCGTAGGAGTCGTAGCGGCCCAGCACGTCTTCGGTGAACGCAATGTCGGTGTCGTTCTCGATGGAGATCTTGTTGTCATCGTAAATGACGACGAGGTTGCCCAGTTCCTGGTGGCCCGCTAGCGAGGAGGCCTCGGAGGTGACGCCCTCCTGCAGGTCGCCATCGGAGGCGATGACGTACACGGTGTGGTCAAACGGGCTGGTGCCGGCTTCTGCTGCCGGATCCAGCAGGCCGCGCATGCGGCGCTGGGAGTAAGCGAAGCCAACGGCCGAGGCCAGGCCCTGGCCCAAGGGGCCGGTGGTGATCTCCACGCCGGCGGTGTGGCCGTATTCCGGGTGGCCCGGAGTCTTCGCGCCCCAGGTGCGCAGCGCTTCGATATCTTCCATCTCCAGGCCGTAGCCCGAGAGGAAGAGCTGCAGGTAGAGGGTCAGCGAGGTGTGACCGGGGGAGAGCACAAAGCGGTCGCGACCGATCCAGTTCGGATCCTTCGGGTCGTGGCGCAGGTGCTTCTGGAAGATCAGGTACGCAGCCGGAGCCAAGCTCATGGCGGTACCGGGATGGCCGTTGCCAACTTTTTCTACTGCGTCGGCTGCCAAGACACGAGTGGTGTCGATGGCCTTACGATCCAACTCGGTAAGTGAGAACTCTTCTACTAAGGATTCAATCGCCACTGCGGCGTTCCTTCCATTCAGGCTTGGACGGGGTTTATCCCGCTGACACGCAATACGCCGTCGACCCTGCTACCCGTAGTCGAGCTTTTTGGGGTATCAGGTGGCGACGGCGCGATTAGTGTCCACTGTATCGCGAATCGCTCTATGACTGTATGGGTTGAACAAACATGACACGCACATTTTGCATCAATCTTTGACCCATCGAACATTGCCGAGAGCACAACCGGAGGGCGAGCCTCCCGCGGCCCGGGTTGCGGCAATGACCGGGCGAGCTGAATTAGGGACCTTCTGCTGCGCTCCGGCGCGACGCGAATGCCGCGCCGTGGCCGGGCGGGGGCCGTGGGGAAATGGTTATCGCGCGGAGCGCACTGGACATCCAGACGAGGTTGCGATTGAAGCTTGGGAAAACCCTTGGTCAACAACGTTATATTCTTGTTTGTCTTTGAATTACAAACTTTGAAGATTGTTTATTCGGGACGGAATGGCGGTGCCGCCGCGCGGCGCGGGTGCCGGCTGGCGCAGCTCATCCAGCATTGCGAAGCGTGTGAGGCTGCTCCCGGATGATGTCGGAGGGGGTAAAGATGACCGGAATCACGGAGTTGGCCTTGAATACTTACATCAAGCAACTACCGTCTGAGTTCTATTCGTCGTAGAATAAGTGGTGTCTGTCTTGTACCCGTGTAGAACTGAGTGCGTTTAATTGAAGACTCTTAGCGTCGCCGGATCGTTAGTACCGCGCTCATCGCGCCAACCTGACGAAAATGCTGGGGATTTTGCCAAGCGCAAGGCCCGTGCCTATCTGGCGCTCACCAAGCCTCGCGTCGTAGAGCTGCTCCTGGTGAGCACCTTGCCGACAATGATCTTCGCAGAGCGCGGTTTCCCTGCCGTCTGGTTGATGGTTGCTACCATTCTTGGCGGTGCCATGGCCGCCGGCGCGGCAAGCGCATTCAACTGCTACCTCGATCGCGACATGGATAAGTTGATGAAGCGCACCAAGGGGCGGCCTTTGGTTACCGGTGACGTCACCCCGCGCGAGGCCCTGATCTTCTCTTGGGTCTTGGCGATCGCATCGCTCGTAGTCTTCTGGTTCGGCACCAATCCGCTGGCCACGGCCCTGGGACTTGCCGCGATCCTTCTCTACGTAGTTCTCTACACGATGATCCTCAAGCGCCGCACCTCGCAGAACATCGTCTGGGGCGGCATTGCCGGTTGCATGCCGGTCCTTATCGCCTGGGCGGCGGTCACCGAGACCGTGGAATGGCCGGCGATCATCCTATTCCTGGTGATTTTCCTTTGGACCCCGCCGCACTACTGGCCACTGTCCATGAAGTATGCAGATGATTACAACGCCGCCTCGGTGCCGATGCTAGGGGCAATAGCCAACGCCCGCCGTGTTTCGGTGCAGGTAGTTCTCTATGCCTGGGCCACGGTGGTCTGCTCCCTGCTGCTGCTGCCTATGGGATATGCGGGCATTGTCTACACCGCGATTGCCGGCGGGGCAGGCGTATGGTTCGTCTACGAGTCACATGTGCTCTACCGCGAAGCTCAGCGCGATCACAGCCCTGCCGAGATGAATCGCAAGGCCATGAAGGTCTTCCATATTTCGATCACTTACCTATCGATCGTGTTCCTGGCGCTGGCTATTGACCCGTTCGTCGGCAGCCCGCTGTTTGGCTAAGCAATTACCCTGAAATCCCCGCTTCCATTGAGTTGGAGGCGGGGATTTTTGTCTCTGCGGACCGGATCCGCATGTCGTCGATGCTGCTTCCGGAAATGCTTGGCAGCGGTGGAGCTTCGACGGAGGTATCCCACCGCTCGTGCCCCTGCTATCGCTCTAGCATCCCGCCACTTGGCCGTGGCGGAGGCCATCGTGCTCATTTACGCAGTGACCCACTATTGGTCGCGGGATTCGACGGGGGACTGCTTCTTGCCTTCGGATGCTACGGGCTGCTGCGTTAGGGTCTGTTGGAAAGTTTGCTTCGCAGAGCAGGCGCTAGCCCATGCGGATAGAGAAAAGGCTGGAAACCAGGTGGTTTCCAGCCTTTTGCCATACTGCCTGCGAAGTTAGTGCTGCTCGACGCGCTCGCTCTTCGGCAGCCTGGCCGCACGATCCCAGAGGTTCGTGGAGGCGACCATCAGCAGGCTCGCACCGAGCATATGCAGAAGGACCAAGCCGATGGGGAGCCCGGTGAAATGCTGGATGTAACCGAGGGCCGCCTGCAGTGCAATGACGAGGACCAACCACCAGCTGGCCGCACGGAGCTTGGCGTTGCCTCCGGTGCGGTAGGCGAGCACCAGGACGATCACCGTGGCAAGGACGAGCAAGTACACCGGGGCCGTGTGCATGCGCGTGACCAGCAGGGGATCGAAGAGGTGCCGGGGAGCGGTGGCGTCGCCGGCGTGCGGGCCGGTTCCGGTCACGATCGTTCCCATGATGACGGCAAGCATCGACAGGACCCAAGCGGCCGTCGCGAATTGCCCGATGGTCTTCGTCGTTGGCGGGGTGATGTCATGCTTCAGCTCGCGGCGGGTTCGGTTGACCAAGATCGTCGCCAGGCAAACCAGCGTGCCCGAAAGTATGAAGTGCAGGGAAACAACCCAGGGGTTCAGATCCGTCCAGACGGTAATGCCGCCGATCACGCCTTGAGCCGGAATGCCCGCCAGCAGCACCACTGCGAGCTTGAAGATCGAAGGGTGGCTCTTGCGCATATTCCAGATTGAAATTAAGAAAGCCACGGCAATTGCAAGCAGGACGAAGGTCAGCAGGCGGTTCCCGAACTCGATCAGCCCGTGGTAGCCCATTTCTGGAACCGGGGTCATCGACCCCGGGACGCAATTGGGCCAGTGCGAGCAGCCGAGGCCGGACTTGGTCAACCGCACCGCACCACCGGTGACGATGATCCCAATCTGCGAAACCAAGGAGGCGATAGCAAGGCCGTGGACGATGCGGGTGACCTTCGGCGGCATAGTGCCTAGCCATGCGACGGCGGCAGCGACAATGATTCCGAAGAGGTCACCGATCTTGGCGCGCAACTTGGAAGCCCAGCTTCGTTTAGCTAGGTCTGAAGACATGGAAATCTCCCCTTCATGGTGTTCTGGTTAGTTCCACTTGAATAGTTTGATGGCGGCAAATGAACCAGCGGCGGCCCAAAGCACCAAGAAGATTACGCTTGCGATGCTGAACCGGCCTTCAATGAGCGCCGAGCGCATGGCGTCGCCGAGTGCGGCAGAGGGCAAGGCGTCCAGGGTCGGCTGGATCCAATGCGGCGCCATGCTCAGCGGGAAGAGCACCCCGCCCACGCCGGCGAGCAGGATCCACGCCAAATTCGTGATTGCCAAGGTGGCTTCGGGGCGAACGGTGCCCGCAATCAACAGCCCCAGGGCGGTGAAGGCAGCTGCTCCGAGAAGCAAGAATAAAATTGCCGGAAGGATTCCAAACAGGTTTGGCTCCCATCCGAGCAGCAAGGCCACAAGGGTGATGAGGACTACCTGGATGGCCAGCACGGTGAGCACCGCGATGACCTTTCCGAAAATCAGGCCGGTCTTTCCCAGGGGAGTCGTGGAGAACATCCGCAGTACGCCATAGCGGCGGTCGAAGCCCGTTCCAATGCCCTGGCCCGTGAAGGCTGTAGAGATCACGCACAAGGCCAACACGCCCGGGACGGCGGCATCAATGCTGCGCGGGGCAACGCCTTCGAGCAAGTCGGTAAAGGTCAGCCCGAACAAGGCGATGATAGGCAGCACCACCGCGAGCACTAGTTGCTCGCCATTGCTGAGCATCATGATCGTTTCGTATTTGCCCTGGAGCGCGATGCGCTTGGGGGTGGAAACCGCGTTGGATTTGGCAACAGTCTGGCTCATGCCGACTCCTCCTTTTGCGCGAATTCCAGAAAAACATCTTCGAGGCTACGTGCCTGCAGATTCATATGCTTAGGCAGGATTCCCTCGCGTGCCCACCAGCTGGTGAGCCAGTGCAGATGCTCCGCGGTGCTCACCCCGGTCAAGTGGTACTCGCCGGGAGTGGTTTCGCTCAAGTGCAGGCCTGCGGGGGGTTGCGGGAGCGTGAGGCCAGGTGCCGCGCCAAAACCCACGGGGCGGGTCTCATGCTCGGCGGCGGCCAGCGTCGTCAATTCTGCGACGGTGCCCTGCGCAACGGTGCGGCCCTTGTCGATGATGTACACGTAATCACTCAGGCGTTGCGCGTCATCCATCAGATGGGTGGTGAGCACGATCGCCTTGCCGGCGTCGCGCTGTTCGCTGATCAGATCGAAAACTACTTGACGCGACTGTGGGTCCAGACCCGCGCTTGGCTCGTCCAAGAACAAGACTTCGGGGTCCCCGGCCAGCGCCAGGGCCAAAGCGACGCGTTGCTTTTGGCCGCCTGAAAGCCTGCGGATGGTGCGGCTGCCAAAGGATTCGAGATCTAAACGCACTATCAGCGCATCGATATCTATTGGGTTCTTGTACATGGCCGCGACATGGCGCAGCAACGGAACCGGGCGCATCGAGGGAGGCAGCCCGCCGTCCTGCAGCATTACGCCGACACGCGAGCGGAGGGCCGGATTGTCCCCGTAGGGATCTTGGCCGAGCAATTGCACCGTTCCGCCTACAGGGCGCATAAGCCCCTGGGCGCAGGCGAGGGTCGTTGACTTGCCGGCGCCATTGGAGCCGAGAAGCGTGGTGACCTGCCCGGGGAAAGCTTTGAGGGAGACGGAATCCAGGACCCTGAGCATGCGATTATTCAGCGCAGGAACCGGTCCCAGATCCTTGCTCAGCTCATTGATGATGAGGCTGGGAGTAACTGAAGACACCACAGCATTCTACGTCATGTCGAAGTCAAGGGCTCTGAGTCCTTTGTCACGAAGGCTCGAGTTCGTTTTGCGTGCGGAGGATGATGGTTGTAGCGGAAGAGAAAATCCGCGAGATTTCCAAGGTGACAAGCTCTACCTTAGTAAGTCCTTCCTTACTAGACGTAGGCTAAAAATATAGGCATGCTTGTGTTGTGTATTCATCTAATTCAGACACAGCTAGTACCACAACTGGCACTACGGTTGACGCGGTTGGGGATACTGAGGAGCGCACGCGAGACCGAGTTCTGAACGCAGTCCTTGAAGATGGACCGGTCAGTGCAGCCGAGCTTGGCACCAAGCTCGGGTTCACGCCCGCGGCGGTTCGGCGTCACCTCGATGCCTTGTCCAAATCCGGACTGGTAGAGGTGAAGCTGGTAGCCAACCAGAAGTCGGGCGCAGGCCGTCCGTCCCGTCGGTACGTACTTTCGCACCGGGGACAGACAAAACTGGGCAATGACTACCTGGATATCGCCACCCAGGCACTTAAGGTGTTGGGGGATGCGGCGGGAGAAGATGCGATTCGCAAATTCGCCCAGGACCGTTTCGCGACGATGGAAAGCCGCTATGCGAAAGCGTTAGACGGTGTTGAAGGGTTGGAGGAGCGAGCAGCGAAGCTAAGCGAATTACTTAGCTCCGATGGTTTCGTTGGCTACACCCGCAAGGTTGAAGCGAAGGTTTCAACAGCACTAATGCGCAGCGTTCAGCTGTGCCAGGGGCATTGCCCCATACAAGATTTGGCACGCGAGTTTCCGGTGTTTTGCGACATGGAAACTGAAATGTTTGCCCGGCTGGTCGGTGTCGACGTGAGAAGGCTGTCGACGCTAGCCGGCGGCGGACATGTGTGCACGACCCACATCCCTGTGGGTCGCGGAAAGGCGCCAATACGCGCTGAGAAGAGAACTCGAATCAAGTTCACGAAGCAGGAGAGGCCGCGATGACGGATCAGATTGCACAGGAGTCTGCCGACCCAGGTGTAATTTCCGATATTCTGGAGAAGAACCCCGAACTCCACGGAATCGGTAATTACGAATACGGCTGGTCAGACAAGAACGACGCGGGTGCGAATGCACGTCGCGGCGTTGATGCCGATGTTGTAGCTAACATTTCCAACCTCAAGTCAGAACCTGAGTGGATGTTGGAGCTGCGCCAGAAAGGCTTGAAGTACTTCGACCGCAAGCCGATGCCTACCTGGGGTCCAGACCTCTCGGGCATCGACTTCGACAACATCAAGTACTTCGTTCGCTCGACCGAAAAGCAGGCCACCACGTGGGAAGACCTGCCCGAAGACATCAAGAACACCTACGACAAGCTAGGCATTCCAGAGGCTGAAAAGCAGCGTCTGGTTTCCGGCGTAGCTGCTCAGTACGAGTCCGAGGTTGTTTACCACCAGCTGCGTGAAGACCTCGAAGCCCAGGGCGTCATCTTCCTCGACACGGATACCGCGTTGAAGGAACACGAAGACATCTTCAAGGAATACTTCGGCTCGGTCATCCCAGCAGGCGATAACAAGTTCGCTTCGTTGAACACCGCGACCTGGTCCGGTGGCTCCTTCGTCTACGTCCCCAAGGGCGTACACGTGGAGATCCCGCTGCAGGCCTACTTCCGTATCAACACGGAAAACATGGGTCAGTTCGAGCGCACCTTGATCATCGCCGACGAGGACTCCTACGTCCACTACATCGAGGGCTGCACCGCCCCGATCTACCAGTCGGACTCGCTGCACTCGGCCGTCGTGGAAATCATCGTGAAGAAGGGCGCCCGCGTCCGCTACACGACGATCCAGAACTGGTCGAACAACGTGTACAACCTGGTGACCAAGCGTGCCGTCTGCGAAGAGGGCGCCACCATGGAGTGGGTCGATGGCAACATCGGCTCCAAGGTCACCATGAAGTACCCGGCCGTCTACCTGGTCGGCGAGCACGCCAAGGGCGAGACCCTGTCCATCGCCTTCGCCGGCGAAGGCCAGCACCAGGACACCGGTTCGAAGATGGTTCACATCGCTCCGAACACATCCAGCACCATTGTCGCCAAGTCGGTGGCCCGTAACGGTGGCCGCTCCGCTTACCGCGGTCTGGTCCAGGTTCGCGAGGGTGCCAAGGGCACCAAGAACTCGGTCGTGTGTGACGCGCTGCTGGTTGACCAGATTTCGCGTTCGGACACCTACCCATACATCGACGTCCGCGAGGATGACGTGACCATGGGCCACGAGGCAACGGTTTCCCGTGTTTCCGAAGAACAGCTGTTCTACCTGCAGTCCCGCGGCCTGGCCGAGGACGAAGCAATGGCGATGATCGTGCGTGGCTTCGTTGAGCCAATCGCCCGTGAACTTCCAATGGAATACGCGCTGGAACTGAACCGCCTTATTGAACTCCAGATGGAAGGATCGGTCGGCTAAGAATGTCCGAGACCACTACTCAGATTCCCGATGAGAAGGCGCGCATTGGCGCCCCCTCCATCCCGGGCTTCACAGAAGAGGGCGAAAACCTTTCGCCATTGAACGACAGCGCCACCTCCCCACTTGCCGGCGACTCGGCCAAGAGCCACAGCCACGGCGGCGGCGAAGGTGTGACGGATTCTTCACGTGCCGGTCGTTTGACCAGCTTCAACGTCGAAGATTTCCCCAAGTTGACCGGACGCGAAGAAGACTGGCGCTTCACCCCGCTCAAGCGCATCGGTGGCCTGCACACCGCTGAACTGACCGGCAAGGCACCGAAGGTTGAACTGACCGGTTCCGACAACGTCTCGCTGCGCACCGTCGCGGCAGACGACGCGATCCGCGGCAACGCCTTCACCCCTGATGACCGCGTGTCGGCCAACAGCTGGAAGTACTCCAACGGCGCACAGGTGCTCACCATCCCGGCTAACGCCGAAGATGTGAAGAGCGTCCTGCGCATCACCGGTGAGTCGCTGGATCCAGCGGCTCAGCACCTGATCATCGTGGCAGAGGAGAACTCCGAAGCCATGGTCGTTATCGACCACGTAGGCTCGGCAGTGCTGGCGCAGAACATCGAATTCGATGTTCGCCAGGGCGCTCGTCTGCGCGTTGTCTCGCTGCAGGCTTGGGAATCGGATGCAATCCACGCTTCCTCGCAGCAGGCCTCGGTGGCCAAGGACGCAACCTTCAAGCACATCGTGGTCACCTTCGGTGGCGACCTGGTGCGCGTGAACCCTTCGGCTCGTTTTGCCGGAGAGCACGCCGAGATCGAGCTCTACGGCCTGTACTTCGCCGACGCCGGTCAGCACCTGGAGCACCGCCTGTTCGTCGACCACGCGGTACCGAACTGCAAGTCGAACGTGCTGTACAAGGGTGCCTTGCAGGGTAAGAACGCGCACACCGTCTGGGTTGGCGACGTGCTGATCCGGAAGGCTGCCGTGGGAACCGATTCCTACGAGGCGAACCGCAACCTGGTGCTCACCGACGGCACCCGTGCCGACTCGGTGCCTAACCTGGAAATCGAGACCGGCCTGATCGACGGTGCCGGACACGCTTCCACCACCGGACGCTTCGACGACGAGCACCTGTTCTACCTGATGGCTCGCGGTATCGATGAGAAGACCGCACGCCGCTTGGTGGTTCGTGGCTTCCTGAACGAAATCGTCCAGCAGATCGGTGATGAGCAGCTCCAGGAGCGCCTGACCGACACCATCGAAGAAGAATTGGCAACCACTACCCTCTAGGTAGTGCCGGTTCTACCAGCCTTTTAGATATAGAAACGGAACGACGTATGTCTACTCTGGAAATCAAAGACCTGCACGTCTCGATCGACACCGAGCAGGGTGAGAAGGAAATTCTCAAGGGTGTTTCGCTGACCATCAACACCAACGAAACCCACGCAATCATGGGCCCCAACGGCTCGGGCAAGTCCACCTTGGCCTCGACCATCGCCGGCCACCCACGTTACAAGGTCACCTCGGGTTCGATTACCCTTGATGGCGTCGACGTGCTGGAGATGAGCGTTGACGAACGCGCCAAGGCCGGCCTGTTCCTGGCCATGCAGTACCCAGTCGAGGTCCCCGGCGTGACCATGACCAACTTCTTGCGTACCGCCAAGACCGCAATCGACGGCGAAGCTCCGAAGCTGCGTACCTGGACCAAGGACGTCAAGGAAGCCATGGCGAAGCTGAAGATCGATGCGGACTTCGCTGGCCGTAACGTCAACGAAGGCTTCTCCGGCGGCGAGAAGAAGCGCGTCGAAATCCTGCAGATGGAACTGTTCAAGCCTAAGTTCGCCATCTTGGACGAGACCGACTCGGGCCTCGACGTTGACGCGTTGAAGACCGTGTCCGAGGGCGTCAACCGCGCTCAGGATGATAACCAGATGGGCACCTTGCTGATCACCCACTACACTCGCATCCTGCGCTACATCAAGCCAGACCACGTGCACGTGTTTGTTGACGGTCGCATCGCTGAGCAGGGTGGCCCGGAACTTGCAGATCGTTTGGAAGACGAAGGCTACGACCGCTTCCTCAACGTCAAGGCCTAGTAAGGTAAATTCCATGAGTGAATCAACCGAACAGAGCACGGGAGCCGCTACGACTCCGTTGGAAGACGTAGAGGAGGCGCTCAAAGACGTCATTGACCCGGAACTCGGTGTTAATATCGTCGACTTGGGCCTGCTTTACGGTCTGAAGTACGCGGAAGACGGCGCACTTATTCTCGACATGACCCTGACCACCGCGGCTTGCCCGCTCACCGATATTATCGAGGAGCAGGTCGCCCAAGCGATGGAAAGCGTTGTCGACGAGCATCGTTTGAATTGGGTCTGGATGCCGCCTTGGGGTCCGGAACGCATTACCGACGATGGTCGCGACCAGATGCGAGCCCTTGGGTTCAACATCTAAGTTGTAGAGCCAAAAGGCACCTTTCGAATCTTTCAAGATTCGAAAGGTGCCTTTTCTTAATCCGCTTGTTGAATCTGCGCTGGTTGTAGCCCCGTCCCTGGCCCGATGGTTTTAGTCGGGCTGTGTGTACACCGATTCAAAAGCCACCGCCGTACCGGTGCCACCGGCGGCGGCCATGAGGGCCAGACAGAGTTCATCGCCGCGTGCGGTGGCCCGTGCCTGCCAAAAGAGCCGGGTAGCCAACAAAGCCCCGCTGGCACCGTAGGGGTGTCCCAAGGCAAGCGCGCCGCCATCACGGTTAACCGTTGAGGCGCCAATTCCTAGCTCTGCAAGGCAAGCCAAGGCCTGGACGGCGAACGCCTCATTGAACTCGATGAGTTCCGCCTTGCCTAGCCGGTCGACGCCGAGCAGCTGCGCAAGCTTTTGATACGCGGGCACCGCTGCCATGCCAAGGATTTGTGGGTCGCAGGCCCCGGTGCCGGTTCCTAGATATCTCAGGGCAAACCGTGCGTCAAGTCGTGCATAATGCTCTGCATCGACAACCAACACCGCTGCGGCCCCATCATTTATAGGGCATGAATTGCCTGCCGTGACGGTACCGCCGGGAACGAACGCGGGACGCAAGGAGGCTAGTTTCTTGGCCGACAATCCCTCGCGTGGGCAGGTATCGGACTGGACCACTCCCGAAGGAGTGCCAATCGGCACGATTTCCTGGTTGAAGCGTCCGGCTTGCTGCGCTTGCACCGCGCGTTGGTGACTGCGTAGGGCAAACTCGTCCTGGGCGGTGCGGGAGATCTGGAACTGTGCGGCAATGTTCTCCGCGGCCACACCCATTTCCGGGTCGACTTGCGGGTGCGGGGTAAAACGGGCGCGCGAATAGATCCGTGGCGGAGAAGCGGGATCCCCATTTTTCTCCATTCGCCAAGGTGCGGTGGATACCGATTCGACACCACCAGCGATCACGGCCCGTGCCTCGCCGCAGCGCACCATTCTGGCTGCCGCTGCGATTGCCTCCAACGCGCTCGCGCATTGGGCATCGAGGGTAGTCGCCGGCACGGAGTCAGGCAGCCGAGAAACCTGCGTTGCGACGCGCGCAATGTTTCCGCCGGGTCCTGCCGCGTTTCCCGCGAAGACGTGGTCCACGTCTGCAGGGGAGATTCCAGTGTCCTCCAACAAGGCGTCAAAGACCTTGCCCAGTAGTTGGTCGGCTCCGAGACGAGCGAATTCCTTATTTGAGCGCACCACTGGCGTGCGCCTGGCGGCTATGATCAAGGCTTCATTCATCGCAAGCGCAGCTTTCTCAGTCCGGATGTTGTTGGTGCTGGAAGAGTTTGAATATCGCATTTGCCGCTGGCGGTCAGTGGCCAAGAAGGCAAAAACACTACGTCGTGGGGAATTTTATAAACGGGCAGAATCTCGCGGAGTGCCTGCGAGACCGAAGATGGATCGGGCAGTGGCTGGTGAAGAGCAAGTTGCACATAGGCGGTCAGCACCGTCTTGCCGTGGGCCAGGCGGTGCGCCAGAACGAGCGACTGCCTCAAGCCTGCCGCTTCGAGCGCTCTGGTGATCTCCGCAGGATAGACGTTGTTTCCATTGATGTTCATCATCTCGCCGCCGCGGCCAAGGATTTGAATACGTTGACCGGGTAGCAAGCGGGCAATATCTCCGATTCCGGTCGCTTCCTCGCAGCGTTCTAGCTGGCCCGAGCCCTGCGGGTCATAACCGATGGCGTTGAAGGCACTTCGAATCATGAGCCGACCTGTCCCGTCGGTGCCATTCTGTGCATGCAAATGTGCCCGGACTCCGTCGAAGAGCGTCCCCATGAAAGGGCTCTCCTCGACTTCTTCAAGGCTGCGCTGGCGGTAGGCAATCAGGCTGTGCTCGCTGCTGCCGAAGTATTCGATGCAATTTACGTCTTTCGAGAGCTGTAGGATCTGCTGGGCCAGATCCAGGCTCAGGGCTTCGCCGCCGGTGACCACGTGACGCAGCCCGGAGAGCCGCTGGAGTGGAATCTGCTGGAGCAGCAACCGCACGAGCGAAGGAACTGCAACCAGTCGGTTACAGCTGGTTGACTGCAATAGTCGCCGAACGTGCCCGGCCTGCCAACGTCCCGGTGCCACTAGGGTGCCGCCGAGCGCGACCGATTCAACCAGCGCATATAGGCCGAGGCCATGAGCGAGCGGACCGGGAACAAGCGTTGTGGAATCTTCGCTGGCCCCGAGAATCCCCGCGCACCGGCTGATGGACTGCTCCCATGAATGGCGGGTGCGAACAACTGCCTTCGGGCTGCCGGTGGATCCGGATGTGAAGATGAGCAAAAGCTCGGAGTCGGAGCCGGCCTGTGTGGCCAGGTCCGCAAGCGCATGGCTGGGATCCGATACCGTGCGCACGCCTAGAGCCGTGTGGCCAAGCTCTGTCACCGACGCTTCACCGGGCTGATCCGTTAGGACCTTCGGAGACCCGAATTGCGTGAGCGTGGTCTTCAGCTTTTCGGCAGGCCAGGTCGGATCGAGAATCATGGCGCTCACCCCGGCGAGCACGCAGGCATGGAATCCTATGGCCAATGCGACCGGATCCGAGCAGTAGAGTCCTACGCGACGGCCAATGCGTGGATCCCGCTGCAATGCCTGAGCCAAATCGTGGCTCGAGGCGTACAGGGTTGCGTAATCGATTACCTGGGAAATGCTGATTACCGCCGGGTGATCTGGACGAGTGAGCGCGTGATGCTGCAGCTGGCTGGCGAGATTCATGGATCTAGCGCATGAGTCCCCGGTAGCTGCGGTGAACGGTGACGGCCACGAGCGTGGCGACCACTGCCTTGATCAGATCCCCGGGGATGAACGCCAGGGAACCGAGCGCAGAGGTGCCAAGGTCAAGGCCGGTCACCACGGAAGTCCAGGGAATTCCGAAGAGGTAGATGATGCCTATTCCACCCAACAGTATGGAAAGCAGTCCGGTCACGATGCGTGTGCCCTGGCTTTTCTGGCGAAGCACCCAGTACTTGAACAATACGCCAATGACCAAGGAGCCAAAGATCCAGCCGAGCAGGTAGCCGCCGGTTGGGCCGAGTAGGACCGCGAGTCCGCCGCGGCCGCCTGCTAGGAGCGGTAATCCTGCCAGGGCAAGGACAACCACAACCAGGCTGGAGAGCATGCCTCTGATGGGGCCCAGCAGCGCGCCTGCCAGCATGACGCCTAAGGTCTGCAAGGTGATGGGCACCGGAACGATGCCAATCACGATTGGGGGAACAAGTCCCATGGCGGCGATCATCGCAGCAAAAATAGCTACGTAGACGGTATTTCGGGTTTGCGAAGAAGTGGCAGTTGCCATAGTTGGGTCCTAACGAATGATGCTGCGAGAGCTGATGGCGAGGTTATTTGAGTTTGTCGGCAGAGTCGTACCCACGAGCTTCCAGTGCTTCGGCAGTGTCGTCGGCAATTCGCAGTGAGCGAATCACCAGCGGGACCGCCACAGCCAAAGGATTGTTGGCCAGCCCGCGCGCATGCTGTGCCTCGCGTACTTCTAGATAAACTCGCTTGAGCTCTGGAATGAAGCGAATGGCTAGAGATAGCCCCAAGGAAATTTGGGCCGGGTTAGCGCCCACATAACGCAGGGGAGAGGCCACCTGCTGAAAGAGTTCCAGCATGGCGTCGAAGGTTGTGGTCAGGCTGACGGCGTAGGCGAACATGCACATGGTGAGTAATCGAAGCACGGACACCCAAGCGTTTTCCCAGTTGGTCTGCATGCCCAGCGAAATAAAGACAAAGCTGAGGATCAGCAACAAGGTGATCAAGGCGGTGCGCAATTGCTGAAATTTCACTCGCGCGCTGAACAGCAGCAGGAGGCTGCCAATGAGCAGCACGACAAGCGCTTGCCAACTTGGGATCAGGTACAACCCGATGCTGATAGCCAAGAGCGCGCCAAACTTTAGTCCGGCAGGAAGCTTTGCCAGGTAGGAGGTATTGTGTGCCGCGATCATACGTGGCTCCACTGCCGGTAGTGAGCGATGGCGTCCGCTGGAAGGCCGTCAAATGCAATGGTTCCGTCGGTGACGACCAGAACGCGATCGAAATCTTCTAGCAGTTCCAGATCGTGTGTGATCACGATCGCGCGCTGTGGAAGCTGCGCAATTTCGCGTTGGAAGCGTAGCCGGTTGCGCAGATCGAGCATGGTCGTTGGCTCGTCGAAGACGATCGTGCGTGGCTGCATTGCGATGACGGCGGCCAGCGCGACCATCTGCTGCTCGCCCCCTGAAAGGGTATGGCTTTCCCGGTCCGCCAGATGCTTGATGTTCAACTCGTCTAGCGTTTGCTCGACCCGGACCTTGCGGTCGGCCTTTGACAGCCCTAGGTTCTTCAGGCCGAACGCAATGTCATCGGCCACCAGCGGCATGATGATTTGGTTTGCCGGGTTTTGGAAGACGAAACCTACATCGCGGCGTATCTGTTTTGCATGCTTGGAGGTATTCATTTCGCCTACGCGCACCGTGCCATAGGTGGGAACAACGAGAGCATTGAGCAATCGCGACAGGGTGCTTTTCCCTGCGCCGTTGGCGCCGATGATTCCGATGCGACGTTCGTTGAGCGTCAGATTGATATCAGCTAGGACGGTGCGGTCCTCGAAGCTGACGGTGACCTGCTCAAGTTGGATCTCTGGTAGTTCCACAATGCTCCATCGCGACGTACTTGTTCGCCCAGTAAAACACCAGTGGCTAGTTGGCGGTAGGGCTGCGTTCTTCGTGGCCGATTCAACCACTGAGAAAAGAGCATACTTGATCACTGTTCAATTGTCTTGATCGGTGTTCAAGAAATATTTAGAAGCCGAGGAACTGTTCGTAGATAAGAACTAGTGAGAGTCCGATCATGATGATTCCTGAAGATGCGGTCACTATGCGTGCGGCTAGTGGACGTGAGCGTAATAAAAGACGCGAGGCGAAGGCAATCGAGAAATACACAGGGACTGACACGGCGAAGTGCGTGAGTCCAAGCGCTCCGGTCTGCAGCGATAGCGGCCAGGTGGCAGAGCGGTCAATGAATTGGGGAATGAGCGCAAGGTAAAGTAGCAAAGCCTTCGGGTTGGTGCCGCTGGTGAGAAGGCCCTTGAAAAACGCGCCGCGCCATGGGCCGCCAGGTTTCAGCAGCGGACGGGTTTTGGTAAGCACGGCGGTAGCCGCGAAGGGAAGCTCCGCGGGATCGCTTGAAGAATTCACCGGAGTCATGGACTCGGAAGATGCAGGCGATGAGGTGCCATAAAATTTCGCCGACCTCCAGCTCGCGAGGGTGACGACGCCAAGCCATAAAAGGTAAAGGGAACCGGCCATGGTGAGCCATAGCAAGAGTTGCGGCGAGCTGGCCACAAGTGCCGCTACGCCGCAGACCAGTAGCGCGGTATGAAACAGATATCCGGTGAGTAGCCCCCAAACTGCTGCGCAATATCCCTTGGGCCCAATGGCCGAAGAAATGATATACGCCCAATCGGCACCCGGAGTGCAGGCGAGCGTTATGGAGACAAGGAGGAATCCGGTTAGTTGAGCGATATCCAAGGTGTCTCCTCGTGGTTCCAGCAGTACTAGTGCAAGCGTAGGAAATATTCATCAAAAAGTGTTTGCCGATTTTGCTTGAAACTGGGAAACATAAGCACGATTTTTACGATCATTGTGGAATTGGCGCAAAAATATTGCGTAGTATGCTGGTGCTATGGATAAATTGGATCGTGCGATTATCGCCGAGCTGCAATTGGACGGCCGGATGAGTGCAACCGCCTTGGCGAACAAGGTGGGACTGTCGGTTGCGCCATGCCACCGCCGCATTCGAGAACTCGAACGCACGGGGGTGATCGCCGGATATCAAGCCGTTGTCGCCCCTGAGCGCGTAGGGCTGGCCTTCGAGGCGTTGGTGTTCGTGACGCTGAAAGATCGCACCCAGCTCAAGGCCTTTGAGGCGGCTGTAGAAAAGGATGAACTCATCGTCGAGGCGCAGCGCCTGTTTGGCGAACCGGATTTCCTGCTTCGCGTGTACGCCAAAGACCTGACGCACTATCAGCACCTATACGATGACGTGCTAGTCGAACTGCCTGGAGTGGAAAAGCTAAATAGCACGATCGTGATGCGAAATATCAAAGAGCGGGCGATCCTGCCGGTCTAGTGGTTGACTTCAACCGCGTTGCCAGATTGCGCTGCGCGAGGTGTGATGAGCAGCGAAATCACCAGAATACCCGCAATGATCCATAGCGCCTGCGGCAAGCCAGTGGCATCTGCAACGAAACCGATAACCGGAGGTCCGCTGAGCATCGCGCCATAACCGAAGGCGCTGATCACGCTCACTGCTCTTGGGCCGAGGTGATCGCTACGTGAGGCAGCGATCGACATGCCAACAGGGAAGCCAAGGGCGCTTCCAAGACCCCAGAGCACGGCGCCCGCTCCTAGGGTTGCCGTATCTTCGCCCAGGATAAATAGCACGATCCCAATGAGGCCGATCATTCCCATGATCATCAGCGAGCACTTGGTGCCAATGCGGTCCACGATCGGCCCACCGGCAAACCTGCCTATCGTCATGGCTCCGGCGAACAGGGTGAACATCAAGGCCCCGCTTGGGTGGTCCAAACCATGGCCGTCAACCGAGGCCACCGCCAGCCAGTCATTGGCTGCCCCTTCGGCGAAGCTCAAGCCAGCAACCATTAGCCCGAGCAAGAGCAGCAAGCCCCGGTGGGAGCGCGCTCCGGACGTCTGCAGCTGGGACTTGTCTCGCGGACGGGAATAGTTGTAGTTCCAATCCCTGAATCCAGTCTGTGCTATGAGTGCCAAGGAAATAATCATCACGGCGACCAAAATAAAGTGCCACGCGGTGGTGATGCCCAAGCTGAGGGTGGCCGTCGCGATTCCTGCACCAAGCAATGAGCCGAGGCTGAAGTAGCCGTGCAGCGAAGGCATGATGCTCTTGCCAAGTTTTCGTTCGACCTTGGCCCCATTGACATTCATCGTGATGTCAAGGGAGCCAAAAACCAGCCCATTGGTGAAAAGCACGACGAAGGCTAAGGCCTCGCTGTGCAGTATCGACACGGACAGTCCTAGCCCGACAAGTATTAGGGCAAGAATTATCGGCAACACCAGTAGCAAGTTCTTGGCCGAGACTCTTCGGCTCAGCGCCGGCGCAAACGTGATGCCGGTCAGAGTTCCAGCGGTCATGCAAAAGAGGAAAGCCCCGAGCCGAGAGCCAGAAAAATCAAAGATCATGGCGAAGATCGAAAGTCGGCCCGCCCAGGAGGCGAAGGATAAACCAGCAATCAAAAAGATCAGGTTAACGCTTAAGCGTTCGCCGAATATCGGCTTTGCTCGAGCGGGGGCGATGAGCGCCATTTACCGGTTCCTCCTGATTTGTACAGCACCTTGAGTTTATCCCAGTTTCAAAAAAGTTGAAACTAAAATCTATGCGATCCCGAGTACTGCTAGCGCACTTTTAGGGGGCTCCTATGAAACTCTAAGTATCGGTTACTTTTCGGCTGGGCGTTCCGCTAGCCGGGGTTCTTTCTAGGCCGCTGAGCATGAGGATTTCTATCGACAATAAGGCGATTGGCGAAGTGCCGCGAAGGCACCACGCAAGCGATGCGGCGTGGGGCCAGGGGTGAAGCGAGGAGTTTTCGAATCAAATTGCTGTGGGATTGCTAGTGGCGATCCACGAGCAGGAATGCAATCCCGGCGGGCAAACGCAATAGCTCAGAGGCGTCATGAAGAGATCGCGAACCTGGCGGGCTGTTGCAGGCTTGAACCCTTGCTCGAGGAATACTTCTTTTGGTGATACGCAAATCCGAAGAGGGGCCATGGGGTGGGGGCTCAAAACAAAAACTATGGTCAAAACCCGCTAAGGTCTCTTTCTCGTTTCAAAAAGAAAAACCGCCGCTCATTTGTATTACCAAGTGAGCGGCGGTTTAATTTGGTACCCCCGGCCGGATTCGAACCGGCGACCTAGAGATTAGAAGGCTCTTGCTCTATCCAGCTGAGCTACGGAGGCGTAACCGAAAATTAGTTTAGCCCATTGACAAGCAAGATCTCTAACCGGAGGCGCTAGTGTTGTAGGAGGAGCGCTTTGTTAGCTGTTGAGTAGGGGATCTTTGTATGCAGCGATGGAGAATTGGCGGACTGAAAAGTATCGCCTGTTATACGGCCATAAGTTTTGGGCTCGCGTGGCTCGTAGCTTTGCCATTGTGGCAAGGCGCGGGCCTTCACCATCCGCAGTTCATGTGGATTGCCATGGGTATGATGCTGACGCCCACTATCGCTGCCCTGTGCATGAGCTTGCTTCAACGTCGCGGAAAACAGTTTTTGCAGGAATCCGGGCTGCTTCCGCTTGGTAAGCCCACGCGATTTCTGCTCGCAGTGCTGCTTGCCTACCTATTGCCGATCGTCCTAATAATTCAGGCGCCAATCATTGGCACATGGCTGGGGGTCTTCCCCGGAGACTTGAACCAGTTTATGGTCTTGAACTTCGTGGCGGGGACCGACGGGCCCGGCAAATATTTGCTTGGCCAGGCAGGAATCATCCTCGTTGCCGGACTAATGAACCTCATTCCTGCCCTGGGCGAAGAGATCGGTTGGCGCGGGTGGCTATGGCCAAAGCTTCAACCACTGGGGCAGCTGCCCGCAATCTTGATTTCAGGTGTTATTTGGGGTCTCTGGCATGCTCCATTGATCCTATTGGGATACAACTATCCGTTCGCCAAGGGCGCGTGGGGCCTTGCCGCGATGTGCGGAATGTGCATCTTTGTGGGGGCAGTTTTTGCGTGGCTGCGCACATTCAGTGGCTCCGTCTGGCCTGCCGCATTTGCTCATGGCGTCTTCAACGCCAGCGTGGGTTTGGTATCGCTGTTCATGGTTATGGGGTCAATGCTTGATTCGACCAAGGCCTCAATCCTGGGCTGGTCGGGTTGGATCTTTCCCGGGGCGGTGATTTTGGTGATGGTGCTATTCGGAGCCTTTCGGGCTAGGCCCGATCCAAGTTATCCACAGAATGAGCCGAGGAGTACCGGATCTAATCGGCCTGGGCTCAGCATGGACTGAAGCCCCGGGGCCGCTCCCGGGGCAGGACCAAAGGAGAAGAACGTCATGAGTGATCTTGTGACCATCCGTGCAGTAGTTGGAACAGAGCCACAATTGAGCATTACCCCACAGGGGCTAGCGGTGCTCAAATTTCGTGCGGTGACTCATGAACGCAAAAAGGACCCTGAAACCGGACAATGGGTTGACGCCGGAACCAATTGGTTCTCAGTGAGTGCTTTCCGAGGGCTGGCCGAGAATGGGATGGAGTCGTTGGAGCAGGGCGACCACATTGTCGTGATCGGCAAGCTCCAAATACGCCAGTTCGAACGGGCGGATGGATCGCGCGGAACGAGCGCTGATATTGAGGCCTTCTCGTTCGGCCATGACCTGAAGTTCGGGACCTCGCACTTCACTAAAGTGCGAAACGCCTCGGGCGACATTGAACGTTCGTCCCATCCCCAGCAAGCCGAATCGCGCCACCAGTCCGTGAACGAAAACACCGGTGGCTCGTGGCCTGAGAGGGACACCGACGCAGCGTAATTCCTCCGCATTCAGTGGTGTCACGGGAAAACGTGTGAAACCGGGCACCACTGGAGCAAAATAGTGGTGTGTGGATTCGGATTTGCACCCACTGAGGCACTAGCCTTAAGGGCATGGCGGAATTTATTTACACGATGACCAAGGCTCGCAAGGCCGTTGGTGACAAAGTCATCCTTGACGATGTCAGCATGTCGTTCTACCCGGGCGCCAAAATTGGTGTCGTGGGCCCTAACGGTGCTGGTAAGTCAACGATCCTGAAGATTATGGCGGGAATCGATACCCCGTCCAATGGTGAGGCACGTCTTTCACCTGGTTACTCTGTGGGCATCTTGCTGCAGGAACCACCCCTCAACGAAGAAAAGACCGTCTTGGGCAACGTCCAGGAAGGCGTCGGCGAGATCTATGAAAAGATCACCCGATTCAATGAAATCTCAGAAGAGATGGCTCAGGAAGGTGCCGATTTCGACACCTTGCTAGAAGAGATGGGCAAGCTCCAGGAGGCTATCGACGCCGCCGACGCTTGGGACATCGACAACCAGCTCGAACAGGCAATGGATGCCCTGCGTTGCCCACCGGGCGACGAAATGGTCACGCACCTCTCCGGTGGTGAGCGTCGACGCGTCGCGCTATGCAAATTGCTGCTGCAGAAACCAGACCTGTTGCTCCTCGATGAGCCCACTAACCACTTGGACGCCGAGTCAGTATTGTGGCTCGAACAGCACCTGGCAGCCTACCCGGGCGCGGTTTTGGCCGTAACCCACGACCGTTACTTCCTGGATCACGTCGCCGAGTGGATCTGTGAAGTTGACCGCGGTCGTCTGCACCCATACGAGGGCAACTACTCCACTTACCTGGAGAAGAAGCGCGAGCGTATGGAGGTGCAGGGCAAAAAGGATCAGAAGCTTGCTAAGCGCCTGGCTGAAGAGCTCGATTGGGTTCGCTCCAACGCCAAGGGCCGCCAGACGAAGTCGAAGGCTCGTCTGGCCCGCTATGAAGAAATGGCCGCGGAGGCCGAGCGTACCCGCAAGCTTGACTTCGAAGAGATCCAGATTCCACCTGGTCCACGTTTGGGTCAGGTCGTCATCGAAGCCCAGGATCTGAACAAGGGCTTCGGAGAACGTGTGCTAATCGACGGACTGTCCTTCTCGCTTCCTCGAAATGGCATCGTCGGCGTGATCGGTCCTAACGGTGTTGGTAAATCGACTCTGTTCAAGACCATTGTTGGCATGGAAGAACTTGACGGGGGCACGCTGAAGATCGGCGATACGGTCAAGATTTCCTATGTTGACCAGAACCGCGAAAACATTGATCCGACAAAGTCCCTTTGGGAAGTTGTTTCGGAAGGCCTGGATTACATTCAGGTTGGTCAGGTTGAGATGCCTTCGCGTGCTTATGTTTCGGCATTCGGCTTCAAGGGCCCAGACCAGCAGAAGAAGGCCGGTGTCCTCTCCGGTGGTGAGCGTAACCGTCTGAACCTTGCATTGACCCTGAAGCAGGGTGGCAACCTCTTGCTGCTCGATGAGCCTACAAACGACCTTGACGTTGAAACTCTCTCGTCCCTGGAAAATGCTCTTCTCGAGTTCCCAGGTTGCGCAGTGGTCGTCTCGCACGACCGTTGGTTCCTGGACCGAGTCGCTACCCACATCCTGTCTTACGAGGGTACGGAAGAAAACCCATCGAACTGGTACTGGTTCGAAGGAAACTTCCAGTCTTACGAAGACAACAAGGTTGAACGGTTGGGGGCCGATGCAGCTAAGCCGCATCGTGTGACTCACCGTCGCCTGACTCGCGACTAAGTCTGAGTCGAAGCCAAAGGCCACCACGAATTATTTTCGTGGTGGCCTTTGGGCTATCTAAGTAAGGTTGCCGATGCAATCCTAGATTATTTACACGGCACCGATGCATCGAGCAATGAGGGCAGCTTCAGGTATCCGCGGTTCTGGTACATCAGGTGCTGAACTGGCTCTCCCGTGATGACTTCAAGGATCTCTGCCGCAATCAACCGCGAACCTCCGACGCTAATCGAGGAGTGAATCTGTGCGCGCATGGACACCGGGGCCTTGTGGAAGTGCGGCTCGCCGGTTGGCAGGTAGGACCAACCCTGATCGGGCGTGAAGCGAGGAGCGCCTGGGCGGGCGAAATTGTCGGCAAGCTCCGAATGTTCCTCGCCCAGCATGTGAATCATGAATGAGCTTGCGGAAAGCACCGCACCTGCGGCTCCGGATTCTTTGGTGAGTGAAAAAGAAACCGCTACGGGCTCGATGGACAACGATGCCAGGCTGGAGATTGTTAGACCGTAGGGAATGCCAGCAACCGATGCGGTGATCAAGGCTACGCCCGCGGGGTGGGCGCGAAACGCATCGCGGAAATCAGCCGACAAGTTCTGCATAGGTGAGTAGTCCTTCGCTTGCTGAATCTTTGCGATCCATGGTTCCTATTCGAAAAGTTTCTGTGTGGCTAGACACTAACTACCCTTAGCGTAGAACCTCAAGTAAGCTTGAGGTCAAACTGCTGGTCAGTGATGATGGGCACAGGGGAGTGAACATGATCGAAAATGCAGTACCCGGACAGCAGCTTCTCGGGATTGGCCACGTGAGCGAACGCACCGGCGTGGCAAAATCAGCGCTGCACTACTATGAAGAAATCGGATTGATCTGTTCGACTAGAACCTCCGGTAATCAGCGGCGCTACCCACGCCATATGCTTCGACGCATTTCGCTGATTACGGTCGGCAGCAAGCTCGGCATTCCGTTGGCGGACATCCGTCACGCTCTTGACCCGGTGCCAATGGATAAAATTCCTTCCGAAAAGGACTGGCAACGCGCATCCAACGAATGGAAGCGGGTCCTCGAACGCCGCAGGCGCGCAATCGAAGAACTAGAAGACAGGCTCATGGGCTGCATCGGCTGCGGGTGCCTTTCGATGCAAGCATGCTTGCTGCTGAATCCAGAGGACGCGCTGGCCCAAGAAGGATCCGGTGCCCGAAGGCTGGAAACCGGCGAAGCCGAAAAAGATATCTAGTCAATAAGTTCCAGAGTTGGGCCGAGCTCAACAACATCGCGACGACTTCGGTCCGTTCCGGCCCGGATTGTGGGGTGTCTGACTTCCCTCGCCAAGGAGCGGGCAACTTAAAACCTGTCCAGCGTTGCGTGCTGCCCCATGGAATACCGTTTGGGATTCGAGCGTGAGCCGGAGCCTATTCGTCTTCCGCTAAGAATTCTGGGAGTCTCACCATGCCCTCTTGAGCTACGGTTGCGACCAGTTCGCCGGCAGCATTGAAGACCTGCCCGGTGCCGAGTCCCCGAGCCGAAGAAGCGCTCGGTGATCGCAGGACGTAGAGCAGCCATTCGTCGGCTCGGAATTCGCGATGCCACCACATGGCATGATCCAGGCTGGCGATACTCAGGCCACGATGAATCCAGCTGACGCCATGGCCTCGGAGCACCGGTTCAAGCAGCATGTAGTCGCTGGCGTAGGCCAGAGCGGCGCGGTGCAACATCGGATCATCGGGCATCGGGGCGGTGGTGCGCATCCATACCGCTGCCATGGGCTCGTGCTGGTCATAGCCTGGAAGATAAACCGGTTCGGTGATGTGGCGCATGTCGAACGGCCTCTCGTAGGCCCATTCGCGAGCAACCGGGTGGTCGAACTTCCCGATGATTTCCGCCGTTGTGCGCAATGTTTCCGGGGCCGGTACTTCAAATGGCACCGGATCGTGATGATCCAGGCCGGATGCAGGTTCCTGGAAAGAAGCAATCATGGACAGGATGGGCACGCCGTTTTGATAGGCATGTACTCGTCTCGCCGAGAATGAGCGGCCGTCGCGCAGCCGCTGGACACCGAAGGTGATGTTCTGCGATGCATCACCTGGACGTAGGAAGTAGCCATGCATTGAATGAATTGCCCGTCCCGCGGGAACGGTGCGCGATCCAGCCACCACGGATTGGGCCAAGACCTGGCCACCGAAGACTCGGGTTCGAGACTGCTTGGGCGTATGACCGATGAAGATATCTTCATCCGTACGCGCCCGGTCTTCTCCGTCTAGATCCAAGAGATCTAGCAGGATCTGAGTAGTGCCTAGTTCCTCTGTCACGATAATGACTCCTTGACGTGCTTTCGATGACTTTGAAAACTCTATCGTGAGAAGTGTCAAGAATCTCGCGACAGCACCGCAGGACAGTGCCGGCATGTGACGAAAATGCTTGCGTGCACCGGATGATTAGGATCAAGTCATGAGACGATTGCACTATGGTCAGTGACGCACTTGTTTTTGAAGATTCCAATTCAGTCAGCGATTTAGCCAACCTGCTGAGCAGGGCAAAGGCAATTGAAGATGACGGAGCCTTGCTGACCGCACGAGGCACTGCCCTTGCGGTTTATGTTCCGGTTCTAGTCCCGGCAGAGCTAGGCCAGGGCGATTACACCATTCTTGGTATGCGTGTGCATCGGTTGGCCGTGGAGGGCGCGGTAAATGCATGCTATTCCTTCTCCGCAATTCAGGATCGCCTGGCGCGAATGGGCGAAGCTTCCACCGAATTCGTGTTACCGCCAGTGGAAGAGAATCCCAGGTGGGCGGCTATTACCGTGCCAATGGCTGGGTGGGAAGATGCTGGGAGCGTTCCTGATGACGTGCTATCCGCAGCCACGCAGACAGGTATCGACGCGGTGGCCCAAGCCTTGCCTGCCAATCCGGGGAAACCTGTCGTAGCGCAAATCCGCCAGCGGATTTGGTCTTCCGAGTTGGAGAACACCGAGCCTCGTCTGCCGCTTGGCGCCGCCTTCGCGATGCATGCCTTGGGATTCCTGACCCCGGGCGGCGAAAGCCGTGTACTGCGTCAGGGGAACTGGATTCGAGTCAGCAACGGACTGGGACATGTGCTGCTGCGCCGTTCGGCCCTGCTTGCTTAAAAGTGAAATCCGCGCCGGCAGCACCGGCGCGGATTGCCACTAGGGAATCTAACTTGATGCGTTGAGCAAGGAATGCGCCGCGCGATCAAAATATTCTCGCAGCGTCTCGGCATGGAGCATTGGTAGCTCCAGCTGATCGATAGCCTTGTTCATATGCCCGAGCCAAACATCTCGATTATGCGGGTTGACGAGGTAAGGCATGTGGCGCATGCGTAGGCGTGGATGCCCGCGGTGCTCCGAGTAGGATGTCGGGCCGCCCCAGTACTGCTCGAGGAACAGCTGTAAACGAATTTGCGCCGGGTAGAGATCCTTCTCCGGATACATTTCCCGGAACTGCGCATCTTCTGCAACGGAGGTATAGAAGTTTTTGCTCAGCTGCGCAAAAACTACGCGGCCGCCTACCTCCTCGTAGAAGGTTCCGGCGTAGTCGGACGGATCCACCGGTGCCTGAGCCAATTGCAGGAATTCTTCACTTGACGGACCGGTAACCACCGGATTGGTCATGGGATCCCGTTTCACGGTGTGGGGCAGTGGGTTCAAATCGCTCATGGGTACTTTCCTGAAATTATGCGGCAACTGGTTCATGGAGAACCGGAAAATTCACGGATCTAGCGATGAAACATACCTTATTGGCTTGCTGGTGGAGAGAATCCGCGAGTTCTCGTTGGGACTCATCGGCTAACTGAACCTGCGGGCGGAGAATCACTTCGGTAAATTCGCCACTGTTATCTCGGTTCAACTTCAAGCTACCGGAAGCCTGATCCTGATAGCTGGTGACAACTACTCCGTGGGTTACGGCTACATGGAGATAGGAGAGCATATGGCATTGGCTCAAGGCCGCCAATAAGAGCTGTTCGGGGTTCCAGCGATCGGGACTGCCATGAAAAGTCGGATCGGCCGTGCCCGCGATGTCGGGTAGCCCGGCCGCGCGGATGAGGTGCTCACGGCCGTAGTCACGATAGCTGGTGGTGCCAGCTCCGCGATTACCCGTCCACTCTATCTCTACCTGATAGCTGTGCTGCGAGAGGTCCATGCTGCTATTCTCCCACCCTTTAAAATGCTTGTGGTGTGCCGTGTGGCACAATGACTGGTTTCCGTACCTACTAGGTACCATAACCCCATCGAGCCATGCCGCACACCACTGGGGCACACTAAAAGTTAAGCTCCGGCGTCCGTGGCCCGCGCGGCCAGCGCCCGAACCACATCTGCTTTGCATTCAACCAGCAGCCGGCGCATGGCCGGATGCTTTTCACCTAGCGTCGACAAGAACGCATCGGTGCGTTCGATGGTCTGCGGAGAGACCATCGAGGTGGGGTAGAAGCCGAGCACGATCTGCTTCGCCATTTCATGGGAAAAATTCTCCCACGCATTGACCAGCAGATTAAAGTAATCCTCGGTGTAGCTTTCGAGCAGCGAGTTGTCATGGGCAATATTGAATCCGGATATCACCGCTCCTTGCTGATCATTGGATAGTGTCGCCGAAGTGGCTGCGGCAAAGGCCTCGGCCTTCGCCTCGGCTGTTGGACGAGCTGCCCGGGCAGTGAACCAGTTTGCCTTGCCCTTGGCGGTGTCGTCGCTTGCGAGCATCGCGTCGAGAGCTTCCCCGTCCAGGCGAGACCCTGCAGACAACGCGATCGCCAAGGACCAGCGCAGATCGGTGTCGAGGGTAAGACCCTGCAACAGCACCGTGCCGTTGAGCAAGCCGGCCACCTGGTCGAGCTGGGCCGCGGTGCGTGAACGATGCGCAAACGCCTTGGCGAACTGAAGCTGGGCATCGGAACCGGCTTCGGCCCGCTGCGCCAATTCCCACAGGCGATCGGCGGCTTGCACCGAAATTTCCTTGGCTTTGTCGCCAGCTACGTAGTAATCCATCGCAGTATTCAACTGGCGCAACAGCACCATGATTACCGAGGAATCAATTTCGTGCCCGATATTGTTGAGCAGCAGTTGCACGTAGGCGCTGGCCGGGGTCTCAGCATCGCGCACGGCATCCCAAGCTGCGCTCCACACCAAGGTGCGTGGCAGCGACTCGGTGAAGTCCTTCAGGTGCTCAATTGCGGTAGCCAGCGAGAGCTCATCCAGACGGATCTTGGTGTAGGTCAGGTCATCGTCGTTAAGCAAGACCAGATCGGGGCGCTGCATTCCTACAAGCGCTGGAACCTCGGTGGCCGGGCCAGCAACATCGAGCTCCTCACGGTGTACGCGCACGAGCTTGCCCTGCTCATCTAGGGTGTAGAAACCCACCGCCAGCCGGTGCTTGCGCAATGTTGGGAACTGCTCGATGGCCGACTGGTTAATGGTGAAGCCGGTGATGCGTCCGGACTCATCGGTGGAGATGTCCGCCTTCAAAGTATTCACGCCGGCGGTCTCCAGCCAGGATGTGCCCCAATCGTTCAAATTACGCCCGCTAGCCGACTCAAGCTCGGTCAGCAGGTCAGGTAGCTCGGTGTTGGACCATGCATGCTTTTTGAAATACTCGCGTACACCGGCCATGAACTCTTCTTGGCCAACGAAGGCCACCAGCTGGCGTAGCACCGAAGCGCCCTTGGCGTAGGTGATGCCGTCGAAGTTGACTTCCACATCTTCCAAATCGTTGATCTCGGCAACGATCGGATGGGTGCTCGGAAGCTGGTCCTGGCGGTAGGCCCAGTTCTTTTCCATGATGTTGAAGGTGGTCCAAGAGCTGGTGAACTCGGTATTCTGTGCCGCGGCAAGGGTCGACATGAACTCCGCGAAGGATTCATTGAGCCAGAGGTCATTCCACCACTTCATGGTGACCAAGTCGCCGAACCACATATGAGCCAGTTCGTGCAGGATGGTGATCGCTCGGCGTTCCACCATGGCGTGGGTCGGACGGGAGCGGAAGATGTATTCTTCGAGAAAGGTCACGGCTCCAGCGTTCTCCATGGCCCCCGCATTGAATTCCGGTACGAACAGCTGATCGTACTTTTCAAACGGGTATGCCACTCCGAAGTTCTTTTCATAGAACTCGAATCCCTGACGAGTGATGGTGACGATATCTTCGGTATCCAAATACTGCATCATCGAGGCGCGGGCAAAGACTCCAAGCTCAATGGTGCGGCCATCGGCCGAGACCAACGAGTCCCGTGCAACCTCGTAGGGTCCAGCGATTAGCGCGGTGATGTAGCAAGAGATGCGTTGAGTGGCAGGGAAATCCCAACGTGAGTCCTGGCCATCGACCACTGGCTGGGGAGTTGGCGCGTTTGAAACTACGTTCCACTTCGTCGGGGCCTTCACCGAAAACTGGAAGGAAGCCTTAAGATCCGGCTGTTCGAATACGGCGAACATGCGGCGGCAGTCGGCGACCTCAAACTGGGAGTAGAGGTATACCTCCTGGTCGACTGGGTCTACGAATCGGTGCAGTCCCTCGCCGGTATTCATATAGCGCGCATCGGCATCGATCACCAGCACGTTCTGTGCCGCGAGTTCTGGAAGCTGGATCCGTACCCCGTCGGCGACGACCGTTGGGTCCAGCTCGGTGCCGTTGAGGTTCACCGAGCGGACGGTGTCGGTGATCGCGTCGATGAAGCTGCTTGCTCCCGGGGTCGCGGTGAAACGGACAGTGGTGCGAGACGTGAATACGCGGTCGCCCTGGGTTAGATCCAGACTCACCTCGTAGCTGTCGACATTGATCAGGTTCGCGCGTTCGGTTGCTTCGGCGCGCGTGAGGTTCATTCCGGGCATTGGGCTCTCCGTCTTGAGGCGATGAAGTGACATCGCCGCAGTTTCTGAAACGAATATTGAATAACTTCCTCCATTGTGTCACTGGCAACGGGGGAGCACGCAAGTCCTTGACCGCAAAATTTTTATGACTGGCAAAATAGTGCGTGCTCACATGAGGTGTCACAGACACTGCGAAACATCGCAGAGTTAGATTCTATGTCCGGTGGGTCGCTAAGCTTGAGGGAGCATTAAACCGGCTTTCCTCCCAACGAATGAGGCAATAAAACATGCGCGTGCATATCGCCACTGACCACGCAGGTCTGGAACTGAGCGACTTCTTGGTCAAGCACCTCACGGACCGAGGGTACGAAATGGTCAATCACGGGCCGAAAGCCTATGACCCCGAAGATGATTACCCAGCTTTCTGCATTAACGCGGCTCAAGCTGTCATCGCGGATCAGCGCGCGGGCCTAGACGCCTTGGGTATCGTCCTCGGTGGGTCGGGCAATGGGGAACAGATCGCTGCGAACAAGGTCGAAGGCGTGCGCGCAGCGCTAGCGTGGAACCTTGATACCGCGAAGCTTGCTCGCGAGCACAATGATGCAAATGTCATCGCGGTTGGCGGACGCCAGCACTCGGTGGTGGAAGCCGCTGAATTAATCGAAGCATTCCTGGCTGAACCTTTTAGCGACGCCGAACGTCATGTGCGCCGCATCGGTAAGATCGCCTCGTATGAAACAACCGGCGAGGTTATCGACTAACTGTGCCTGAAGGACATTCCCTGCATCGCCTGTCCCGCCAATTCGACGATGTCTTTGGCGGACAGGCGGTTCAGGTTACTTCGCCCCAAGGGCGCTTTGCTTCAGATGCCGCTCGCATTGACGGCCACGAGCTAGAGCACGCCTTCGCCAAGGGGAAGCAACTGTTTTGCCGCTTCTCAAACGACCTATATCTGCGGGTGCATTTAGGCCTCTATGGGGCTTTCGATTTTGGCGGCGACAGCCTATTCGCTGGAGCTTCGTCCATCGGTGCTCCACGACGCATAGGCGAGCGTGAAGCCCGCATGCAGGAGACTGCGTCATACTCCGGACCTCCTGCTCCAATCGGCGCGGTCCGTGCTCGCATCGTGTCCAAGCACGGCTGGGCGGATCTGCGTGGCCCCACCGCATGCGAAGTTTTGGACATCGATCAGGTGCAACGGCAGCTAGCCAAGCTTGGACCAGATCCTCTGGCGGGGGCATCGGCCCGTTTTCAAGCTTCCAAGGGGCAGGTGGAACCAGGTGGAGACCAGCGATACTTGGATGCAGGGCTCAGGGAATTTCGAGTGAATCTCGCGCGCACCAGCACTCCCATCGGCGTAGCGTTGATGAATCAGAACGTGATCAGCGGTGTTGGGAATATTTATCGCGCCGAGGCGCTATTCCGCAATCGTGTTTCCCCAACCCTTCCGGCCAACCAACTTTCCGGGCGAACCGCCAACAAATTGTGGTGGGATATTGTCGCCATCATGGAGGACGGGGTCCGCGATGGAAAGATCATTACTACTCGTGAAGAAGATCGCGAACCTGAAGGCGTGCTCTGGCCGGACAACGCCTACTACGTTTATCAGCGTCAGGGGATGGGCTGTCGCAAGTGCGCGGGGAGCATACGACTCGAAGAAGTAGCTGGTCGGAAACTGTACTGGTGTCCGCGGTGCCAGAAGTTGCCGCGCAGCAAGGACGTTTCACGCTAAGCATCTGGATGCTTGGGTGCGGATTAACTCAGGAGATTCTGGCCCCTCGGCGTGTTTATCACCTTGCCGGGCTCCACGTGGTGCTATAGAGGATGTGTCCAAGTCGGAACCCAAATCAGCCGATTTGCATGGACCTAGATTTATGGTCTAGACTAAATTCTGTTCGCGGCGATGAAGTCACGAAATGTGGGGATGTAGCTTAGTGGTAAAGCCTTAGTCTTCCAAACTAATGATGCGGGTTCGATTCCCGTCATCCCCTCCAAATAAAAAGGTCCCGCTGATGCGGGGCCTTTTTGCGTCGATGCTCGAGCGATGCCTACACCACGCAGAATTCATTTCCTTCGGGATCTGCAAGAACCACATGATCCAGTTCACCATTAATGCAGTGCCGCGCCAGTTCGCTAGCCCCCAGGCGCATAAGTAGCCCAACCTTCTCTTCGATCCGTTGCCGGCGCAAGTGTGCGGGCTGATTCCGCCCCAAGCCAACTTTCAGATCTAGATGAATCCGGTTCTTTGCGATCTTCCCTTCTGGGACCTTTAGCATCGAAATTTGCGGACCTTCGCCTGTAGGGTCGCAAATCGCGGCCCCGTCATCCCACTCGTCCTCTGGAACATCGCAAGCGATAAGCCAGTCGGTCCAAGAGGTGAACCCCGATGGCGGGGGAGCGTCCGCATAATCAAGCGCCGCTTTCCAGAATTTTGCTTGCTCCACCGGTGAGTTGCAGTCAAAGGTCAGTGCCCAAGTAGTTGCCATAGGGCGATCGTAGTCCCGATCGCTTGACTGCGCGGAGTCTATGGACGGTCACGTCTGGTGCGGTGCGGTTCGGCGGCTTCAGCCATCGTGGAACTTGCTGGATGATTTGAGTGCAAAAACGATGAAAAACGTTCAAATTTCCTGTTACTCACCTCACCTTTTTCGCTGATTTACGCTAAAAAGAGACGTCAAGGCGGTAAATTCCGCGTAAATTCGCTGAAGTTGTTGATAATTGCCAGCAGGATGCCGATTTTGCATTTAGCGCGAACCCGTGTAAATTTATTTCTTGTGATCACGCAGGGATAACAAAAACCCAGCAGCGATTCACAAGATGTTGACTCAGGTGAAAAGGGATTTTCACTAGGAGTTCAACGGGGTATAGCTCAGCTTGGCTAGAGCGCGCGCTTTGGGAGCGTGAGGTCGCAGGTTCGAATCCTGTTACCCCGACTCATGAAATAAAAAAACTTCGGTTTATATCTCATGAAATCGAGAACTAAATATAATTTAGCTCTGGTGATCACCGGAAACTGTGAAAGGTTAGCGGTATGCATCACAAACGATTAGTGGATAAAGGATAACTCAGGTTAGACTAATCACTGCTAATCGGGGTGTAGCTCAGCTTGGCTAGAGCGCGCGCTTTGGGAGCGTGAGGTCGCAGGTTCGAATCCTGTCACCCCGACTCTGTCGAATAACCCCGCAACGCCACCATGTTGCGGGGTTTTTTGCAGATCAGACCTAATTCTTAGACACTCAGGAGTACAACGCTGTGAAGAGCGCCGTCGAAAACGTCAACCCGACTCGGGTGAAACTGAACGTTGAGGTTCCTTATGAGGAACTGAAGCCCCGCGTCGATGAGGCGTACAAGACCATCGCTCAGCAGATTCAGGTTCCAGGCTTCCGCAAGGGCAAGGTTCCAACTCGCATGATCGATCAGCGCGTTGGTCGCGGTTACGTCATTGAAACCGCTGTGAACGAGGGGCTGAACGACTTCTATCAGAAGGCCATGGTCGAGCACGAGCTGACCCCGCTGTCCCGCCCAGAGGTTGACATCACCGAGCTGCCTTCCATCGAGAAGGAAGGCGAAGGCCAGCTGGTCTTCAGCTTCGAAGTTGATATCCGCCCGAAGGTTGAACTGCCTGACTACAAGGGCATCGAGGTCTCCGTCGAGGCAAAGGAAGTTGCCGACGAAGATATCGAGAAGGCCCTAGACGACCTGCGCGGTCGCTTCGGCACCCTGAAGGATGTTGAGGCACCAGCAGCTGCAGATTCCTTCGTCACCCTCGACCTGACCGCTTCGGTTGAGGGCGAAGAGGTCGACGCTGCACAGGGTCTGTCCTACCAGGTGGGCTCGGGCAATATGCTTGAAGGCATGGACGAGGCTGTTACCGGCCTGTCCGCTGGCGAAGACGCAACCTTCGAGACCACCCTTGCCGGTGGCGAGCACGCAGGAAAGACCGCAACCGTCAACGTTGTCGTCTCCGCCGTGAAGTCGCGCGAACTGCCAGAAGCGAATGACGACTTCGCTCAGCTTGCTTCCGAATACGACACCATCGCTGAATTGCGCGACTCGCTGTCCAAGGATGCTGCTGAGGGCAAGATTGTTGAGCAGGGTGTTGAGGCGCGCGAACTCGTCTTGGACAAGTTGGTCGAACTGATCGAGGTCCCTGTGCCTGCATCGGTGATCGAAGAGCAGATCGAGCAGCACTTCAACGCACCTGACGCTGAAGCTGACCACGACACCGAGGAGCACCGCGCAGAGGTTCGCGAGAACACCGAGCGTGCTTTCAAGAACGAAATCATCCTTGACGCCGTCGCAGACGCCGAGGAAGTTGGCGTTGAGCAGTCCGAGCTGATCGACTACATCGTGCAGACCGCAGGTCAGTACGGCATGGAGCCGAACCAGTTCGCGCAGATGCTGGACGGCGCCGGCCAGGTCCCAATGCTGATGGGCGAGGTTCGCCGTCGCAAGGCACTTGCCAAGGTGCTGGAATTCGCAACCGTCACCGACTCGAACGGTGCCGCTGTGGATCTCACTTCCTTCGTGAAGCCAGCTGGCGAAGAAGAAGCTGTAGCGGTCGAGGAGACCACCGAGGCCAAGTAGTCCCCGGCATATAGATGGCCGCCTGCCAGCTTGGAAACAAGCTGGCAGGCGGCCATTTTTTGTTCGCTCTCGGTGTACTCATGCGCCGTGAGCGAAAACGGGGCATGAAACGCCCCAAGGCCGGGTTGAAGTCAGTAATCTCAAAGTAACCAGTTGCAGCTTTGAGATTCGAAATAGAGTTTCAAAATCTGATCTACACGTTTGGAAGAGGTAGAGAACATGTCAAATGATTCGCGCACTCCCACCATGGCCACCGTTGACCCGGCCGGCCGTGAGGATTACATCTACAACCGCCTGCTCAAGGAGCGCATCATCTGGCTGGGCTCCGAGGTCCGCGACGACAATGCGAACGCTATTTGCTCGCAGCTGCTGTTGCTTTCGGCGGAAGATCCTGAGAAGGACATCTACCTTTACATCAACTCTCCAGGTGGCTCCATCACCGCGGGCATGGCTATCTACGACACCATGCAGTACATTCCCAACGATGTCGTCACCGTTGCAACCGGCCTGGCTGCTTCGATGGGCCAGTTCCTGTTGTCCTCGGGCACTCCGGGCAAACGCTACGCTACGCCGAACGCCCGCATCCTGATGCACCAGCCTTCCGGCGGCATCGGTGGTACCGCCTCGGATATTAAGATCCAGGCCGAGCTGATCATGCACATGAAGAAGGTCATGAGCGACCTGACTGCCGAGCAGACCGGTCAGAGCGTTGAGCAGATCCTTATCGATAACCAGCGCGATAAGTGGTTCACCGCTGAAGAGGGCCTGAAGTACGGCTTCTACGATCAGATCGCCATGCATGCCGGCACAGTCACCGGTGGTGGCGGCGTCGATACCGCCAAGTAGTCGGTCTTACTCATCCGCCTGAATCCCAAAGATTTGTCCTAGGAGAAAACCATGAACTTCAATCCGGAAGCCATCAGCGGCCAGACGCCGTCGGCCCGCTACATCCTGCCGCAGTTCGAAGAGCGCACCCCATACGGGTTCAAGCGTCAGGATCCATACGCCAAGCTGTTCGAAGATCGCATTATCTTCCTCGGCGCCCAGGTCGACGACGCGTCGGCCGATGACGTGATGGCACAGCTGCTGGTGCTCGAATCCATGGATCCGGAGCGCGATGTCACCTTGTACATCAACTCACCGGGTGGCTCGTTCACCGCGATGACCGCGATCTATGACACGATCCAGTTCATTCGCCCAGAAGTGCAGACCGTTTGCCTCGGCCAAGCAGCCTCAGCAGCAGCTGTGTTGCTGGCCGCCGGCACCCCGGGCAAGCGTCTGGCGCTGCCAAACGCCCGCGTGCTGATCCACCAGCCATCGATGGGCGGGGGCGAACGCGGTACCGCAACGGACCTGCAGATCCAGGCCGAAGAGGTAATGCGCATGCGCGCGTGGTTGGAAGAGACCATTGCCGGGCATTCGGGCCAGTCCGTGGAGAAGGTTCGCGACGATGTGGAGCGCGATCTATTCATGACCGCTGCCGACGCCAAGGAATATGGCATCGTTGACGAAGTGCTTACCCCACGCAAGGTAAACCGCGCTCAGCTCGGTAACTAGGCCTTACGCGGAATAATCATTGAATATTGGCGGTTTACCTTGTAGGTGCGTTCTCCACAAGAGGAGGACACCACGCAGGTAGACCGCCATATTCAGCTAATTTTGGGGTTATCTGACCTAGAATTGGGATAGTCCACGGCAACTCAAGCAAACAGGAGATCGGTGCGATGGGACGAATGGGCGAAGGCTCGGATCTGTTGAAGTGTTCTTTCTGCGGAAAGAGCCAAAAGCAGGTTAAGAAGCTAATTGCAGGCCACGGAGTCTACATCTGTACCGAATGCATCGAACTGTGCAATGAAATCATTGCAGAGGAGTTTGCTGAAGAACAGGTCTCCGAAGATTTCTCGCTGCCAAAACCGCTTGAGATCTTCAATTCCCTAGAGGAGTACGTGATCGGCCAGGAGAACGCGAAGCGTGCTCTGTCCGTAGCCGTGTACAACCACTACAAACGAATTCATGGCACCCAGGAGCAAGGTCCGGTCGCTGCCATAAACAGTGACAACCCACTGGACGATGTTGAGGTTTCAAAATCCAACATCATGTTGATAGGTCCCACCGGTTGCGGTAAGACCTATCTGGCGCAGTCGCTGGCCAAAAAACTCAACGTCCCGTTCGCCGTTGCAGACGCGACCAGCTTGACCGAGGCAGGTTACGTTGGTGAAGACGTTGAAAACATTCTGCTCAAGCTAATCCAAGCCGCAGACTTCGATGTGAAGAAGGCCGAGACAGGCATTATCTACATCGACGAAATCGATAAGATCTCGCGCAAGAGCGAGAATCCGTCGATTACCCGCGATGTCTCGGGTGAAGGCGTCCAGCAGGCATTGCTGAAAATTCTCGAAGGTACCGTTGCCGCAGTCCCGCCACAGGGGGGACGCAAGCATCCGCATCAAGACTTCTTGCAGTTGGACACGACAAACATCTTGTTCATCGTAGCTGGCGCTTTTGCGGGGCTCGAAGAGATTATTTCTTCACGCGCGGGACGTAAGGGAATCGGCTTCGGCGCGCCCTTGACCGCGCTGAAATCTGAAACCCCGTCGTATTCCGATGTTCGTCCTGAAGATCTGCTGAAATTCGGTTTGATACCCGAATTCGTCGGACGACTGCCAGTGATCACCACGGTCGAACACCTTGATCGCGAATCCCTGGTTCGGGTCCTGACTGAGCCGAAGAACGCTTTGGTCAAGCAATACCAAAAAATGTTCCGCATGGATGGTGTGGAGCTGAGCTTCGAACCGCAGGCATTGGATGCGGTCGCGGAGCTGGCCATCGAACGTGAAACTGGTGCTCGCGGGCTTCGGGCCATTTTGGAAGAGAGCCTTGGCGGGATCATGTTTGAACTGCCAAGCCTCGAAGAAATTGCGGAAGTGGTTGTCACCCGTGGCACGGTAATGAACCGTGAAGCACCGCTACTTCTTTCACACGATGTCGCTGCCAAGCGAAACAAGAAGTCCGCGTAGTTTAAAATCCCGTTGAGTTATCGGTAGAAAGTTGAGGGTTCATGCCCAAGCGCACTCAAGTTGATTTCTGGTTTGACCCGATTTGCCCCTTTGCATGGGCCACTAGCCGCTGGATCAAGGAAGTTGAAAAGGTCCGCGACATCGACGTGAGCTGGAATGTCATGAGCTTGTCGGTGCTCAACGAAGGGCGGGAACTTCCGGAAGACTACCGCGCGTCCATGGATATCTCTTGGGGTCCGGTCCGAGTCGTGATCAAGGCGGCCCAAGACCATGGTGATGAAGTGATCGACAAGCTCTATACGGCCATGGGCGAACTTTTCCATCACGAAAAGGTTTCAGATCGCGATGAGGTGATCGCCCGAGCTCTTGCGAAGGTAGGTTTGCCTGCCGAACTCGCAACTGCGGCGAATACCGATGAAAATGATGCTGCACTTCGTGCAAGCCACGAGGTAGGCATTTCCAAGGTTGGCCAAGATGTAGGAACACCAATCATCGCCGTGGATGGTGTCGCGTTCTTTGGGCCGGTTATCACCCGGATCCCAACCGGAGAAGACGCCGGCAAGATGTTTGACGCTGCAGCGCAACTTGCTTCGTTCCCCTACTTCTTCGAGATGAAGCGCAGTCGGACCGAAAGCCCAATCTTCGAATAGTCCGGGATTGCTTAAAAGAGCAAAGGGTCCAGCCAAGAAGTTCTTGGCTGGGCCCTTTGCGCTTGGCATGGGGCAAACGATACTTTCGGCTCCCGATCAACAATGAGCAGTTAGTTCGCGACGCATCATAAGTAACCTCTTGGATCTCTGGGGAGCGCTCTCACTGACTAGTCGTGAGTTAATGCTTGCATCCTTGCTAATTGTTCCGAAAAAATTTATATGAATTTTCTATGCAGGTAATGTGAAGTGCCTCACGGTTCTTTCACAAATTATTCCAGCTCCTACACGGAGTGGCTGGTTCCGTCGACCGGCGTGTGAGATCGGAGCTTCTCGGAGATTACTGGGCAGTAGCGAATGCAACCCGAAAGCAAAGGGTGCACGCGGGTTTTCGGTGCCATGAAAGTTTCCGGCAGAAGTTATTAGTAGGAAAAAATCCGTTTCAGACTTTTTGACGGTTGCGACAATGAACTCTCAAATATCTTGTTGGAAACCCCTAGGTAATGCCTGAAAGATGTGTTTGACTAACTCCCACAGGTGCTTCGGCACATGCTTTCGATGGCGGCCCCCATCCGCCAGATAGGGAGAAATCGTGCAAGATAGATACGAAGATCGTGGTCCAAAGAAGGGCAAAAACAAGGGCAGAGCATTCGCCGCGCTTTTGCTGGCCGGCGGACTCATCGGTGGAAGTGCATCGATGGCTATGGCTGCCCCCACAGCCCCCACGGACAAGATCGAGTCGACAAGCATTACCTTGTCGCAGGCGGAAAATGCAATGAGTTATTGGACTTCTGAGCGCATGGAAAACGCCAAGTCCGCTGACAGCCTCGCCCACGGTAAATCAACTTCAAACGCCCCGCTGAAGGCGGGAAAATCAAAGAAGATTGCCGGCCAGGAAGCGATGAAGCGCAACGAGAACGCCAACAAGCCGAAAAGAGGATCTGCGGTCACTCCGGTGTCCCACATTGGTAAGGTGTTCTTCACCCTCGGCGGATCTGACTATGTTTGCTCGGGCAACTCGGTTGTCTCGGCCAACGAATCGACCGTGTCCACAGCCGGACACTGTGCCAATGAAGGACCGGGCGCGTTCGCAACTCGATGGGTGTTTGTTCCCGCCTATGAAAATGGCAACGCACCCTATGGATCCTTTGCGGCTACCGAACTGGTCACCCCAACGCAGTGGAGCAACGGCGGCGACATTAGCTACGACACCGCCTTCGCGGTGGTCACCGACAACAGCGGGGTAAGCCTCGCAGATCAGGTTGGAGCTTCGGGTGTCGCGTTCAACCAGGCGCGCGGATTGAACTACACAGCTTTCGGATACCCTGCCGCGACTCCGTTCAACGGTGAAACTTTGCAGTCCTGCAGCGGAACTGCCACAGCTGATCCCTACGGACAGTCGCAGTCTCAGGGTATTCCCTGCGACATGACGGGCGGTTCCTCCGGCGGCCCATGGTTCCTCGGCGGTTCCGATGGATACCAGAACTCCGTCAACAGCTTCGGCTACAGTGGAGTGCGCAACACGATGTTCGGCCCCTACTGGGGATCGGTCGTTGAGCAGGCATATAACGCAGCTCAGAACTAGCAAGACGTGATTTGGGCGGAATGTCAGCGACGACATTCCGCCCAAACCCGTTTAGGAGCAGGGGATGCAAGCAGAGGATGACGCTGCTGGCGAATGCGCCAGCGGAAAGAGCAGTAGGCAAAAGTTGGATCAAACGGTCAGCGAACAGCTTTCATATTTTAACGATACGCGGAAGCAGGATGCTAAGCCGATGCAGGTAGTAATACCAAGCCCAACCGGGCAAAGCAAGGATGAGGACGGCGGCTGACCCTGCCGCTGGGCATTCTGGTTAACGCATACTGCTCTCGAACCGACAGGTTCGAGAGCAGTATGCTAGGTATCGCTCGCAACGCGGCTATTTGGCTAGCTCACGAACGTGAAATTGAATGGATACCTGTAAGAACGACCTGCCTGATATTCGTTTGGAGCATTAACTGCGGCCACGATGGCCACCACGAAGCAGATGAGGCCGCCGAGCAGACCGATGACCCAACCGACCACGGGCAGGAGCGCCAATAAAGCGATGATCGCGCGGATGATGCTGAAGTTCAGGGTATCTCGATGGAAGTCTCGCACTATCGGGTTGGTGCGTTCCTTATCGATGATGAAGAAGATCAGCGCTGGAATAATTCCGAAGAATGCAGATAGCCAGCCGTTGAGCTGGATCCGTTGGAGGTTCTCATCCGGGCTTTGCCCCTGGTAGCTCTGTTGCGGGTCATTCACCCGCCCCGGATATGGTCCAGCCGGTTCTGAACTGGAAGGGGGCGTCGTTGATTCGCCAGACGAGGGAGTCGAGCGATTGCCCTCGCGGAGCGGATCGGAGTCATTTGGGTCTTCCGGTGTGGTAGTCATACGAGCCTCTCTAGAGAGTAGCTTGAATATGTAGTATGAGCGTACCCCTCGACTCTAAGCCATGAATAAATAATATCAAGGCGTCGAGAACCAACAATTGACTTCGGCATCGTCTTCGAAGACCGATTCAAGGAACGGTTGAGAAATGAGGAAGGCCGTCGAGAGATTCTCGACGGCCTTCCTCACAGACTGTTTTCGAAGACTAGGCTTCTTCTGCGGGTGCCAATTCCACGTTCACTACGCTCAGCTCGCCTTCGGCCTCAACCAAAGTCAGTTCGCGTGCGTTGCCAGCCGACTTGAGGTCGGCGAAGCCGGCTCGCAGCTGTTCAACCTGAGCCGCTGGTGCATGGATCTCACCGGAAAGGACCTCGGTGCGCTGCTTGACCTTCGCGTCCGACTTGGCCTTACGGATGCCAGAAAGTGCCATGCCGACGGTTGGGAGAACCGTTGCGTCGGCACCTTCGGTAGCGGCAGCCAGGTGAGTGGAACTAGGCCACTGCGACAGGTGCACGGAACCGGTGCGCCACCAGCCCCAAACCTCCTCGGTAGCGAACGGCAGGAATGGTGCGAACAAACGCAGCACCGAATCCAAGGTCGTAGCAAGAGTCGCCAGCACGCTAGCCTGCTCCGCTGCACCATGACCGCCGTAGGCGCGGTCCTTGACCAATTCGACGTAATCGTCGGTGAATGACCAGAAGAAGGACTCGGTGATGTCCAGGGCGCGGGCATAGTCGTAGTTCTCGAAGGCACGCTGTGCGTCCTGGATGACCGTGGACAGACGCAGAAGCAGCGAGCGGTCCAGGCCGTTGGCCACCACCGATGCGTCGTCGGTGAGCACATTGGTCTCGGTGGCGCCCAGGTTCAAGACGAACTTCGAGGCGTTGAGAATCTTGATCGCTAGGCGGCGACCGATCTTCATCTGGTTGATCTCGTAGGCGGTGTCCGCGCCCAGCTTGGCGCTGGCTGCCCAGTAGCGCACGGCGTCAGAACCGAACTTCTCCAGAACCTCGTTCGGAACCACAACGTTGCCCTTGGACTTGGACATCTTCTTGCGATCCGGATCCAGGATCCATCCGGAGATGGCCGCATGCTTCCATGGGACATCATTGTGCAGCGCATCTGCGCGCACGGCGGTGGAGAACAGCCAGGTGCGGATGATGTCGTGGCCCTGCGGGCGCAGATCAAAGGGGTAGACCTTGGAGAAGAACTGGTCGTCGCGTCCCCAGCGGCCCGCGATCTGTGGAGTCAGCGAGCTGGTAGCCCAGGTATCGAGCACATCTGCGTCACCGATGAAACCGCCGGCCACCCCGCGCTGGTCCTCGGTGAAACCTGCTGGAGCGTCGGCAGCCGGGTCAACCGGAAGCTGCGCGATCTCCGGCAAGATCGGCGCATCGTAATCCGGTTCGCCATGTTCGTCGACCTTGTACCAAACAGGTACCGGCACGCCGAAGAAGCGCTGGCGGGAAACCAACCAGTCGCCGTTCAGCCCCGAGACCCAGTTCTCGTAGCGCGAGCGCATGAACGAAGGATGGAAATCGATCTGCTCGCCGCGCGCGATCATCTGGGTGCGGCGCTCTTCGTCGCGCCCGCCATTGCGGATGTACCACTGGCGCGAGGTGACGATCTCCAGTGGCTTGTCGCCCTTTTCGAAGAAGTTCACCGGACGGGAGACCTTCTTCGGCTCGCCATCGAGCAGATCCGCCGCGGTGAGCATCTCGACGACGGTTTCCTTCGCGGAGAATACGGTCTTGGCCGCGATCTCAGCGTAGGCGGCCTGGCCGGCTTCGGTGCTGATCCACTCCGGGGTGTCAGCCAGGATGCGGCCGTCTCGGCCAATGATGGCACGGGTCGGAAGCTGCAGTTCGCGCCACCAGGTGACGTCGGTCAAGTCGCCGAAGGTGCAGACCATGGCGATACCCGAACCCTTGTCTGGCTGGGCCAGCGGGTGCGGGTAGACGGTAACCGGTACGCCGAAGATTGGCGAGGTGACGGTCTTGCCGAAGAGGTGCTTGTAGCGCTCGTCTTCGGGGTGGGCTACGAGACCTGCGCAGGCCGCGAGCAGCTCCGGGCGGGTGGTCTCGATGAAGACCTGCTCGCCGCCCTCGGCATTAAATGCGTAGCGGTAGTAGGCGCCGGGCATTTCGCGGTCTTCGAGTTCTGCCTGGGCCACCGCGGTGCGGAAAGTAACATCCCACAGGGTAGGCGCCTCTGCCATGTAGGCATCGCCCTCCGCCAGGTTTTCCAGGAAGGCGCGCTGCGATACGGCGCGGGAATTGTCATCGATGGTGCGGTAGGTCATGCGCCAGTCCACGGACAGGCCTAGGGTGCTGAACAGGTGCTCGAAGACCTTCTCGTCTTCGACCGCCAATTCTTCGCAGAGTTCAATGAAGTTCTTGCGGCTCACCACATCCCAGTCGCGCTGGTTCTTGGCCGGGGACTCCGGCGGGCGGTAGCCCTCGATGTACGGCTTGGTCGGATCGCAGCGAACGCCATAGTAGTTCTGCACGCGACGCTCGGTGGGCAGGCCGTTGTCATCCCAGCCCAGCGGGTAGAACACGTTCTTGCCGCTCATGCGCTGGAAGCGAGCCAACACGTCGGTCTGCGTGTAGGAGAACATGTGTCCTACGTGCAGGGAACCCGAAGCGGTCGGTGGGGGAGTGTCGATGGAGTAAACGGCCTCGCGGGTCGTGTCCTCGTTGAAGTGATAGGTGCCCTCGGTGCGCCACCGGGACGAAAGACGTTCCTCCAAGCCTTCCAAAGCGGGCTTGTCAGGAACGGAAACCGTTGCGGGCGTGTCTGTGCCCAAGTTGTCTTCTGCCATGGCTCCATTCTTCCATGCTTTGCAAGGGAGCAAGGCATTGTGATTCATGGTCTCGGCCACTTGACCAGCAACGCTGTGCACGATGAGCTTGAAGCGCCAGCGCCAATGACGCACCCGTCCCACGAGAATTTGGCTATGACTGGCTCATGCCAGGCAGGGCCGCCGAAGATCACGAAACATGGAAAGGCTTCGCGTAAGACACATTCATCCCCGCACGCCCCGGAGCTGCGAAGTTCTAAGGTTGGGATATGACTACAACGCAAAATACTGAAAACTCCCGCTCGGCCCTCGTCACCGGCGCGTCCAGCGGCATCGGACAGGCAACGGTGCGCGCGCTTCGCGCACAAGGCTGGAAGGTCTTCGCCGTGGCCCGCCGTGCCGAGCGGCTCAACGCCCTCGCCGCAGAGTGCGGCGCGATTGCCTTGGCCGCCGACGTGAGCGTGCAGTCCGAGGTGGACGCACTGGTACTGAGCCTTGCCGAACAAGGCGGTGCGGACACGCTGGTAAATTGCGCAGGCGGCGCTCGCGGCAGCGACTACTGGGCCGAGGCCAAAGACGAAGACTGGGAATTCATGTGGCAGTCGAACGTCATGGGCACCATGCGGCTGACCCGAGCACTGCTGCCGTCGCTGCGGACCACCGGCGGCACAATCCTGAATGTCACCTCCACCGCGGCCTTGGCAAGCTACGAAGGCGGCAGCGGATACAACGCCGCCAAGGCGGCGCAGCGCGCCATGAGCCAGGCGCTGCGCCTGGAGGAAGTCGAAAACGGGATTCGCGTCATCGAGATCCTTCCGGGTCTGGTGCAGACCGAAGAGTTCGCATTACGCCGGCTGGGAAGCAAGGAAGCCGCGGAGAACGTCTACGCCGGGGTCGCCGAACCACTGACCGCCGAAGACGTAGCCGAGGTGATCCGCTACGCAGTCAGCGCGCCGGCGCATGTGAACCTCGACGAAATCGTGATCCGTCCGCAGGCCCAGGCCGCCAACCACAAGCTGATCCGCAAGGGCTAGGACACCGAATATGGGACGAATACACGTACTCGCCGCCTCGCACGGCACCGATAATGAACGCGGCCAGCAGCTGATCCACGAGCTGCGCGCACAGCTCGAAGAGCTGGCACGCGACGCCGGGCTCACCGAGCTGGTGTGGCATGAAGCCTATGTAGATGTCCAGCATCCGCGGCTTCCCGAAGTGCTCGACTCGCTGCCCGCAGATGAACCGGCAGTGGTCTTGCCGCTGCTGGTAGCCGACGGCGTGCATACGACATATGACATCGCCGGCGCGGTAGCAGCAAGAGCCAACAGCACCGCGGCCGCCCCGCTTGGCTCCTTGCCGGATCTTGCCCAAGTCTTGGCGCAACGCGCGCAAGCTCATCTTGATTCACACCCCAGCGTTGTTCTAGCCGCTGCCGGAACCAGGCTTGAAAAAGGCCAGCAACAGGTCCGGAAGCTGGCAGAACGGCTCTCGGACGAACTTGGACGGGAAGTGCAGGTCGCTTACTGCGCGGGCGCCAAGCCGCTGATCCAGGATCTGCTCTCCACCGAAATCCAGCCACCGGTGCTCGTGCTGAGCGCGCTGCTCGCCGATGGTCTATTCCAAACCCGGCTCGCTAGCACGGGTGCCTCGGTGATTACAAGCCCGCTGTTGCCGGACGTCATGATCGCTAAATGTTTCTTCGTAAGACTCCAAGAGGCGCTCAAAGCGGCCGGTTAGCTTTCCTTAGATGACGAAGTGCATCGTGATTGAGTAAAGCGCGTTCATGTGACTACTCGTGGTTGCCAGCCCCCAGGGGCTGGTTTCTACGCTGGCTTACATGACGCAATCAACCGCACCCGTTCGCCCCAAGCGGGCAGCTAAACCTCAAGGCCAATGGAAGGTCGACGGCCACGAGCCGCTGAACCATAACGAGGAACTCAAAGCCGCCGACGACGGCCTGAACGTACGCGAACGTATCGAACAGATCTACGCGCTCAAAGGCTTCGACTCGATAGATCCAGATGACCTGCACGGCCGCTTTCGTTGGTGGGGCCTATACACCCAACGCGCCCAGGGCATTCCCGGCGGGAAGACCGCCACCCTCGAGCCGCACGAACTTGAAGACAAGTACTTCATGCTTCGCGTGCGCATCGACGGCGGGGCGCTGAGCACCGAGCAGCTGCGTGTCATTGCCGGGATCTCCACCGAATTCGCCCGTGACACGGCCGACTTTACCGACCGGCAGAATATTCAGCTGCACTGGGTCGACGTGGTCGATGTGCCCGAAATTTGGCGCCGGCTCGAAGCCGTGGGCCTGAACACCACCGAAGCCTGCGGAGACGTCCCGCGCGTCATCCTGGGCTCACCGGTGGCGGGCATCGCCAAGAATGAGATCATCGACCCCACCCCGGTGATCCAAGAGATCGCCCGACGCTATGTGGGCAACCCGGAATTCTCCAACCTGCCGCGCAAGTACAAGACCGCCATTACCGGTCACCCGAATCAGGATGTTGTCCACGAAATCAACGACTTCGCGCTGATCGGCGTCGTGCACCCGGAACTCGGTGCCGGATATGACCTCTGGGTGGGCGGCGGATTATCTGCCAACCCGCGCCTCGGCGAACGGCTCGGCACCTTCGTCAGCGAAGCGAAGGCGGCCGAAGTATGGGAGGGCGTCACCTCCATCTTCCGCGACTACGGTTTCCGCCGCCTGCGCAACCGGGCCCGCTTGAAGTTCCTGCTCGCCGAATGGGGAACCGAGAAGTTCCGCCAGATCCTCCAAGACGAATACCTCGGCTATGAGCTTCCAGATGGCCCGCCAGCGGCCAAACCGGAAGAATCAGGTGACCACTCCGGGGTCCATGAGCAAAAGGACGGCCGGTTCTATATCGGTCTCACCCCACCGGTGGGCCGGGTCTCGGGAAGCATCCTGAACAAGCTCGCAGACCTCGTCGAAGCAGCCGGATCCACCAGGCTGCGCACCACCCCGCACCAAAAGGTGATCGCCCTGGATATTCCCGCAGATCAGGTGGATGCCTTCACCGCCGCGGTGCAGGAACTGGGGCTGGATCCCTTCCCCGGGCTGATCAAGCGCTCGGCAATCGCCTGCACCGGCATCGAATTCTGCAAGCTGGCCATCGTCGACACCAAGGACACCACCATCGACGCGGTCAAAAAAATCGAATCAAGGCTAGCGGACCACGAGGGAAAGCTTCCCAAGGCGCTGTCCCTGCATGTCAACGGTTGCCCAAACTCCTGCGCCCGCATCCAGACCGCAGACATCGGGCTGAAGGGACAGTTGATTACCAACGCCGAAGGTGAACAGGTCTCCGGATTCCAGGTGCACCTCGGCGGAACGCTAGCCGGCTTCGAGAACGGCGAGGCAGGACTGGGCCGCACCGTGCGCGGGCTGAAGGTCGCCGCCGATGAGCTGCCCGAATATGTGGAACGCGTCGTCAAAAGCTATTCAACCCACGCCGAAGAGAACGAGTCATTCGCCGCCTGGGCACACCGCGCGGAGGAGGAAAAACTGGTATGAGCACCGTACAGCGCAGCGAAACAGAGCTCCGGCAGATTGCCGCCTTAGGGGCCGAAGAACTCGGCTGGGACGCAACCGCCGGGCAGGTCATCAAATTCGCCGCCAGGCATTTTGAACTACGTGAGGTTGCGGTCGCCTGTTCCATGGCCGATGCGGTACTCCCGCACCTGGTCTCCGAAACGATTCCGGAGGTGGACGTGCTGTTCCTGGAAACCGGGTACCACTTCGCCGAAACCATTGCGACCCGGGACGAGGTCGCCCGAGCCCTGCCGGTACGCATCATCGACGTCCTGCCCGAGCTCACGGTGGCCGAGCAAGACGCCAAATTCGGCAAGGAGCTATTCGCCCGCGATGCAGCGTCCTGCTGCCAGATGCGAAAAATGGATCCGCTGAAGAAGGCATTGAAGGGCTATGGGGCTTGGTTCACCGGGGTGCGCCGCGACGAGGCACCCACCAGGGTGAACACCCCGCTGGTGGCCTTCGACGAAGCCCACGGGTTGGTGAAGTTCAACCCGCTGGCCGCCTGGACCTTCGATGAACTCATCGGCTACGCCACGGAGCACTCGGTTCCGGTGAATATGCTGCTCGCCCACGGGTATCCATCCATTGGCTGCCAACCATGCACCCGGCCGGTGGCCGAAGGCGAAGACCCCCGCGCAGGTCGCTGGGCGGGGCTGGCGAAAACCGAATGCGGCATACACATCTAGTCGAGGAGAGAAGCAAATGACCATTACAGCCAATGCGCCCACCCAAGCGCGGCGCAGCGTCCTTGACGCCTTAGAAGCCGAATCAATTCACATCATCCGCGAGGTGCTTGCCGAATTCGAGAATCCCGGATTGCTGTTCTCCGGAGGAAAAGACTCGGTCGTCGTACTGCACCTGCTGGCCAAGGCCGTATTCCCCGCCCGAGTGCCGATCCCGGTAGTTCATATCGACACCGGCCACAACTTCGGTGAGGTACTCAAATTCCGTGACCAGGTGGTGGCCCGCTACGGACTGAACCTGGTCGTCGGCTCGGTGCAGGACTATATCGACCGCGGTGAATTGACCGAGCTGGCCGATGGCACACGCAACCGGTTGCAGACCCGGGTCCTGCTGGACACCATCGAGGCCAACCGCTTCGACGTCGTCTTCGGCGGGGCCCGCCGCGACGAAGACAAGGCCCGCGCCAAGGAACGGATCTTGTCCCTCCGCGATGAATTCGGGGTGTGGGATCCGCGCAACCAGCGCCCGGAAATCTGGAGCTTGTACAACGGACGGCACGCCCCCGGGGGACATGTGCGCGCCTTCCCGATCTCCAACTGGACCGAACGCGACATCTGGGCCTATATCGAGCAAGAACAAATCGAGCTCCCACCCATCTACTTCGCCCATAAGCGCCAGGTCTTCGAACGCGACGGCATGTGGCGGGCGGTCACCTCCGTCTCGCAGCCGGCCAAGGGAGAGATCGTGAGCATCCGGCAGGTGCGCTACCGCACCGTGGGAGACGCAAGCTGCACCGGCGCGGTGCTCTCCGCGGCGGATACGGTGCCCAAGGTACTGGATGAACTAGCCCTGGCAACCTTGACCGAACGCGGCGCCACCCGTGCAGATGACCGAATTTCCGCTGCGGGAATGGAAGACCGCAAGACCGAAGGGTACTTCTAAAATGACCACCACACTGCTCCGCATCGCCACCGCAGGCTCGGTAGACGACGGAAAGTCAACGCTCGTGGGCCGGCTGCTGCATGACGCCAAAGCCATCCTCGCCGACTCCCTGGACGACATCGCCCGGACCAGCGCCGAACGCGGCTTCGGGGGAGAGACCCCGGCCTTGGACCTGGCGCTGGTCACCGACGGGCTGCGTGCCGAACGGGAACAGGGCATCACCATCGACGTGGCCTACCGGTACTTCTCCACCCAGAACCGCTCCTTCATCCTGGCCGACTGCCCGGGCCACGTGCAGTACACGCGCAATACCGTCACCGGGGCATCCACCGCGGATGCGGCGATCGTGCTGGTCGACGCGCGGCACGGAGTCCTGGAGCAAACCCGCCGCCACCTCGGAGTGCTTGCCTTGCTGCGGGTGCCGCAGCTGGTGGTGGCCGTGAACAAGATGGATCTGGTCGGCTGGGACGAACAACGCTTCAGCGATATCGAAACCGACATTCTGCAGATCGCGGCCGGCCTTGGAATCACGCAGAGCGCGGTCATCCCGGTCTCGGCACTGAACGGCGACAACATCGTCGACGCTTCGTCGCTCAGCGACTGGTATGCCGGCCCCACCCTGCTCGGGCTCCTCGAAAGTCTCGAACCGGGCAGCGGCCAGGGCGCCGGCCGGCTGGATGTGCAGTACGTCATCCGCCCGCAGGGGGCGCTTGCCGCCGGACTGGACGCCGAAGAATACCGCGACTTCCGCGGTTACGCCGGCACCCTGGTCGACGGGGGACTATCGGTCGGCGATTCGGTAGCCATCCTGTCCAACGGCCAGCCGGCCAGCAGCCGGATCAAGGCCATCCGGACCCCGGCCGGCATGGTGGAAACCGCGCTCGCCGGAGCCGCGGTGGTCGTGCAGCTGAGCGAAGAGATCGATATTGCCCGCGGCGACACGATCATCGCGGGGGAGCTCGATGCCGCGGTGCGCGAGATCGAAGCCAATATTTGCGTGTTGGCTCCGGCGAAGCTCACCGCCGGACAGCAGCTGCTCATCAAGCACGGCACGAAGGTAGCCAAGGCGAAGATCCAAAGCCTGGATCACGTGATCAACGTGGCCGATTTCTCGCGCAGCGCGGCCACCGAGCTGAATCTGAACGACCTGGCTCGCGTGACGGTGCGCAGTTCGGCGGCCTTGGCCGTCTCCGAGTACCAAGACTCACGCACCGCCGGTTCATTCCTGCTGATCGATCCGAGCAGCGGGCAGACCTTGGCAGCGGGAATTATCGAGGCCCAGAATGCAGCCGCCTGAGCACCAATCCTCCGAACGCCAACGCTTCACCTCGCTGGTTGAGCAGCCCAATCACCGGGCGCGTTTTGCCGGGGTTGTGCTCGTTGGAGTGCTGGCGGCATTGGCGCTGACCACGACCGTCGTTCCGCCGCCGAGCACGGAACGAAGTGCGGCGGCCGGCCCAAGCCCGGCAGCGGAGTTGCGCCTGGGGTACTTTGCCAATGTCACCCATGCCCCGGCGCTCATCGCAGATCAGCGCGGCATCTTGGAATCGGCGCTGGAGACGGATTCCACGGCCTTGGAGACGCAAATCTTCAATGCCGGTCCGGCTGCCATCGAAGCGCTTAATAGCGGGGCGCTGGACGCAGCCTATCTGGGGCCGGCTCCTGCGCTGAATAGCTACCTCTCCAGTGGTGGATCCTCGTTGCAGGTCGTCGCCGGGGCAACGAATGGGGGAGCGAGCCTGGTGGTTTCCGAAGATATTGCTTCGGTTGAACAGCTGGCCGGTACCGAGCTTGCCACGCCGCAGTTCGGCGGGACCCAGGATGTGGCCTTGCGGAACTATCTGCAAGAACGCGGGATCCAAGACTCCGTGACCGTGACACCAAGCTCGAATGGCACGGTTCCACAGTTGTTCGCTCGCGAGGCCATCGATGGAGCGTGGCTTCCGGAACCGCATGCCTCGCTGCTTGTCGAGCAATACGGCGCCCACCGGCTGGTGGACGAAGCGACGCTGTGGCCCGATGGCAAGTTTCCGACGACCGTATTAGTGGTCAACCAAGACTTCTTGGAAGAACACCCGCAAACGGTCAAGGAACTTGTTGCCGCCAACGCCGAAGCAATCAGCTGGTTGAACACGGCCGAAACCGCCGAACGCTTGGCCGCGGTGCAGGAAGCCTTGACCGGGATCAACGGGAGCAGCCTGCCGGATACGGTCATCGGTGCGGCGCTTGGCGAGGTCGGCTTCGATGAGAATCCGTTGGAAAGTACCTTCCCGACGCTGATGGAACATCTCGAATCCGTAGGCTTGGGCGATTCTGGAGATCTTGCCAAGATCGTAAACGACCAATGGATCGGGACAGACTGATGGGTGTGGAACTCCACGAAGTTTCGCTGAGCTACGAAGGCTCGGATCTGGTGATAGAGAATCTCAGCGCACAGATCGAAGACGGTGAATTCATTGCCATTCTCGGGGCCTCGGGCTGCGGTAAATCTTCGCTGCTGAACCTGATTGCCGGACTGCTCCAGCCCACCTCCGGGTGGCTCGAAGTCCCCAAAGACGGCGCCGCCTTCATGTTCCAAGATGCAAATCTGCTCCCGTGGCTCAGCGCAGCGGAGAACATTTCGCTGGCGTTGAAACTTGGGGGATACCCGGCCGAGCAACGTGACGTGCGAGTTGCGGAACTGCTCCGACTGGTGCAGTTGGGGCAATCCGGAAAGAAAAAGCCGCATGAACTCTCCGGAGGCATGCGGCAGCGCGTGGCGCTGGCACGGGCCCTCGCCCAGGACCGTCAGGTGCTGTTGATGGACGAGCCGTTCGCCGCGTTGGATGCGATCACCCGAGACATGCTGCATGAAGAATTGCGGAATCTCTGGCAGCAGACGGGTAAGACGATCATCTTCGTCACCCACAATGTGCGTGAAGCGATTCGGCTCTCCGGCCGGATCCTGGTGCTTTCTTCCCATCCGGGGCGAATCCTGGAGACCCGGCGTATCTCCACCCAGTTAAGAAACGACCCCGCCCAGTCGGCCGCCCTCGCCGACGAGCTCACAACAATCCTCAGGAAGGAACAGCGAAAGCATGAGCACTTTGACTCAGCGAGCTAGCCGGCCTGCGGCCAAAGCCGCACGCCAGGGCAGGGCGAAGAAATCATTGGATGCGTTCATCGCGCCAATCATCACGGTGGTTGTGCTCATTAGCCTGTGGCAGATAGCTTCGTGGGCTGTTCCGATCCGCGAGGACCTCTTCCCAGGTCCCGGAGCCGTTGCCGCGAAGCTGCCTGAAGTGTTGGCCAACGGATCGTTGGCTGCTGCCGTAGGCACCTCACTGTTTCGAGCCTTGACGGGATTTCTGCTCGCGGTGGTCATCGCGACTCCGATTGCCTTGCTGCTGGCGCATCAGCCACTGGCCCGCCAGGGCATCGGGCCGCTGATTTCGGCGATGCAGGTGCTTCCATCTATTGCCTGGGTTCCGGCGGCCATCATTCTCTTCGGGTTGAGCAATGCGACCATCTACACGGTTCTCTTGCTGGGCGCGGTTCCCTCGATTATTAATGGGTTGCTCTCCGGAATCGACCTGATCCCGCGGCAGTACCGGGCGCTGTCCACGGTGCTCGGCGCAAATAAACGCCAGCATATCTGGCATGTCGAACTGCCTGCCGCCTTGCCAGGATATGTTGCCGGGCTCCGGCAAGGGTGGGCTTTCGCCTGGCGGTCATTGATGGCCGCGGAACTCATCGCAGTGGGCGGATCGCTGGCACTCGGGGTGGGCTCGTTGCTGCAACGAGGTCGCGACCTGGCGGACCTTCCCTTGGTGATGTTGGTCATATTGGTGATCTTGCTCGTCGGCGTACTCATCGAACTTTTATGCTTTGCCCCCTTGGAGCGCAAGCTCTTGCGCGACCGGGGAATGAATCGAACTGGAGGAAATAATGGCTAAGGGAAAAATAACCCTGATTGGTGGCGGCCCGGGGGATCCCGAGCTGATCACCGTGGCCGGATATAAGGCCCTTTTGGCAGCGGATGTGGTGCTCGCCGATCGGCTTGGTCCCACCGCACTGTTGGCGGACCTTGCCGAGGACGTCCAAGTTATTGATGTCGGGAAAGCCCCTGGTTGCCACGTCAAAACCCAGGATGAAATCAACGAGCTACTAGTCAAGTACGCTTCCGAAGGGCTTGACGTGGTTCGCTTGAAGGGCGGCGACCCGTTTGTTCTGGGCCGCGGAGGTGAAGAAATGCTATTCGCCGCGGAGCATGGAATTTCGATTCGTGTCATTCCGGGAATCACCAGTTCCATTTCGGTGCCTGCCGCGGCGGGAATTCCGGTGACGCATCGGGGCGTGGCTGCCGGGTTCACGGTGATCAGCGGCCATGACGATCTCACCGACGTCCCGCTGCGCGCCGATCACACGCTAGTAGTGCTGATGGGGGTGTCTAATCTGCCACAAATCGTTGAGACTTTGCTTACCCGTGGCTTAGCGTCAAGTACGCCAATTGGGATAGTTGAGCGAGGTTACTCACAGACGCAGCGGACAACTATCGGTACGCTAGAAGAGATTGTAGTGCGCGCCCGCAAGGCCGCCGTGGCGAATCCGGCCGTCATCGTGATCGGTGACGTTGTTCGTCTGGCACCTGAAGCTTCAACCCAGTTGGTTGGACTTCAGCCGCTGGACACCGTCGACGCCGCAGCGTCGGCCTCATTCGCTGACTAAGAAAGTAGATGTTGTTTGATGAGTGAAATTCACGTACCTGGACATTTGACCTCCCGCGCCCTGCGCGTTGCCATAGTCGGTGCCGGTCCTGCAGGCATCTACGCAGCAGACCTGCTCAATAAGAGCCAGCCTGTGTCCTCCGGCGAGTTGTCCCTCAAGGTGGACCTCTTCGACGAGCTTCCAACCCCGTTCGGCCTGATTCGCTACGGCGTATCCCCGGACCACCCGCGCATTAAGGGCATCATCACCGCCCTGCACAAGGTGCTGAATAATGACTGGATCAACTTCTACGGAAACGTTGGCCTGGGTCGCGACATCAGCCTGGAAGAACTCCACGAACGCTATGACGCGGTCATCATTTCAACCGGCGCCCAGAAGGACGCAGACCTGAACATCCCAGGTGTTGAACTTGCTGGATCCCATGGTGGCGCGGACTTCGTGTCCTGGTACGACGCACACCCGGATGCCGATAAGAACTGGGACCTGTCGGCCAAGGAAGTTGCCGTGATCGGCAACGGCAACGTCGCGTTGGACGTGGCCCGTATCCTCTCCAAGCACGCGGACCAGCTGCTGGAAACCGAGATCCCGGCACATATTTTCGAACAGCTCAATGACTCGGCAGTCACCGACGTGCACGTCTTCGGTCGCCGTGGCCCGGCACAGGTGAAGTTCACCCCCTTGGAATTGCGCGAACTGTCGCACTCCAAGGACGTTGATATCGTCCTGTACGAAGAGGACTTCGACTTTGACGAAGGTTCGGAAGAAGCGATCCGAACCAGCAACCAGACCAAGACCATGGTGGCCACCCTGACCAACTGGTTGATCGAACAGGAGGAGCGCGAGGAAGCCAGCAGCGCTTCACGCCGCCTGCACCTGCACTTCTTGCAGTCTCCGGTTGAAGTCCTCGGCGAAGATGGCAAGGTCGTCGGCCTGAAGCTTGAGCGCAATGAACTCGACGGAACCGGCAACGTCAAGGGTACCGGCGAATTCGTCGAATACCCGGTCCAGGCCGTTTACCGTGCGGTGGGCTACTTCGGCTCTGCCGTGGATGGCATCGAATACGATGGCAAGCGCGGCGTGCTGCCAAACGTCGAAGGCCGTGTGCTGGACGCTAGCGGCACCCACATCGACGGCTTGTACGCGACCGGCTGGATCAAGCGTGGACCAATTGGCTTGATCGGCCACACCAAGGGCGATGCCCTGGAGACCATCAACCACCTGCTGTCGGACCTGGGCAGCCTTCCGGTCCCAACCTCCGAACAGAGTGCAGCCGAACTCCTGGAATCCCGTGGCGTGGACTACGCAGACTGGGAGGGCTGGATGAACCTGGACGAACAGGAAAAGGCTCTGGGCGCTGCCGCAGGCACCCTCGAAACTCGCTTCGGTGAAATCACCCGCGACCGCATCAAGGTCGTCGAGCGCAACGACATGCTGGAGTTTGCTCGAGCAAAAAAATTAGCTAAGAGCCTGTAATAACCAGACAGGTTCAGGAATAACTGGCACTCGATGATCTTTTGATCATCGAGTGCCATTTTCCTTTAACCAGTGGTGACCTTCGCTGCGCAGATTCCGGAAGGGTTGGGAGGAGTGCCTTCCAGACTTCGTGGTGGTTATTGAGGCATTTGGCACGACTCAGGGGAGGGACAATTGTCCCTCCCCTGAGTTCCAGTCCTTGCACAGACTTCCTTTAGGCTGCGGTCCTTTCGACCGGCTCAACCCTGGCGCCTGCCGGAACGCTGCGGCGAAGCATGACGAACAGCAAGATCATTCCTGCGGTCAGGGCCATGTGTCCAAGCCCGGCGATGCCGGAGATCATCTTGGATGATTCAAGGCCCAGCACGGTGAGCATGCCGTGGGTGACCTGCATTCCTGCGGTCAGGATTACTCCGGCGTTGTAGGTGACAAGGAACCAGGCGTACAGCTTGCCGTGGGCACTGAGATTGAAGGTCTTCTCCAACAGCAGGACCAGCAAGGTGACGATGAATCCAAGGACCAGCAAGTGGGTGTGAACCACCGACAGCTGCGTCCAGCCGCCTTCGGGGAATTCATTGATCTTGGTGAATTCGCGGTAGAAGAGTCCGGAAGCAACTCCTACGAGCATGTAGGCAAAGGCGATGTTGATGAGCTTACGCATGGGTTTCACTTTCAATGAGTTCGACATTCGAGGAATTTTCGGGGGTAATGCTGGTGCCGCGGTATCCGAAGACCGGCGTTTTGGCGCGGCCCAGCAAGATGAACAGCGCCGGCAGGAGCAAGGTTCGCACCACGAAGGTGTCCAACAGAACCCCGAGGCCAACGATGAGGCCAAGCTGGCCAAGAACCATCAGCGGCAGGCTGGACAGCGCGGCGAAAACGCCGGCCAAGACCACGCCGGCACTGGTGATCACGGCGCCGGTCCGGCTCGTTGCGTTGACGATCGCTTCATCCAGTGGCAGCCGGGCCGCATCTTGCTTGACGCGTTGGGTCAGGAAGATCGTGTAGTCAACACCCAGCGCGACCAGGAAGACGAAGGCCAGCAGCGGTACCTGGACATCCAAGGCGGCCGTGTCGAAGACCATGGAACCGAGCAAGGAACCCAAGCCAACAGCGGCCGCAGCACTGAGCAAGTTAGTCAGCGACAACACCAGCGCCGTGCGGAATTTGCCGGTAACTACCCAGAGCATCGCCAGGCACACAAGCACGATCAGCGGTGCGATGACCGCGAAGTCACGCAGGTGGCTTAGGTGCGCGTCATAGGCTTCGGCAATGGATCCACCGACCAACGCCTCGGCGCCGGAAACCTGATTCAATGCGTTGCGCAGCGACTGGACCAGTTCAAAGCTCTCGGGAGAGCCGGATTCGCTGTTGCCGATAACCATCACGCGTTCAAGCCCGGAGTCCGGTAGCGCAGGCAGCAGGTTGGCGCGCTCCACGCCTGGCACCTTTCCGGCTACCGCGGTGACCGCTTCTCCGGTACCAGGTTCTGCCAGGATCGTAAGCGGGGCGGTTTCACCGATCGGGAAGTGCTCGGCGAGCCGTTCGGTGGCGGAAGAGGATTCGGTGGCGCTCCGGAACTGCTCGGTCTGGCGTAGCCCCACGTTGGTTGCCCCGAGCGCCGATGCGAGGACCACCAAGATGAGGACCAGCGCCGACAGGTTCACCACCGGACGCTTGATAACCGCGGCGGCGGCCTTGCCCCATAGGGAGCGCTTTGCCGCAGCTTGATCCGGTCGAGGGATCAAAGGCCAGAACACCTTGCGGCCGCATAGCGCCAGCAGCGGGGTGAGCACGAACAGGTTGAACGCGGCGGCGATCAGCAGCCCGGCGGCGCAGGCAATTCCCAATCCGCGCGTGTCATCCATAACCGCCAGTGCCAACGATGCCAGGGCGAAAACCACGGTCAGGTTCGAGGAGACAATAGCTTCGAAGCTATTGCGCCAAGCGCTCGCAAGCGCCGCACGGTGATCGGCGTGCTGATGCAGTTCATCGCGGTAGCGCGAAATCAGCAGCAGCGCATAGTTGGTGCCGGCGCCGAAGACCAAGACGCTCAGCACACCGGAGTCGAAGTGCAGATTCAATGGCTGGCTCAGTGCGTTGGCGATGAGGCTCGCGCTGCGGTCGGCCAAGGCCACCACGATCAGTGGAATCAGCCAGAGGATCGGGGAGCGGTAGGTCAGGATCAGCAACACCGCAACGATGCCGATGGTCACCGCAAGTAGCGTGAAGTCGGCTCCGGCAAAGGTGGCCGACAGGTCGAGCCCGAATGCTGGCGCGCCGGAGACCTCAATCAAGAATCCCGAATGATTGTGTGCGCTGATTTGTTCGCGCAGCTCGGTAACGAGCTGCCGGTCGGCCTCGGTTCCCACGCTGTCCCAGGAAGCCGTGAGCAAGGAGAGCCGGCCGTCTTCGCTGGGCAGTGGCTTGGAGATCTCCACGGGAAGCGCGGTGCTCAGCTTGCCCGAGATTGCTTCAAGGCCCTTGAGGTCGTTGCTGCTGAGCCTGTGCTGATCGCTATGGCCGGCGACGAGCAATGCGGATTCCTTTCCGGAGTCGGGAATCTCTTCCAGAAGCTTTTCGACCTGGGCCGAATCTGAACCGCTGACCAGCGTGCTGGTGCTGCGTTCGGCGGCCGGCGCGGAGCTTAGCAAACCGAAAACTGCGAGGATGACAGCGAGCGCCCCGAGCAACCACAGGCGCGCACCGCGTCTTGAGGTGAGCGAGTTCGCTAGCGAAGTGAGGACTGGATGTTTCATACTTCTAGTCAATGCCAAATATGGGTTTGGCGAATCGTGGAAGCGTTCGAACTGCATGTCAACCGTTCGGTTGATACCGCAGGAGTTTGCTGGTTGCTAAATTAGTCCGTGATTGCGTGCGGCCTGCACCGCTGCGGTGCGGGTAGGGGCCTGAAGCTTGTCGAAAATATGCACCAAATGGGTCTTCACCGTCGCCTCGGAAACGAAGAGCGTACGCGCAATTTCGCGGTTGCTCGAACCGGTGGCCAGATGCTTGAGCACTTCTGTTTCTCTGCTGGTCAAGGTAATTTTTGGTTTGCGCAGACCGGCAACGACGCGTTGAGCCATCTCGGGAGCCAGTACCGTGTATCCGGCAGCCGCTTGGCGTACCGAGTCGATGATGGTTTGCGCGGCGACGTCCTTGAGCAGATACCCCGCGGCTCCGGCTTCGATGCACTGCAGGATCTCGGCATCTTTATCGAAGGTGGTCAAGATGAGGACCTGTGGCGGATTTGGCAGCGCACGCAAGGCAGCGGTTGTCGCGACGCCGTTCATTCCCTCACCCAGGCGGAGGTCGCACAACACGACGTCCACCGGATTTTTGGTGGCCAAGCCGACCGCTTCTTCTCCACTGCCTGCCTCGCAACGTACGGTAATTTCGTCGTAGTTCGCGAATAGCGCGCGCAACCCGGTGCGCACGATCGGATGGTCGTCAACCAGCATCAGATTAATCAATTGCCCGCCTCTGGGTTCTTCAATGGGACATAAGCCGACAGCGCGGTACCTTCGCCCAAGGTGCTTTCAATATCTAGCCCGCCACCTAATTCGCGTAGCCGTTGGCGCATGGCGGGCAATCCGAATCCTCCGGATTCGAGGTTCTTGCCGAGGGTAGATTGCCAGTTGCTAAGGTTGAATCCAATGCCATCATCAACGATATCGAGTCTGATGGCGTCTCCCGTGTCGACTAGCGAAACGACGGTTTTAGCGGCATTCGCATGCCGGCGTACGTTGGCGAGCGCGGACTGAGCGGTGCGCAGCAGCGCCACCTGTATGCCCGGATCCAACACGGGGAGTTCGGCATCTACGCGCAGTTCGCTGGATACCGAGCTGTCCTTTTCGAAATCTACCAGCATGCGTCGCAAGGCCCCGGCCAGGGCTTGCGAATCTAGTTCGCTGGGCGACATCGCGGTAATGATTCTACGCAGGTCGGTGAGTCCTTGACCGGAGAGCGCCTCGATCCGGTCCAGGGCCTGGAAAGCTTGCGGGGCTTGTTGGGAATCCAGGGCCGCCTTGGCATGAAGGCCTATGGAAGACAGCTGCTGGGCTATGGTGTCGTGGATTTCTCGTGCTACGCGGGTGCGTTCGGCTAGGGCGCCGGCCTCATGCTGGGAGCGGGCCAGCTCTTCTTGGAGGTCTGCCATTTCCTGATGGGCGCGCAGCAGCGAGGAGACCAGTTCATTGCGCTCGGCGATGTCGCTTTCCAGTTGCAGGTAACCGCGCGAGATGCCCCAGGCGAAGGTTCCGCCGACTAGCGGGCCGACAATTCCAGAAGCCGTGGTTTCTCCCTGATGGAGGAACGGGGCTACGACCGTCACCACGTAGACCGCAGCGGACCACAGCACAGATAGCCCCAGGGCTAGCTGGTGTCCGATGAGCAGCCAGAGACTGAACGCCAGCCACATGAATTCCGGTGAGGCCGCCATGCCTAAAGCCCAGATGGCCAACAAGACCGCCAACCAGTATCCAGGAAGTTTGGTGCTTCCCTTGGATCTCAACACGACAAATCCGAAAAGATACCACAGGCCGAATAGCGTGGCCGCTGCGACGGCTAGCCAGGTGCCGGAGGTTGGACTGGAGATGGCTCGCAGCAGTGCGACGAGCAGGAGCACCGCGGTGATCAGGTGTTGGCCCCAACGCAGTGCGCGCACAGAGAGTGCGCGTTGCTTGGAAATACTTTCCGAAGACTTCCCCCAGCCCCATGCCGAAGTTACGGTGCCGTCAGCGGTGTCCATGGTAGCCCCACCGTCCCGACAACTTCTGCCTTGCACAAGAATTCATGTCTTTGACTCTATCTAAACGTAGAGCCACGTGGCTCTACGGCACGATTTTGATCTCGCGGACACCAGCGCTCAATTCGGGCTCCACCAGTTCTTTAGTTCCGATTCATGTCGCGTTTGGCAGGGCGTAGTTTCGATCAGGGATCGTGGCAGAAGTCCCGTTGAGAAAATAAGGAGATATCTGAGATGAAACTACGTTCCCTCGCAGCAGGCGCGTTGGCCGCCTGCTTAGCCACAACTGCACTGAGCCCCGCAATGGCAGCGACCAAGGGTGATCAGGACGCGACCATCTTGATCGGTCACCGTGGAGCCGCCGGGGTGGCTCCGGAAAACACCCTAGCCGCGATAGACGCCGGCAGCCGTTCAGGTGCCCAATTCGTTGAGATCGATATCCAGCTCTCCGCCGACGGGGTCCCGTTCATCTTCCACGACAATACCCCCGCCCGCACCACCAATGTGGCCGAGGTCTTCCCCGGCCGCGAAGATGACCCAATCACCTCCTTCACCTGGGCTGAGCTGCAGCAGCTTGACGCGGGTTCATACTTCTCCGCGGAGTTCACCGGCGAAGGAATCCCGCACTTCGACGCGGTTGCAGATGCGCTGAACGGCGAAACCGGTGTGTTTATCGAGATCAAGTCGCCAGCTAATTCTCCTGGGGTCGAGCAAGTGGTCGCCGACTACCTGGCCACCGATCCGCAGTGGAGCGCATTGGAAGAATCCGGAAAGATCGAGGTGCTCAGCTTCGATGCGACGTCGAACAAGAAGTTCGCAGAAATCGCTCCAGAGGTACCGTTGCAGCAGCTGGTAGGAACCGTTCCAAGCGAATCCGAGTTGGCAGAAATTTCCGCTTTCGCCGATTCCTTCGGAACCAACTACCGCACCCTGGATGAAGCCGGCGCGCAGCGTGTGAAGGATGCGGGCCTGGGCTTGGGCGTGTATACGGTGAACTCTGCCGAAGCCGCGCAGGCTTCGTTGGATCTTGGCGTGGAACGCCTGACCGGTGATTTCCCCCGGGAGATTCAGCGTCATTTGAAGGGGCAGAAAATTTTTCCATCGAATAACGGTGTGGTCATTGGCGATTCGGTCAACGACGTTCCGGGCAATGATCTCCAGGCCGAGACCGGCGAGCATGTGGTGCTGAGCAACACCGGCAAGCGCACCATCGACGTCTCCGGCTACCTCGTTCGAGACGCTGGAAATAACCTGTTGCCGGTTGGTCAGGGGTACGTGCTGGAACCGGGCGACGAGCTGCGCGTGTACACCGGTCCGGGCACCAACGCGGAAGACGCCTACTATAACGGCGGCACCGCTAACGTGCTGAACAACGGCGGCGATTCGCTGGCCCTGTGGACCGCGGACGGCAAGCTGGCCGATACCTTCTCCAACTAGTTCCGGGAATGGCTGTTCCCCGGGCAGAGCATGAGGCATGCTCTGCCCGGGGAACAGCGCTGTTTAGTTGGTGAGCACGTTGTCCCAGAGATACTGTTCGCCGACTACCGGAAGCCCATAGTCGCGTGCCTTGCGCGCCTTGCCGGATAGCGAATCCGGGTCGGCCGCCACCAGCATGCTGACCTTCTTTGTTACCGCGGCGTGTGGCTGGTAACCAGCTTGGATTAGCAGGGATTCTATCTCCGCGCGCGGACGGCTCATATCGCCGGTCAACACAATGAGGCTCCCGGGTTCCAAGCGCTTTTGAACCACACCGGGGCTTTGCGCGGCGGCCTTGGAATCACCGCGGGCGGGAGGAATCAACGCCTGCTCTAGCGTGGCTTGGCTGACGCCCAATAATTTGGCTACCTGTTGCAGATCCGAGCGTTCGGCACCGGTGAGTACCCCGTCATCCCACGCCGCGGTCACCAATGAATCGAAGTAATTCAGGTGAAGTTCCACCGCCCGAGCCCGATCGATCCCCAAGGAGCCTGCCAGGTCAACAAGTTGCGCTTGCTCATGGGCCGAGAGGTAGCGGTCGATCAACGCTTGATCCAGCACGGCAAGATAGTCGTCGAATTGCTCCGCGCCGGTCATTTCGGGCAGGCGCTGGACCAAGCGCTCTAAAAACTGCTCCGCCGAGGCGCTATCGCCGACGCTTCGTTTTGCCGGGGCGAGCAGAACTTCCGGGGCCTTCCTCCGCCATCGTGTGCTGGCGGCTTGCTCCAAGCGCTGGTCCCAGTCGGGCAGCGTTGGCTCTAGCTCCAGGTACCGTGAGAGCAATACCGCCGTTGCTTCGGCATCACCCGCGGCGCTGTGCGCCTGCTGCAAGGTAATGCCAAAGGAGTCGCAGCAGTCTTGCAGGGATCGTCCGGCTCCTTGCAGGAACTGGTGGGACATGCGCATGGTGCACAGTCCCCGGGGCAAGTAGAAGTCTGGAAGCGAGCGCCCTGCTCGGGCAAACTCTGCTTCGAGGAATCGCGCGTCGAAGGATAGGTTGTGGGCGACCGCCACGGTGCCCGAAAGCCGCCACTCCAACTCGTCTGCAATCTGCTCAAAGCTGGGAGCCTGCAGCACGTCGCGGGCCTGAATTCCATGGATGCTTTGCTTGCCAAGGTCCCGTCCGGGATTGACCAGTGTTTCCCAACGGTCAACGATCTGTCCTTGGCGATCCATGGTCAGCACAGCAATCTCGGCGATTCGATCGTGCGCACCGGGAAATAGCCCGGTGGTTTCGGTGTCTATTACCGCGAAAAGCCCGTGATCCATTTCCCGCCCCCATATTTTGTCTCCTGCTTCCAAACTAGCCGGAGACATGGCGGCAATACTAGTGCAGGCTGTCCCGGCCAGCCACCGGCTCGCTAGCCCGGCTGGTCGGTGAGGATCACCAATTGGGCGGTGGCACGGGTCATCGCAATGTACCTGTGCACTGCTCCGGAAATTCCCGGGCCGAAATTCTCCGGGCGGTTGAGGACCACCAGGTCGAATTCAAGTCCCTTGGCTTGTTCTGGGTTCAACGCGCGGATCCGCTCCGTGTCGATAAAGCCCGGGTCGCCAATGACTACGCCGACCCCGAGCGGGTGATTCTGCTGCCACCGCCGCACAAGGTCCTGTTGCTGATCAGGTCTGGCGTAAATGACCGCCGCACCATCGGTTCGGATCGAGGTGGGCACGTTTGCATCTGGCAGTTGCTCACGAATCACCGATTCGGCTGCGTCCATGATCTGTTCGGTGGTGCGGTAGTTCACGCTTAACGAGGCAACACGGCAACGGGAAATGCCCGCTTGCGCCAGACGCTGTTCCCATGTTTCGGTGAACCCGCCAGCGGCTTGGGCTCGGTCGCCGACGATCGTCAGGCTCCCTGATGGGCAGCGCCGCCGCACCATGGCCCACTGCGCTTCGGTGAGATCCTGCGCCTCGTCGATGATGATATGTGCGAACGGCCCAGCCAAGGCGTCCGGGGACGGTTCTGCTTCGGTGCGCTGGCGAATCAAGGTCTCTTGAAGGTCCGCATGGCGCAGCTGGGATGAGAGATCTTCCATATCGTCTGCGGCAGAAATTAAATCATCGATAACCTGGCCCATCAGGTCCCGTTCGGAGGCCAGCCGGGCCTCGTGTCGACGCGCCGCTGCCTCAAGGTCCGGATCGCCCACCAGGAAACGCGCGGCATCTAGTAACGGCCCGTCTTCGACGGTGAACAGGCTCGGATCCTTGCGGAGCAAGAGTTCGGATTGCTCATCGGTGAGCCACGGTGCGCTGTAGCGCAGCAGCGCCGGGATGGAGTACAGCGCGCTCAGCAGTTTTGCCGGATCCAATAGCGGCCAGTGCGCTTCGAAGGCTTGTGCCAACTGGACGTTCTGGGCCAGTTCCCTCCGGGCTTGCTCCTCGGGTGCGCAGCCTTCGGGAAGCTGTTCGAGCAGGATTTCTTCGAGCGCCTCTCGAATCTGCAGCCGGGACTCGTTGTGGTTGTTGCCCGGCTCGACCGCCGCGAAGGCATTCTCCCAGTGCTGCACCGTCAACCGCAGATCGGCCCACCGGGTCTCGACGAGCAGATCTTGGGCTGGTGGCTGTTCGAATACGCTCACCGCCCGGCGCAGGGATGACAGCATGGTTCCCGAGTTCTTCAGCGTCGCTACCTCGCTGGAGGGTTCGGTTTGCGCCGCGCGAATTTCGGGAACCATTGCCTGCAAGGTGGAGACGAGCACGTCTTCCTCGCCGAGGTTTGGCAGAATATCTGCGACGTAGGCGGTGTAGGCATTGTGCGGGCCGAGTACGAGCACGCGACCGCCACGGCCTTGCAGCTGCGCGTCGGCATGCAATAGGTAGGCGGCGCGGTGCAGCGCAACGACAGTTTTCCCGGTTCCGGGGCCGCCGTCCACCACTAGCGCTCCATTGGCGGAGGCGCGGATGATGGCGTCCTGATCTGCCTGGATGGTTGAGAGCACATCCTGCATTTTTCCAATCCGGTTGGCACCGAGGGAGGCCAGGAATGCGGAATGTTCGTCCAAGGAGGGGCTCGCGGTGAGCTGCGCCAGGTCGAAGACCTCATCCCAGAAGTCGACAATGGCCCCTTGCCGCCAACGATAGCGCCGCCGGCTGGAGAGATTCATCGGATGAGCGTGCGTGGCGGCGAAGAATGGTTCGGCGGCCGGTGCCCGCCAGTCCACCAGCAATTGCGCGGAGTTTTCATCGGAGAGTCCGATTCTGCCCACGTAAGTGCGCCGTCCGGTGCTTGCCTCAACCATGAACCCCAAGCATGCCTCCGGTCCCAAGCGTTCGAGCGTGTGCAGCCTCCGGGCCAGCTGGTGCAAGTCAACATCTCGTTCGAGCGACTGCTGCAGGTTTCCGGCGCTGTCTTGACCGCGCGAGGCGATGCGCCGAGCCGCTTCCTGACGCTGCGCGTCCAGGCGCTGAGCGATGCGGCGAAGTTGATGCTGATCTTCGAAAATTTGCTCGATTATTTGCTGGTTCTCCGTATGCTCGGATAGGAGGAAATAGCCGTGAATCGGATCGGTGCGCATATTTCTTGCTCCGGTCTTTTGCTGCGAACGCGGTGGGGGACAAGTACCTATTGTGAGCCTTGCAGGGGGCCTTGCGGCAAGGCCCCCTGCAAGCTATATTCTGAAAATGTAGGGACAAATGATTTTCCCCATTCACCGGGCATTGCGCCCTGGCTCAACCTGCTTTCGGCGCGGCGCCTTTTGTTTCACCGAACTGCCAGCTCGCCTTGCTCGCGAAGTTGGGGAAACCGTATTTTGGGTCTTTGACCTATTGCTTGTTTCGCTAGTTCTTGAGGTTTATCGCAAAGTTTGATTAACTGGCAGTCATATCCAGATGCTAGGGACGGAAGCGGCCGATGACTCAAGTGCTGAACATTCGACGAAGCGCGGCGGGTACTTCCCTGATCATGTTCCTCGCCGGGCAAGCCGGAACTCTGAGTTGGTCTTGGGCGATTGGCCTCGCCGGCGTCTTGGCGGTCATCGGCGTTCTGCGTCTGGCGGTTGAGCGCAAGGCGGGGCCGGATTTGCGGGGTATCGCGATGAAGCCGCGTCTGCTCATTTGCCTGGTGCTCATGACGCTCGCTGCGGGATTGCTTTCCGGGCTGGAGCCCTTGGTGCGGTTGCTGCTTGGCGCCGGTGCGGCAGTATTGCTCTACCGCATTGCGCTGCGCGATGGCGAAAAGCAGATCCAGCGGTACGTTGAAGACGTTGAGAGTGATCCAGCTTTCATCGCCGTGAATTGAGTTTTCAGCGCCTGCAAGACGCGCTAGACTGGAAGGCATACGACGTTGATCCGGATATCGCCGGGGAGTCCTTGGAAGAACCGTCGGGATGGCTCTGTTGCTCCCGAATTAGTAGAACCAAGCGGGACCAGCCCGTCATAGCTGATGAGAAGCGGTTCGCCACTTGTGTGCGCAAGCATCACGGTGGCGGATAAGCGGGGTGGTACCGCGGCCAAGTGCCGTCCTCGTAGGCAAGATTTTTCGACCCTACGCTTGAAGGATGGCCATTTCGATGAGCTTCTACCCAAAGGTCACCACCGACCCGACCGGTTCAACCCCGGCTTCACCGCGTTTCCCAGAAATTGAGAAGCGCGTACTCGAATACTGGAAGAACGATGACACCTTCCAGGCCTCCATCGACCAGCGAGAGGGCGAAGAGTTCGTCTTCTACGACGGTCCGCCCTTCGCCAACGGCCTGCCGCACTACGGCCACCTGCTCACCGGCTACGTCAAGGACCTGGTAGCCCGCTACCAGACCCAGCGCGGCAAGCGCGTCGAACGCCGCTTCGGCTGGGATACCCACGGCCTGCCGGCCGAGCTGGAAGCCATGAAGCAGCTGGGCATGACCGACAAGCAGCAGATCGAATCCATGGGCATCGACAAGTTCAATGACGCCTGCCGTACCTCGGTGATGAAGTATGCCGACGAATGGCAGAACTACGTCACCCGCCAGGCGCGCTGGGTCGACTTCGAAAACGACTACAAGACGCTGAACGTCGAGTACATGGAATCGGTCATCTGGGCCTTCAAGCAGCTCAGCGACAAGGGGCTGACCTACCAGGGATTCCGCGTCCTGCCGTACTGCTGGAAGGACGAGACCCCGCTGTCCAACCATGAGCTGCGCATGGATGACGATGTCTACAAGAACCGCCAGGACCAGACCGTCACCGTGGGCTTCACCGTTCTTGCCGGTGAAACCGAGGCGTCCCAGGCGCTGGCCGGCGTGCAGGCCCTGGCTTGGACGACCACCCCGTGGACGCTGCCAACCAACGAGGCGCTTGCGGTCCACCCAAGCATCGAGTACGTGGTTGTTCCGGCAGGCGAGGCGGGAGTGAAGGCCTCCGCGGCTACCGGGCCGTTCCTGCTGGCCAAGGACCTGCTCGGCTCCTACGCCAAGGAGCTTGGCTACAAGGATGTGAAGGAAGCAAGCGCCGCCATCACCGCCAGCTACCAGGGCTCCGAGCTTGCAGGCGTGCGCTACGCGCCACTGTGGGACACCTTCGCCGACGTGGAGAAGTACGAAACGCAGAACGCCTGGCAGATCGTCACCGCGGACTACGTCACCGTCGCCGACGGTACCGGCATCGTGCACCAGGCCCCGGCCTACGGCGAAGATGACCAGAAGGTCTGCGAAGCCCATGGCATCCCGGTGATCCTCTCGGTGGATGAGGGCGCGAAGTTCTTGCCGCTGTTCGCCGGCGGACCGCTGAACGACATCGCAGGGGTGCAGGTCTTCGAGGCCAACAAGACCATCACCAATGTGCTCAAGGAAGACGGGAAGCTTGTCAAGCAGGCCTCCTACGAGCACTCCTATCCGCACTGCTGGCGTTGCCGCACCCCGCTGATCTACCGTGCCGTCTCCTCGTGGTACGTGGAAGTCACCAAGATCAAGGACCGCATGGTCGAGCTCAACGAGCAGATCAACTGGATCCCGGGCAATGTCAAGCACGGCCAGTTCGGCAAGTGGCTGGAAAACGCCCGCGACTGGTCCATCTCGCGCAACCGCTACTGGGGCTCGCCGATCCCGGTCTGGGAATGCTCGGGAGCCGAATGTACCCACCGCGAGGTCTTCGGCTCGCTGGAAGAAATCAAGAACTTCTTCGGCCGCCTGCCGCTGAACCACGAGGGCCAGCCGGATCTGCACCGCCCATTCATCGACGAGCTGTCCAAGGCGCACGAAGGCTGTGCCGAGTCCGGCACCCTCAACCGTGTCGAAGACGTGCTGGACGTCTGGTTCGACTCCGGGTCGATGCCTTACGCCCAGGCGCACTACCCCTTCGAAAACAGCGAATGGTTTGACGGCGGGCACCACCCGGCGGACTTCATCGTGGAGTACATCGGGCAGACCCGAGGCTGGTTCTATACCATGCACGTGCTGTCCACCGCGCTCTTCGACCGCCCCGCCTACACGAACGTGATCTCCCACGGCATCGTGCTCGGCTCGGACGGGCAGAAGATGAGCAAGTCGCTGCAGAACTACCCGAACGTCACCGAGGTCCTGGACCGCGACGGCGCGGACGCCATGCGCTGGTTCCTGATGTCCTCGCCGATCCTGCGCGGCGGCAACCTGGTCGTCACCGAACAGGGAATCCGCGACGGCGTGCGCCAGGTGCTGCTGCCCTTGTGGAACGTGTGGCACTTCTTCAACCTGTACACCAACTCCGCGAATAACGGGGCCGGCTACGAGGCGAAGCGCTCGCACAGCTCCACCGACCCGCTGGACCAGTACATGCTGGCCGCCACCGGGGCACTGGTCCGCGAGGTCACCGAGGCGCTGGACGGCTACGAGGTCTCGGAAGCCACCGAAGCGGTGCGCCACTACATGGACACGCTGACCAACTGGTATGTGCGCCGGTCCCGCCAGCGTTTCTTCGAGGAAGACACCCAGGCCTTCGACACCCTGTACACGGCGCTCGAAACCCTGGTGAAGGTCGCCGCCTCGCTGCTGCCGCTGGCCAGCGAGGAGATCTACCGCGGGCTGACCGGGCAACGCTCGGTGCACCTGACCGAGTGGCCAGACGCCGAGGATTTCCCGGCAGATGCCGTATTGCTCGAAACCATGGAAACCACCCGCAAGATCTGCTCGGTGGGCTCCTCGCTGCGCAAGGCGAAGAACCTGCGCGTGCGCCTGCCGCTGAATGAGCTGAAGGTGGTGCTCACCGGCGCCGAGCGCCTGCAGGGCACATACGCCTCGATCATCAAGGACGAGCTGAACCTCAAGAGCGTCACCCTGATCGACGCCGAAGGCGTGGACACCGCCAGCTACGGCATCAGCCAGCAGCTGGTGGTCAACGCCCGCGCCGCCGGCCCGCGGCTGGGCAAGTCCGTGCAGCAGGCCATCAAGGGGGCGAAGTCAGGGGACTGGTCGGTGACCGACGGTGTGGTCACCGCCGGCGGCCTGGAACTGGCCGAGGGCGAATACGCCCTGGACACCGTGGTGGATGAGGCAGCCGAAATCGCCGCGGCAGTCATCGACGGAGGCTTCCTGGTGCTCGATACCGAGGTCACCACCGAACTGGCCGCCGAGGGCACCGCCCGCGATATGATCCGTGCGATCCAGTCCGCACGCAAGGAAGCGGATCTGCAGGTCTCGGACCGTATCCGCACGGTCATCACCGCCTCCGCCGAGGTGGTGGCGGCGCTGGAATTGAACCGCGAACTGGTGAGCAGCGAAACCTTAACCGCCCAGCTGGACCTAGTTGCCAACGGGGCGCTAACCGAAGCGAAGATCGAAGTGGAGCCCACCGTATGAGCGATCTAGAACGCGTTTACGCGCAGCTACTGGCGCGCGCGCCGGAAAATAAGATTGAACCGCGCATGGAACCGATGTTCCGCGCCATGGAGATCCTCGGCGAACCGCAGAAGTCCTCCCCGGTCATCCACATCACCGGGACCAACGGGAAGACCTCCACCGCGCGGATGATCGAGTCCCTGTTGCAGGCCCACGATATCCGCACCGGCCGCTACTCCTCGCCGCACCTGGTGAAGGTCACCGAGCGGATCAGCATCGATGGGGAACCCGTTGCCGATGAGACTTTCGTCCGCGTCTGGGATGAGATTTCACCGTTCCTGGAACTGGTGGATGCCGAGTTGTCCGAGCGCGGCGAAAACCGTTTGACCTACTTCGAAGCGGTGACCATCCTGGCCTTCGCGATCTTCGCCGAGGTTCCGGTGGAAGTGGTGGTGCTGGAGGTGGGCCTCGGCGGAATCACCGACGCGACCAACGTGGCCGATGCCGAAGTCTCGGTGATCACCCCGATTTCCTTGGACCACACCGACCTGCTGGGGGATACACCGGGGCTGATTGCCGAAGAGAAGATCGGGATCCTCAAGCCCGGCGGCTACCTGGTCTCCGCGGTCCAGCCGGTGGACGCGGCAGATGTGCTGCTCGCCAAGGTACGCGAGCTTGAAGTTCCCGTGGCTTTCGAATCGCTGGATTTCAAGCTCATCGAGCGCACCATGGGCGTTGGCGGCCAGGTATTGGCCATCGAGGGGCAGGCGGCTCGCTACGACGAGATTTACCTGCCGCTGTACGGCGCGCACCAGGCGCAGAACGCCGTCGTGGCACTGGCAGCGGTCGAGGCCTTCCTCGGCGGCGGAGAACGTGAACTGAATATTGAGCTGGTCCGCAACGGATTCGCCGCAACTACCAGCCCGGGCCGTCTGGAACTGGTGCGCAGCGCGCCCAGCGTCCTGGTCGATGCGGGGCACAACACGGACGGCCTCAAAGCCAGCGCCGAAGCCATCAAGGAATCCTTCGGGTTCTCCCGCCTGGTGCTCATGGTGGGGATCTTGCGCGAGAAGGACGCCGAAGCGATGCTCTACACCTTGCGTGAAGAGTACGGCGATCTGGTTGATGACCTATGCCTGACCCAGTCTTCCTCGCCGCGGGCCATTCCCGCGGGGGAACTGGCCACCCTGGCGGTTGATGCCGGCTGGCCCGAAGAAGACCTGCATGTCACCGAGAATCTTGAAGACGCCGTCGAATGGTGCGTGGGCCGTGCCGAGGCCGGGGATGACCTGGCCGGCGGCGTCCTGGTGACCGGTTCGATTACACTGGTGGGCGAAATCTCACTACTGCTCAAGGGAGGGCAGAACTCCTAATGGCCAAGCTAACTAGGGCGCAACGCGAATGGCGCCCGGGGATGAAGAAGAAGCAACGCTCCACCAAGGTGATGTTCGCTTCGACCGTATTGACCTGCGAGGCGTTTCTGGCAATCTTCGTCACCTTGGCCGCCTTCGGGCTCAAGCGTGCCGAACCTGCGCTGGTGCTCAGCCTCGGCGCCGCCGTGGCGGTACTGTGCATCATCACCTGCGCATTGCTCCGCAAACCGGCGGGGTACCTGATCGGCTGGATCCTGCAGGTGGTCTTCTTCCTGTGCGGGTTCATCTTGGTGGACATGTTCTACCTGTCGGTCTTCTTCGGACTGTGCTGGTGGTACGCGCTGAAGAAGGGTGGGGAAATCGACTTGGAGAATAAGCGTCGTGCGGCCGCCCAGCAAGAGTGGGACCGTTCCCATCCGAACGTAGAATCTTAAGCAGACCAAAAGTATCTAAGAACGAAGAGGTAGAAACATGACCGAACGTACTCTCATTCTCGTCAAGCCAGACGGTGTGAAGCGCGGCCTGACCGGCCAGATCCTTGCTCGCGTCGAAGCGAAGGGCTACGGCATCGCCGAGCTGAAGCAGCTGAACGCTTCGCGCGAGGTGCTCGCCGAACACTATGCCGAGCACGAAGGCAAGCCATTCTACGAGCCGCTGGTTGAGTTCATGCTCTCGGGCCCGATCGTCGCCATCGTTGCCGAAGGCCACGGCGTTATCCCAGGTTTCCGTTCGTTGGCGGGAACCACCGATCCAACTACCGCCGCACCGGGCACCATCCGCGGTGACTTCGGTCGCGATTGGGGCCTGAAGGTTCAGCAGAACCTGGTTCACGGTTCGGACTCCGTTGAATCGGCGGAACGTGAGATCGGCATCTGGTTCGGTAAGTAGACCGGTCAAGCTCCTCTCGCCCGAGAGGCGAAAATCCCCATGGCGGTCCACTAGTTCAGTGGATCCCCACGGGGATTTTTTAGTTCCGGAAACCTTGGACAGCAAGTCGGCCGAGCAGCCGGAGGGCGCGAGGGGTTGCCGGTGCGGAGCATGGCGGACGTGGAGTCCATCCGCCAGAGCCGGCGGGACACTATGTGTAGCTGGTCCATAAGCCGCATCTCTGGGCAGCAGGCCCGAGTGCGTGGCAGGGCCCTAGAACCAGTCGTCGAGGGAATTGTGGGCATGCGGCAGCAGGGCCGCGCTGGGGGCGGGTGAAGAGCCCCACAAGGTATCTGTTGCAGGACGCGGCGAAGACTGGCGGATCGAATCATAATCATCTTTGGAGATCATGACGACAGATTCTCTCGGGGACCTGGAAACTGAGACGACAGCATGCTCAGAGACTACGTTGTCGACAAGACTCGAGAAATTCTTTAGTGCTTCCTCATAGCTGAAGTTCAGCATGAGTACCTCCCAAATATCGCGGTGAGCGCCTGACGGCACTTCGAGTTTGAGTAGAAGTGTGTCCCGTACTAGCGCTTCGTGCTCCCTGCTGATCGAGCGACGGGGCAGTGGCAAGAATTCTCAAGAGTTGCTCTTGCCACTTCAATACACATCTTTCACTTGAGTCACATTAAACACATCCGACTATGGAAGCGCAATGTTTCGGGTCATCGTGTGTTGGCTCTAGTCGGTAGCGAGCCGTGCAAAGAGCAAGGAATCGCGGCGTCGATCGCCAACGAGTTTATGCTCGCGCAAATGCCCTTCGTAGGCGAACCCGGTCTTTTCCAGCACACGTCTGGAGGCCGAATTCTCGGGGGCGCAAGTCGCTGTGATGCGGTGCAGATCTAGGGAAGAGAATCCAAGATCGAGCAGCATCTTCGTTGCCAGCGTGGCATAGCCGCGACCCCAGAATTTACGATTCAGGCTATAGCCGAGTTCTCCGCATCGGTGGTCGGCATCGGTGCTCCACACCGCCGCGCCTCCGATCACCTGTTCATCGACGAGGACCGCCAAGGTCAGCGCTTGGCTGTTGGGCAGACTGGCTTCCAAGAGGTACTGCCGGGTCTGCTCTGCGGAATTCGGACCCCACTCGGCATACCGGTAGACCATGGGGTCCGTGGCGTACTCGTGGACCGCTGCGAAATCCGAAGCTCGGTATCGCCCCAACGACACACCCGCTCGGGTGGCGATCACTTCTCGATCGGGTAAAGTCATCAAATTTCCTTTCTGAAGGGGAAGAAAAAAGGTCTTGGCCTCATCCAGGGGACGAGGCCAAGACCGTAGGCAAGAAAATGCTAGCTGTTGTCGGCGCTAGCTGCAGGCTCTGGGTTAGCGGTTTCCTTGGCTTTTTCCACGAGGCTTGGCTTTTCCTCGGGTTTGACCTTTTCGCGGATGTCTTTTTTCGCGTCATCCACCGCATTCGAATTATCGCGATCGGTCCACACCTTGATCACTGCCCACGCTGCGGCGGTCAGCGGCACGGAAAGCACGGCGCCGATAATACCTGCAAGCACGGTACCAGCGGTCAAGGCCATCAAGACCACCAGCGCGTGCAAGTTCAATGCATTTGCCATCACCACTGGCTGGAGGAAGTTGCCCTCAAGCTGATTGACCAGGATTACCGCAGCCAGCACGATCAGGGCTACCACTGGACCATTGGTGACCAAGGCAATCAGGGTAGCCAAAATGCCTGCCACGGTGGCACCAACCATCGGAATGAACGAACCGAGGAACACGATCACACCCAGGGGCAGCGCTAGCGGAACCTGCAAGATCAGCAAGGTTGCGGTAATGCCCAAGGTGTCCACCGCAGCCACGGTAGCGGTTCCGCGGATATAGCCGCCGAAGGTGCGCAGTGCACGGTCACCGGAAAGGATCCACTTATTGCGGTAGTGCTTGGGCGTCCAAGACACTGCAAAGGCCCAGATCCGGTCGCCGTCTTTCAGGAAGAAGAACAAGATCACCAGGAGCAAGATCAAGCCCGTCACGAAGCTACCTGCGGCACTGAGCGTGTTCAGGGCGCCGGTGCCGAATTGGGAACTGGTCAAGAACGAGGTCACCGTGTCCACGACGCCGTCGATCTGGCTCTGATCGATGGACAATGGCATATTGCCGATGAATCCCTGCACCATGTCATTGAGCTGATTGAAGCCTTCAACCGCTTGGTCAACCAGCTTTGGCCATTCCTTGATGACCGAGAAGACCAATCCGGTGCCGATGCCGCCGAGAACCAGCAGGGAGCTGAGGAAGACGATCCAGGCGGAGATCAATGGAGAAAAGACCTTGCGAAGCTTCAGCACCAAGGGCCATAGCGCGCAGGAGATAATCACTGCCAGCAAGGTCGGAATGACGATCATCGTCAGTCGCAAGAGTCCGATGATGAAGAAGGTGGCTAGGGTGCCAACGATCAAGATCTGGGCGCTACGGATTCCGAGGCGCCCGAGCATATCCGTCCACAGGGAATGCACGGTGAAGTTTGGCTTGGTAACCTCTGACTCGCTGAGCAATTCACCTACCGGAGGTTCCGGAGCCGGTGCCGGAGCAGCCGGTGGCTTGCGCTTGGGTAACTTTAGCTTGCGGAGAAAATCCATTGGTGCTCCTTGAGACTGATACTAACTAGCTCCAACAATAGGCTAACGAGTTGATTAGGAATCGCCACAACGCCGAGGAAACGCTATTTCGGCGTTGGCTTTCGCTTTTACGCGCTCAAAGCACATGAAAATGGGGTGTTTCTCCACCTAAGGTTGAAGAAACACCCCAATTTCCATGTTCCCGGGTTAGCGCCCGAAATACTCGTCAGCCAGCAGGCTCATCAGAATGCGGTCGTGGAACGCCCCATCGTGGAAACCAGCCTGGCGGTTGCGTCCTTCCTCGCGGAAACCTGCGCGGGAGAAGGTGCGCAAGGCCCGCTCGTTATAGGCCCAGATCCCCAACCCGATTCGGTTCAGCCCCATTTCGCGGAAGCCGAAGTCCACGATCATCTTGGTTGCGACCGTGCCGTATCCCTGCCCCACATTCGAACCGCCGATCATCAGCATGAGATCCGCCGAACGGGCCGGGGCGTTGAAATTGTAGAGTGCAGTGTGGCCGATCAGCGTGTCATCGGGCAACGTAATTGAAAGGCCCACACCATCCTTGGTTCCTCGGTTCAGGCTCCAGCTCTTGAATAGGTTTGCGGCTTCGACGCCGGGATGCGGAAGTACGATATTCCCCTGCAGCGCCATGAACTCCGGGCTATTCCACCATTGGGCCAGGACCGATAGATCTTCATCCTGCAGTTCGCGTAGCCGGATCGTGTCCGAGGTCAGTAGATTGATGCCGTAATCTTGGGCGTTTTCTGTATTCCATTTGTGGCTTCCCATGACCCTAATCTAGTCGCTTTAGCTAGGAGGCGGGTGACCTGCGTCATTTTAAAGACTCGTGCCAAGGCATGGAAGGAAGCCAGAAACCATCGATAATACGCGTGTTCATCAGGTTTTTAGCGGTACAGCTCCGCCGCGGTCTTTCGCTGATAGCGGGAATTAGGCCCGACCGCGGCGTGCCGCTCGATCCGCCAGCGCAGCAGGCAGCACGCCAACACAATAGGCCAGAAGATCCATCGCCGCGAAGCCAGTGCCCAATACCAACCGCGAGGGCGGAAAACGGGCCGCAGCCTCTCGCGGCCAGGAGGTGAGCTGAAGCAGCTCTACCGCCACGCACCACCCTAGCGCCCAGGCCCCGACGGTGAGCCACGAGCGCGTTGGGGCAATGAAGGCGACTACAACATAGATCAGCGCCGCGTACAAAACCCCGCCGACCAGGTCGGCGACGAGCCCCCAAGGTAGAAAACGCAGGAACAAGCCAAGGGGGACCAGCGCACAAGCACTGATCCCCAGAATGATTCGGCGCCGGGTGAGGCTATCCAAAGAACGCGTTCGGGAAGCGGAGAACGATGGATGCAATAACCAAAACCCACAAGATCGCCACGACGACCCAGCTCCATTCCTTGGCGAACTTCTTCACGCCTTCGGATGCGGGAATGACTCCATTGACGATATTGCGCGAAGTGGTGAAGACGAAGAGCGGAATCATCATCGCCCACACGACCATGCAGTAGGGGCACAGGGCATTGATCTCATACAAAGCCTGGGACCATAGCCAGGCGATGAACGCCATGGCCAGCGTCACTCCGGCCTGCACTCCAATCCAGAACCAGCGGCGGAACTTGGCGCCGGCCAGCAGCGCCATTCCGATGGTAATCAGCACGCCAAAGAGGACGATGCCCAGTAGCGGGTTCGGGAAACCGAGCAATTGAGCTTGGTCGGATTTCATGACGGTGCCGCAGGAAACCCAGGGGTTGATATCGCACCCGGTGATGTAGTCGGGGTCTTTGTAAAGCTCGAGGCGTTCAAGGACTAGGATCCCCGAGGCGACCCAAGCAATCGTGCCGGTGAGCACGGCGAATAATCCGAAGCCGCGTTCTTTTGCCCACCAGGGCAACACGCCCGAGTTCTGAGGACTCTCAAGTGATGAAACCATGTCTTGACTATTCCATATGTTCAGACGAATGCGGGTCATTGCGCACCTTGCTTCTCACATACTATGAAGCTTTTCTGTGCAATATATATGAGCTGGTGAACTAGCGATGAACGAACTATGAGAGAATGGAAGAGGTTGTTCGCGGATCCACAGTCTGCTTTCAACCCGACGACAGACTTTTGAAACGACAGATCGTCAAGCGATGCATCGCTTCGGTTGAGTGCCCATTACGTGCGCCTCCCGTAGGAATACCGCGGATCGTAGGGCTGCAAAGGAAAGCAGCCGGTTTTCAATGGCCACGTTGAACCGCAGCTAGTTCTCTTGAATCGGAAAATTGATTCAGGGCAGAACCCAGATGCGGAACACACAAGGACTTTTGTGTCTGGCCGACTCACGAAGACGGCCGAAAGACACGTGACGAATGTTGTTTCAGCCTAGGCACCGTCTGTGGAGGTCGCCGAAGCGGGAATTTAAACTAGGAGCACGCGAATTTAAATGAGCGCATCAAATCAGCGAAAAGGAGGGGCACAGGGAAGTAAGCGAGGCAATCGTTCAACACGAGCCCGCCGTACCACTGTAGCCACCACCCCATCACGTCCATTGCGGCGTGCGTTGACCCTGGCAGAGCTAAACGCCGCAGCCGGAGTCGAAGAAAGCCCATACCGTTGGCGCGCAACGCGTCGTACCCAGGTATCCACTCCTGACTCGGTCAAGCGCATGAGCCGCCAAGCCGAACGCCGCCAGCAGGTCGCCCGCGACGCAGTCGAACAGGCAGCCTCGGCCTCCGAGGAAGTGGCTGAGGAAGTGACTTCCGCACAGGCTCCGGTGACCACCACGGCGCAGGCACCGGAAGAAACCGGCATCAAGCTGGCGCCCGCGGTGACCGAACCGGCAAAGGGTGCCGAGGTCTTCGAGTCTTCAGTCGAGGACCACACCGGTGCATTGCTAGCCGAACACGGCAGCTCCATGATCATGAACCCGTTCGCGATCCCGGAAGCGGCACACACGGTGGTGCAGCATGCGGTGGCGAACACCGCCAAGCCGGAAGCTGCACCCGCCTCGCGCCAGAAGGACGAGGATCTGGAAGCAGACGATGTGTCCTCACGCCGCCGCCGCCGGCGCCGTCGCGGAGATGTTGACCTGGAGGTCGACGGTGGTTCGCAGGACGATCCACCAAACACCGTCACCCGTGTGCGCGCTCCGCGTGCCAGCACCGAAGCGCATATCCCCGCTTCGGACCGGGTCACCTCGGTGCGCGGCTCCACCCGTTTGGAAGCCAAGCGCCAGCGCCGCCGCGAATCCCGCGAGACCGGCCGCCGCCGTCAGGTGATCACCGAGGCCGAGTTCTTGGCTCGCCGCGAATCGGTGGAACGCAAGATGATCGTGCGCCAGCGCGAGGACCGCATCCAGATCGGCGTCTTGGAAGATGGCGTGCTCGCCGAGCACTTCGTCTCCAAAACCCAGCAGGATTCGCTGATCGGCAACGTGTACCTGGGCAAGGTGCAGAACGTGCTGCCATCCATGGAAGCCGCCTTCGTCGATATCGGGCGCGGCCGCAACGCTGTGCTGTACGCCGGCGAAGTCAACTGGGATGTCGCAGGGCTGGAAGGCCAGCCGCGTCGTATCGAAAACGCGTTGAAGGCCGGGGATTCGGTGCTCGTGCAGGTCACCAAGGATCCGGTAGGACATAAGGGAGCACGGCTCACCAGCCAGGTCTCCCTGCCTGGTCGTTACCTGGTCTACGTGCCGGGCGGTTCGATGACCGGTATTTCGCGCAAGCTTCCAGACGTGGAACGCCAGCGTCTGAAGAAGATCTTGAAGGACCACCTGCCGGAGAATGCGGGCGTCATCGTCCGCACCGCCGCCGAAGGCGCCTCCGAAGAAGAGCTGACCAATGACATCAACCGGCTGCGTGCCCAGTGGGAAGGTATCGAGGCGCAATCTTCCTCGACTAAGACCCTGGCCCCGGAGCTGCTGTACTCGGAGCCGGATTTGACCATCAAGGTGGTGCGAGACGTCTTCAACGAAGACTTCACCAAGCTAATCGTCTCCGGCGAACAGGCTTGGGACACCATCGAGGCCTATGTCATGTACGTGGCCCCGGACCTGATGAGCCGGCTGGAGAAGTGGGAGCAGTCCGAAGATATCTTCAGCAACTTCCGCCTCGACGAGCAGATCAACAAGGCACTGGATCGCAAGGTCTTCCTGCCATCGGGCGGTTCGCTGGTTATCGACCGCACCGAAGCGATGACCGTGATCGATGTGAACACCGGAAAGTTCACCGGTTCCGGCGGCAACCTCGAAGAGACCGTGACCAAGAACAACTTGGAAGCGGCCGAGGAAGTTGTCCGCCAGCTGCGCCTGCGCGATATCGGTGGCATCATCGTCATCGACTTCATCGACATGGTCCTGGAAGCCAACCGCGACCTCGTGCTGCGCCGTCTGGTCGAGTGCCTGGGCCGGGATCGGACCAAGCACCAGGTCGCCGAGGTCACCAGCCTTGGTCTGGTGCAGATGACCCGCAAGCGCATGGGCACCGGCCTGCTTGAGGTCTTCGGTGAATCTTGTGAAGCATGTGCCGGCAGCGGCTTCGTCACGCACGAAGAGCCGGTCGAGCACCGCAAGTCCTTCAACGCTTCGGGCGAAGTGCACGCCAAGAAGTTCGCGGAGAAGTCTGCGGCTCCTCGCTCCGAGCGTCGTCGCCGTCGCGGCAACGAACGCGATGAGCCGAAGGCCAGCGAGCATGGAACCGAAATCGCCGAGGCAGAGGGCGGGGAGCAGCACGAGGCGACCCGCAACGCGTTGGCTAATATTGCCGCCGCTTCGCACCTCGATCAGCCAGCCGAATCGGGATTGAAGTTCGATGGGGCTACCGTGCCGGTTGCCAAGGCCGCAGCAGCACCTTCGGATGCCGCTGCCGAGGATGCCTCGGTGACCTTGGAAGCTCTGGAAGCAGCTTTGCCCGGGGGAGAAGAAGCCGAAGGCGCCGAGCAGCACGAGGGCGGGCGCAAGTCACGCCGTCGCTCACGTTCGCGTTCCCGTGGCCGCGGCCAGGGCGAGCAGGCGCAAGCCAGCGAGCAGAGCGCGGATGAATCCTCCATGCCGGAGGTCGAGCCTTCACCGGCGCAGGCCCCGGTTGCGGAAGAGCAGCCTGCACCAAGCGCACGCAAGCGCGGCTCCCGTCGAGCCACGCGTGCTCAGAGCGAGTCGGTTGCGCCGCCAACCGGTTCGGGCCAGCCAACGCTGACCGGACTGGCGATGCCCGCCTCGCAGGCCGAGGTTGCCGCTGCTGCGGCCACCGCCGAGGGCAAACCGGCCGCAGCAGCTGCTGCGGCCCCACAGAGTTCCACGCAGCCAAAGCGTCGCAGTCGTCGGGCCACCTCGGTCCAGGGCGATGCGCATGCAGAGGTTCGTGTGGCGGAGGTATCCGCTGCCACCGGTTCGGTGGTCCAGATGGATACCAACAGTGCACGAAACGAAAAGCCAGCCGAGGCTGCCGGGCAACCGGTTATGCTCGGAGTTGGGGTTCCGGTTCGTGAACTGAAATAGATGAACTTGATCACGCTTCACCCGCTGGAGCAGTTTGTATTTGCCCCAGTGGTGTGGACTAGCGTAATCTGGTTCATCGGTGCTAAACGCCAAGATCACGGATTTCTGATCCGCTCGGCGTCAAGGCACAAGCGCATGAGATCCCTGAATAAGGTGCTTGATTTATCAGGCGTCCGGGTTGATTTCTGCGCCGGTAAGACAATAAACGTCGAGTAGAAGCGAGTACCCACGTGGTGTACGCAATTGTCCGCGCAGGCGGCCACCAGGAGAAGGTTTCCGTTGGAGACCTCATCACCGTAGACCGTCTTCAGGCTGCCCTAGGTAGCTCTATTGACCTTCCAGCTTTGCTGTTGGTAGATGGCGAGAAGGTAACTTCCGCCGCTGCCGACCTGGCTAAGGTCAAGGTCACCGCTGAGGTTGTAGAAAACCTTCGCGGCCAGAAGATTGTTATCCAGAAGTACAAGAACAAGACCGGTTACAAGAAGCGCCAGGGCTTCCGTGCCGCTCTGACCAAGGTCAAGGTCACCTCGATCGCCTAATTTGGGCTGATCGTACTAACCATTTTTGTAGCGAAAGAGGCTAAAAGGCATGGCACATAAGAAAGGTGCGAGTTCCACTCGCAACGGTCGCGATTCCAACGCACAGTACCTAGGCGTAAAGCGCTTTGGCGGTCAGGATGTCAAGGCAGGCGAAATCATCGTTCGCCAGCGCGGCACCCACTTCCACCCAGGCGCCGGCGTAGGCCGTGGCAAGGATGACACTCTGTTCGCTTTGGCTGCTGGCGCAGTCGAGTTCGGCACCCGTCGTGGTCGCCGCGTGGTGAACATTGTAACTGCTGCCTAATTTAGGCGACAGACAATTTTTTGAGTGCACAAGGGGTGGGCCGATTTCGGTCCGCCCCTTGTGTGCGTATAGATAGACTTTAAGCGAGTAGTAACTCGCACCCCCGTTATAGGAGAAGATGGCCCCGTGGCTGCATTCGTTGATCGCGTAACTCTAAATGTCACCGCAGGTAATGGTGGCCACGGTTGTGTGTCCATCAAGCGCGAGAAGTTCAAGCCCCTAGGCGGACCGGACGGGGCAAAGGGCGGAGACGGCGGAAATGTCATCTTGCGCGTTGACCCGCAGGTCACCACGTTGCTTGAATTCCACCACCTGCCGCACCGCAAGGCCAACAACGGCGAGCCTGGCCAGGGCGGACTGCGCCCCGGCAAGCAGGGCGAAGACCTGGTCCTCGGCGTGCCTGCGGGCACCGTGGTCAAGTCCAAGGATGGTGACATCCTTGCGGACCTGGTCAAGGCCGGCGATGAGTTCCTCGCCGCACAAGGCGGCATGGGCGGACTGGGCAACGCGGCCATCGCTTCCGATAAGCGCAAGGCCCCAGGGTTCGCCCTGCTCGGTACCCCGGGTACCGGCCAAGAAGTAGTCCTGGAACTTAAGTCCGTCGCAGATATCGCACTGGTGGGCTACCCATCGGCCGGTAAATCCTCGCTGATCGGCTCGATCTCCGCGGCACGACCAAAGATCGCCGACTACCCATTCACCACGCTGGTGCCCAACCTGGGCGTCGTGCAGGCCGGCGAAGTGCGCTTCACCGTCGCCGACGTGCCCGGGCTGATCCCCGGTGCCTCCGAAGGCAAGGGCTTGGGCCATGAGTTCCTGCGCCACGTCGAGCGTTGTGCCGCGATCGTGCACGTGCTCGACTGCGGCTCGCTGGAAACCGACCGCGACCCGATCCACGATTTGGAAACCATCGAAGCGGAACTGGCAGCCTATGAAGCCGACTCCAGCTTCGCTGGAACCGACGGCACTAGCGTTGCTTTGACCGAGCGCCCGAAGCTTATCGCGCTCAATAAAGTAGATATGCCCGACGGCGCCGACATGGCTGAGTTTGTGCGCCCAGAGCTCGAAAAGCGCGGCTACCGCGTCTTTGAAATCTCCGCACTGGCACGTAATGGATTGCGCGAATTGACCTTCGCCATGGCTGAATTGGTAGAACAGGCACGCTCCGAGCGTGTTGAAGAAGCCCCGATCGTTGAAGTTCCGATGCTGCGTCAGCGCACCGGCAAGAAGACGGAATTCATCATTCGCCGCGAAGAAGTGAACTTCGAACCACTCTGGCGAGTGATCGGTGAGAAGCCTGAGCGCTGGATCGTGCAGACCGACTTCCGTAACGACGAGGCCGTCGGCTACCTGGCGGACCGCCTAGCTAAGCTGGGTGTTGAGAACCAGTTGTTCAAGGCCGGCGCCAAGCCAGGCGACGCGGTCGTTATCGGTGCCGAAGATAACTCGGTAGTCTTCGACTGGGAGCCAACCATGGCAGCCGGGGCCGAATTGCTCGGCTCGCGCCGTGGCGAGGACATCCGCCTGGAAGACCGAAACCGAAAGACGCGTGAAGAAAAGCGCGCCGAGCATGATGAGCGTCGCGCGGCGAAAGCCGCCGCACGCGAAGAGCTTGAAGCCGAGCGTCGGGCGGGCATCTGGACCGAATCGGTACATGCGAAGAACGCTGAACGCGCTGCTCAGAATCGGGCAGCAGATAAGGAAGACTAAGTATGAATGTGCGAGCAACTAAGACATTATCTTCAATTTCCTCACTTCGAGATCTACCCCAAGCAAGACGCGTAGTCGTAAAGGTGGGATCCAGCTCGTTGACAACCGTCAGCGGCGGGATCTCCCACGAGCGGTTGAAGTTCTTGGCAGATACGCTCGCACACACGCTGCACGATGACACCGAAGTAATTTTGGTTTCCTCTGGCGCCATCGCCGCCGGACTGTCGCCGCTAGGGCTGGAAAAGCGTCCCAAAGACCTTGCCACCCAGCAGGCGGCAGCGGCCGTAGGACAGGGATTGCTGCTGGCGCAGTACACCCAGGAATTCGCAAGACACGACATCAATGTCGGCCAGGTGCTGCTGACGGCAGATGACCTGATGCACCGCAATACGTACACCAATGCGCTGCGTTCGCTCACGCGCTTGCTGAACCTGGGCGTGCTGCCAATCGTGAATGAAAATGATGCGGTAGCTACCCGCGAGATCCGATTCGGCGACAACGACCGTCTCGCCTCGCTGGTTGCCCACCTGATCAAGGCCGATGCGCTGCTGCTCTTTTCCGACGTCGACTCGGTTTATGACGCGCACCCGGAGGACGGCGGAAGCCGCATCTCGCATGTGGGCCACCCCGATGAGCTCGACGCTGTCGATTTGGGCACTCCGGGAGCGGCCGGCGTTGGCACCGGTGGCATGATCACCAAGGTCGACGCGGCCACCATGAGCGCCTCGGCGGGTATTCCGACGCTGGTGACCAGCACCGACAACGCCGCCAAGGCACTGGCGGGCGAAGACGTGGGAACCTGGTTCGCCGCGCGCAACACGCGCCGCTCGGCCCGTGACGTGTGGCTGGCGCACCTTGCCTCCTCCGAAGGCCGGCTGGTCCTGGATGCCGGTGCGGTGCGTGCCGTTGCCGACGGAACGAATTCCTTGCTTGCCGCTGGCATCACCTCGATTCGCGGAGAATTCGAAGCCGGGGACGCAGTGGAAATTTGCGATGCAGACGGGAACGTCATTGGTCGTGGACTAGTGAACTACTCGGCTGAAGAGCTTCCAGAAATGCTTGGACGCACTACCGTCGAACTGGCCGAGTTGCTCGGCGAGGGTTACGACAAAGCCGTAGTACATGTCGATGATCTGGCCTTGATCTAAGGAGGCCAATAGAATGGGAGATATGAGTCTAGATTCAGCCGAAACAAAGACCGAATCCACCACCGACGTATTCGCGTCGGTCAACCAGCTGGCAGATCGTGCCCGCCGGGCCTCGCGCACTCTGTCGCGGGCAAACCGTGATTGGAAAGATAAGGCTCTGCGTGCCATCGCAGAGACCATTGATAGCCATCGCCGAGAAATTATGGCGGCCAACGCCAAAGACCTTGAAAATGGCCGTGAACGCGGCACCAGCGCCGCACTGCTTGACCGCTTGAAACTTGATGATCAGCGTATCGACGGTTTGATCTCCGCCCTTGAAGAGCTCATCGGACTGCCAGATCCCGTCGGCCGCGTCGTACGCGGCGAAACGCTACCCAACGGCTTGCGGATGCGGCAGATCAACGTCCCAATGGGCGTGATCGGCACCATCTACGAAGCCCGCCCCAACGTGACAGTCGATATCGCAGGGCTGTCCCTGAAGAGCGGCAACGCCGTATTGCTGCGTGGCGGCTCGGCGGCGCTGAACTCGAATGTAGCCCTGGTGGGCTACATCCGCAATGCTCTCGAATCCGTTTCCTTGCCTCGTGACCTGGTGATCTCCGTGGACGAATACGGACGCGAAGGCGCAGACGCGATGATGGCAGCGCGCGGACGCATCGACGTGCTGATTCCACGCGGTGGCCGCGACCTGATCCAGCGTGTGGTCACCACCGCGAAGGTTCCGGTCATCGAGACCGGCGAGGGCAACGTCCATATCTTCATGGGCGCCAGCGCCGATGAGAAAATGGCAACCGATATCCTGCTCAACGCCAAGACGCACCGTCCGAGCGTGTGCAATACGGTAGAGACGTTGCTCGTCTCCAAGGACGCTCCGGCAGCACAGGGCGTGCTCAAGGCCTTGGCCAAGGCCGGGGTTACGCTGCACACCGACGCCCGCGCGGCGGCACTGGTCCCAGAGCTGGAAACGATAGCTGCCGGTGAAGATGACTGGCGCAACGAGTATCTTGACCTGGATATCGCGGTGAAGCTGGTAGACACGATGGACGAAGCGCTGGAGCACATCCGCGAATACTCCACCGGACACACCGAAGCGATCATTACCTCATCTCTGGCCGAGTCCGAACGGTTCATCGCGGAAATCGAGTCTGCGGCAGTGATTGTTAACGCCTCGACCCGCTTTACCGATGGTGGCGAGCTGGGGCTGGGTGCCGAGGTAGGCATCTCCACGCAGAAGATGCACGCGCGTGGACCGATGGGCTTGTCGGAACTGACGACCACCAAATGGATCGTTCAGGGCGACGGGCACATTCGTAAATAGTTTATACCCCCTGTCTTCGGTAGGATGTAGAAGAATCGTACCGTTACTTTTCGGACCTGTATTTGCGTTGCAGATTTGGTCTCGATAAAACGTCTGGAGAAATAAGTTGAACGCGCTGATTATGGCTTCTGAAGCTGCATCCACCGGCATTGACCCACATACCATGGCAATCATCGTCGGTGGTGGCATCTTCGTCGCGCTGATGGTTCTGCTGCTGGTCACGGTTTCCTACACCAACGTGGGCCTGCGTCACGCAGATCACGACGAAGTGGAAGACATTCACCGTCAGTTTAAGGTCCACGGAGACAAGCACTAGTCTTGGCGGATCCACTGAACAAGAACCGCCCATTGCGCCTCGGCGTGATGGGCGGTACTTTTGATCCCATCCACCATGGTCACTTGGTCGCTGCCAGTGAAGTTGCGGCCGAGTACGACTTAGACGAAGTGGTCTTCGTGCCTACCGGCAAGCCCTGGCAGAAGGTTGCGCGAGACGTGACCGCCGCAGAGCACCGTTACCTGATGACGGTGGTCGCTACTGCGTCGAACCCACGTTTCACCGTGAGCCGCGTCGACATCGACCGTGAGGGTGCAACGTATACGCACGACACGTTGCTTGATCTTCGTGCCGAACGGCCAGAGGCCGAACTGTTCTTCATCACTGGTGCGGACGCATTGAGCAAAATCGCCAGCTGGAAGGACGTCGATCAGGTCTGGGACCTGGCGCACTTTGTTGGCGTGAGTCGTCCAGGTCATGTGCTGCCAGAACTTGAGCAAGAGAACGTTTCACTTTTAGAAATCCCAGCATTGGCGATTTCCTCCACGGATTGTCGTGGGCGCATAGCCCAAGGCAAGCCCGTTTGGTATCTGGTGCCGGACGGTGTGGTGCAGTACATTGCAAAATATGGGCTTTATACCGAGTCGTAACCTCACATTGATGCGTCCAACACGGCATAATCTCTAGGTAAGGGTGACGGTATTTGTCTAAGCGGTCGGGAGAAGAACAGGATGAGCGATAACACGCAGCCGGCTTCAAGCCGGCGTGCTTTGCGTGAAAAGCGGCGCGCTGAAATGGAAGCCATGCTGGCGAGCAGTAAAGCCGAGCAGGATGCCAAGCAGCTCGCTGATCAGAAGGCAACTGAAAAGAAGGATGCAAAGCCTTCGGCAGGTGCCAGCCCAGCTGACCCGAAAACTTCCTCCCCTGCCCCAAAAGCCCCTGCAAAGCCGGTAGCTGGCGCGCAGCAAGGCCAAGGTTCGAATAAGCCGGCAGCGGCGAAGACTCCGGCCTCGACGCCGGCCAACGCTCCGACCGCGTCCGGCAAGGCTGCCGAGCCGAAGCGGGTCGCCGAGAAACCCGCCGAACAGGCGAAGAACGTAGCTCCGGCTAAAAAGGACGAACAAGCCAAGGCCGCACCGTCGCCGGCCAAGCCCGGACAGGCTAAGGGGGCGCCAACTCCGGCCAAGTCGGCTTCCAGCGCTCCGAAGGCCAAGCCCGCGGCTGGTTCAGCACCGGCTGCCGACCCGTCGCACGATGCAGCGGATAGGCCAATGGGGGAGCGCGCTTCCTTGCGCCGCGCTCGCGACCGAGAAGCGCTACGTGAGCGTCGACGCCTTGAAGAAGAAGTCGGCGCACTCACCACAAACATTCCAACGGTCGAACCAGCCGAAGATCCCAAGCCCCTGACTCGCCGTCAGCTACGACTTCAGTCGCTAGCGGAACAGAATCCGGACGCAGCAAATCCGAAGCAGGGCACCGCTAAGCCGTTGGCCAAACCTACGGCTACAGACGACTCGCCGGAAACCACCGTGATGAGTGTCGAGGAAGCGCTGGCCGCACGACGTTCACATGCTCCCGAAACACTCGTTGATCCGAATCTTTTGAACGATGATGACGGTGAGATTGATCTCGAAGTTCTTGCCCATCAGCGTGAGATGGCAGCACGTGCAGCCATCATTTCTCGCCGGGCGGCAGAACGCGAACGGCTCCGGATTGAGAATGCCAAGAGCGGCAAGGAACAGGCCCTGTCTGATCCGTTCACCGGGGCTCTGGGCAATATTCGTGAAGTCGAAGACCGCATCGCCAAGACCGGCGTGCAGGGCCCGCAGACGGAAAGTGTTTCGCTAGATCTTGATTCCAGCGGCAAATTATCTGACAAACTGAAGCACAATTCGCAGGCTGCAAAGAAGCCAAGCAATGCGAAAGCTCCGGCAAAACCAGCGCCAAAAACTGTAAAGCCTGTAGTCAACTCCGAGTTAAAAGCTGGAGCTGGCAAAACTTCGCCGGCAGCGCCCAAACCTCAGGCGATGCCCGCGCCGAAACCTGCAGCGAAATCCGCAAGCAAGCCAGCGTCGGGTTCAAAGCCCAAGGCACCGGCCTCATCGGTTCCCGCTCCAGCTGAAGCAGGGGACGCGCAAGCGAATGTGGAAATGCCGCGCATCGATGCGGTGAATGCCCAAGGCCTACAGCCTCTGGACGCTCAGACCCACGGTGTGCGACGTGCAAATAACAGGCTGATTGCTATGATCGCGGCGCTCAGCGTCGGCGGTGCAGCGCTTGTTGCGGGCATTGTCATGTTAATCAGTTCGCTTACTTCGTAGGACAATTAAGTTCTTGATCTATACCTCTAAAAGGAGACACCCCACTTCATGGGAGCACACGCAGACTCTATCGCCCTCGTTAACGTTGCAGCATTGGCCGCAGCGGACAAGTTGGCAGAAGACATTGTGGCACTTGATGTCGCCGAACGACTGGGCGTAACCGACGCGTTCCTTATCGTCTCCGGTGGCTCTGAGCCACAGGTAAACGCAATTGTTGATGAGATCCAGGCCAAGGTACTCGAAAAGTTCGAGATTCGCCCGGTGCGCCGTGAAGGATTCGGCAGGGGCCGTTGGGTCCTCCTGGACTACGGAGACGTTGTTGTACACGTACAGCACCAGGAAGACCGAGTTTTTTATGCGCTAGAGCGTCTATGGTCGGACTGCCCAGTCATTGAACTTGCTACGGAAGCCAAATAAAGCCCTAGTAGCATGGGATTTGCTTCCTGATTCGGCATTCATCTATGATTAGTGAGTTGCCTTATCAGGTAGCAATCCTTTTGGGGGTATGGCGCAGTTGGTAGCGCGTCTGCATGGCATGCAGAAGGTCAGGGGTTCGAATCCCCTTATCTCCACCCTTATCTCGACACCCTTATCTCCACCCTGTAATGTCTCGGGACATCGGTAGAACGATGTCCCGAGACATTAGTCTTTTAACTGTCACCTATTCAGGCGAGAAATTGCTTTTTGGTAGTTCTTCGATGGCTCGATTTTGAAGTACCTGATGATTTCTCCGGTTTTTCTGTTGATGACGGTTACGTCCCGATCATCAATGAGCATCCGGACCGGAACGCCTGAATAGGTGCGTCCCATTCCGAGGTGGCGAAGCTGCCCTCCGTAACGTAGCGTCAGCTTTCCGTCCTTGTCCACGGTGTCTGTTCCGATGCGCCGTATTAAACGTTGCTTGAAGATACGAGTAGAGTCGGTCTGAGTAGTTACTAGAGGAGAAAAGCCATGAGCTTAAAAGAACGCCTTCGCGATGACAGCATAATTCACCTGAAAGCAGGGAATGAGCTGGAAAAGACCACCTTGCGAAATATCTTGAGTGCCATCGGCACCAGAGAAAAATCTGGTAAGAATCCAACGGAGATGACCGACCAAGATGTCGAGAACCTTCTCCGTAAAGAGGTCGCCAATCGAGAAGAAACTGCAAAAGTTGCGGCCGCGGATAACCGCGAGGAAATGGCCGAGCGAGAATTAGCCGAAGCTGCATTCATCTCGACGTACTTGCCGAAGGTACTGACCGAGGGTGAGGCCCAGGGCATCGTGGATCGGATTATGGCGGAACTTTCCGCCGATCATGCGCTCACGATGAAAGATATGGGCACTGCGATGAAGGCGGTAGGCGCTGAGATCGCTGGACGTTTTGATGGCAAAGCTGTATCGCAAATGGTGCGCGCCAAACTCAGCTAATAACCCCCACAATCTACTTCGGCGTTCATCCAGGATGACTGCGGTAGATACACTGCCTGCAGTCTGCAATGGCAAGTGAAATTCGGGGTACCAAGCCGCGAGCGTGGCTTGGTACCCCGAATTTTCAATTTACGCATGAGCTGCAATGCTGGTTCGTGAAAATACACGTCAAGCATTGCACGGAGCTCTGCGTGCGTGGTCATTCCGTGCTCGAAATTCCTAGAGTATTCCGGAACCGCGGAGGCATTCGTCTGATCCTCGAAGATTCAGGGGAGTAGGATCATTGTTGTTGAGGGGCTATAGCTCAGTTGGTAGAGCGCTTCGTTCGCATCGAAGAGGTCAGGGGTTCGATTCCCCTTAGCTCCACCCTTAGCTCCACCGAGAATAATCCCGCTCCCACAAGGATAAACCGTCTTGTGGGAGCGGTTTATTAGTGCCCAAAACACCTATCGGACACTCTCGTCTTAGGCCTACTTAGTACCGCTTGAAACACTTTGTTCGGTCTAAACCCGCAGGCAAATCGCAAGCTCAAGCGGCCAACCCAACCGGCAACATCTCTGTCAACTTCTAGGCCAGCGAATCTAAATCCTGGTCAAACGACCCAGTGTAATCGTCCAGCGTAATGGCAGCACTAGCTTGCCCCAACAGGCATTGCACTGCTTTCACAGATGCACCTGACTGAACCAGCCACGATGCTGCAGTGCGCCGGTGTCCCATCCTCAATCGCACTTGGTGACGACAACGTTGATCGAGTCGAGTTGAAAGAGACGATGTGCCACGCGTGTGCGTCGAAGGAATCCGCGCTCAACGACAACATGGACCGTTACCCGGGATAGATGCTCTACCGAATATGGGACGAAGAGTCCTAGTAGTTGCCCCATGACACTAGACGGTCATGCAGGTCGTCGAACGCCATCGAAATGTCAAGACCAATCTTGTGGCATTCGGTGGCGCCGGGGCAGTTAGCTTCGTCCCAAGAGTCAGCTGCTATTTCGGCTTCTTCGGAGGCATCCAACGTTTTGCTCATCACCGTGTCGAGTTCATCGGGAAGATCACCAATGTAGGCGGGAACACCCGGTTTCTTTGCGCCCTCCAATGACGCGGTGACAGTTTTTGCCTTCATTCCAGCCGAGAATATGGTCGCCATGCAGAGCGTCTCTTCGTGGGGGTCGGGCAAGTTGAAGCAATGGTATTCGTCGAAAGCGTCCAGTGTCTCTTCGATGTTGCTGGCAAGGGGCAGAGCTACAGATTTGTAATCTGCGATGCTTCCGACGTTCGGGTTTTCTGCCGCAACCGGTGCCGCGCTTGACGCTGATGACTCTACCGGCTCCAGTTGTTCTGCGGCCGCGCATCCTACGAGTGCAAGCCCTATGGCAATCGTCGAAACTCCTACTGCAACTTTCCTCATGATTCCCCATTTCTAAGTGCTGGCGATGATGCTCTGACCTTATCAGCGGCACCGGACAAATAATTGAATAGGCGGTGCCGTCTTGGCTGATAAGAACATCCGGGTCGTCGTCAAAGCGGAGATCGCATCCTTCAAGCGAGACATGGATGCGGCTTTGGCTGCTGCCAAGAAAACTGCTGCTGAAACTGACAAGGCCGGCAAGGCTGCTGAGTCTGGTATCGGGCGTTTGGCTCAGACTGCTCAGCGGCAGGAGAAGGCATGGGATCAGATTTTTACTGGTCTTGTTGCTGGCGGTACGGCTATTGTGGCTGGTCTTGGATTGGCGACTAAGGGCGCGACGGAATACGCGATGGAATAGGAGTCGGCTTGGACTGGCGATCTCAAAACTAGCGATGGTTCCAGCGCCCAGCTTCAGGTGTACGGTGGCGTTGGGTGAATTGTGTGAGTTATTGAGCGGTACGCGGACTGTATATCCGGGGACGGATCGGGTGTTGCGGTACCGGGTGAAGGGCTTAGCGGCGACTCATTAATTTTCTACCGATGTCCAGAGCCCTGCGGTTGCAGGTCGGCCGGGTAGATCGGTTTACGGCCTGCTCTGACGATCCGTGGCTTGGCGGGTTTCAATGCTTCTCGCAGGGCGCAGCGGGCGTAGTCGCGGTGCCAGCCAGTGATTTCGACCAATTCATCCAGGATCCGAGTTTTCCCGGCACTATCGCCGAGCCGGTAGCTGTTCGCGAGATGTTTGGTGACTTGTTTGCGTGCGCTCATTGTCAGTCCCATAGTGCTGAGCAGATACCCGCAAAGCCCAAGAAGCAAGAGGTACTTTGGCGGAGGTTTTCTTGTGACGCAACGTAGTATCCGTGCCGGAGGTTTATTACGAGTCAACGCGGACACTAGTATGTCGACCGCCTCCGCGCTTATGATTAGGCAACGTCGAATGCTGTAGCCGGACGACACCGCATAACTGGCGCAGTGCGCATTCTGGGGGATGAGGCGACATGAGTAAGCTTGCGTCGGCAGGTGAATGGTACTGCCCTGGCTGTGGAGGTTCGGGGCGCCCGTACGGCGATAGCCACCTGCAGTGGTGCACGGTGTGCAATGGGCGCGGCACGGTTCCGTGGGATCCCGACACGCGCCAAGGCACGGACGCGAATCCTCTGGATATCGCCACCGACAGACGCTTATGGGCGATGGGGTTGCGTAACCTCGCTATCGCCATCGGTATTGCCGCTTGCATTCTCGGTCTTTTCCTGACGGTGGGGATCGTGTCGACATGGCTGCAAGCTGCTACTGGGGTGCTGCGTCCGCTCCTTGAAGTGTTGCCTGAAAGCATGGTGGCGCGGTCGATCGATGGCGAGGGTGGATCCCCTTGGATAGTAGCGGCATTGAACCTCGTTGTGCCGATTGGGCTGGTCATTTGGATGTCGGTCTTGGCCCGCAGAGCGATTCAATCTTCCCAACGCCTCAAGGCGTTGGGCTTGCTGGTGCTTCGCGCTGTAGCCGCTGTCTTCTTCATAGCACTTTCGATGATGCTGGCCGCGATCGCGGCGGGATCCGATTTACGGGGCAACGGCAGTGAAGCACCAGATACATACATCGGATTGTCGGCGCAGGTGCCCAACGGGTTCGCAGGGACGGTGATCCGAACCGATACCGTGTGGGCGATGGTCTTGGTACTGGTAGTCGTCCTTCTCCTGGGGGCCTTCAGTTATTGGCGGCTCTCGCACAGGATCAACGCGAACCGTGCGCGTTCGTTTTAGACAGATGAAAGGTGAGGGTCATGAACATTGCGGTTCAGAGGTTTTTCATATCCAGTGCGGTACTCGCACTACCGGTAGCCGGGCTGGTTGCTTGCTCATCGTCAAACGGTGGCTGCCCGCTTCCCGCTGAGACCGTCGCCGGATATTTCAACGAACAGCTACCCAATCCGCGCCACGTGGAGATCATCTCTGACGAGGAGCAACCGGGGCTGTGCTTCTACCGGCTAACACTGGATTCCGCCGAGGTCGGTACCTACCAGCAGATCAGCGTAAAAGAGGGGTTCGACAAATACTTCACCGAAGAAGACTTCCGGCAGCGGATTGCAGAGTACGAAGCGGAGAATGATTCCGAGAAGTATGTACGTCGAGTGAACGACGTACCGTATGCGGTTGATGAAGAACGAGGGGTATCGGTCGTTGCCGGCGGTGAGAATTATTGGCTGTCCTCGGCTGACTACCGCAACGGGGTTATCCATCGTCCCGCATTGGCTTCGGTTACACGCGGGCGTGACGCTGAGCCACTGGCTCAGCTGTTGATCCTGACCAATGGTGGTAAGGACCTGGACGGTTGGGTCGATGCTTCCTCCAATGAGCAGAGCAGCGAAACGGCCGAGCCGTCGGAAACTGTCGGTGATTCGGTGGCGGACTTGCCGCCTGCTCCCACCGGAACCGAGGGCGGCGTCACTCAGACAATCGGTACGCAAGCTCCGGGTGAGCTGGCGCCGCCGCCTGAGATGCCGCCGCTCCCTCCTGAGCCGTCCACCTTGGAGCAAGACAATGAGATCTCCAATGAATCTACCGAGTCTGTGCCGGGAACTGACCATGAACTTGTTGGCGCACTATTGCCCTCGCCCGATGTGTTGACCGCTGTTTTCGAGCTGTGGGAGGTGCCCGGGTACCCGTTGTGCGATGCGGTGCTTGCCGGGACAAGCTGTGTGGCAGCACCTGTATTTGATGGCGATGAGGTAGCTGTTGCCGCCCTTCGCAAGAGCATCGAGGGTGCAGACGACTATACGCGGGATACTGCCATTCTTATGTCCCGTAGCGATGATGACTCGTGGACCGTCAAGGCGTACTGGGAGACCAACGACCCGCTGGAAGAGTTTCTGCCGGACTGGGCGAAATAGCTAACGGGCTAAGCCCGAGTATCGGTTTCCGACGGCAACCTGAGGTTTCTGAACTCCTTCGAGTAAACACGAGCTGTCGGCGGAGCAGGAGTCAAGTCCGTCCTCGGCCAGCCCTCTGAACGACTGGGAACGCCTAGGTTGGCTTATTCCATCCTTCGAGGGCCTGCACCCAAGGGCTAACTTGTACCTCAGCGCCGTCGAGCACATCCAGCGAGGTGTCCTGGCCGTCTATTCGTGGAATCAATTTCACCGGTTCGAGTCCGGGCAAGAGGCTGACCTCCAGGCTTTCGGTTTCGTCGGGATCGTTGGCCGTAGACATGGCGGCCCATTTCATCGTGGACATTGCGGTTTCTCCAGCCGGTAGGAGCACCAGTTCAGGCGAAATATTAGGGGTGGCGATAATGGTGACGTCTTCTTGAGATTCACCAAGGCCATTGAAAAATTCGATAGCCGCCAGCCCCTGAACTGCACAAGGCTGCTTGGAAACGTTCGTGGCAAAGACCGAAAGATACCGCGAACCCAATGCAGCGTCCGGGGTGCTCAGGGTGAAACGGACTTCATCGGTGGTGCAATAAGAAGCATCGGGATCTCGTGTCCAGGGTTCGACGCCCTCGGGCAGCGGCGCTGGTGACGGGATAAGTGCCGCGGGAAGTACCTCGCCGATCCAACCGTCGACAATCTTCGCAAATCCGGGAGACGAGATGGAGTATTTCAACGGTTCGTTGTTTGGCGGGGTGCGTTGCTCAAGCCAACGCCGGATAGCGCGTGTCTCGATCGAGCTATCAGGAGACGTGGTGTGAATGGACAGCGACTGACTGCCGTAAATGGCGCTCCCCACGTTCGGCAGGGCTCCGGCATCGATAGCGAGCTGAACTTTTTCCAGATCGATCGTTGCCTCGGGCGTATATCGCACGGAACTGTCATCGGCTTCGAAGCTCACCAGGTAGTTTTGCTGCACCGAGAATTCGGCAAGCGTCTTCAGGCTTTGCGAATCAGCGGCGACCACAGAAGAGTTAGTAACTCGCAAGGCCCCGGCATCTCTGAATTCGTAGGCCTGCTTGAGCTCCGCCCCAAGGTCTTCCTGCGGGATGATGCTCAGCGGATAATATTCGCCGGTCGTCGCGCCCGTATTAATGACTTGTGGTTTACCTACAGTGAATTGCGAGTAGTGAATCAGCATTACGCCGGGAAGCGAAATCCCTTGGGTGATCCGCTCCGCCCGAAGTGCCGCGGCAGTAGCTTCGGAGGCCACCGGATCTTCCGAAAGACCTATCGTCCACGTTGCCGTGGCTTGATCACCGTCTTTTGGATCTGCGGACGTAACCTCGTACTCCAGCTCCACCGATGCCACGCCGTTCAGTTCCTGGATTTCATCAAATTTCTCGCAGACGGACGCCGGCGCATCGCATGGATCCCAAGGATTCCAAAGGACAAGCCACGCCGCGATTAAAACCAGGGCGGCGACCAGTGCAATCACTCGAGGTTTCTTCACTTGCTCACCGTACCAAAGCGATGGCATTCGATTCAGGAAAATGCGCGTGGAGCCACAGAAAACTCCGGCGGCCATATAGCTTAGAGATACGCTACTTTGAATGCGGGTCGATAAAACGGATCGTCGCGGAATTTACCTACGACCAAAGTTCGTCGGTATTGAGATAGGAGCCTAGGTGAGGGAACCTACACGCAGGGTTATAGGCCGTACGAGCCGCGAAAATGATCTGCAGAAGTACGAGCATGCCCCGGTCATGGTCAGATTCATCGAGCATGGAACGGTGCACGCTGCCCCTGCAGGCACCACCGCGGCTAGCGCCGTGGAGTACGCTGCGAGTGCCGCCGGGAGGGCTTCGCTCAGTCTGTACCCCACGCCAGATGAGCAGGACATCCACGAGCTTGCCGAAGCATGGCAACTGCACCCGGTCTTGGTTGACGACTTGATGCACGCGCAACAGCGACCAAAGCTGGAACGCTATGGCGAGATCCTCCTGCTGGTTGTCCGCTCGGCGCAGTATCTGGATGAACATGAAGAAGTTGAGCTCTCAGAGTTCCATATCCTACTTCGGCAGGGGTCTATCGCGGTGTTATGTCAAGACCATCGGTGGATCGACGGCACCCCGGGTCTAGAGCTTGAAACTACCGTCGCCGATGAATTTGTCGCTCGCGACCGCACCTTGTTGACCGACCATAAACTACTGAGCATGGGCGCCGAAGCGGTGCTCTATCGGCTACTAGATGAGATCGTCGACGGCTATGTCCCGGTTCTGCAAGGCTTGGGAATTGATAAGGAACAGATCGAACGTCAGGTGTTCAGCGGTGATGCCGCGGTCACCGAACGTATTTACCGATTGAGCCAAGAAGTCATCGATATGCAGCATTCAACGGCTTCATTGCTCGAAGTCGTTCGCTCGCTATCCGATGGCTTCACCAAATACGATGTACCGAATGAGCTGCAGACCTACCTGCAGGACGTGACTGATCACCTGACCCGCGCACACGCCCAGACGGTGGAATACCGGGACGCGCTGTCGCAGATTTTGAATGTTAATTCGACACTTGTGGCGCAACGTCAAAACGAGGATATGAAGAAAATATCAGGCTGGGCAGCGATCCTTTTCGCGCCGACCCTGATTGCAGCGATATACGGAATGAACTTTGACGTGATGCCCGAACTGCACTGGGTGCTTGGCTACCCAGCCGCCGTCGTCTTGATGATTGGATTCGCGGCATTCCTCTACATCACCTTCCGACGTCGCCGGTGGTTCTAAGGAAACGGATACTCTCATGGATGCGAAAGTGGATCTCAAGAAAACTCTCCCGAGCTATAAGGCCAAACATGAGGCGTTCGGCTTAGTCGAGGTGCCCGAACTGCCGTATCTCATGATCGATGGGCACGGGGACCCGAACACCTCGATCGAATATGCTCAAGCCCTGCAGGCGCTGTATCCGGTGGCCTACAAGCTGAAGTTCATGAGCAAACGTGAACTTGGCAGGGACTACGTTGTCATGCCCTTAGAAGGGCTCTGGTGGGCGCAAGACATGTCGGCATTTACCGAGCACAGAGACAAATCCCAGTGGGACTGGACCATGATGATCCTGCAGCCCGAATGGATCGACCGCACCATGTTTGAAACCATCCGTGCGCAACTGGCCGAGAAGGATCCTCCAGCTGCACTGGACAAGGTGAGATTTGAGGTATTCGCTGAGGGGCTGTGTGCGCAAACCCTGCATATTGGTGCGTATGACGACGAAGCCCAAACGCTGCACCGGATGCATCGGCAATTCATCCCCGAACAAGGACTGGAGCTGACCGGCAAGCATCACGAAATTTACCTCAGCGATCCGCGCCGCGTAGCGCCGGCCAAGCTGCGCACAATCCTTCGACAGCCGGTACGAGCCAACGCCGGATAGCGGGTTACAAGCGATGATGAACGGACGCTCACCTGACGAACCAATGAAATGGACCGGGCAAGAACATCTGGTGCGGCTTCCCGATGGGGCGCTGATCCGCGGTTCGAGCCTGAAGCAAAGCAGGGTCCTGCCGCCACCTGATTTTGGCGTGTACCTGCTTGGAAAAGATCCGCGTTTCACCGACCGTGAATACCTGTGGGTGAAATGGCGTGATTTCTCCATTCCTTCATCCACCGTGGACACCTTGAAGGCGCTGCGTGAAGCGTATGGGCGAGCGCCCGCGGAACGAGTAGAAATTGCTTGTCGTGGAGGAGTGGGGAGAACCGGAACCGCGCTGGCAGTATTGGCTGTGCTCGGTGGGATCCAGGTATCAGACGCCGTGGAATGGGTTAGACACAACTATCATCCAAAGGCAGTCGAGACCTTAGGGCAGCGTCGCTGGCTACTTACCGTCTTGCCTGAACTGACGTTGAATGATGATCACTGATCCCCAAGCCAGAAGGACTTGGCCTGGTGCAGGGCACTGCGAGAGAATTTGAGAGAAGATGAAGGTATGAGCACCGATATTGGACTGAACCCGTCGAGCACCGCAGCAGAGGTGCAAGAGGCCTTAGCTGCTTTGGAGAACCCGAAGATGCGTGCCGTTAACGAGAAGCGCGGTGATGATTTCGGCGTAAACCTGGGCAAATTGCGAGCGTTGGCCAAAGCGCTGAAGAGCAACCAGGAGCTTGCCGTCGAACTGTGGAAGACCGGGCAAACGACGCCCCGACTGGTGGCCATTCTCATCTGCAAACCGCGTGCATTCTCGCTGGATGATCTTGAAAATTGGATCCGTGAAGGCGATCGTCCGAAGGTACAGGGCTGGTTCCTGAGCAACGTAGTGAAGAAAAGCAAGCACCTCGAAGAACTGCGTCAGCGACTGATGCAGGATCCGGACCCGGTGATCGCCAGCGCCGGTTGGGAGCTGACCGCGCATCAGGTTGTCAAGGCCCCGGAAAACCTCGACCTGGACAAATTGCTCGATGCGATCGAAGCCGAGATGAAGCAGGCCCCGGAACGGCTCCAGTGGGCCATGAATAACACGCTGGCGCAGATTGGCATCGAAAACGCAGGACTGCGTGCCCGGGCATTGGAAATCGGCGAGTCGCTGCAGGTCTTGGCGGACTATCCAACGTCGCCGGGGTGTACTTCACCTTTTGCTCCGATCTGGATCAATGAGATGGTCAAGCGCCAGTCGGACTAGCTGCCGCCGTTAATGGCGCAGAGGCCGGCGGAACCTGTTGGGTTCCGCCGGCCTCTGCGCGTTATGCGCTATGCGCTAGCGCTGGTGCGTGGTGGCACCCAGACGCAGCGCCTTGGAAACCAGCCACAGCGCACCGGTCAGTCCGAGCGTGAGCAGCAGCTGGGTCCGGGCCACTGCGTCGGTCATCGCGATGCACACGATAAGCACCATCATGGCGATGGTCGCCAAGGACAGGTACGGGAAGCCCCAGAGCTTCAGCGGAAGTTCCGTGCCTTCGCGCTCGGCGCGGCGGCGCAGGATGTACTGCGTCACCGCTATGAAGCACCAGATCACGATGATTGTCGAGCCAACCACGTTCAACAGGATCGGCATAACGGCATCGGGCCAGATCCAGTTCAACCCGACGGCAATGAAGGAGAAAGCAACCGAGCTGAGCACCGCCTTGGCAGGTACTCCCTTCCCGGTCACGTGAGTCACCGAACGCGGAGCCATCTTGCGGGTACCGAGGGAGTACAGCATGCGTGAAGCACCGTAGATATTCGCATTCATGGCCGAGAGCAGTGCGATCACCACGACGGCGCTCATCAGCAATTCCACACCCGGAACATTCAGCACGCCCAAGACCGCGGAGAACGGTCCGTCAACGATGGACGGGGTATTCCATGGCAGGATCGCCACGATCACGATGATGGAACCAAGGTAGAAGAACATGATTCGCATCATGACCGATTTGATCGTGCGCTTGATGTTGCCTTGCGGGTCATCGGATTCGGCTGCGGCGATGGAAACGACTTCGGTTCCGCCGAATGAGAAGATCACGATCAGCAAGGCCGCTGCAATGCCGGTGAGCCCGGCCGGCGCGAAACCACCATGCGAGGCGAGGTTGGCCAGGCCAACCGGTGCGTCGGTGGGGATGATGCCGAACAAGACCAGCGCGCCGACGGCCAGGAAGGCGATAATCGCCGCGACCTTGATGAACGCAAACCAGAATTCGAACTTGCCGTAATTGCCCACGCCCAGGAGATTCGCACCGGTGAACAGCACCACGAAGCCCAAGACCCAGGTCCATTGCGGGAAGCCAGGGAACCAGGCGGCGACAATGGCCGCCGCGCCGGTGGCTTCTGCGGCGATCACGACGACCAGCTGGATCCAGTACAGCCAGCCCACGGTGCTTCCGGCGCTGCTGCCCATCGCCTTGTGCGCGAAGGTGCTGAAGGCGCCTGAGGACGGATCGGCTGCGACCATTTCGGCGAGCATCGACATGATCACGATGACCACGGTGCCGGCGATGAGGTAGGAGAGCAGTACGGCCGGGCCGGCAATGGAAATGGCCTGGCCGGAACCTATGAACAGGCCCGCGCCAATCGCTCCGCCCAGACCCATCATTGAGATCTGGCGCTGGCTTAGCCCTGCATGGAGTTTTGGTGAGTTATCCGCCGCGCGGACCTTGGTTTGCATGCTCATGCGCTAGCTACCTCTACCTTGCTGGTGACGGCTGCCAGGACGCGGTCAACGTCCTGAGCGCTGCCGGAGGAGATGCGCAGGCCTTCGCCCGGGAAAGCGCGGACCACCACATTGCCTTCGCTCAACAGGGCTTCCAGCTCGGCGGTGCGTTCCGCCGCCGCTACCCAGACGAAGTTCGCCTCGGAAGGTACCGCCGGGTAGCCAGCTGCCAGCAGGCCTTCAAGCATCCGCTCGCGCTGTTCGACGACCTCGTTGATGCGTACGCCGAGTTCGCCGGCGGCCTCAAGGGAGGCCACCGCAGCACGCTGAGCCAGATCGGTGACGCCAAAAGGCACCGCAACCTTGCGCAGGTTCTGCGCCACCGGCTTGGGGCTGACCGCATAGCCGATCCGCAATCCAGCCAAGCCGTAGGCCTTGGAGAAGGTGTGGAGCACCGCGACGTGCGGGTACTTGCGAAACAGCTTCAGGCCATCGGCGCGGATATCCGAACGGTCAAAGTGAACGTAGGCTTCGTCGATCACCACCAGAATATTCCGTGGGACGGCGGCGACGAACTCTTCCAAGGCGTCCGCCGCAACGACGGTACCCGTGGGGTTGTTCGGGTTGCAGATGAAAATGAGCCGGGTGCGCTCGGTGATCGCGTCCAGCATTGCCGGCAGGTCATGCTTGAATTCGGCATCCAGCGGAATCTCGACCGGAACCGCGCCGGCAATGCGCACCAGCGATGGGTACGCCTCAAAAGAGCGCCAGGCGAACATGACCTCGTCGTCTTCTCCGGCGACTGCATGAATGAGCTGGGAGGCGACCTCAACCGAACCGGCACCCAGGCTGATCTCTTCCGGGTCCAGATCGTACTGGTCAGCCAACGCCGTGATCAGCTCCGGTGCCGCCATATTCGGGTAGCGGTGAATGCTTTCCAGACCCTCGGCGATACTCTGCACCACCGAAGGCAGGGGAGCGTGCGGCGATTCATTCGACGAGAGTTTCGAAGCGCCCGGGGCCGCCGATTTTCCCTGGCGGTAAGCCGGCACGGCGGCAAGGGAGGGGCGTTGATTGATGTTCATTGATTCCTCTCTAAAAGTCATGAACCGCTTGGAACATTCCGGTGGTGTACGGTTTGCCCAAAAATTTGAGACGGGCTCAAGATTTCGACATTCCCTGGGCAGCTATGGCCCAAATGGAGGTGAAGCGAGTCACAAGAAAAAACTGTAGGTGGTGGCAATCACAGGGCGCAATCGATGCGCAAAGGGCTATGCACACTGCATACCGATTGGACTTCGGCAGCGAAGATTACTGGTCGATCTGTATAGCCTTTTCCTCTGGCGGTGAATTTTTTGCGTAGGCCTTAACGAGCGGCAAGGTCCTGCCCTGGAAGTGTTCGCGCAAGGCCAGCGAGGAAGAGGTGCGCGCGACTCCGGGAACTTGGTTGATCCGATCGAAGATCGCTTGAAGGTCTACCGCATTTCGAGCGACTATGCGCAACTGCAAGTCGGAGGTTCCGGTCACCGTATACATGTCCACGATCTCCGGGATCGAATCGGCCAGGGCCGTGGCCACCGGCTCGTGGCCGTATTTCTGAATTATTTCCACCGAGCAAAAGGCGACCAGCTGGTAGTCGAAGCCCGCAGGCTGAACTTGCGGGATGATGGCCCGGATTACCCCGCCTTCGTGCAGGCGGGCAAGGCGGCTGGTTACCGTGCCCCTGGCCACGCCGAGGCGGCGGGCGCATTCCATGACTGGAAGCATGGGGGACTCGGTGAGAAGCTCGATGAGGTCGGCGTCGAGACGGTCAATACGCACTGCTTAGGTCCTCTGCTGGGTGCAAACATCGGAATGGCTGCCAGAAAAGTTGCGTCTAAGGGCGATATTTCTGATCACCCTTCAAGGGTAGCGCGAAGATCTGTGACCGAATATTCCCGGCGAGCACCTGCCCGTGGGACTTGGGGTGCCGGTGCGGGGCCAATCAGCCCGATGTAATGCAGCTCACCTTGTAGGCTAAGGCTCACTTGGCCTTTATCGGCCTACCTGGGAGAGGGGAAACGATGAGTGCGAGCACGCCATTGAAATCTGTTGCGGGACTGACCGTCTTGATTACCGGAGCCGCGCAAGGCATGGGCGCTGTCTTCGCACGAACGGCCTGCCTCGAAGGTGCGCGGCGAGTGATTCTATGGGATATCTCCAGCCAGATGCTTTCTGCCGTCTCCAAGGAGTTAGAGCAGCTGGATTCCGGAAGCGTCATTCATACCCAGGTAGTCGATTTGCGCAATCAGGCGGCGATCATTGCTGCGGCAGATCAGTCGCTGGCCGCGGGCGCGGTGGACGTGCTGGTGAACAACGCCGGGGTCGTCACCGGCACGTCCTTTGCCAAGCATCGTACTGAACAGATCAATGACACCATGGCGGTGAACGCACTGGCGCCAATGTATCTCACCCATGCGCTCCTGAGGCAAATGGGTCAAGACGGCAGTCCTGCCCGAATCCTTACGATCGCCTCAGCAGCCGCCTTGGTTTCAAATCCGAATATGAGCGTGTATGCAGCTTCTAAGGCAGCCGCCATGAGCTGGAGCGATTCGCTGCGACTGGAACTGGAACGGGAGGCCGATTCCGATATCAAGGTCACCACATTCTGTCCCACCTACGTTTCAACCGGAATGTTCGCCGGGGCGAGAAGCATGTTGTTCACCCCAATCATGGACACCGAGTATGTGACAGCCAAAGCGTGGAGCGCGATGCTGCGCGGAACGCCGCTGGTGCTTCTGCCGTGGACGAGCAAATTCGGTCAACTGCTGCGCGGAGTCCTTCCGCGCGGCGCGTGGGACCTGGTGGCCGATAGGGTCCTGAAGATCTATAGCTCCATGGATGATTTCACCGGACGGAAGAGGCAAACGCCTGACAACGAGCCGGTTTCCTAGTTCGGTTTGCGGTTGGCGCAGAATTCACCATCTCACTGTTTACCTGCTCGCCTACGCGGAGTAGCGTAGGCGTGGTAACCCGGAATGTGACCTCAGGCGGCTCTAGGATTTCTTGGTGGTCACTGATGCGGGATTTCCGATCACCAGGAGCGACTCGCCATGCAAAAGTTCATCCCGAATCTCTGGTTCGCTGCTAACGCCGAAGAAGCAGGACAGTACTACGCAGGTGTATTCCCGAACACCTCCGCATTTGTAGAATCGCGGTACCCCACCGAAGGGTTGCTCGACTTTCAAGAACCACTGGCCGGTGCTCCGCTGACGGTCACTCTGGACTTGAATGGTACGAAGCTCACCCTGATCAACGCCGGAAACGACTTCACTCCCAACCCATCGATCTCATTCATAGTCAGCTTTGATCCGGCCAATTATTCGGGAGACGCCGATGCGACACGCGCGGCGCTCGATCAAACCTGGGATCAGCTCATCGACGGCGGCAGCGTCCTGATGGGATTGGATACCTACGCATTCAGCGCCCGCTACGGCTGGGTGCAGGATCGCTATGGCATCAGCTGGCAACTCATGCAGTCCGACGCCGGCCAAAGCGAATCATTTATTGTCCCTTCATTGATGTTCGGCGGGGCCGCGCAGAACCTGGCGGTGCCTGCGGTGGATTTCTACGTTGAGCTGTTCGAAAACGCGCAGGTAGGCAGTCGATTCCCATATCCGGAACCGACCGAGGTGACAGTCCCCGGAGCGGTGATGTTCAGCGATTTCAAACTGAACGGGCAGAACTTTGCGGCCATGGATTCCGCCGTCGCGCAACCATTCAGTTTCAGTCCGGGGATCTCTATTGAAGTCCAGTGCGAAGACCAAGCGGAGATCGACAGGTTGTGGGAGGCGCTATCCGCAGTTCCGGAGGCCGAGCAGTGCGGCTGGCTGCAGGACAAGTTCGGCGTGAGCTGGCAGGTGGTTCCGAAGAACATGGGCGACCTGATGGCTCGGCCCGGAGCCTTCGAAAAGATGCTGAATATGAAGAAACTGGTGATCGAGGACTTCTAGCCATTGGATTCGGTCGGTTCCGAGTCCAGCGATATCCTGACACCACGTTGCGGTCCAAGCCAAACTTGGTGGATGGAGATCTAGGGTGTCAAAACGTCGTGCGGTAATCGCCGGAGCCTCCGGATTCATCGGAGAGCGACTGGTTCATGAGCTGTCGGCTCAGGGGTACGAGCTGAGCGTCATCGGCCGAGGTGGGCCGATCAGCTGGGCGGACCAGGCCGCGATCGACGAGTCGGTCGATGGCGCGCAGCTACTGGTCAACTTGGCGGGAAAGAACGTGGGCTGCCGATACAGCGATGCGGCACGCAACGAAATTCTCGGTTCCCGGGTTGAGACGACACGGATTTTGCATAGGGCGGTAGCTTCGGCCCAGCATCCGCCTAAGCTGTGGCTGAATGCCTCGACCGCGACCATCTACCGCCATGCTGTGGACCGGCCGAATACCGAAAGCATCGGAGAAATCGGTGAAGGGTTCTCCGTTGATGTCGCACGCAATTGGGAACGCGAGTTCTTCGCGGGGGAGCTCTCGGCCACCCGCCGCGTGGCGCTGCGCATGGCGATCGTGCTCGGCGACGGACCGGCGAGCCAGAAACTTCTTGGGCTTGCCAGATGGGGCGTCGGCGGGCCGCAAATTGATGGGTGGTGGCCAGCGCACCGAAGATACCGCGGGATCGGGCCGGACCCCACGGGCCCGGAGAAAAGCGGTTTCCATCCGACCCGGGGCCAGCAGCGGTTCAGCTGGATTCACCTCGATGACGTCATGGGCGCGATCTGGCATCTGATTGAACATCCAGAAATCCGCGGACCGGTGAACCTGAGCGCTCCGCACCCGGTGACGAACGCCGAACTCATGTCGAGCCTGCGACGCGTCGCCGGGCGCAGGTTCGGACTATCGGCGTATCGTTGGATGTTGGAACCAGCGATGTTCGTGCTCCGGGTTGAACCGGAAATGCTGTTGAAGTCTCGGTGGGTGCTACCCGAGACGCTTGAACGTTCCGGCTACGAATTCAAGTGGCCCGAGCTGCATCCCGCGCTGGCTGACGTCGCAAAATGAACACCGGTGATCCCCGGTGCAAGTTTTTTGCAGAATTGAAAGGAAGCTAGGCATGGCTCATCTCAAAACACACGGTATGGCTCCGCGCATACGAGAGTTCCGGCTTCCGGAACTGGAAGCCGGAACCGTCGAGGACCTGCTTGGCGGCGGTTATGTCGAGGTGCTTCATTTCACCGGCTATGACCGGAATCTGCTTGATCTGACCGACGGCCGCGTAGAAGATTGCCTGTTTTCTGAACTGAATATCGGTGAACTTTCCATGCGCAACGCACGCTATATTCAATGCGAGTTCAAGCAGCTAAGCGCGCCAATCGTGGAGGGCGCGGGAGCGACCTTGAATGACGTGCGGATGATCCACAGCCGCTTCGGCTCGGCCGATCTCTCGGATTCCTCGACCGACTCAGTGGTGTTTGACCATTGCAAATTCGGTTGGGTCAATCTTCGCTCCGCGCAGCTGCGGGACGTGCTCTTCCGGGATTGCACCTTTGATGAAATTGATTTGCAGCAGGCCAAGGCGCAACGAGTGAGATTTGAAAATTGTCGTACCGGGACGCTGAGCGTGGAGCGCGCAAATCTCAGCTCGGTTGATCTGACCGGGTTGGAGATGTCGCAAGTGCAAGGCATCGAAGGACTGCGCGGTGCCACGATTAGCGAGCAGCAGTTGAGTTCTCTGTCGTATGAGTTCGCCGCATATCTCGGACTGCGTATCAAGGACTGAGCTAGCTAGCGGTCAGCAGGCTTGTGATTCGAGGCTGGCGGTCGGCCAGTGCCCGAGCCGTGCTTAGAATGATCTCCTGCATGGCAGCGGCGGCACGAGTCAATGAAACATCTCGGCGATGCGCCAGACCGATGGTGCGCGTCAATTGTGGATCTTTCAGCGCGGCGGCGCTGAGCCCGGGACGATCAACCAGTACCGTCGCCGGAACAACCGCAACCCCCAACCCGACTTCGACGAAGCGCAAGACAGCGTCCATCTCGGCGCCTTCCAAGACTACGTTGGGGGTCAGGCCCTGTGCGCGGTAGGCGTTCATCGTACTTGCACGCAGGTCGTAGCTTTGCGAAAAAACAATCTGGGGAAGCCTCGACAGCGCCTTGAGATCCAAGGATTCTCTGCCCCCAAGGCGTGGTTTACCAGTCGAGTCGATGACAACAAGTTCTTCGGATAACAGTGGGAGGCTGGCCAGGCTTTTCTCCGCTACGGAGTGCTCCGAAGTAACAACCAGGGCCAGATCCAGCAATCCGCCAGCCAGCTCATCCAGCAGATTCTTCGACCCGGCTTCGCTAAGGTGAAGCTCAATGCCGGGGAACCGGCGGTGAAATACTTCGAGAACTTCGGCAACCAGCGAGACGCACAGGGTTGGGGGAGCGCCTAGCCGAACCCGGCCCTTTCGCAAGCCTGCCAGTTCTGCCATTTCGGTGCGCACATTTTCTTCATCGGCGAGCATGCGGCGTGCCAGCGGCAGCAACGCTTCACCGGCGGCGGTCAGCGTGATGTTGCCCCGCGCCCGGTGGAATAGCTGGGAGCCCAGATCTTGTTCGAGGGTGGCGATCTGACGGCTCAACGACGGTTGCGTCAGATGCAGATCCTCGGCAGCTCTTGTGAAGTGCCCCACCCTGGCGATTGTCGCGAAACCCCGCAACTGCTCTAGATTCATATCCCATAGCATACGGCTATCGAAACCATGAAGATAATTCATTGGACGTATGTTTCTTAGCGGCAGATGCTTGATGTCATGAACACTTACAGCAGCAAAGAACAGCAGATTTCAACCACCGTCCTAGTTATCGGGACCGGCGGTTCGGGGCTCCGGGCGGCCATCGAACTCGCCGAACTCGGCGTAGATGTACTGGCCGTAGGAAAGCGTCCGCGTCACGATGCGCACACCTCGTTGGCGGCCGGTGGAATCAACGCGGCCCTGGGCACCATGGATGAAGAGGACAGCTGGCAGCAACACGCTGCAGACACCATCAAGGAAAGCTATTTCCTCGCCGATCCGCGCACCGTGCAGACCGTGGCCCAGGGAGCGCAACGCGGAATCGAAGATCTCGAACGGTACGGGATGAATTTTGCCCGGGAACAAGACGGCCGCATTTCCCAGCGCTTCTTCGGAGCGCACAAGTTCCGCCGCACCGCATTTGCAGGGGACTACACCGGCCTGGAAATCCAACGCACGCTGATTCGACGTGCCGAACAACTGCAGATCCCAATCCTCGACAGCGTGTATATCACCCGATTGCTCGTCAAGGACAATCAAATCTTCGGCGCCTACGGCTTCGATGTGAACAACGGAACCCGGTATCTGATCCATGCCGACTCGGTCATCCTGGCCGCCGGTGGGCACAACCGCATCTGGCGGCGCAGCTCGTCGCGACGTGACGAAAACACCGGGGATTCGTTCCGCTTGGCTGTCGAGGCCGGTGCCCGCCTCCGCGACCCGGAACTCGTGCAATTCCACCCCTCGGGAATTATCGAACCCGAATCTGCTGCAGGAACCCTGATCTCCGAAGCGGCGCGCGGGGAGGGCGGAATTTTGCGCAACCAGCTCGGTGAACGCTTCATGAAGAACTACGATCCGGAACGCATGGAGCTTTCTACCCGTGACCGAGTTGCACTCGCGGCCTATACCGAGATCCGCGAAGGACGCGGAACGGAGAAGGGCGGGGTCTGGCTCGATGTTTCGCACCTGCCGCGCCAGCTGATCATGGAGCGGCTGCCCAGGGTGTACCAGACGATGCTCGAAGAGCAGATGCTGGACATTACCCGCGAACCTATCGAGATCGCACCGACCGCTCATTATTCGATGGGCGGGGTCTGGGTGGACCCCTATGATCATTCAACCGAAGTCACCGGACTCTATGCGATAGGCGAGGCCTCAAGCGGACTGCACGGTGCAAACCGTTTGGGCGGAAACTCGCTGATCGAGCTCTTGGTTTTCGGGCGAATCGTCGGACAGGCGGCAGCCGCGTATGCCAGGGCACTGGAATCCCAGCCTCGATCCGCAGAAGCTATCGCGGAGGCTAGGCGCGACATCGAGGACCTCTTGGCCGCAGATGGCGTGGAGAACGTCCGTGCATTGCAGCGCGCCATCCGCGATGTGATGACCGAGCACGCCGGAGTGGTGCGAGACGAGCAAGGATTGCTTGCCGGCCTTGCGAAACTCGACGAGATCGAAAAGCGCATGGCGAATGCCGGAATTCATCCCGACATCGCGGGGTTCCAAGACCTATCCCATGCCTTTGATCTGAAATCTTCGGCGCTGGCCGCCCGGGCCACCCTGGAAGCCGCCTTGGAACGCCGCGAAACCAGGGGCTGCCACAACCGCAGCGACTTCCCAGCCATGGATCCCGGCTTGCAGGTGAATCTCGTTTGGTCGCCTAAGACCGGGATCACCCGAGAAGCCATCGTGGAAGTGCCAGCAGAAATAGCGGCATTGATCCAAGAGGTCTCCACCGCCGGCAAGCTCGTCGAATAATTTTCACGCCCAGGCAGGGGACCGGAAAACGCCTGGTATATGGTTCGCCGGTTTCCTGCGCTCTGGCCTGGCGCATCCGCTCAGCCACAATCCATCCAGTGCGTGGACGGTTCCTTGGCGTGGGAGCTTTTTGGACGCAAAGCCTGTCGCGATCAAATTTTAGTGGCTGGTTAAGCGAGAAAGTCCCGCCTGGGGAACTAGCTCCGTTCGCCAGTTCCCCAGGCGGGACCATCCGCAGTGTGTTTAGCGCTCTCGCTGCACGCGCTTTTCGTCCCACACGGGAGTATCGGACTCGTAGACCTTGCCATCTGAGCCAAAGACCAGGAAGCGGTCAAACGACTTTGCAAACCAGCGGTCGTGCGTCACGGCGAGCACGGTGCCTTCAAAGGAATCGATCGCATGCTCGAGCGCTTCGCCGGAATGCAGGTCGAGGTTATCCGTCGGCTCATCTAGCAGCAGCAGGGTCGCTCCGGATAGCTGCAGGAGCAGGATCTGGAAGCGGGCTTGTTGGCCGCCGGACAGCGACTCGAACTTCTGCTCTGATTGGCCAGCCAGTCCGTAGCCATCCAATGCGCCGGCGGCGGCCTCACGGGCTAGCCCCGAACGGTGCTCGTCACCGCGGTGCAGAATCTCCAGCAAGGTGCGGCCGAAGAGGTCGGGGCGGGTGTGGGTCTGGGCAAAGTAGCCAGGGCGAATCCGAGCGCCGAGCTTTACCGTTCCCTCATGAGGAACTTCGGCGAGCTGCACATCGGAAACCGGCTCGTGCTCTCGTTCGGGATCGGTGCCGCCGGCGGCCAGCAGCCGCAGGAAGTGGGATTTGCCCGAGCCGTTGGAACCCAGTACGCCTACTCGGTCACCAAACCAGATCTCGTTGCTGAAGGGCTTCATAAGTCCGGTAAGTTCGAGCTTTTCGGCTACGACCGCGCGCTTGGCGGTGCGTCCACCTTTCAAGCGCATCTTCACGTTTTGCTCTAGCGGAATCGCCTGGGGCGGGCCGGCCTCCAAGAACTTATCCAAGCGTGTCTGTGCCGCGTGATACCGGTTAGCCATATCCGAACGGAATGCCGCCTTGGTCTTATACATGATGACCAATTCCTTGAGCTTGGAATGTTCTTCATCCCAGCGCTTGCGCAGTTCCTCGAAGCGTTCGTTGCGTTCCTTGCGAGCCTGCACATAGGAGCCGAACGAACCACCGTGGATCCACGCGGTGGCTCCACCATGGCCGGGCTCCAGCGTGACGATGCGCGTGGCCGCGTTGTTGAGCAACTCGCGGTCGTGGCTGATGAATAGCACGGTCTTCGGGGAGCGCTCCATCATTGCTTCAAGCCAGCGCTTACCCGGTACGTCTAGATAGTTATCGGGCTCATCCAAGAGCAGCAGGTCGTCGTTGCCTTCGAAAAGCGCCTCCAATACGAGGCGCTTCTGCTCGCCGCCGGACAAGGTGCGCGCTTGGCGGTCCTGGGCGCGATCAAACGGGATGCCCAGCGCGGCCATGCAGACCTTGTCCCAAGTGGTTTCCAGCTCGTAGCCGCCGGCGTCACCCCACTCGATAATCGCTTCGGCGTAGCGCATGTGGACCTTTTCATCCTCGCTGACCAGCATCTTCGCTTCGCACGCTGCAACCTTGGCGGCTGCAGCAACGACGGACGGGGCGGCGGTGGAAAGCAAAAGATCCTTCACTGTCGATTCGTCGCGGACCTGGCCCACGAACTGGCGCATAATGCCCATCGAGCCCGAGCGATTAATCGCGCCCTCGTCGGCTTTGAGATCACCGGAGATGATCTTGATCAGGGTGGTTTTGCCGGTGCCGTTCGGCCCGATTAATGCGGTTTTGGAGCCGGCGGTCACTTTGAAGGTGACTCCGCCCAGCAACTGGGTGCCGTCGGAAAGGAAGTATTGGATGTCGGAAACGTCGATATGTGCCACCAGCCCATCCTAACCGCGATTGCTTTCCCGGCTGCTATGAGGAACTTGCGCATGCCGGTCTGTGGCATGCGCGCGAGGAGTGCCTAGTCGTACTTGTAGAACCCTTCGCCCGTGGCAGTGCCGAGTTTTCCGTGCTCGAGGTAGTTGGTTTTGAGCAGTTCTGCGAATTTTTGGCTGGTTTCATCACCGGAACGTGAAATGTTGTACGCGGTGTTCAGCCCGACGATGTCGTAAATTTCAAAGGGGCCCTTGGGCGCTCCGGTGCCCAGTTTCCACGTCTGGTCAATGGTTGCTGCGTCAGCGACGCCATTTACGAGCAGATGGCTCGCAGACTGCAGCAAAGGTACGAGCAGCGAATTGAGCACGTATCCCGGCTGTTCCTTCAGCACCCGAATCGGGACCATCCCGGTGCGTTCGGCGAAGTTCACCACCGCTTCGTAGGCTTCGGCGCTGGTCGACGCGGTGCCCATGACTTCGCCGGTATTGTTTTGCCAAACTCGGTTGGCGTAGTGCAACGCGAGGAAGCGATCGGGCCGGCCGGTGAATCCTGCAATAGCTGAAGGAAGCAACGTCGAGGAGTTGGTGGCGAATACGGTGCGAGCCGGGGCTGATTGCGCTAGCTTCCGGTAGGTATCCTGCTTGATTTCCAGACTTTCGGGCACCGCTTCGATCACCAGGTCCGCATCTTCGACAGCCTCGGCCAATTCACTGCTCAACCGAATGGAATCGCGTGCTGCTTGAGCTTTCGTGTTGTCGCCGGCGTCAAAGTAGTCCGCGTAAACCGGGACTAATTTATCCAGCCTGGCGGCGGCGGCTTCGAGGGCAGCGTCATCGATGTCGTAGCCGACAACGGGCAGACCATGGTAGGCGGTTTGGAAGATGATCTGGGAACCAAGTACGCCGGTACCTAAGACTGTGGTGTTGTTCAGGATCATGAGCTCGTCCGTTCTTGATTTCCTTGTGAATTTATAAGCCGCGCAGGTACACCGAGATGCCTGCACCCACATTCACTCACATTTAGTTGAGTATATTCAACTAAATGTGAGTGAAGGAACTAGCCACAACTTGTTCAACTCCCGTTGCCCGGAATTCACCTCGCGGCCGGATTGATTTGCCAATCTTAAGAGGGAATTTATGGGAAACATCAAGCTTGATGGGGATAGGGAACGTGAACCGAGTCGCAAAGAAATCTGCAGGCATTCTCGCCGCAGCCATAGTGGTGGGCGCAGTAGGCGCTGCGCCATTGACTACGGCGGGGGTCGCAACCGCCGATACCGGGAGCTACTTTGAACGCACCGCGACATACCCGGTGTATCAGAACGACCCAGACGGGGCCGCAGCCGAAACTGCCTCCGAAATCTCGACCGTTTCCGAAGATGGCAAAACCCTGATCTACTCTGACGCGCTCGCCCGCCAGGTGGGATTCGTGGATATCAGCGACCCCGCCGCACCGAAGGGTTTGGGAACGCTCCCGCTGCACCAGCTCGGTAGCCCAGAAGACGAACCAACTAGCGTTGCCGCCTATGGCGAGTACGTTTTTGTTGTAGTCAACACCTCGGAAAGCTACTCGAACCCTTCGGGACGGGTAGACGTTGTGCGCATTGCTGACCGTACGCTGGTCCACAGCATCGAATTGACCGGACAGCCGGACTCCATCGCGATCTCCGAAGACGGAGCCTACGCGGCGATCGCCATCGAAAACGAACGTGACGAAGACGCCGGAGACGGCGGGCTGCCGCAGGCGCCCGCCGGTGCTATCGAGATCCTGGATCTCGTGGGCGAAAACCCCGAAGCCTGGAGCGTTCGCGAGGTGCCGCTGACCACGGGGACGCGCGAAGCCCCGATTGCGCTTCCGATGCTTAGCGACGCTGGATTCGACACCCCACAGGATCCGGAGCCCGAGTACGTCACCATCAATGCCAAAAACCAATTGGCGGTAACCCTCCAAGAAAACAACGGCGTAGTCCTCATCGACCTGCCCAGCGGTGACATTACCGGCGCCTTCAGCGCAGGCAGCGTTGACCTGGAAAACATAGACATCGAAGAAGACGGGAAACTGGATCCCACCGGCTCGCTGAAAGACGTTCCGCGCGAACCGGACGCGATCGGCTGGATCCAAGATCGCTACCTCGCCACCGCCAACGAAGGGGACTGGAAAGGTGGCAGCCGAGGCTTCACCATCTTCGATTCCGAAACCGGCGAAGTTGCTTGGGACGCAGGAAACACCTTCGAACGCTTGGCGCTCTCCCAGGGGCTGTTCCCGGAGAAGCGCGCTGGCAAGAAGGGGGTGGAACCCGAGGGGTTGGCGATCGACAGCTTCAACGGCGTCGACTACGCCTTCGTCGCCTCGGAACGAGGCAACTTCGTCGCGGTGTACGAACTTAGCGATCCAACCAATCCGGAATATCTGCAGACCCTGCCAACCACCAACGGGCCGGAAGGCATCCTTCCGATCCCAGGCCGGAACTTGCTGGCCGTGGCCTCGGAAACCGATGAGGCAGACAAGGGCGTACGATCGTCGATTACGCTATTCTCCTTCGGTGCAACCGAAGTGCAATTCCCCGCGTTGGCATCCAGCATCGAGAACCTGGTGCCGTTCGGAGCGTTGAGCGGGTTGAGCGACAATCCCGAAGATTCGGAGAAACTTTACGCGGTCAGCGACAACGCCTATGAACCACGCATTTACTCCATCGACACCGCGCAGGAGCCCGCGCTGATCGAGAGCTCCATGGCGGTGACCAAGGACGGTGGCCCCGCCGAATTCGATCTGGAAGGCATCGCGGCCCGTGCTGAGGGAGGGTTCTGGGCTGCGCATGAAGGCGAGGAAGGCGCAGAAAACGCGTTGCTGCGCATTGATGAAGCCGGTGCCGTCACCGAGGAAGTGCCGTTGCCTGCGGAAGTCGTCGCGGAACTAGGCGGACAGGGGCTCGAAGGTGTCAGTGTGCGTGGTGAAGGCGCAGAAGAAGAAGTCATCTTCACCCTGCAGCGTGAAGTGCCAGGCGAAGACTTCGTCCGCATCGGCAAATATGTTCCTGGCTCTGCCGAATTCACCTGGTATGGCTACCAGCTTGAGCCCGCCGGTGACGATGGATCGTGGAATGGGCTTTCGGAAATCACCGAGCTTCCGGACGGATCGTTCGCCGTCATCGAGCGCGACAAGCGCAACGGTGAGAATGCCCAACTCAAGGCCCTGTATAAGTTTGAGCTTCCAGAAGGTGTGGCTGGTGAGGTCACCATGCTGGAAAAGGAACTAGCAGTTGACGTGCTTCCGGTGCTTGAAGCGACCAATGGCTGGACCCAGGAGAAGCTCGAAAGCCTGGCCATCGCCGGTAGCGGTGATGCGTATATCGTCACCGATAATGATGCGGTGGATGATGCCAGCGGTGAGACGGTGTTCGCTAATTTGGGCACGGCCGCAGAGGTCTTTGGGATAGGCGAGCGCCCCGTTGAGTCGCAGGCTCCGGATGAGACCAATGCACCGGACGAGTCGGCATCGCCGGAGGCTTCGCCCACGGCCGAGCCTTCCCAGCACCCAGAAGTGAATGAAACCCCGAACGAAGAAACCACGGAACCCAAGCAGGAACAAAGCTCCGAACCGACCACAGAACCCTCTGAGGGGGAGTCTGAGCAGCGCAAAATCGATAGGCTCGCCGACACCGGGGTAAACAGTCTCTGGCTGATTCCGGTCGGCCTAGTTGCCGCAGGATTAGGACTCGCGGCCGCAATCAAGAACTCGCGTGCTCGTCGATAGTTCTTGAAAAACCAGCGGTAGTCATTGCAAGGCATCGGGTCTGCTTGGAGATATTTCCGAGCAGGCTCGAAATCTTGTTCAGGGCAGCTCGGCTCGGTAGGCGAGGCGCGGAGAAACCTTGACTTTCCATCATGGAAAGACAAGACTTTCCTTAATGGAAAGTAGGGTGTGATGGACAGCGGAAAGCATGTGGCGGGCAACTATGAGCCGCGCGAAGCACTGGCCGAAATAGAGGATGCTTCGGAGGCGATGGTAGGTGCCACGGAGGCGCCGCGTAAAATCATGTATGCCATGCTGGCTTTCGTGGCAACGATCTGTGCATTGGCGAACTACGTGTCATGGCCGGTCTTCTGTGCGCTGCTTCTGCTGATCATTCCTCTGGGTTTCTGGTATGTCCTGCTGATGCGCAAGCGGCCCAAGGCGCGTCCGATTCTCAGGCATTCAGGCCGCTACATGGGCTATGTTCTTCTTTTTATGTTGACCTTGCAGGTCGCTAGCTTCTGGGAACCTGGGTCCTGGGGCGAGGTGGGCCTGAAATGGCTGGCGCTATTTGGTGTTCTGTGTTTGTGCATGACCGGTATGCGCACGGCAACGATCAAGAATCGGCTCAAAGACGCGAATGAGCGCGATGTCTAATCACGGGGAGTTCAATGAACTAATTCATGCCCCAATCCGTCTGCGCATCTGCGCCAGCTTGGCTCCACTCAAATATGCCGAGTTTGCTCAACTGCGTGATTCGTTGGGAATTGCCGATTCGGTACTGAGCAAGCATTTGAAGCAGCTCTCCGAGGCCGGATTTATCGACGTGGAAAAATTCTCGAAGGGTGGGCGAAGCCATATGCGGCTAATGCTCACTCCCAACGGGCGGCAGGCTTATGTCCGCCATGTCGCAGCGCTTCGGGCGCTAACGGAAGGTAGCTACTAGTCTTTGGGCGCCCGCGTGGCGGGGCTGCCGACTTGAGGCCAGGAGGCGCGTTGGCATCACGCTATTGCTTCACGAACGTGGAGCTTGAAACGTTTCCTCATCTTGCCTCAGGTGAGCCGAGCCGTAACGTGTTTTGGCTCCGGCCGGGATTGGGCATTCTGAAAGCCGATTCGGCCGTTTGCCAACGATCCTGAGGTTTGGGACTAGCCGTGATCAGAATATTGGCGTTTTCGCTAGATAGCGGCAAGCAGCCGCTGGTAGCGCAGCCAATTGCTTTTGCTCCACGCACGCGAAAACCGTGGCTCCGAAACTTTCAGAACCACGGTCTTAGACGCTGACTAGCTTGAATGCGAGAGATTAGTGAGCGGCGCTCTTCTTCGTGCTGGAGACAACGACGGCGATAATCGCCGCAACGACTGCTCCGACCAGCAACAGCTTGCCGCTCTTGCAGGACTTCTTTGGCGCGCCCAGCTTCTGCTGCGCGGTCTTCACCGCGTTCTCAACGGATGAACGGGTGCGCTGCGCGGCCTTCGAATTGCCACTGACGCTTTCGATCAGGTTGGCGCCCGCGTTGCCGATAGCTTCACCGTTCACTCCGGAGATTGCGTTATTCCACGTCTCGCGAAGATCCTTCGGGATTTCTGCCTTGGCTGACTTAGCCAACTTGTTCAGCGATTTCTCGACTTCTTTGAAAGTCTTGGCAGTCTTTGACATTTTTACCCTACTCTCGTTGAGGATCCCGTGGTTTGTTACTTTTTGGTAACTCGGGCCACTCAATCTACCCTAGCCAGCCCGAAGATAACTCTCAATAGTGGAGGGTTTAGCTCATTGCGAACTCACAGCGTACGCGAGGCTGGTCTTGAGTTCTCGCAACCAAACTGGGCATCCAGCGTATCTGAAGATTGCGGTGCAGCGTGTTGAGCCGGTCGGCCCCGGGAGCAAAGCCAACGCGCGCTTTGGAATGCAACGCAGTTTGGTGCATCCCCGGCCAGGAAGCCACTCAATGAGCCGTCCCCATGCGGTTTGCGAGATTCCTCCAGCAAGCAGCCCGACGGCCACCCGTATAGTCGTTCTGCGCCAAGTCAAGGACAAAGGATAGAGTGGGTGCGTGACTGAGCAGACTACCAAAGCAAACCATTGGGTCCGAGCCGCGATCGCCCTACTTGACGCAGATGCGAACCGCAGTGCCGACACCCACCTCCATGTCTTTCCGCTGCCAAAGCAGTGGGGAATCGACCTGTACTTGAAGGACGAATCGGTGCATCCCACCGGATCGCTCAAGCACCGTTTGGCTCGCTCATTGCTGCTCTACGGTTTGGTCAATGGCAAAATCGGTGAGCACACCACTCTTGTGGAGGCCTCTAGCGGCTCCACCGCGGTATCCGAAGCGTATTTCGCCCGCATGCTCGGCCTGCCTTTCATTGCTGTAGTACCCCGGACTACCAGCAGGGAGAAAATTGAACTCATCGAGTTCTATGGCGGACGCTGCCACCTCGTCGATGCCGCCGGCGAAGTGGATCTTGCGGCCCGGCAGCTCGCCGAGGAATCCGACGGATATTACCTGGATCAGTTCACCTACGCCGAACGAGCCACCGACTGGCGCGGGAACAACAACATTGCTGAATCCGTGTTCTCGCAGCTTTCGGCCGAACGCCACCCGATTCCTTCATGGATCGTGGTCGGCGCCGGCACCGGCGGCACCTCGGCGACTTTTGGCAGATACGTGCGTTACCGCCAGCATGACACCCAAGTTGCCGTGGCCGATCCGGAAAACTCATCCTTCTACGAGGGGTGGCGTACCGGAAATATGCAGTACTCCACCGGGCTCGGGTCGCGGATCGAGGGGATTGGCCGGCCCAGCGTCGAGCCGTCCTTCGTGCCCGGGGTCATCGACCAGATGATCCAGGTGCCCGATGCGGGCTCGCTGGCTGCCATGTACCTGCTGCGGGCGCACACCCGGCACTGGACCGGAGGGTCGACGGGAACCAACCTCTACGCGGTCTTCCAGATCATTGCAGGCATGCTCGAACGCGGGGAAAAGGGAAGCATCGTGACGCTCATTTGCGACTCCGGCGAGCGCTACGCCAACACCTATTACAACCAGCAGTGGCTGGACGCCCAAGGTTTGGACCTCGCACCGCACCGCGCGAAGCTTGAAGGATTCCTGGACTCCGGACGGTTCGAAGGCTAATCGGCGTCCGGGCGCAGCACCGGCATCAGGCCCAAGGTCTTCTTGCGTTGATGCACCGAGAAGTACTTCAGCCCGTGGACTCCGGCGACGAAGTGCCGCCTGGAACGTGCCGGAAGGTAGAGCACGTCGCCGAGCTTCAGCGAGATCGAATTCGTTTCGGTGTGCAGCGTCCCGGTGCCCTCGAACACGTGGATGAGCACGTCCAGTTCCGGGCCGCGGTGTTCGCCGATTTCCTGGCTGGGCGCCAGCGCGATGACATTCGCATCCAGGTCGCGGCTCTCCGGTTCGAGCTTCCAGATGGCACCGTCTACCGTGCTGCCTTGTTCGCCGAGCCAGGCCGTGTTCGTCATGATGCGCGGCGCCGGGGTGCTGGCGAGCTTGGTGATGATGACTTCCCAGTCTCCGCCAATCCGTTCGGTCGCCTCCCAGATATAGGTGCCGGGGAGGTTGCGTTCGAATTCCGCGTGAAGGTTCACCGGTTCATGGTCATTGAGCAGGCTCAGGTACCCGCCGGTGGGCAAGGAGTCGTAGGCCTCCATGATTTTTCCGTGGCGTTCGGGTTTCGGGATGTTCCGCGCATCGACCACGTGACTGCTTGACTGTTCCTCCACTGCAACCTCCAAGGTTTCGCTCGCCTGCCCGCTGGTTGCCTCTAGCCTAGTTGCTATGAGCCCGGGGCCGCCCGTGGCGTATTACGATGAAGCCAGATCAGCAACATCTCCGGTCAGATGCAGGAGCAATACCGTATGAACCAGGCAACCTCGGATTCAAGCGCCGCGCCCACCGCGAACACCGTGGCGCAGTTCAAGGCAAACCTCGCCTCGGTCCGCGGGCGCATCGCGGCGGCCGAACTCGCTGCCGGGCGGGCGCCGGGCAGCGTGCGACTGCTGCCGGTGACCAAAACGGTGCCCGAAGAGCGGCTGCGCCTGGCGATCGCGGCGGGCATGGACTGGCTGGGGGAGAACAAGGTGCAGGAGGCCGCGCGCAAGGCGCAGAACCTCGCCGACATTCCGGGGCTCAAATATTCGGTGATCGGCCACCTGCAATCGAATAAGGCCAAGGACGTGGCCCGTTTTGCCGACGAATTCCAGGCTTTGGACAACCTGCGCCAGGCCACCGCGCTGCAGCGTCGGCTGGAACTCGAAGACCGCACCCTGGATGTTTTCGTGCAGGTGAACACCTCGGGCGAGGAAACCAAATTCGGTTTGGACCCAGCAGCGGCCCCTGAATTCTTGCGTTCGCTGCCGGGCCTGGACCGGCTGCGGGTGAAGGGGCTGATGACCCTTGCGATCTTCTCCTCGGACCGGCAGGCGGTGCGTACCTGCTTCACCACGCTGCGGGAACTGCGCGATCGGCTGCGCGAGCAGGCGCCCGAGGGGATCGGGTTGGAAGAATTGTCCATGGGGATGAGCGGGGATTTCGAGCTGGCCATCGCCGAAGGCGCGACCGTGGTGCGGGTGGGCCAGGGGATCTTCGGTGCTCGTGCACTGCCCGATTCGCATTACTGGCCGGGCTTCGCCGGTTAGCGGTTAGCCAGCCGGCGCTTTTCTCTCGTAGGCTGAGCGTTATCAACCGGTGGAATCCGGCCCCTTGTTTGCAGGAGGAAATTAATGCCTACCGTCGCCGAACACATGATCGAACAGTTCCACACCCAGGGTGTCAAGCGCATCTACGGGGTTCCGGGAGATTCGCTGAACGGGCTGACCGATGCGCTGCGCGAAAACGGGGAGATGGAATGGATCCATCATCGCCACGAGGAGGGCGCCGCCTTCGCCGCAACCGCCGAAGCCGAACTCACCGGGGAACTGGCCGTCTGCGTCGGTTCCTGCGGGCCGGGAAACCTCCACCTGATCAATGGGCTCTACGACGCGCAACGCTCCCGGGTGCCGGTGCTGGCCATTGCCGCGCAGATCCCCACCGACGAGATCGGGTCAAACTATTTCCAGGAAACCCACCCGGTAGAAATCTTCCGCGGCTGCTCGGTCTACGCCGAACAGGTCTCGGACCCCAAGCAGTTGCCGCGGATGCTGCGCATCGCCATGCGCGAGGCGATCGAAAAGCGCGGGGTTGCGGTGCTGGTGATCTCCGGAGACGTGGCGCTCTCCCAAATGGAACGCAGCGGAACCCAAGCGATCGTCAAGACCAACCCGCGGGTGCTGCCCGATGACGCGGAGCTTGCCCGCGCCGCGCAGCTGCTTGAATCCTCGGCCAAGGTCACCATCCTGGCCGGGGCCGGCACCGCCGGGGCGCACGCGGAGGTGATGGAGCTGGCCGATAGGCTCGCCGCCCCGATCGTGCACTCGATGCGCGGCAAGGAGCATATCGAATACGAGAACCCCTTCGACGTGGGCATGACCGGGCTGCTCGGCTTCGCCTCCGGCTACCGCGCGATCGAGGAATGCGAGGTGCTGCTGATGCTCGGCACCGATTTCCCCTACCAGCAGTTCTACCCGCAGCATGCCAGCATCATCCAGGTCGACCTGCGCGGGGAACAGCTCGGCCGGCGCACCACCGTGGATGTGCCCCTGGTGGGCACGGTGAAGGACACCGCCGCGGCGCTGTCGGCGTTGCTGCCCCGGCAGGGCAAGCGCAAGCACCTGAACGACGCGCTGGAGCACTACGCGAAAACCCGCACCAAACTCGACGAGCTGGCCACCCCCTCGCGCGGCAAGGCGGCCATCCACCCGCAATACCTGGCCCGGCTGATCGACCTGGCGGCGGATCAAGACGCGATCTTCACCGCCGATGTGGGATCCCCGGTGATCTGGGCGGCCCGCTACCTGAGCATGACCGAAGACCGCCGGCTGCTCGGCTCCTTCAACCACGGCTCGATGGCCAACGCCCTCTGCCACGCCCTGGGCGCCCAGGCAATCGACCGCACGCGGCAGGTGATCGCCTTCGCCGGGGATGGCGGGCTGACGATGATGCTCGGCGAGCTGCTGACCGCCACGCAGAATAAGCTGCCGATCAAGGTGGTGGTCTTCAACAATTCCTCGCTGAACTTCGTGGAACTCGAAATGAAGGCCGCCGGCTTCGTGACCTATGCCACCGAGCTGGAGAACCCCGACTTCGGTGCGGTGGCCAACGCCGCGGGACTCAAGGGATTCCGGGTGGAGGACTCCGCGCAGCTCGAGGCCACGGTCAACGAATTCCTCGCCCACGAGGGGCCGGCGTTGCTGGACGTGGTCACCGACCGGCAGGAAATGTCGATGCCGCCAAGCATCAAGGTGGAGCAGGCCAAGGGCTTCGCGCTCTATGCCATCCGCACGGTGCTCTCCGGGCGCGGGGACGAATTGTTCGATCTGGCCAAGACCAATTGGCGCCAAATGTTCTAGCACCGGGATCTATGCCTATGCTTAAAGCCGGGCCCGCGTGAGCGGGGCCGGCTTTTGCAGCGAGCACCACCAAACAGAAAGAGGCGCAGGCGCTTTGATAACTTCGCAACCGGCCGCGGCCCAGGCGGCAACCACCGAGGATTTCGCCCGGAACTTGGCGAGCGTCAACCAGAAGATCGCCGCCGCTGCCGCCCGGTCCGGCCGCGAAGCCGGCGCGGTGCGCCTGTTGCCGGTCACCAAAACCATCGAGCCTGCCCGGCTGCGTCTGGCCATCGATGCCGGAGTGGACACCCTGGGGGAGAACAAGGTCCAGGAAGCGCTGGCCAAATACGAGGAATTCGCCGCCGACTACCCGGATCTGCGCTATGCGGTCATCGGACCGCTGCAGGGCAATAAGGCGAAGTTCGTGGCTCGCTTCGCCCATGAGTTCCACGCCCTGGATTCGCTGAAGCTCGCCGAAACCCTGCAGCGTCGCCTCGAAGCCGAGGACCGCAGCCTCCAGGTCTTCCTCCAGGTCAACACCTCGGGCGAAGAAACCAAATCCGGGATCGACGCCGGCCAGGCCTCCGCGCTGCTCGAAGCCATCGCCCCGTTGGACCGGCTCATCCCGCGCGGGCTGATGACCATGGCAGCGAACACCACGAACGAGTCCTCCATCCGCGCCAGCTTCGCGCTGCTGCGCACCACCGCGGCGCAGCTGCGTGCCGGAGGAGCCCCCGAAGGCTTCGACCAGCTTTCCATGGGCATGAGCGGGGACTTCGAGCTGGCCATCGAGGAAGGCGCCACCGTGGTGCGCGTGGGCCAGGGGATCTTCGGCGCCCGCCAGTACCCGCAGGCGAACGCGTGAGCGGCTTTGAGCTAGACACCCGCCCGGTCGCCGCCGTGGTGCTCAGCTCCCAGCTGGCCTACGGTTCGGTGGGCAACAACGCCATCGCCCGAATGATCGAATTGGCCGGGCATCGCACGGTGGCGGTTCCCACCGTGCTGCTCAGCAACCTGCCGCACTATCCCTCGGTGGCCGGCGGCCCCATCTCGGATCAGTGGCTTGGCGCGATTCTGGAGGACCTGCTCAACCGCGATGCGCTGCGCGATGCCAGCTATGTGGTCGTCGGCTACCTGGGGGCGGCCAGCCAGGGGCGGATCATCGCCGACTGGTTCCTCGCCGCCCGGGCTCGCTACCCGAAGCTGCGGCTGATCCTGGATACCGCCTTCGGAGATACGGACGTCGGGCTCTACGCGAGCGAGGAGGTCGCCTCCAGCTATGCCGAGCACCTGATCGAGCATGCCTGGCTGATGACGCCGAACTGCTTCGAGCTCGCGCTGCTCACCGAAACTCAGATCCACGACGAACAAGACGCGGCCAACGCGGCCTTGGACCTCATGGAGGCCGGTCCCGCGCATGTGATCGTCACCTCCGCGCCCACCGACGACGAAGATTTCATCGGCTGCCTGCTCGCGATGGACGAGGAAGAGCTCGAGCAGTTCGACACCGGCCGGATTAGCACCGAGGCCAAAGGGGCAGGGGACTGCTTCCTGGGCCAGCTCACCGGTGCGCTGCTCTCCGGCCTCGCCCTGCCCGAGGCGGTGTCCCTCGCGGTCGCCGGAACCTCCGAGGCGTTGGCCGGGGTGCACCCGGCCTTCGCGGTGCAAGCGGGCTGAAATCACTTACCCACAGTCCGCCGGCGCGCGCCTAAAATGTCGGTTCGCCGGCGGACACTGGAGCTAGGGCACATCTTGTGTCCGGGCGTCGGGCAAGACGACGCGGAACACGCCGAGGAACATCTCACATGAAGAATTTTTAAACCACATCGACCATCCTCGAGGCTGTGGACAAGTTTTGGCCGACCGCGAGAAATCGGGGTTTAAATGACCGTTAATATCCACAGCGGCTGTGGACGGCTCGGTGGATGAATGACATACTTGTAATACATCATCTTGTGGCCACTTGACCGGCCAAACACAAGATGTAGTATTGAACCCGTTGGTGAGTGAAACACCGAAAACACCCCATAGACAGCAATTTGGGGCATCCGAGAGGGTGGCCGGAAGCACCAGGAAATGGTGGAGTCCGAGCCAAAACAAGGACTTTTAAAAAGGGGAAACAGGGAAATGGCAATCACCGTTTACACGAAGCCGTCCTGCGTGCAGTGCAACGCTACATACCGCGCTTTGGACAAGCAGGGCATCGAGTACAACAAGGTAGACATCTCGCAGGATGCCGCCGCCCTGGAGCACGTCCGCGGCCTTGGCTACCAGCAGGCGCCGGTCGTTATCACCGACAACGATCACTGGTCGGGTTTCCGCCCAGACAAGATCGCTACCTTGGCCGTAGCCAACTAGTCGGCATCCGGGCCCCGCACGGGGTCCAAGGGAACTTACTCGTCGACCACCTAGCGGAGGCGAAGAAATGCCACCAGCAGCAGTTGCCGATCGACGGCAAAACGCTGAGGCTCACGAAGCCAAGGTGTACACCGATACCAACTTGATTTACTTCTCCTCGGTATCGGAGAACACCTTGCGCTTCGTAGAAAAATTGAATTTCAGTGCGGCTCGCATCCCGGTTTTTGCAACCGAACCGCAACTGATCGCAACGGCACCGTATGTATTGCTCATACCAACCTACGGCGGCGAAAGCGGGAAGCGTTCAATCCTTCCCCAGATTTTGAAATTTCTGGGTCACGAAGAGAACCGCGCAAACTTGCGTGGCGTGATTGGCGCAGGGAACACGAACTTCGGCGAGTACTACTGCATCGCGGCCAAGAAAATTGCTGCCAAATGCGACGTACCCGTTTTGTACACATTCGAACTTATGGGAACGCCGGAAGATGTTCTCAACGTCAATGAAGGGCTTGAAACCTTTTGGGCACCAGCGTCGCACAAGAAGAAGTAACGATGAATGACACCAAAGAGCTCCCCGCAAATATGCAGGGCCTGAGCTACAACGATCTGAACGCCATGCTGAACCTCTACGGTCCAGACGGCAAGATCCAATTCGAGGTGGACCGCTACGCAGCCCGCCAGTACTTCTTGGATCACGTGAACAACAACACCGTCTTCTTCCACGACCTGGATGAGAAGCTCGAATACCTGGTGAAGCACGAGTACTACGAGCGTGAAACCCTCGACCAGTACTCGATGAACTTCATCCGCGATCTGTTCAAGCGCGCCTTCGCCAAGAAGTTCCGCTTCGAAACCTTCCTCGGTGCCTTCAAGTTCTACACCTCCTACACGCTGAAGACCTTCGACGGCAAGCGTTACCTGGAGCGCTACGAGGACCGCGTGTGCATGGTTGCCCTGCACCTGGCCCGCGGCGATGAGCAGCTTGCAACGAGCCTGGTCGATGAAATCATCGCCGGCCGCTTCCAGCCCGCAACCCCAACCTTCCTCAACGCCGGCAAGGCGCAGCGCGGCGAACTCGTCTCCTGCTTCCTGCTGCGCATCGAAGACAACATGGAGTCCATCGCCCGCGCGGTGAACTCCTCGCTGCAGCTGTCCAAGCGCGGCGGCGGCGTGGCGCTGTCCCTATCGAACCTGCGTGAGCACGGTGCTCCGATCAAGCAGATCGAGAACCAGTCCTCCGGCGTCATCCCAGTGATGAAGCTTCTTGAAGATTCCTTCTCCTACGCAAATCAGCTTGGTGCACGTCAGGGCGCAGGCGCGGTATACCTCAACGCCCACCACCCGGATATCCACCGTTTCCTGGATACCAAGCGCGAAAACGCCGACGAGAAAATCCGTATCAAGACCCTCTCCCTTGGCGTGGTCATCCCGGATGTCACCTTCGAACTTGCCCGTAAGAACGAAGACATGTATCTCTTCAGCCCGTATGACGTGCAGCGCGTCTACGGCGTGCCGTTCAGCGAAATCTCGGTCTCCGAAAAGTACGAAGAGATGGTCGATGACTCGCGCATCAAGAAGACCAAGATCAGCGCCCGCGAGTTCTTCCAGACTCTGGCGGAGATCCAGTTCGAATCCGGCTACCCGTACATCATGTTCGAGGACACCGTAAACCGGGCGAACCCAATCGAGGGCCGGATCACCATGTCGAACCTCTGCTCGGAAATCCTCCAGGTTTCCTCGGCTTCGGAGTTCGGCGACGACTTGAGCTACTCGAAGGTCGGCAAGGACATCTCCTGCAACCTCGGCTCGATGAACATCGCCAAGGCCATGGACGGCAAGGATATCGCCGGCTCGGTGGACATCGCGATTCGCGCCCTGAGCGCGGTATCGGATATGTCCTACATCGCTTCGGTGCCGTCGATTGCCGATGGCAACAAGAAGTCGCACGCCATCGGCCTGGGCCAGATGAACCTGCACGGCTTCTTGGCCCGCGAGCACATCTACTATGGCTCCGAAGAAGGCATCGACTTCACCAACATCTACTTCTACACGATCCTGTTCCACGCGTTGACCGCATCGAACAAGATCGCCATCGAACGCGGCGAAACCTTCGACAACTTCGAGAACTCGCAGTATGCCTCCGGTGAATTCTTCGACAAGTACACCTCGCAGCAATGGGCTCCGGCCACCGAGCGCGTGCGCGAACTCTTCGACGGAATCCACATTCCTACCCAGGAAGACTGGAATGCGCTGAAGGCTTCGGTCATGGAGCACGGTATCTACAACCAGAACCTCCAGGCCGTTCCGCCGACCGGCTCGATCTCGTACATCAACAACTCGACTTCCTCGATCCACCCGGTCGCCGCGAAGATCGAAATCCGCAAGGAAGGTAAGATTGGCCGCGTTTACTACCCGGCTCCTTACATGAACAACGAGAACATCGATTTCTACGAGGACGCCTACGAAATCGGCTACGAGAAGATCATCGATACCTACGCCGCTGCAACCCAGCACGTGGATCAGGGCCTGTCGCTGACACTGTTCTTCAAGGACACCGTGACCACTCGTGACATCAACAAGGCGCAGATCTACGCATGGCGCAAGGGCATCAAGACCTTGTACTACATCCGCCTGCGCCAGCTTGCGCTGGAAGGTACCGAGGTCGAAGGCTGCGTTTCCTGCATGCTGTAAAGACTCCTAGTTAGTGGCCAGTTAGCTGGTCATTAATTTCACGCAACAGCTGTCGTCTGGTCCTCCCACGCGGCAGCTGTTGCGCATGTAAGACCAAGTCAGATTGTCAAGAATCTGGAATCCATGAAGGCCTGACTGCATCTGCCGGTTTCGAAAGAACGGTAGAGTAGTAGGCAAAGTTATAAACACGATTTAGCGTTTCGATGAGGGGCAATGACCGAGAAGATTCAGCTCACCCACAAGGTTGAAGCAATCAACTGGAACCGTATTCAGGACGAGAAAGACGTAGAGGTCTGGAACCGACTGGTCAATAACTTCTGGTTGCCGGAGAAGGTTCCGCTGTCCAACGACATCCAGTCCTGGGGCACCCTTACCGAAGCCGAGAAGCTGCTGACCATGCGCGTCTTCACCGGACTGACCCTGCTTGACACGCTGCAGGGTACCGTCGGCGCAGTTTCGCTGATCCCGGACGCGCTGACCCCTCACGAAGAAGCCGTGTACACCAATATCGCCTTCATGGAATCGGTGCATGCAAAGAGCTACTCCTCCATCTTCTCTACCTTGGCTTCCACCAAGGAGATCGATGAGGCATTCCGTTGGTCCACGGAGAATGTGAACCTGCAGAAGAAGGCTCAGATTATCGAGAGCTACTACCATGGCGAAGATCCGCTCAAGCGCAAGATCGCCTCGACGCTACTGGAATCCTTCCTGTTCTACTCGGGCTTCTACCTGCCGATGCACTGGTCCTCGCACGCGAAGCTGACCAACACCGCAGACCTGATCCGCTTGATCATCCGCGATGAGGCCGTTCACGGTTACTACATTGGCTACAAGTTCCAGAAGGGCCTGGAAGGTGCAAGCGAAGAGCGCAAGCAGGAGCTGAAGGACTACACCTTCGAACTCATGTATGAGCTGTACGAAAACGAAGTTCAGTACACCCACGATCTCTACGATCCGGTAGGCCTGTCCGAGGACGTCAAGAAGTTCTTGCACTACAACGCCAACAAGGCGCTGATGAACTTGGGCTACGAGGCAATGTTCCCGGCAACCGTCACCGACGTATCGCCAGCGATCCTGTCGGCATTGAGCCCGAATGCCGATGAGAACCACGACTTCTTCTCCGGCTCCGGATCCTCCTACGTGATCGGCAAGGCCGTGAACACCGAAGACGAGGACTGGGACTTCTAAGCGCTTAGTCTCTTCCTGGCAATGGCCCCGTTTCTCAACGGGGCCATTGCCGTACCCGAAGAAATAAGCCCGCGGCCAGCTGCATATCGTGGATACTTGGACAGTAACGGATCCAGTGATGAGCGAACGCGGGGGTGAATGTGCAGATCGAATCAGCATCCAATGATCTGGGCACATTAGACGAGCAGCAAGTGCAACGGATTCGACGCAAATCGATTTTGGTACTTGCGGCCGGACAAATCCTTGGTGGGCTAGGCGGCGGAGCCACCTTGACTCTGGGGTCCTTGCTGATCGTCAGCATCTCGGGTCTGGACTCACTGGCAGGCATGGCAGCCACGATGAATACGCTGGGCGCGGCGCTCATGGCAATTCCGCTGGCGTTGATGGCGCAGAAGTATGGGCGACGGATATCCCTCTCGAGCGGTGCAATACTGGCGGCAAGCGGCATCGTGGTCATTATCGCCGCCGCATTCCTCGACTTCTGGCCGCTCTTGATGCTGGGCATGCTGATCCTTGGCACGGGTGCCGCAATGAATCTCCAATCGCGATTCGCCGCCACGGATCTTTCCACGAAGGCCACCCGTGGACGCGATCTTTCGGTAGTCGTCTGGTCAACGACCATCGGTGCGGTCATCGGTCCGAACCTCTTTGAGCCTGGCGAGGTGATTGCCCAGTACATCAACCTTCCGCCCTATACCGGCGGATTCCTGATCGCCATGTGCGCTCAGCTAGCCGGTGCACTGGTCTACTGGATCGGGCTCCGGCCCGACCCGCTGCGAATAGCACAGCGTCAGGCTTTGGGCCGGCCGGATTCCGGGCAGGCCCGCCGCCGTGGATGGCATATATTGCGTACGTCCGTAGCCGCGCGCCGGGCGGTACTCACCGTGGCCCTGTCGCATATGTATATGGTGTCGATGATGTCGATGACCCCGATTCATATGCAGCATCATGGCGCAACGCTCACCTTGATCGGTTTCACCATATCCATGCACGTGGCCGGCATGTACGCCCTGTCGCCGGTCTTCGGGTGGCTGACCGACAAATGCGGTTCACGGGTGATCATTCTGGCGGGGCAGGCGCTACTGATCTCCGCCAGCGTCTTGGTTTGGACCAACTCCGCAGATCATGTGGTTACCACCATGGCCTTGCTTTGTTTGGGCCTGGGCTGGTCCGCCGCAACGGTTGCGGGATCAACCATGATTTCCGGTGCCGTGGGAATCAACGAACGCCCGCAACTGCAAGGTACTTCAGATCTTTGCATGAGCTTGGCCGGGGTGATGGGCGGGCTCTGCGCCGGACCGATTCTAGCCGCCATCGGTTTCCAAGGACTGGCTTTAGTCCTCCTCGCCCTCGCGATGATCATGATCATGCTGAACATCAAGAGGTCCGCGCCGGAGGCTATCCATGAGTAGGAATTAGTGCGAAGGTGAAATTCACGGACAGTTGCTGAAGGGATAGCGCGCATGGCACATAGAACTCGATGCATCATCGTTGGCGGTGGCCCGGCCGGCATGGTGGCCGGACTCCTCTTGGCGCGGAGCGGAGTCCCCGTGACGGTATTTGAGAAACATCAGGATTTTCTTCGTGACTTCCGTGGCGATACCATCCACCCATCCACGATGTTGCTGCTTGAGGAACTTGGATTGATGGAAGAGTTTGAAAAGATCGGCTACAGCAAGGTGTCCCAGGCGCAATTTCCCGCACGAGACGGGGCCCGCGCCACGGTTCTCGACCTGTCCAAACTCAACCATCCCTATCCGTTTATCGCGATGGCTCCGCAGTGGGACTTCCTGGATCTATTGGCTCGTGCCGGTGAGTCCGAAGCGAATTTTGACCTGCGCATGAATTGCGACGTGACCGACGTGCTCACCATGGGAGAACGCATTGTGGGCGTACGTTATTCGGGGCCCGACGGAATCGGCGAAATGCACGCGCTGTTGACCATCGCGGCCGACGGAAGATGGTCGAAGATCCGCGATGCTGCGGGGATCGCCATTAAAGAGTTCGCCGTGCCAATTGACGTCTGGTGGTTCAAGATCCCCGGAGCATTGAATCTAAAGAATGTATTGTCTCCGGCCTTCACCAGGGACAGATCTTTCGTGCTTATTCCCAGGCACGGGTACGTTCAGACAGCGATGCTCTTGCCGAAGGGGAAAGACGCAGAGCTGCGTGCTCAAGGTACCGAACGGTGGCACCGGGCGATTGTCGAGGCCGCTCCCGAACTTGAAGAAGGGGTCCCGGCGCTGACACTTCAGGACGCTAAATTACTGGATGTGAAACTCAACCGCGCGATACGGTGGTGGCGCCGCGGGCTGTTGTGCATCGGGGATTCGGCACATGCCATGAGCCCGGTTGGGGGAGTGGGCGTGAACCTGGCGGTTCAGGATGCAGTCGCGGCGGCTCGAATACTTGCCGAGCCGCTCAAAGCCGGAACGATTTCGGATCGGGATGTGGCCGCTGTCCAGAACCGGCGCATCCTCCCGACCATCGTGGTCCAGAGCACCCAGCGGCTGATGCACCTAGGATTGCGGCGGTTGATGAAAACAAGCAATGACGTGCTCTTGCCGGGACCTGTTGCGAGAATCTTGCGTACGTTTCCCAAGCTCACTTCGATTCCAGCCCGGCTTTTGGGGGTAGGGATCCTGCGCGAACGCCCGCCGGAAGCTGCAAAGCGAAATTCAGCGGAACGCTAGGACCCCTAGAAACACCAATGGTGCAGTACCATCCGAAACGGACGGTACTGCACCAAAAGTTTGGCAGTTGCTAAAGCTTAGCGAGCCTGGATGTTGGTTGCCTGTGGGCCCTTTGGACCGGCTTCCAGGGTGTACTCAACGTTCTGGCCCTCTTCGAGGCTACGGAAACCGAAGCTCTGGATTGCGGAGTAGTGTGCGAACACATCTGCCGATCCATCGGAAGGAGCGATGAAGCCGAAGCCCTTTTCAGCGTTGAACCATTTTACGGTGCCAGTAGCCATGTTTTTATTTCCTTATTTATTCATTGGCCACTACGTGACCTTGTTGCCGAGTCGAAATCCGAAACGGAAAATTAGTGGTTACCTCGAGCAGTACTATGTTGGGCGATTTCCATGCCGTCGGTATCAGCGATCGAATGCTGATTTTGCCGATACCGGCCAAAACGGAGGTCGCTACGCACGCTAAATGTCCTTGCGGTCCATAGACATGACTGTGGAATAATGGCCAGAGTCAGTGGAGTAGAATTTGGAAGCCGCATCGTGGAAACGCTGAGAAGCGCCTGGACGAGCTGTAAGCGGTGAAGAAGAGAAGATGAAAATTCGTTTCGATAGGAGTTCGCTAATTCCGAAGAATCGTTGAACCGATTTGCTGCACAGACGATTTGCTTGTCTTGCTACAAATCTAAACTGCTAACATTCGCTGGCGGATGACTCACACCTGCAAACGTCGAGGTAACAAATTAAGCGTACCATCATTTTTCGCCCTTGTCCTACAGCCGGCCTCTCATCGAGGGGTTGGCTGCAGGACAAGGGCACCCAGGGCTACATATCGGAGTACCAGTGATCGAATGGGTTGGCGGGTTCGTCTTCGTCTTCCAGGTCATCGTCTCCGTCAAAGGATCGGCGAATCGAATCGTCGCGGACACCCCCTTGGAAGGCCAAAGATTCCCCGGGATAATCGGAGTTTTCGCCTAGCCGGACAAATAGTGGACCCGTTGGCAGGACTCCCTGCTCGTACATCTCGTGGTGCACGTGGTTGGTCATTTGCCGCCACGCTCCAGAATCAAATGCCCGGAAACCGTGTCCGGTGAAAGAAATTTGAAAATCAGGCAAATTAGTTTTCACTGCTCCTGGTGCAATCGAGGTTTCCGCGCTTGCCTCGATGCCTGCGTGCATTCTGAATAGCGTCCCCTCCTCCGGGGCGTCCATTGTCTCGATCCAGTACCAGATCTGGTCTTTGACTTCTTCGGCCTCGGCTTCTGGCAAGAGCTTCTCGGCCAGCGCCTTTGTTGCCTGCCTGAGATTCCCGACGCTTCTGGACGCGAGCGGTACCGAAATGCTGAGCAATGCCGAGCGGGGCCCATGCGTAAAGCCGGAGCCGTCAACGTGGGGCGGCATTGGACGGAGGCATCCGCTGAGCATTGGCGGTGGCACCCTGTCGCAAACGATGGTGTGCATCGCCGAATACATCTCGGCAAAACCTGAAAGCTCATCTTCTATGCCCAAGGTTGCTGCAAGCGCACCGTAGGTTTGCAGATCCTTGGTGATCCTGTCTCGCAGTGAGTCTTTCCTGTTTTCGAGGATCGCTTCGTACGAGTCGTCATCGACTTCGTCGATAATGATCCGCTTGATAGCAGCCAAGGGGAGTCCAAGATGCTGATGCTGGCGAATCTGCATCATGGTTTCAAACTGGGCCGAGCTGTACTTTCGGTACCCAGTGAACTGATCGACCCGAGCCGGATTGAGCAGGCCGAGCTTTTCATAGTGGTGAAGCGTCTTCACCGTCACGTTCATTAACGCGGCAAATTCTCCAATGCTGTACTCCATGTTGACATCGTATTGTCTGCCCTTAGGGGAGAGTTCAAGCCGAGAGTCACTTTCTTGCCAATTTTTTCTTGGCCGATTCCATAACTAGATCAGCATTGATGGCGGCGCCTGCCATAGTTCCGGCGGCGGTTGCCAAACCAATCATTGCCCCTAGGCTCGAGGCGTTGCCAGCTGCGTAGACTCCTGGCACGCTTGTGGCTCCCATCTCGTTGACCGAGATGAACTCGCCCATGGGGTTTTGGCTCAAGTGCCCGCCGAGCTGGAGGAACAGTGACGCGTTTGCTTTCATCTGGCTTGCCACCACTACGGCCTGAGCGTCCAGGGTGCTTCCGTTGTTCAAAGCCAAGGACTGCACCTGTCCTTCATCGCTGACGGCTATGTCGGTGACTTGCGCGTCGACGATTTCTATTTCCACTGCGGCGAGCAGTGCGCGGTTTTCTTTTGTCAGCGTTTGCTGCGCATGGTTAACGTAGGTGACAGCGTCGCTGAGCTGGCCAAAGAGCAGGGCCTGATGCGTGCTCATTTCACTGACACCTAAGATGGCGATGCGCTGATCGCGCACCTCCCATCCGTGGCAGTACGGGCAATGCAGGGCCGAGGTTCCCCAGGCTTTTTGCAGTCCTGGGATCTCGGGCAGGGTGTCGGTTAGTCCGGTTGCCAGGAGGATGCGTGCGGCCTGCCATTGCGAGGACTCGGTGGATACTGTGAATCCTTCTTCGAGCGAACCGCTCAGCGACTGAATGCGGGCGGACGCAAACTCGACTCCGTAGTCCCTTGCCTCCGTGCGGCCTAGCTCCAATAGCTCATGTGGGCTGATGCCTTCATGGCCAAGCACATTGTGCGCGTGCGCTGAGACGGCGTTGCGTGGTTTGCCTTCATCGACCACAAGGACTTTGCGCCGGGAACGGGCCAGCGCGATGGCTCCGGCTAGTCCTGCGTTGCCGCCTCCGATGATGATGGCGTCGTATTTTTCCATGATGCTCTCCTTCGCGGGGGTTTTGATTCACTATCCAAACTATCGATACATTGCATTGATCGTGTATGTTTTTGCGTATGACGCAAGAATTGGATTTAGACTCGGTCATTCGACAGCGCATTCGTGCCCTTCGCCAAGGCAAGGGGTGGTCCCTGGAGGCCCTTGCGAACCGGGCCGAACTCAGCGTTTCGACGCTGAGCCGGATCGAAACCGGCAACCGGAGGATCGCCCTGGACCAGCTGGTGCCGATCGCCAAGTCCCTGGGCGCCACCTTGGACGAGCTGGTGGCTCCCGCCGACGGGAAAGGCGTGATCATCGGCCCCGAACCGATCGCTGTGCCGGGAATGACGATGTGGAAATTATCGGACGACGACGCGGTCAACGGGGTGGTGGTCACGAAGATCCGCTACGACCCGCAGCAGCAGGTGGTCCCAACGGAGGACAGGGTCCACCCGGGCAAGGAATGGTTCACCGTGCTCTCCGGCGAAGTGCAGCTCCGGCTCGGCGAACGAGTCTTTCACGTGAAAGCCGGGCAGGCGGCACAATTCGACACCATGACGCCGCACTCGATTCGTGCCCTCGGCGGTATCGCCGAGGTGCTGAGCATGATGGACAGCGCCGGCACCCGCGCGCACCATCACGACGGGCATTGAGTCTAAGCCGCATCGCGGACCAAGTTTGGCTAGGCTGTGATCAAGAACCATTTAGCTTGCAGATCGGGAGATCGATTCATGACACACCAGCTCGAAGAAGAACTGGACAAGATTCTTGCCAACGGCGACTTCTACTTTGAAGAGCTGGGAGAAGGGCACTATCGGTCTTCCTGGCATACCCAGGGAGCGTGGAATCCTCACGAACAGCATATGGCGCCGGCTTCGGGGATCTTGACGCATGCCTTGGAGAACTTCCAGCCTCGCGATGACATGCGCATCGCCCGGTTGAGCTTCGAAATTCACGGGCTGATCCACGCCGGTGAATTCGAGGTCACCACGCGGATGATTCGCCCAGGCCGAACCATCGAACTGATCGAAGCCGAAATGACGGCCAAGGGGCGCACCAGCATCGTCGCCAGAGCCTGGCGAGTGATCACCGCAGACTCAACCGCGGTTGCGGGAACTGAAGATGCCGAAGTACCGGGTCCCGAGGACAGCGAACCGCAGAATATTTCCGCGCAGTGGCCCGGTGGGTACATTCGTTCCATCGAATTCCGCGCCGCTCCCGGCCGCCGCCCGGGTAAGGGCATCGCCTGGTTGCGGACCCCTTATGCGCTGCTAGATGGTGTGCAGGCCTCGCGATTGGCAAGTTTGATCGGGCTGGTGGATACCGCGAATGGCGTGGTGCCCCGCGTCGAGCCCGGCGATGGCAGCTGGATGTTCCCGAACCTGGATCTGCAGATCCACATGTACCGTGCGCCCGAAGGAGAATGGCTCGGCCTCGAGGTGCAGCAGAGCTACGGCACCGACGGCATTGGCCTGACCTCCACCGTGCTGCACGATGCCAGCGGACCCTTTGGCCGCGCCGAACAGATACTGACCGTGCGTCAGCTCTGATCTTGGATAGCCGCTAATTCGGCCAATAGCTTCTTCAGCTGCGCCTTGGGCATGATGGTGAAGCCCTTGGCACGGTAGGTTTCGCGATCTGCACCGTGGGCGCGGAACAGCGCATAGCCGCGCTTGACCAAAAACAGCACCGGCTTGCGGCGCTCGGATACGTCGCGGATGAAGCGGCGGACCGTGGTCAGCAGCGCTGGTTCGTCCACATAGTAGGCCTGAACATTGATTCCCTCGGCGCGCAATGGTTCCAGCACCTCGGAGAGGAAAATTCCTTCGGCGATAATCGGCCCTCCGGTTCCATGCACTTCGCGATGCCCGCTGTAGCTGGAGGTAGCGATCGAATAATTCGGTACCTGCGTGCGGCCTTGGCGCAGCAGCTCATCGACCGCGTTCAGGGCAGCGTGCTGATTCCATGTATGCGGATGGTCCCAATCGATTTCGCCGTATCCGGTGCGCGGGAACGTTTCTGGGTGCCCGTCTTCGCTGATCTGCCGGTAGAACTCGTCCAGCGGAAGGTGCGGATTGCCGAAACGGTTGGCAAGGTATGACTTGCCAGAACCGGATGGACCGCCGAGCAGGATCACTGGGGTGGAAGAATTAGGCACCAGATTATTATCACGCAGAACCTCGCGGAACCCGAATTCTGAGCCTCTCATCACAGCCCCCGAGGGATCTTTTGAGGCATGGTGAACCGGCGTACGAAGCGGACTGAATTAGACTCTGAACATGACCCTTTGGAATCCCGAATCGAGCGCGCCGCTGTCCTACCAGTTTGAGGAAGCCAGCGGGGATCCCGAAGCTGACTTGGAACGCGGGGTTCAGCTGCTACGCGAGGTGCAGGCCGGTACGCGCGGCCCGCTGCTGCGTTTCTATCGGCCGGATCCAACGCTGGCCTTTGGCCAACGCGACGTCCGCCTGCCCGGGTTTCAGCGTGCGGCCGAGGCGGCCGAGGCGCGCGGCTTTGCCCCCTTGGTGCGCAAGGCCGGGGGACGGGCAGCGGCCTATCATCGCGGCACGTTGATCGTGGATCATATCGAACCGCATGCCGAAGCGATTATCGGGCAGCAGCAACGCTTTAAGGTTTTTGCCGACCTCTACGCCCGAGCCTTCCGCCGGCTCAAGATTGACGCGCACGTGGGGCCGATCCCCGGCGAATACTGCCCCGGGGACTACTCGGTCCACGGGCTCCCCACCGCTGGGTCACGCAGCGAGGTCCCGGTAAAACTTATCGGTACCGCGCAACGGGTGATTTCCGGGGCCTGGCTGTTCAGCAGCGTCTTTGTCATCGAGGATTCCGCCCCGCTGCGTACGGTGCTCGACACCGTGTACCGGGCGATGGAAATCCCCATGGAGCCCTCCACCGTGGGCGCCGGCGACGATCTGGTCTCCTCGGTCACCGTCGAAAGCTTTATCGAGGCATTGCTCGCCGTCTACCGGGAGCACACCGAATTGCTGGAGGCCTAGCTTCCACTCAGCTGGGGCAACAAGTGAAGCCCGGCGCTTTTTCCCAAGAGGGAAAAGCGCCGGGCTTCGAATGTTCAGTGCGGTCTACCCCAGGGCCTTAGGCGCCGACGCGCTCGACGACTTCTTCGATGCGCGGGTTGGTAGCCGCAGTGCCATCGGGGAAGATCAGGGTCGGCACGGTCTGGTTGCCGCCGTTGAAGGACTCCACGATCTCGGCGGTGCCTTCGACATTTTCGATATTTACCTCCGTGTACGCCACGCCCTTCTGATCCATCAGCCGCTTGAGGTTGCGGCAGTAGCCGCACCAGCTGGTGGTGAACATGGTGACCCCGCCCGCAGCAGGAACATACTTCTCAAGATTTAATTCGTTGCTCATACCTCATGCAACCACGTGAGCTATCGATTTGTTCCACATTTCGCCCGCGGGCCAGAAGAATTCTATGACGCACTAGTTGTCCGCACCGAAGCGCCGGGCGCGGACTACACTGGTGCCCACCGGATAGGTTCGAAGAGAGGCGAAAATCATGTGCGGACGCTACGTCATGGCCAAGGCGATCGGCGACCTCGTCGCGGAGGCCGAAGCCGAAGCGGATGACAACCTCCAGCTGCGCCACTCATGGAACGTCGCCCCCACCACGGATGTGCCGATCGTGCTCGAGCGGCTGATCGACGATGCCCTGCACCGCCAGGTCCACGTGGCCCGGTGGGGACTCGTTCCCGGCTGGGCCAAGGAACTCTCGGTGGGGGTGCGCGCCTTCAATGCCCGCAGCGAGACCGCGGCCAGCAAACCGACCTTCCGGGCGGCGGTCAAAAAGCGTCGCGCAGCCGTCCCGATGCAGGGGTACTACGAGTGGAAGAAGGAAGGCAGCAAGAAACGGCCATTCTTTGTGCACCGCGCGGATGGGAAGCTGATGTTTTTCGCCGGACTCTACGAATGGTGGAAGCACGAAAACGGGGACTGGATCCTGTCCACCTCGATCCTCACCATGGATTCACCCTCCGCCGAGGAACCCGGGGTGCTCGGCGAGCTTGCCGGGCTGCATGACCGGCTGCCGATCCCGCTGGACCCGGAGATGCTTTCCCGCTGGCTGAACCCGGGCGAAGCCGACGGCGAGGGGCTGATCGAAGAGGTCCGCGCTCAGGCCTTCGACGTGGCCTCCACCTGGAGCCTGTACGAGGTGGACCCCGCGGTAGGCAACGTGCGCAACGATTCGGCAGAGCTGATCGAAGAGCACAAGTCGCTGTTCTAGCCCTGGCCCCGCCGCGCGGCACGCCGACCGAGCGACAGCCCGGCACCGGCACCCAGCATCGCGAAGCCGAACCCCAAGGCGAACTTTCCGAAAATCGCTGCGGCGCTCGCCGAGATCTGGCCTTGGAGCTCGGCGGTGCTCAGCGGTGCGTAGGCGAACCAGCCAAAGGTTTTCACCTGGACGCTATCCCACCACAGCAGGCCACCGCCGGCGAGCAGCAGCAGCACACCGAGGCCGAGCGGGATCCAGGGTGCCATCCGGCCGAGCCGGGTGCCCCGGGAGAGCAGAAAGCCGCAGCCCACTCCGCAACCGGCGAGCCCGAGGCCAAGCAGAAGCTGTCCCAGCAGCATGGTGGCGCTGGGCTCGAAGTAAAACGTATCCTCGCGCAACGACACATAGGACCCGGAATAGATCGTTACCATCTGCTGGCCGTCCCACCAGAGCAGTGCGCTGCCCGCGAGCAGCAGGAGAATTCCGAGTCCGAAGGATAGCGCGGGGATCTTGCGCGGTGTTGGAGCTGTAGGTTCTGGCATGGGAACCATCTTTCCACGTCCGGCCATTTACCGCTTGTCTCTGGAGTTAAAAACTGCCGGCCAGCTTGGAAGCTGGCCGGCAGTCAAGGAAAGCTGCGCGGTTTAGTGTCCGCGCGCGATCCATTCTTCAAGATTCGGCGCCTCGGCGCCGATGGTGGTGGCATCTCCGTGGCCGGTGTGCACCACGGTCTGCTCGGGCAAGACGAACAGCTTGGTGCGGATCGACTCGATAATCGTCTCGAAGCTGGAGTAGCTGCGCCCGGTAGCCCCCGGACCGCCGTGGAACAGCGTGTCACCGCTGAACAGCACACCCAGGTCCTCGGCGTAGAAGCAGGTGGAACCCGGGGAATGGCCCGGGGTATGCAGCGCGGTCAGCGTCGTTTCACCGATGGTGAAGGTATCACCCTCCTGGATTTCGGCATCGACCTTGCGCTCGGGATAAACGTTCTCCCAGAGCATCGTATCGGCCGGGTTCAGGTACAGCGGCGCCTCGACCGCATCGGAGAATTCGACCGCGGCGCGGATGTGGTCGTCGTGCCCGTGGGTGAGCAAGACGGCCATCACCTCGCGGTCGCCAACCTGCTCGAGGATCTTCTCCACGTCATGCGCCGGGTCGATGACCATGACCTCGGACTCATTGCCGATGATCCAGACGTTGTTATCGACCTCCCAGGTGCCGCCGTCCAGGGAGAAGGTGCCCGAGGTGACGACGTTCTCGATCTGCGCGCTCATTAAAGCTCCACCACCGAACGCAGCACGGTGCCTTCGTGCATCTTGTCGAAGGCCGCCTCGATCTCGTCCAGCTTGATGCGCTCGGTGACGAAGGCATCCAGGTCCAACCGGCCCTGCTTGTACTGCTCAACGAGCATCGGGAAGTCGCGCGAAGGCAGGCAGTCGCCGTACCAGGAGGACTTCAGCGAGCCGCCGTGGCCGAAGACGTCCAGCAGCGGCAGTTCCAGCTTCATCTCCGGGGTCGGCACCCCGACCAGCACCACGCGGCCGGCAAGGTCGCGGGCGTAGAAGGCCTGCTTGTAGGTTTCCGGGCGGCCCACCGCGTCGATGACCACGTCGGCGCCGAAGCCGCCGGTCAGTTCCTTGATCGCTTCGATCGGATCGACCTTCGAGGAATCGACGGTGTGGGTGGCGCCGAGCTGCGTGGCGGTCTCCAGCTTCGTCGGGTTCAAATCCACGGCGATGATGGTGGTCGCTCCGGCCAGCTTGGCGCCGGCGATCGCCGCCACGCCCACGCCGCCGCAGCCGATAACCGCTACGGACTCGCCGCGCTTGACCTCACCGGTGTTCATGGCCGCACCGATGCCGGCCATCACGCCGCAGCCGAGCAGGCCCACGGCGGCGGCGTCTGCGTCCTCGTCCACCTTGGTGCACTGCCCGGCGGCTACCAGGGTCTTCTGGGCGAAGGATCCGATGCCCAGCGCTGGGGAAAGCTCGGTGCCGTCCTCCAAAGTCATCTTCTGGGTGGCGTTCGCGGTATTGAAGCAGTACTGCGCCTGCCCCTTGGCGCAGGCGCGGCACTGGCCGCAGACCGCACGCCAGTTCAGGATTACCCGGTCGCCTACGACCACATTGGTGACGTTCTCACCGATCTGGCTGACTACCGCGGTGGACTCGTGGCCCAGCAGGTACGGGTAGTCGTTGCCGATGCCGCCGAGCTTGTAGTGCAGATCGGTGTGGCAGACGCCGGCGGTCAGTACATCGACGATGACCTCTCCGGGTCCCGGGTCCGGAACGATGATATCGACGACCTCTACCGGGGCGTCTTTGGCGCGGGAAATAACGGCTTTGACCTTATGCGGCATGGATTTGCTCCTGAGTTTAATTGTTCGTGTGTCTTGATGCTATCGGTGTGCTCCAAGCTAATCGAGTATTCGGGACACAGTGACGTGAGAAGTTTCGCGCGCGGCGTAGTCGGGGGCACCGACCGCGCTGCGCTCGGCCATGGCCATGCGGCGGATCAGGCCGTAATGAGGAGCAGAAGTGATCCGGCCGCGGAGCCTGCTGCACGCAGCACATTAACCCGGTGCCAGCGGGGCCGATAGCGCGCCCACGGTAGCGTTGCGCGCTGCAGGGCACGGTTCAAGGGAACACTGAGGAAGATGGTGAGCAGGGCGCCGGACAGCACCAGTGCCGAGCCCAGTGCAGGGACCAGGAGGCCTTGCGCTAAGGCGTATGCAGTGTAGCCGAGACTGCCGACGAGGCTAAGGAAAAATAAGCTGAGAAACGCGGGCCGTTCGGCGTGCTGGTTCACCGAGATCATGAAGTCTCCGGCTGCCGAATCCTGGACCGAGGCCAAGGCCGGGAGGACCGTCAGTGCGAAGGCAGCATAAAAACCTGCAACAATCCCGGAGCTGGTAATAGTTGTTATGAGCAATGTGGCCGCTAGCCATTCGGGGATCATGCCACCGCCCCTGGCCGGGGTGTGAGAGCTGAGAAGGGAGCCGTTTTCCTGTGCATGGTACTCATTCAAGCGCACGGATCGCAGATGCAGAATGTTTGAAACTCGACAAAACATGCGTCATCGTCCAATCTGAGGGAGTGACCGCTCAACATGCCTTTCCTGCGGGGCCGCGTGCCCGTGACGGCTTCATCCTGCGCATGAGCATGGCAGGGAACTGGCAAGTCGAAGTCCAAGATCGCTGCGCGTTGACAATCCTGGCGGTGCGTACCGGATCTTGCGCGGTGCAGCGAGGCGAAGCAACGATCCAAGCTGAACCGGGAAACCTAGTGGTCATTCACGGGACGGCGCCTTATCGGGTGCTTGCGGACAGCACGCAGCCGCGTGCCGCCGCCGTTGAAACATACCTCATTGGACCAGGCCAGCAATGCCTCGGCCCTGCGGCGCAGCCGGTCACTGAGACGCTGCGCCACGGCGTCCGCTCGTGGGGTAACGCCCGCGACGGGGCGGACCAATTGCTGGTCTGCACCTTCACCACAACCAGTGCGATTACCGACCTGATCTGCGAGGGGCGAGCGCTATGCCTGATAGATGATGCAGCGCTCTGGAATTGGGCTGAGCTGCTGCACCTTGAAGCCGAGCGGCAAGGACCTGTGCAGTCGTTGGTCTTGGATCGGCTTTTGGATATCCTCGCGCTCCAAGTGCTGCAGCAAATGCCGGGGGCCGGCATGGTCCCAGGTGCAAAACCGGGGATTGCAGCCGCGGTGGGGGCAATGTGGTCCGCTCCGGCGGAGCCCTGGAGTGTGGCACTGCTCGCCGGGATCGCTGCCATGTCCCGTTCGGCCTTTTCCGCGGCGTTTCATGAAGCCATGGGAATGCCACCGGTTGGATACCTCACCCGGTTGCGTTTGGCGCTGGCTTGGGATGCCCTGCAGAACACCAATTCTTCATTGGGGCAGATAGCCGGTGAGGTCGGCTATTCCTCCGCTTTTGCCCTGAGCGCTGCCATTCGTCGAGTCTATTCGGCAAGTCCCTCTGAAATTCGGATGCTCCGAAGGAACGGTTGAACCCTCCGCCGGCTCAACCGTTCCTCACGCTGTGCAACGTCAAGGTACGCCACTTGGCGGCGTGAACCACGGGCCAACGAACGTGGAGTTCCATCCCGGTCGGCCGGCTCTCATTTTAGGTAATAGGCCAGCGGCCGCAAATGGTTTCGGCCCGGTAGCCAACTTCGTCTCAGAGCTTTCCTTGCCCTGGATTTGCGTGCTTCAGGGCGCGGACCCGCGTAGCGCCAGAGCCCTAGGCATGGACGGGGCTGTGATACTTCCCCGGCGCTAAACTGTCCGTCGAGCTGACTAGCGTAACTGTTGTTAGAACACGTATTCGAATAAGATTGAGTCAGTAGGGTTGAAGGAGTTGCACGTGGGCATTTTTACCGAGTCGATCCAGGTTTCCTGCGCCCCAAGCGGGGTGCCGTTGCGGGTTTCCTGGCAGGGGTGCGAATATCGGCTGGTCGCCGAGCCGCAACGGTGGTTCGAACGCCGCAAATGGTGGGACGAAAACCTGCGCATACCCCGCGGAATCGGCGCCGGACTAGCGGATTACGAGATCTGGCGGCTGGAGATCACCCGAGCGGCGGGCCGCGGCCCCACGCGGAGCATCGACGTCAGCTTCGACCCGCAATCCACGCGCTGGCGGCTGATCAGGGTGAATCAGGAGTTGCCAATCAGCGCCTGACCGGGCATAAATGCACATCTTTCGAAACTTTGTTCTAATGGTATTCCTACGCTGTTTCGAAGGATCCGCCCATGAGCTTCACCCACCTGAACGTCACCTCCTCCTATAGCGCGCACTATGGCGTCTCCAGCCCGCCCCAGCTGGCGGCCGCCGCCCGCGCGCAGGGAGCCGAGGCGCTGGCGCTCACCGACCGAGACGGGCTCTTCGGCGCGGTCAAGCATGTCGGAGCCTGCCTCGCCGAGGGGCTGCGCCCGATCCTCGGAGTGAACCTCGCGGTACTTGACGGCCAGGGAAAACCCGCCGGACGCATCATCCTGCTCGCCCGCGGAAACACCCAAGGACGCGGATACGCCGCGCTGTGCCGCGCGGTCTCCGCGGCGCACCAGAACCCGCGCGGAATCATCGGGCTGAGCCAAGCCGACCTGGCGCAGCGGCTGGCCGGCGGGCAACTGGTGCTGCTGCTCGGTGCCGAATCCGACGTGTCGCGGGCCATCGAGCGCGGCAAGTACTCCCAGGCCCGGGCGCTGATGGCCCACTGGAAGAAGCTGGCCGGCGGGCAGTTGCGCGCAGAAATCACCACCCACCTCTCCGCTCCCGGCAAGCGCTACAGCCTGGGCTTCGCCAGCAAGCTGCTGCGCTTCGCCGCGGAGCTCGGCGTCGCCCCGGTGCTCAGCAACGCGGTGCGCTATGCCGATGCCGATGGGGCGGTCACCGCCGACATCCTCGACTCGGCCCGGGTGCTGGGCAGGCTCAGCGCCTTGGAAGAGCTGCAGCCCACCGGGCAGGGATGGCTGAAAACCCCGGCCCAGATGCACCAGCTGGCCCAAGATCTCTCCCGGGTGACCGAACGCGCCTGGGCCTATAGGCTCCTGCGCAATACCGAGCAGCTCTCCGACTGGGCGGCGCTGGATGCGCATACGGATCTTGGCTGGAAGCAGCCGGTGATCCCCGAAGCGAAAATCATCGGCTTGCACCGTCCGGCCCAGCAGGAACTGACCGAACGAGTTTTCGCCGCCGCACCGCGTCTGCTGCCGAACACCAAGCGCAGCGAGATCGAAAAGCAGCTGGCTCTGGAGCTGGGGGTGATCGAAAGGCTGGACTTCGCCGGCTACTTCCTCACCGTCGCCGAAACCGTCAACCTGATCACCGGCATGGGCGTGCGGGTGGCCGCCCGCGGCTCCGGAGCCTCCTCCCTGGTCAACTACCTGCTGGGGATCAGCCAGGTCAACCCGCTGCAGCACGACCTGGTCTTCGAACGCTTCCTCTCCGATACCCGCACCACCTTGCCGGATATCGACATCGACGTGGAATCCGCGCGCCGCCACGAGATCTATCACAAGATCTTCGACACCTATGGGGAGGAGCGCGTAAGCCTGATGAGCATGCAAAACGCCTACCGGGCACGCGGCGCCGTCCGCGACGCCGGAGCCGCCCTCGGCCTGGAGCAGGAACAGGTCGACGAGATCGCCAAGCAGCTCTGGCGCTTCTCCGCCTCCTCCTTCCGCGAGGCGCTGGAGGAAAAGCCGGAACTCGCCCCCTTGGCCAAGCGCATCACCTCCGACGGGCAGCTGGACATCCTCATCGACGCGACCGAACGCCTGGACCGGCTGCCGCGGCATATCTCCATGCACCCCTGCGGGGTGATCCTCTCCGACGCGAGCCTGCTGGACCGCACCCCGGTGCAACCCTCCGGGATGGGGCTGCCCATGAGCCAGTACGACAAGCACGATATGGACCTGATGGGGCTGATCAAGCTCGACGTGCTCGGGGTGCGCATGCAATCGGCCATCGCCTACACGCTAGCGGAGATCAAGCGCCTGCATCCCTCCCGGCAGTCGGTCGCCCGCGCCGGGGGACACCGGCAGCCGGAGTACATCGAAGCGGACGGGCAGATCGACTTCGCCCGCGTTCCGCTGGATGACCCGATCACCTACGAGCTGATCCGCTCCACCCACACCCTGGGCTGCTTCCAAATCGAATCCCCGGGCCAACGCGAACTGATCGGCAAGCTCGCCCCCACCGAATTCAACGACCTCATCATCGACATCTCGCTCTTCCGCCCCGGACCCATGCAATCGAATATGGTCAAGCCCTACCTGGAGCACCGCCACGGTTTTGCTCCCGAGCAGTTCCTGCACCCGGATTTGAAGCCCGCGCTCGCCGAAACCCATGGGGTCACCGTCTTCCACGAACAGGTGCTGCGCATGCTCCATGTGATGACCGGCTGCACCCTGGGGATGGCAGATGTCTACCGGCGGCATCTGGGCAACCCGGCCCAGGAACCCGCGGTCGAAAAATTCTTCCGCACCAACGCTGCGCGAAAGGGCTACGCGCCGGAGATCATCGACAAGGTCTGGAAGGTGCTCGCAGGCTTCGGCTCCTTCGGCTTCTGCAAGGCCCATGGGGCGGCCTTCGCCGTACCCACCTACCATTCGGCCTGGCTGAAGGCGCACCATCCCGAGGCGTTCCTCGCCGGCATCTGGGAGCACGACCCGGGCATGTACCCCAAACGCCTGCTGGTCTCCGAGGCGCGCCGGATGAACATTCCCATCCTCCCGCTGGACGTCAACCTCTCCACCGGCCATTACCGAGTCGAACGCGTCTTCGAACATGCCGTGCGCGGCACCCCGATCGTCCCGCGCGCCGCCGGAACCATCCGCCCCGGCCAATACGGCATCCGCCTGGCCTTCCGCGACATCCACCAGCTGAGCGAACGCGAGGTCACCCGGCTGGTCGCCGGGCAACCCTATGACAGCCTCGCGGACGTCCGCCAACGCGCCGGCCTGTCCCGGCGCAGCTACCAGAACCTCGCGGCGCTCGGCGTCTTCGATTCGCTCCTTGCCGGCACCAGCAGGGCGGACACCATCGCCCACACCCAATCCATGGCGCACGCCAGCATCCCGGCCAAATACCGGCCCGGCCCCGGACAGCTCGCCCTGCCGCTGGGCGCCATTGAGCACATCAAGGCCACCGGCGCGCAGCTGAGCACCGAAGAGGTAGTGCGCACCGAACTGGACCTGCTGCACCTGGACGTGAGCGAACACCTGATCACCTCTTACCGCACACGCCTGGCCCACCTGCCCATCACCCAGGCGGTGGAACTGCTGCACCTGCGCAACGGCGCCGAGGTGCTGGTGGCCGGGGTGCGCATCGCCACGCAGACCCCGCCGATGCGCGGAGGCAAGCGGGTGGTCTTCATCTCGATCGACGACGGGTCAGGCTGTGTGGATGCCACCTTCTTCGATGACACCCAGCAGCGCACCGGACCGCTGCTTTTCTCCACGCGCATGCTGCTGATCCACGGCATCACCCGGCGCACCGGCCCGCGCGGCATCTCCCTGCAGGCGCTGAACGCCTGGGACCTGCACGCCCCGGAGACGCTGCCGGGCGCCGGGTACCTGGAATCGGCGGCCCGCCCGAAACCCAGCTACCGGCCCAAGCTCGGCCAAGGCATCGCGGGAGGGCAGAGCGTGGGCGAACTGGCCAAGCGCATGGACGCCGAGGGGCTGGACCAGCGCGGGGCTTAGGATCATTGCATGAGCACCAGTCCAGACAACCGCCCGCGGCGCCTGCGAACGGAAATTCCCAAGCCGCTGGATCCGGCCCTGGTGGCAAGCCTGAGCGCGGCAGACCTCGGGCTGCGCCGCGGAGTCGTTGCGCTGGCTGCGCCGTCGCCGCGCTGGGCCGAGGCCTTCACCGGCGTGGCGAACGTCTTGAACGCGACCCGGCCCGCAGGTATCGGGGCCATCGAGCATATTGGCTCGACCGCCGTTCCCGGGCTCGCCGCCAAGCCGATCCTCGACCTCGCCATCGGGTTCGCGGCGGAGGCAAATCTAGACCGCATCCATCCGTGGTTGCTGGGCCTGGGCTTTCTCTGCCTCGGCGAAAAGGACGCCAGCCGTCCGGATTTGATGTATGGATTCGAAATCGAACCGGGAATCCGGCTGGTCAACGCACACGTCATCGAGCACGGATCACCCGAATGGACCGGCTACCTGGCCTTCCGGAACTATCTGCGAACGCACGCAACCGAACGCGACGCCTATGGCGCGCTCAAGCGGAGCGTGGCGTTGCAGAACCCCGGGGACCGCATCGGCTACCTCGCCGGCAAAGCGGAGTTCATCCATGCGCGGCGCTCGCACTGAAGAAAACGGGCCAGCAAGCAAACCGCAGCCGCTAAACCGACGTCACATGCCCGTCTGCACCAATGACGAACGACGGATTATGCACAAAATCCCAGCGGAACCCGTCCGGATCGGCCACGCAGGCACTCATCCCGCCCCACGGCTGCACCGTCGGCTCGGACACCGAGCTAGCCCCGGCATCCAGCGCTCGCCGGTAGTGATGTTCGACCTCGGTATCGGAGCGCACATTGTGGCCCAGGGATACCGGGGGAGCCTTCTCGCCGTGGCCGATGTTGCCGTATTCGCTGGGCATCTGCGAGACATCCCACAGCGCGAGCATCAGTCCGTGTCCGGCGCGGACGAACGCGATCTCCGGGTGGGCCGGCTGGACCAGCTCGAACCCCAGTCCCTCGGTATAGAACCTTGTTGAAGCACCGACATCGCGCACGCCGAGGGTGATTGCGCTGATGGTCGGTGGGGCCGACTTGTTCATGGCTCAAGCCTAGGTCCAGAAGGATCCAAACGGTAGAGGTTCTGCACCCTTGGCGCCTACAGGTAGTTCCACTGCTCGGTCGGCGGCAGCGGGCGATGGGTGGTGTGCGGCTGCTGGCCGTAGGGATCGGGGAAACGTCCATGGTGTGCGCGGGCCAGTCGCTTGCCGCCGTGCGCCGCACCGGTGCCGCGGGACCCGTCGCCTGGGTTGGCGTCCACCGGCGCCTCGGCGCTGCGCTGCCGCTTATCCGCCGTCGTTGCCAGCTGGACTTCATTCCACTGCCCGGTGCCGGGGATGCCGCGAATCAGCGGGGAGCACCACGCGCCCAGTGCGGCGAGCATCACCAGCGTGCCGAAGAAGATCAGCGTGGGTCCCATGCCCAGCCACTGGATGCCGATACCGGCGCACAATGGCGCCAGCGGCAGGGCCGAGAGCGCCATGAAGGTCACCAGCGCGCTGGCCCGACCGGCCATCTCTGCCGGGATCACCGCCATGAAGTACCCTCCGGCTCCGGCATTCAGCGCCGGCACGCTGAGGAAGGACAGCGCCAGCATCGCTCCCATCCACCACAGGCTGGAGCCGAACCCCATGAGCAGGCTGCCCAGCCCCAGGGTTGTGAGGCAGAGGCAGGTCAATGGGCCGGTGCGGAAACGGTCGATCAGCCCGGTAGCCAGCAACGAGCCGAGCAGCATGCCCACGCCCATGCACGTGGAGACCAGTCCAATCACCCACGGCGCCTCGCCGCGCTGCTGCAAACCATAAATCAGCGTGGTGGCAACGCCGTTGGTGCCCAGGTTGACCACGACTATCAATAAGAGCAGGGTCCGCAGCTGGGGCCGGGCGAAGCACCAGCGCATCCCCGGCAGCACTCCGCCGGCGATGCGCTCGGCGGGTTGCTTCGAGGCGCCGGGCATGCTGCGGGCGCTGCGCAGCGGGGCGGCGAGCATCCGCCCGGCCACCGCCGAGATGAGCTGCAGGACGCTGACCAGAAGCAAGGTGAGGCCCGCGCCGAAGCTCAGGAGCATCCCGGCCAGCGGAGCCGAGGCCAGGGTCAGCGTCGCATCGCGGCCCTGGTTTGCCGCCATCGCACGGCCCAATTGCCCGGGGTGCACCGCATCCTTCAACGCGGCGTTGCTGGCGCTCGAGAAGTATCCCGAGCGCAGCTCCATCAGCACATGAGCCACGCAGAGGAGCAATGCTCCGAGGGTTCCGGTCCAGGCCGCCACCGCCAACGCCCCGGAAAGCGCCGCGCCGGTCAATCCGCCGAGCACGATCATCCGCGTCCGCTCGGCCCGGTCCGCCATCGCTCCGCCGGCCATGGTCAGGCTCGTGCGGGCGAGCAGCCCCAGCGCCGCCAGCGCTCCGGCTTGGGCGGGGGAGCCGGTGGCCGCGAGCAGCAGCAGGGGGAGGGCGAATTGGTAGATGCCGCCGGCCAGCAGGGCCGAGGTGTCCGCGGCCCACCAGCGCCGGTAGGCAGGTTGGGAGGAAAGCCGGGGAAGCCTAGTAGCCTCGGGCGCAACGGCGGGTAGATCCGGAGCTGGGGTGAGCGTCATGAATCAACCATAAGTCCGCAAATAATATTGCGCAATAGAACTTGCGCAATTTAAATTGGGGAATTGCTATGCTGTGCTCATGAGCCACAACGAGCCGCCGGTCACATTCACTACGCCCATGCTCAAAGCCATCGCCAACCCCCTGCGGCGGCAGATCCTCGACACGCTTTCTGCCATGGAAACGGCTCGTGCGGCAGATCTGGCGCTCACCCTGGGGATTCCAGCAAATAAGGTCAGCTTCCACCTGCGCGAGTTGGCCAAAGCCGAGATGATCGTCGAAGTCCCCGAGCTGGCTCGCGACAAGCGGGATCGCGTGTGGAAGCCCGCGGCGCGCGGGTACACCACCGGCGAGGTAGGGGAGCGGCCGGAAGATCAAACCGGAACCGCCATGGATGCATATCTGGGGCAGGTCATCCATGATGAGCAGCGGCGCCTCCAGGCTGCCTTGCGCCATGCCGAACAGCACTATCGGGGGCAGCAGCCCGGGCCGGTCAAGGCGCAGATGCAAACGAGCAATCTCATGCTCACCCAGGATGAAATGCAAGAGCTCATCCACCGGATGGAAGAAGTGGTCCCGGCCTTCCGCGAAGACTTGAAGAGCGGCAAGATCGCCAGCGCCCAGCCGGTGGAATCACGCCAGGTGTGGCATGTCATGAGCCTGTTCACCGAGGAGTCCTTGTTGAATGAATCATATGGCGAGGATCAAACGCCGTAAAACCTGTAGTGAACGCACGCTATGGCGGAGTCCTGAACTAAACTGGACTCTGGCTGGCTGTGGCCAAGGTATGCCACAAGCTATGAAGCCATCACAGATTGAAAGGCAGAACCCGATCTCATGAGCGAGCAGCGCACTCTCACCATCGATGGCGAGCAGGTCCAGGTGGACGCGGGAACAACCGGTTTGCAGTTCTATGCCAAGGATAAAGACGTGGTTGTTATGCACGTCGACGGCGTATTGCGCGACCTGGCCCGCGAACTCGAAGCAGGCACCACCGTCACCCGTGTCACCATCAGCGATCCGGAAGGGTTGGAGGTGCTGCGCCACTCGACCGCTCACGTCATGGCCCAGGCCGTACAGCAGCTGCGCCCGGACTCCAAGCTCGGCATCGGCCCCTACATCACCGACGGCTTCTACTTCGACTTCGATGTCGAAGAGCCGTTCACCCCGGAAGATTTGAAGCAGCTGGAAAAGATGATGCAGAAGATCATCAACCAGAACCAGCTCTTCGCGCGCCGCGAGGTCACCCCCGATGAGGCCAAGGCCGAAATGGTCGACGAGCCCTACAAGTGCGAGCTGCTGGCCAAGGCGGACTCCGATGACACCTCCGGCGAGGGCGTCAACGTTGAGGTCGGCGCCGGCGAAACCACCATCTATGACAATGTCGACCGCAAGTCCGGAGAGACCGTCTGGAAGGACCTGTGCCGCGGCCCGCACCTGCCGAACACCAAGCTGATCAAGAATGCCTTCGCGCTGACCCGTTCGGCCGCCGCCTACTGGCTGGGCAGCGAGAAGAACAAGCAGCTGCAGCGCATCTACGGCACCGCCTGGCCCACCAAGGAAGACCTCAAGGCCTACCAGGAGCGTCTGGCCGAGGCCGAGCGCCGCGACCACCGCAAGCTCGGCGCGGAACTCGACCTGTTCTCCTTCCCGGACGAGCTCGGAAGCGGCCTGCCGGTGTTCCACCCCAAGGGCGGCATCATCAAGCGCGAGATGGAAGACTACGTGCGCGATCGCCACGTCGAAGAGGGCTTCCAGTACGTGGGCACCCCGCACATCTCCAAGGACGGGCTCTTCCACACCTCGGGCCACCTGCCGTACTACGCGGACACCATGTTCCCGGCGCTGCATATCGATGAGGAGCGCGACGAGGACGGTAACATCACCAAGCAGGGCCAGGAATACCGGCTGAAGGCAATGAACTGCCCGATGCACAACCTGATCTTCCGCGGCCGTGGCCGCTCCTACCGCGAACTGCCGCTGCGCCTCTTCGAATTCGGCCACGTCTACCGCTACGAGAAGTCCGGCGTGGTCCACGGCCTCACCCGTGTGCGCGGCTTCTCCCAGGACGACAGCCACTCCTACGTCACCAAGGAGCAGGCACCGGCCGAGGTTGAGCACCTGCTGAACTTCATGCTCTCGCTGCTGCGCGACTTCGGCATGGACGACTTCTACCTGGAGCTATCCACCCGGGATCCGGAATCCGATAAGTTCATCGGCACCGCAGAGCAGTGGGAGGAAGCCACCGAGGTGCTCGAGCGCGTGGCCACCGAATCCGGCGTCGAGCTCGTTGCCGATCCGGGCGGCGCGGCCTTCTACGGCCCGAAGATCTCGGTCCAGGCCAAGGACGCCATCGGCCGCACCTGGCAGATGGGCACCGTGCAGTACGACTTCAACCAGCCGGCCCGCTTCGGCCTGGAGTACCAGGCGGCCGACGGCTCCCGCCAAGAGCCGGTGATGATCCACGCGGCGAAGTTCGGTTCCATCGAACGCTTCCTGGGTGTGCTCACCGAGCACTACGCCGGCGCCTTCCCGGCCTGGCTCTCCCCGGTGCAGGTTCGCGCCATTCCGGTGGCCGAGGCCTTCAACGACTACCTGGCCGAAGTGGTGGCCAAGCTGAAGGCCCAGGGCGTGCGCGTGGAGCTGGATGACTCCTCGGATCGCTTCCCGAAGAAGATCCGCAACGCTTCCAAGGACAAGATCCCGTTTGTGCTCATCGCCGGTGGCGAGGATGCCGACGCGAATGCGGTCTCCTTCCGCTTCCGCGATGGCAGCCAGGAGAATCAGGTTCCGGTCGATGACGCGGTAGCCCGCATCGTCGAGGCCATCAAGAGCCGCGACAACAGCAACTAGTACGGGCAAGGGAGTCCATGGGTATGCAACACCACGCAGATCGGTCCGTCACCGACGATTTTGAACTCGCCGGCGTGCCGGATTCGTTCCAGCGCCTGTGGACTCCCTACCGCATGGCCTACATCAAGGGCGGGCAGGACCAGGTCAAGGACGAGGCCAGCTGCCCGTTCTGCGCCGGTCCGAAGCGCACAGATGAAGAAGCGCTGATCGTGCACCGCGGGAAAACCTGCTACGTGATCCTGAACCTGTTCCCGTACAACCCGGGCCACCTGCTGGTCTGCCCCTACCGCCACGTGCCGAACTATACGGACATCACGCTGGAGGAGACCGCGGAGATGGCGGCCCTGGCCCAGCAATCGATGCGCGTGCTGCGCCAGGTCTCCAACCCTGCCGGTTTCAACCTGGGCATGAACCAGGGCGAGGCCGGCGGTGCCGGGATCGCCGCGCACCTGCACCAGCACATCGTGCCGCGCTGGAGCGGGGATGGAAATTTCTTCCCGATCATCGCGCAGACCAAGGCCATCCCGCAGACCCTCTCCGAGGTCCGCGAAGCCATTGCCGGCGCCTGGGATAGCGAAAGCCCAGCCTAGGAATCGCCACTGCTTGAGCCGGGGCGGCAAGAATGCTGAATCGTTCTTGCCGCCCCGCGGCTTTTAATGCCTTTCTGCCCCGCCTGATCTGGTGACTTGAAGGATCAAATCCGAAGCCACGTAGCTAGACTGATGCTGTCCGCTCAAGATCCACCCGCAGTGCCGGAGGCAATCCATGAACCCTAGCGCAGGCCACGGTCTTATGCCCTTGCCCCCGCCCATGGCGCTGCCAAGTGCCGCAGAGCCACGCGAAACGCTGGAGGCGTCCTGCGGGCCAAAAACGGCCAAGCACGAGCTGGCGAACCTCGCGGCCAAGCTGCCGGTGCCGAAGATTTCTACCGGTGAGTCCAAGGCCCGGAAGTGGGAAGCGGTGCATGCCGCGCACTCCGGCTTCGGCGATTGCGCGGCCCTGTCCTGGAGCGAGAACGCCGGATCCGCCAAGCATCGCGGCGACTTCCCGCCCGGTTGCGCGCCATGACATCGACCGGAACCCTTGAGGAGCTCCGTGCCTGGATCATCGGCGGGACAGAGCATGAAATCCGTTTCGCGGTCCAAGGCGCCGCGCGGTATTCGATCGGCACCCTGGTCGAGTTGCTCGAGGAGCTGCATTTTGACTACGACGAGGCCTGCGACAAGTTCCTGCTCGGCTGGCTGGAAACACTCAGCCCGATGGAGCGCCTAGCGGCCGCGCTGCGAACCGAGCACTTCTACCAGCTGGGTCTGTGCGCGATCCCGCATGCGGCGGATCGCACATTGCTGCAGGTACTGGACTCGGTGGAGCCAGCAGTCGAGGAGCTGGCCGAAAACTTCGAATCGACCCATCGCCGCGCCAGCGATCCGGATCCCTCTTTCACCAAGCGCTACACCTCGCGCCTTCTGGCCTACGCAGGGCAACTGCGTTCGGTGGCAGCGGATATTGGCAACGATGCGCCGCTGCTGCGACATATCTCCGCTGAGGTGGCGCGCCTGGAGCAGGCAAATCCGGAAGGGCGCGGACAGCCGGAAAAATACCGGGTTGCGGACGCCCTGGAGGCCGAGCCTGAAATCCCATTCAAAAAACGTGTTGACTAGTGATTTGACGTGAAATCTCAATGTTACGCACTAACCGGTAACTAGGGGATGAATCTACCTGTAGTCATTTGTGACGCAACACGGGAGGTAATAAAGCAAAGCGCTCCTACGATTACTGGCATAGCACCATTGTGCAATCACGTGTTCGAAAGGAATTTCCCGAAAATGTCATCAGCAGATCAGCGTCGCGATACCGTCGTCGGCTCCCAGCGCGTCAAGCGCGGCATGGCCGAAATGCTTAAGGGCGGCGTCATCATGGACGTTGTCACTCCAGAACAAGCACGCATCGCCGAAGATGCCGGTGCGGTGGCAGTGATGGCACTTGAACGCGTTCCTGCCGACATCCGCGCCCAGGGCGGCGTCTCGCGGATGAGCGACCCGGACATGATCGACTCGATCATCGCCGAGGTCTCCATCCCGGTGATGGCCAAGGCCCGCATCGGCCACTTCGTCGAGGCGCAGATCCTGCAGTCCCTCGGCGTGGACTACATCGACGAGTCCGAGGTGCTTTCCCCGGCGGACTTCGAGCACCACATCGACAAGTGGCCATTCACCGTGCCGTTCGTCTGCGGCGCCACCAACTTGGGCGAAGCCCTGCGCCGCATCAACGAGGGCGCGGCTATGATCCGCTCCAAGGGCGAAGCAGGCACCGGCGATGTCTCGAACGCCACCGGGCACATGCGCAAGATCCGCGCCGAGATCGCCAAGCTGGCGGCCCTGCCAGAGGACGAGCTCTACGTGGCGGCCAAGGAACTGCAGGCCCCGTACGAACTGGTCAAGGAAATCGCGCACACCGGCAAGCTTCCCGTGGTGCTGTTCACCGCCGGTGGCATCGCCACCCCGGCCGACGCTGCGATGATGATGCAGCTGGGCGCCGATGGCGTATTCGTCGGCTCGGGCATCTTCAAGTCAGGCAACCCGGAGCAGCGCGCCGCTGCCGTCGTGAAGGCCACCACCTTCTACGACAACCCGGATGAGCTGGCCAAGATCTCCCGCGGTCTGGGCGAAGCGATGGTCGGCATCAACGTCAACGAGCTGCCAGAGCCGCACCGCCTCTCCGAGCGCGGCTGGTAATAGCTGCCAACTGACACTCTCCGGGGTCACATTGCCTGTAATTGGTGGCGTGGCCCCGGTTCGTTATGCCCGTCGCTGCAGGGAGATGCGTCGATCAACGGATAATTGCGGTTGGCAGATGGTGAACTTCCGACGAGCACGAGACGCAATATGAATCTGCACTGGAGGCGGGCACAGCTTGGCACGACCCGCCCGCACAGTGGCGAGTCCACGTAGTTCATTCGAAAAAAGGGGCTACTTCGTTTCATTCGGGTGGCTCGTGTCAACCTGTTCCAGGAAGACCGTGCGCTCGTGGACATAGAACCAGATGCGGGCCGCGCCCTTCGCTGTCCGCTTATGTTGCCACCGCTCGTGCGACGTCTCCCCGCGGGAGATCATGCCGAGCTCGTCCTTGAGCCTATAGTTCAACCGCCAAGGCATTTTCGTCACGCGAGTGGTCGAGCGCGAGGACTAACCCGACGTTGCGCTGGCCCGGTGCGTTCTGCGGATTCCCGTAGTGCCCAATGAGTCGATCAATCTGTTCCTCGACGGATAGCCACGGCTTCATGTACACCGCCATGGGCCTGCCAACAAAGAAAATCAGCCCGCGCCTTGCGGCAACGGGCTGATCATGATGACTAGAAGTCTAGCGCAATGAGCTTGAGCACCTGCCTCTTCTGGAGGCGAATGCGCCGTTGCCAATGCGAACGACGATCAGTTCTTGCCAGTCGACAGCCGGCAACCGCCGAGGGTTTTCGGCCTTCGCGAAGAGTTCCGTTCAGGCGCCGGTGCCGAGCTTGCAGTAGCTCCGAAAAATGGCAGACTGAGCCCATGACACAGATCATTTTCGACGCGGCCGTCACCCTGAATGGCTTCTTGGCCGATGAGAACCACAGCCTGCAATGGCTCTTCGACGTGCCCGGTGCCGGCGAACCCGATCCGGGACTGCTGCCGCAGAACGTGGGCGTGCACGTGGAGGGCGCCAACACCTACCTATGGGTGCTGGAACACGAAAATCTGCTGGCCGAACCGGCCAAGTGGCAAAAGCTCTACGGGGACAAGCCCACCTACGTCTTCACCCATCGGCAGCTGCCGATCCCCGAGGGGGCGAACGTGAAACTAGTCAGCGGCTCGGCCTCCGAGCAGCTGCCGGAGCTCCGCCGCGCGGCGGGCGAAGCTGATATCTGGGTGCTCGGCGGAGGGGAACTGCTCGGCCAGTTCCTCGATATCGATGCGCTCGATCGACTCGCGCTGACCATTGCTCCGGCGACGGTGGCCGGGGGAGCGGCCCTGCTGCCGCGCAGCATCGGCAGCGAGCGGCTGGAGCTGGCCGAGGCGCGCCAGGCTGGCCCCTTTGCCCGGCTGGTCTACCTGGTCAAAACCCTGGCCTAGGGCAAACAGGAGTTAAACGGCTGTGGCGGGACCCGGTGAAAACCGGTGTCCCGCCACAGCCGCAAGCCGCAATCTAGTTCCAGGAACGCAGAATCATATGCCTTCCGCGGCCGAGCAGACGCAACCCATTGGAGCTGAAGAATTCGGCACTGCCCGGGGTGCACGCGGCCAGCAGCTCCTGGGTTTTTTCCTCATCGGGCGGATCCAGCGGGTTGATCAGCGAACGCGACAGCCCGTGCAAGAGCGCGGTCCCCACGCCCTGGCGCCGATAGCCGGTGCCCACCGCCAGGGAATGCACCATCAGCTGCCCGCCCAGACCCTGCTGCACGAATCCGCGTCCGACGATATCCCCCTCCTCGGTGCGCGCCACCGCGTGCTCCACGCGGCGCAGCGCCGGGTGGCCGCTGGAGAGCTGTGTGGAGGTCTCGCGCCACAGATTCGTCACCTTCAGCTCGGCGGCATCCGGGCCGGTGGCCTCGGGAACGTTGTTGCCCAAACGGATTTTTCCCTCCCAGCGATTCATCGGGATCGCCAGCCGTCCGGCATGCCAAGCGATCTGCGCGCTGTCGGTGAATCCGGCTTCCTTCAGCCCCTTGGCATCGGACCCGGAGTTCACCCAGGCCTCCACCCGTTGGGCACCCAGCCGCATTCCCTCGGCCAGCGCCGGACGCAGGCCCGCGGGCTCGGCCTGCTCGGGGAAGAGCAGCACCAGGCGCTTGCGCACCGGCTGCCAGGCCCAAGAACAGCCGTGGGTGGTAAAGATCTTGCCGCCGGTGGCTACCGCGAGGGCCTGCTGCCAATGGCTGAGAGCTTCCTGCGCGGAGGCAATTGTCGTCATTATTCTGCGTTCACCAATCCTCGACGGCGCAACAGCGGTTCGACCCGTGCGCTGCGACCGCGGAACATTTCGTAAGACTCAAGTGGATCGCGCGTATTTCCACGCGCGAGCAATTCCTCACGGAACCGCATTCCATTTTCGCGCATTAAGCCCCCGTTTTCCTCGAACCACTGCACAGTGTCGGCATCCAGTACTTCGGACCAGATGTAGGAGTAGTACCCGGCCGAGTAGCCGTTGGCGAAAATATGCTGGAAATACGCGGTCCGATAGCGCGGCGGGATCAACTCTGGGGTGAACCCGAAGTTGGTCAATGTCTCACGCTCGAATTCTTCCGGGTCGGTGATGCGCGTTCCGGGCTCCAAGGTATGCCAGGCCCAATCGAGCACGCTGGCCGCCAGGTATTCGGTGGTCGCGAACCCCTGGCCCCACAGCTCGGCCGCGCGGATCTTCTCAATCAGCTCATCCGCCAGCGCCTCGCCGCTCTCATGGTGCCGCGCATAGCCGCCGACCACCTCGGGATGCAGCACCCACATCTCGTTGACCTGCGAGGGGAATTCGACGAAGTCCCGCGGCACCGAGGTCCCCGAGAGCGTCGCATACTTCCCGTCGGAAAGCAGACCGTGCAGGGCATGGCCGAACTCGTGGAAGAGCGTATTGGTCTCATCCAGAGTCAGCAGGATCGGCTGCCCGGGCCCCGGAGCCGGGATATTGAGCGTATTGGTGACGATAGGGCGTTCGTGAAGATCCGCGGCGGCGTCGCGGATCGAGGTCATCCAGGCCCCGCCCTTCTTCGTTTCGCGTGCCAAGAAGTCTCCGCTGTACAGGCCCAGCGGGCTCCCGTCGGCATCGAATACCTCCCACACCCGCACCTGCGGATGGTAGGTCGGCAAATCGAAGCGTTCGCTGAAGCTGAGCCCATAGAGTTTTCCGGCGGTGGCGAACACGCCCTGGTGCAGCACCGAGTCCAGCTCGAAGTAGGGGCGCAGGGCCGCCGAATCCACCGCATAGCGCTCGCGCAACACCTGATTGGAATAGTAGGACCAGTCCCAGGCGTTCAGCTGACCGCCGGCCAATTCGCGCAGCGTTTCCGCTTCTGCATCCGCGTTCCGCACCGCGGCCAGGGTCAGCTCTTTCAGGCGCGTGGCCACCGCCTGCGTGGAGGGTGCCGTCGCGTCGGCCAGCACGGTTTCGGCATGGTTGGCATAGCCAAGCAGTGCCGCCCGATCTGCCCGCAGCGCGGCCATCTCCGCGGCCAGTGGCAGCGTTGAATTTTCGTTCAAGCCGCGGCTGAGCGACGCTTCGAATACCTTGCGCCGGGACTCCGACCGAGCCAAGGATGCCAGCACCGGCTGCCCGGTGGGGGAGACCAGCGGCAAGAGCCATCCGGACTCGTGCCCGGCGGCTGCGGCCGCGGCGCGGGCGGAGTCCAGCTGGGCCGGTTCCAGACCTTCAAGCTCTTGGGCATCGGCAAAGTAGACCGCGTGGGCGTTCTGGTTTTCCAGCGCCTTGCTGGAGAACTCGGTGGACAGTTGGGAAAGCCGCGCATTCAGCGACTTGAGCTCTTCCTTGGCTTGCGCGTCCAATCGGGCGCCAGCAAGCTCGAAGGATTTGAGCGTCTCTCCGGCCAGCCGGGCATCTTCGCCCTGCAGTGTTTCCAGGTCTACACCGCGCAGCCGCGCATAGAGATCCGGGTTCAGCTGGATCTCGTCGCGCTGTGCGGTCAGGATGCCGTTGAGTTCGGACTGGATCTCGCGCAGCTCTTCGGTGCCGTGCGCCGAAAGCACGCTGAAATAGGCCATGAGCGTGCGGCGCAGCAACTGCCCGCTGCGTTCCAGCGCGAGGAAGGTGTTCTCGAAGCTCGCCGGGGCAGAGTCGGCCACGATGGCCGCTATCTGTCCAAGGTGCTCCTCGGCACCGGCATGGGCGGCCTGCAGGTAATCTTCGGCAGTGATATTCGCGAAATCTGGCCACTGATAGGGCAGCTGGCTGGGGTTCAGAAGCGGGTTTGGCATAGTGCCAGATAACCACAGGACACGTGATTTAGCTTGCATTAACACGGTCGCCCAGCCGCTAGGCTGGAGCCCATGAAGCAACGCGCGCTCCCGGTGTTCCTCGCATTCCTCCTGCTCACGAGCTGTTCTGCGAACACCTCCGGTGAGCCGACGCCGACGGCCAACGCACCGCAAAGCAAGCCAGCGCCCGTCCCAAGCACCCCCAGCCCTCCTCCCGAACCGCAGGAGCTCTCGCTGATGGCCACCGGGGATGTGCTGCTGCACCCGCAGCTGCTTGACGAGGCGGAAACGGGCGATGGCCATGATTTCGCTCCGCTGCTGGCCGGGCTGGAGCCCTATGTGCAGGACGCGGACGTGGCCTTGTGCAACCTGGAGACGCCGATCGGCACCGCGCCGTACACCGGCTACCCGATGTTCAGCGTCCCGGCGCAGATCGTCACGGACCTGGCCAAGCTCGGCTACGACGGCTGCACCACCGCCACCAACCACACCGTGGACAAGGGCACCGCCGGGGTCAACCGCACCCTGGACACCCTGGAGCAGCAGGACCTGTTCGCCACCGGCTCCTACCGCACCGCCAAGGAGGCCGCGGCGCCGCCGATCATGACGGTGGATGGGGTCAAGCTCGGGATCATCGCCAGCACCTATTCGCTGAACGGGATGCGCGCGGACGCCGACTGGCAGGTGGATACCGGGGTGGGCGCGGCCAAACTCATCCAGCGGGCCAAGCAAGCGGCCAAAGATGGGGCCGAAATCGTTGTCGCCGCAATCCACGACGGCGCCGAATACAGCAGCAAACCCACCGAAGCGCAACGCCGGCTCGGGCGCGCCCTGGCTGAATCCGGCGCCTTCGACTTCATCTACATGCACCACACCCATTCGGTGCTGCCCATCGAGAAGCACGCCGGGACGTGGATCGTCTACGGCCTGGGCAACTCGGTGGCCAAGCATGCCACCCCCACGATCCTGAACCGCGAGGGGATCAGCATCAAGGCCACCTTCACCCGCGACCCGAAGGAGGACTGGGGGCTCAGCGAGCTGGCCTGGGTCCCGCATCAATTGAGCGAGTCCCCGGTGCGCTGGTGCCAGGTCGCCACCGCCGATGACTGCCTGCCGGCCGCCGCCGCCAAGGCTTCGCTTGCGCGCACCACACAAACCGTGAACGCCTTTGATGCCTTCGACGACGGACTGGTGCCCTGGGAGCTGAACTAGTGCCCGAAGCTGTCCGAGTCCATCTTCGGGCCGTCCCCGGAATCCAGCGCATCAATCGCGCGCATTTGCGCATCCGTCAGCTCGAAATCGAAGATGTCCAGATTCTCCGCCTGCCGCCGCGGATCCGCCGACTTCGGCGCGGCCCCGCGACCGGACTGCACATGCCAGCGCAAGGTGATCTGCGCCGGGGTTTTCCCGTAGTGCGCCGCCGGGGCGCTAATCGCCTCGGCCTGCAGGAATGCACCCATCCGGCCCAGCGGGGTATAGGCCACCGTGCGCACCCCGTGCGCGTCATTGGCCGCCAGCGTCTCGGCGTTCAGGTGCTCGGGGTCGATCATGATCTGGTTCACCGCCGGCAGCAGCCCGGCCTCGAGTACCGCCTGCAGATGCGCCGGCTTGAAGTTCGAGACGCCGGCCGCGCGGATCTTTCCCTGTTCGCGCAATTCGATGAGCCCGGCCAGCGCGTCGGTGAAGGTGCCCTGGTCCGGGTTCGGCCAGTGGATCAGAAACAGGTCCAGGTAGTCCACACCCAGGCGCTGCGCGGAATTCTCGAACGCCTGGCCTACCCCGGAGAACGAATGCCAGCGCTTGTTGAATTTGCTGGTCAAGAACACCTGGTCGCGCGGCAGCCCGCTGGCGCGCAGCCCGGCGCCCACCGCCTCTTCATTCTCGTAGTTTTCGGCGGTGTCTACATGCCGGTAGCCCAGGTGCAGGGCGCTGGCGACGGCGTCGCGCGCTTCGTTCCCGCGCATCGGCCAGGTGCCTAGGGCCAGCGCGGGCATATCCACTCCGCCTGGCAGTTCGAGGGTTTTGTGCTGGGCATCCAACGGGTAGCTCCTTGGTGAATCGGGTGGCGTCAACGGCCGGCGGATTTCGCGCCGAACCTCAAGGCAAGCTATCAACATTGCCCGCCGGCGGCCAACGTATCCACGACACACCGGGAAACATGCGCCGCGTCACGTGCCACCAGGCACTACCGTTGATCCGTCGCTAATTTTCCGGCGCCACTTCAGCCAAGCAATATTCGAAGGTAGATTCATGACGGTTATCGGCGTGCTCGCGCTCCAAGGCGACTTCCGCGAACATCTCAACGCCCTGTCCGGGCTCGGGGTCAAGGCCAGCGCGGTGCGTACCGTCCAGGAGCTGGCGGCGGTCGATGCGCTGATCATCCCGGGCGGTGAATCCTCGGTGATCGACCGGCTGACGCGCAGCTACGGGCTGGCCGAACCGATCAAGGCGCGCCTGGCCGCAGGAATGCCCGCCTATGGCTCTTGCGCGGGCATGATCATGCTTGCGGACCGGCTGGACAACCCGGCGGTTTCAAGTATCGGGTTGCAGCAGCAGACCCTGGGCGGGATCGACATGCTAGTGCGCCGCAACGCCTTCGGACGACAGGTCGACTCCTTCGAATACCCGCTGGAATTCGCCGGGCACAGCCTCGACGCGGTGTTCATCCGCGCACCCGAAGCCCTCGAAGTCGGGCCCGACGTGCAGGTGCTCAGCACGGTTCCGACCCCCGAAAGCCGCGCACAAGGTAGAATCGTTGCAGTACGCCAGGGGAATTTGTTGGCCACCAGCTTCCATCCGGAAGTTACCGGTAGCCGCGCTATCCACGAATTTTTCATTAATATCACGCGAGGAGACGCTTAAAGCATGTCAGGCCACTCCAAATGGGCAACCACTAAGCACAAGAAGGCCGCGATCGACGCCAAGCGCGCCAAGGCCTTCGCTAAGTACATCAAGGGCATCGAAGTCGCCGCTCGTGTCGGCGGCGCCGATATGGCCGGCAACCCGGCCCTGGAACTTGCGGTCAGCAAGGCGAAGAAGAATTCGGTCCCGATCAACAACATCGACCGTGCCGTCAAGCGCGGCGCCGGGCTGACCGGCGAGGTCGTCGACTACACCGAGATCATCTATGAGGCACGCGGCCCGCAGGGCTCGGCGCTGCTGATCGAGTGCCTGACCGACAACAAGAACCGTGCGGCCTCCGAGGTCCGCGTGGGCATCAACCGCAACGGCGGCTCCGTGGCCGACCCCGGCTCGGTTTCCTACCTGTTCGCCCGCAAGGGCGTCGTCCGCCTGCCCAAGGGCGAGCTGACCGAGGATGACCTGCTGATGGTGGTGCTCGATGCCGGCGCCGACGAGATCCTGGACGAAGAGGAGAACTTCGCCATCGTCTGCGATCCCTCGGATCTGCGTGCCGTGGCCGCGGCTTTGGACGAAGCCGAGATCGCCTACGAAACCGACGAGATGGAATTCATCCCGTCGATGAAGGTGGACCTGGACGTCGAAGGGGCGCGCAAGTTCCTGCACCTGTACGACGCGCTGGAAGAGCTCGATGACGTGCAGAGCGTCTACACCAACGCCGACCTCTCCGACGAGGTCCGCGCGGCCCTCGACGAAGAGAACTAAGCACCGGCTTGGCCCTGCGCATCGTAGGCGTCGACCCCGGCCTGACCCGTTGCGGGCTGGCCGCGGTCGACGTCGCCGCCAATCGGCAGGTTGAACTGGTTGGCTTCACCGTGGCCGGCACCCCGACGGGCACTCCGCTGGACGCGCGCCTGCTGGCCATCGCCGAGGCGATCGACGCCTGGCTCGAACTGCACCAGCCCGACGTGCTCGCCTTGGAACGCGTCTTCGCTTCGGCGAACGTGTCCACGGTGATAGGCACCGCCCAGGTGACCGGCATCGTGATTCTCGCCGCGGCTCGCCGCGGCATTCCCGTGGCTCTGCACACTCCGACCGAGGTGAAGGCCGCGGTCACCGGCAGCGGCCAGGCCACCAAGGTTGCCATCGGCAAGATGGTCGCAAAGATCTGCCGGCTCGACGAGCCGCCCAAGCCCGCCGATGCCGCCGATGCGGTGGCCCTGGCCATCGCCCACGGGTGGCGCGGTGCGGCGGTCGGGTCCAACGCCTCGGCCTCGGCCTCGGCCACCGCCGGGCGGGTCGGTTCGAACCAGCTCACCGCCGCCCAGCAGGCGTGGATCGCCGCCGAAGCCTCTTCGAAGCGCCGGGCAACCCGCCGCTAATCGCCATTCGTAGGTATCTTCGATAAGCTGGGATCGTTCGAACATATTTTTGAGGAGTGGCATGATCAGCTCACTGACCGGCACGGTCCAGGCGGCAACCCTGAATTCCGCGGTTATCAACGTCAACGGCTTCGGCATGCTCGTGCACGCCACCCCCGCCACGCTGTCCACCCTGCACCTGGGCCGCGAGGCCACCGTGCACACCTCGATGGTGGTGCGCGAGGACTCGATGACCCTTTTCGGTTTTGCCACGCCCGATGAACGCGAGGTTTTCGAGGTGCTCATCGGCATCTCGGGCATCGGCCCGCGCACCGGATTGGCGATCTTGGCGGTGCACACCCCCGAAGAGGTCCGCATCGCGGCGAACACCAAGGACACCGCCGCCTTCACCAAGGTCTCCGGCATCGGACCGAAGGGCGCCAGCCGCATCGTGCTGGAGCTGAACGGAAAACTCGTACCCACCGGAGTGGATGCCGCAACAGGCCGCCCGGGCACCGCCTCGGTGTGGGAGCCGCAGGTTATCGAGGCACTCACCGGCTTGGGCTGGACCGAAAAGGATGCCCAGTCCACGCTCACGGCACTGGGCAAGGCGAACCCAGAGGTTGTCGAAACCGGCAACGTCTCCGAAATTCTGCGTGCGGCCCTGCGCAGCATGTCCACCCGCGCCCGCGCCCGATAGGATGGCCCCGTGAATGAGTCCACGCAGCTGACAAACGCCGGAAGCGAACCGGAAGAACGGGTGATCGAGGCCGCCCTGCGCCCGCGGAACCTGGATGACTTCGTCGGCCAGGGGCGGGTGCGCCAGCAGCTGTCGCTGGTGTTGGAAGCGGCAAAAATCCGCGAGCGAACCGCCGACCACGTGCTGCTCTCCGGACCTCCGGGGCTGGGCAAGACCACGCTGTCGATGATCATCGCCGCCGAAATGAACGCCCCGCTGCGCATTTCCTCCGGCCCTGCCATCCAGCACGCCGGCGACCTCGCCGCGATCCTCTCCTCGCTCACCGAGGGGGAGGTGCTCTTCCTGGATGAAATCCACCGCATGTCCCGTCCGGCCGAAGAGATGCTCTACATGGCGATGGAAGATTTCCGTGTGGACATCATCGTCGGCAAGGGGGCCGGAGCCACCGCGATCCCGCTGGAAATTCCACCGTTCACCCTCGTGGGTGCGACCACGCGCGCCGGGCTGCTGCCCGGGCCGTTGCGTGACCGCTTCGGCTTCACCGGGCATCTGGAATTTTATGCGGTCGAAGAATTGGAGCTGGTGCTGCGCCGCTCGGCGATGATGCTTGACCTGCGCGTGACCTCCTCCGCATTCAGCGAGATCGCTAGCCGTTCGCGCGGTACCCCGCGTATTGCCAACCGCCTGCTGCGCCGCGTGCGCGACTGGGCGCTGGTCAACAAGCTCGAGCAGATCGATGCCAGCGCCGCCGCCGCGGCTCTGGAAATGTATGAGGTTGACCCGATGGGGCTGGACCGGCTGGACCGTTCGGTGCTTGAAGCGCTGTGCAAGAAGTTCGGCGGCGGCCCGGTGGGGCTATCCACCTTGGCGATCGCCGTCGGAGAGGAAAGCGAGACGGTGGAAACCGTCGCCGAGCCCTTTCTGGTCCGCGAAGGCTTGATGGGGCGCACCCCGCGTGGCCGTATCGCGATGCCCGCGGCGTGGGAGCACCTGGGCCTAGTGATGCCCAAGGACGCGATTTTTGCCGGAGCCCAAAACTATGAAACCGATGTGGATTAGGTGAATAACTCTACTCTGCCCGCGTAAATGGCTAGGCGATTTGCTTTCAGCCATTAGACTGGAGACGCCCGACACATGCCCCGATTTTGGCATGCCCGGGCGTCTTAATTCTTTTAACGAATCGTTAGCAGGTATTACACGTGAATTCCCTCGTCCTTGCCCAGGCAGCCGGTGGCGGCTTCAACCCATCCATAATCCTGATGGTGGCGCTGTTCGCAGTGCTGATCATCATGATGATCCGCGGCCGCAAGAAGGTCTCCAAGCAGCAGGAAGCCCTGAAGACCAAGTCGGTTCCGGGCGCCAAGGTGATGACCAACTCGGGGATCTTCGGCACCATCATCAGCATCGATGAGCAGGATCGCGTGCTCGTCGAGGTCGCCAACGGCGTCGTGCTCACCTTGCACCGCCAGGCCATCTCCACCTTCCTGGACGCCGATGCCCCGGCCGCCCCGGCCGAAGACGCCGAGCAGGCTCCTGCCGTCGCCGAATCCCCAGAGGAAAGCCTGCGTCGTTTGAACGGCGAAGGCAAGGACGACCGCAACGCCTAAGGCAGGCACCATCGCGGTGGTAAACCATCACGCCACCAGTTCAAGAAAGCACAATAGATGTCATCAATTGGACCTGTAAAACAGGCACGCAAGGCGTTGCTGTGGTTACTGGTCGTCTTCATCATCGCAACCGGAGTCCTAGTTGCTGGTGTATCGACGGGCCAGACCAGTGCCGCCCCGAAGCTTGCGCTAGACCTTGAAGGCGGCACCCAGATGATCCTGGCCCCGCAGGTCAAGGGGGATGAAAGCATCAGCCAGGAGCAGCTGGACCAGGCGGTGGAGATCATCCGCCAGCGTGTAGCCGGCTCGGGTGTCTCCGAAACGGAAATCACCACCCAGTCCGGGCGCAACGTCGTCGTTTCGATGCCCGGTACCCCGGACGCCGAAACCCGCGAGCTGATCCAGGCTTCGGCCAATATGGAATTCCGCCCGGTGTTGATCACCGGTTCCTTCGAGGCTACGCCCGAGGAGCAGCGCACCGCCGAGGCGGACGTGCCAGAACCCAATGGCGAGCCGGAGAACCCTTCGGACACCAACTGGATCAGCAAAGAGATCTACAAAGAGTTCGAAGCCTATGACTGCCCCACGGTGCTCGCGGAGCGTGAAACCACCGAGCAGGATCCTACTAAGCCCACGATCTCCTGCGACCCGCGCCAGGGTGTGAAGTACATCCTCGGCCCGCAGGAAATTCCGGGTGACCAGATTTCCGATGCCTACGCCAATCTGGCGCGCGGCGTGCAGGGTGCGGTCACCGGCGAATGGGTCGTGGTCATCGAGTTCAACAAGCAGGGTGCCGAAACCTTCGCGGAAACCACCCAGCGCCTGATTGCATTGCAGGGTTCGCAGAACCAGTTCGCGATCGTGCTCGATGGAACGGTGATCTCCGCTCCGACCACCAACGCGGTGATCTCCGATGGCCGCCCGCAGATTTCCGGCGGCTTCACCGAAGAATCCTCCCAGGCGCTGGCTCAGCAGCTGAAGTACGGCGCACTGCCGATCAGCTTCGAGATCCAGTCCGAGCAGCAGGTTTCCGCCACCCTCGGTAGCGACCAGCTCAAGGCCGGCCTCATCGCCGGCGTCATCGGCCTGGTCCTGGTGTTCATCTACTCGCTCTTCCAATACCGCGCACTGGGCCTGGTGACGATCTTGTCGCTGCTGGTTTCCGGCGTGCTCACCTATCTGGCGATCGTGCTGCTTGGCTGGGCGATGAATTATCGCCTGTCGCTGGCCGGTGTGGCGGGTCTGATCGTCGCGATCGGTTTGATCGCGGACTCCTTCATCGTGTACTTCGAACGTGTGCGCGATGAGTTGCGCGATGGCCGTTCGCTGGCCAGCGCCGTGGACGTGGGCTGGTCCCGCGCCAAGCAGACCATCCTGGCCTCCAAGGCGGTCAACGTGCTGGCCGCCGTCGTGCTCTACGTGGTGGCGGTGGGCAACGTGCGAGGCTTCGCCTTCACGCTGGGCCTGACCGCAATCATCGACCTCGTCGTCGTCTACGGTTTGACCCACCCGACGCTGATGCTGCTGGCGCGCACGAAGTTCTTCGCCGATGGGCACCGCCTCTCCGGGCTGGACCCATCCTTGCTCGGCGTGGTGCCGCTGTACCGCGGCGCCGGAAAGGTCCGCCGCTTCAACGAGAACGTTGATGCGAACCGGGGCAAGAAGAACTCCAAGGCGAGCGGCGAGGCGGCCAAGCGCATGACCATCGCCGAACGCCGCCGCGCCGAAGCAAACCGGGAGGAGAACAATGAATAAGCTCGCAGAGTGGGGCAACCAGCTCTACACCGGGAAAACGTCCTACCCGTTCACCCAGAAGCACCGCCTGTGGTTCCTGATCGCCGCGATCCTGGTGATCGCCTCGATCCTGGTCCCGGTGGCCAAGGGTGGCTTCAACCTGGGCATCGATTTCCGCGGCGGCTCGGAATTCATGGTTTCCGGAGTGCAGAATACCGACATCAGCCTCGGTGAGGAGGTGGTGAAATCCGCCGCCTCCGGTGCCGAAGCCACCGTCACCAATATCGCTCCGGGCACCATGCGCGTGCAGACCGAACGGCTCAGCGACGACCAGACCATCACGGTGGCCGGCGAGCTGGCCGAAACCTATGGTGTGGATGCCAGCGAGGTGACCAGCAACTTCATCGGCCCGACCTGGGGACAGGACGTCTCACGCCAGGCGATGCTGGGCCTGCTGGCCTTCGTGGTGCTCGTCGGGTTGCTGATGGCCGCGTACTTCCGCACCTGGAAGATGTCGGTCGCCGCCATCGGGGGCCTGTTCGTGGTCATCATCATCACCGCGGGCATCTATTCGCTCTCCGGTTTTGAGATCACGCCCAGCGCGATCATCGGCTTCTTGACGATTCTGAGCTACTCGCTCTACGACACCGTGGTGGTCTTCGACAAGGTCCGCGAGAACACCAAGGACTATGACCAGCAGCAGAAGCGCACCTACCAGCAGCTGGTGAACCTCGCGGTGAACCAGACGCTGGTGCGTTCGATCAACACCTCGGTGGTGGCGGTGCTTCCGGTGGCGTCGATTCTGTTCATCGGCTCCTACCTGTTGGGTGCCGGTACGCTCAAGGACCTGTCCTTGGCGCTGTTCATCGGCATCATCATCTCCAACTTGTCCACGTTGTTCGTCCAGGCGCCGCTGTACAACTGGCTGCGCCACCGCGACGAGGACGTGCGCAAGCACACCCAGAAGCTGGAAGCGCTCGACGCTTAATCGTCCGGTCGCTTCCACCGCAGATTCCCTGCGGATCGGCTGAACGACTAGTGCCTCGGATCCACCGATCCGAGGCACTTTTTCGTCGCCGAAAAGTTCGCGTAATTAGTTGTCACCGCGCGAACGTGCTATAACGAATGAACTAAAACAATGCATGGAGCCGGCATCACGAGCTTGGCACCTAGCACCGTTATGACCGGCGACGGTGGGAAGGAGCGAGGCATGGCAAACACGCCGAACCTGAACAATTCGAAGCGGCGCTCGATCTCACGCCTAGTACGTTTTGCGGGCCGAGGAAGCACACCGAGCACCTCGCCGACATTGGAGCCGCTGCTGCGCACGGTGAAGTCCAAGCATCCCAAGGCGGATCTGGACCTGCTGATCCACGCCTACGAGGTGGCCGAGAAGCATCACGAGGGGCAGAAGCGCAAGAGCGGAGACCCCTACATCACCCACCCGGTGGCCGTAGCGACGATCCTCGCCGAAATGGGGATGACCGGTTCGATCCTCGCCGCGGCGCTGCTGCACGACACCGTGGAAGACACCGACTATTCGCTGGAATCGGTCACCAAGGAATTCTCCGAAGAGATCGCGATGCTCGTGGACGGCGTCACCAAGCTCGACAAGGTGACCTACGGGGACGCGGCCCCGGCCGAAACCGTCCGCAAAATGGTGGTCGCGATGTCCCGCGACATCCGCGTGCTGCTGATCAAACTCGCCGACCGGCTGCACAACGCGCGCACCTGGCGCTACGTGTCCCCGGAGTCCAGCTCCCGCAAGGCGAAGGAAACCCTGGAGATCTTCGCGCCGCTGGCGCATCGCCTGGGCATGAACGCGGTGAAATGGGAGCTGGAAGACCTCTCCTTCGCCGCCTTGCATCCCAAGGTCTACCAGGAGATCGTGCGCATGGTGGGGGACCGCACCCCGGAGCGCGAAAAGTACCTGGCCAGCCTCCGCGAACGGCTGAACAGCAAACTCGGCGAGCTGAACGTGCACGCCGCGGTGAGCGGGCGCCCGAAGCACTACTACTCGATCTACCAGAAGATGATCGTGCGCGGCAAGGATTTCGACGACATCCATGACCTGATGGGCGTGCGCATCACCGTCGACTCGGTGAAGGACTGCTACGGGGCGCTGGGCGTGGTGCACGCCGAATGGAATCCGCTGCCCGGACGGTTCAAGGACTACATCGCGCTGCCGAAGCTGAACCTCTACCAGTCGCTGCACACCACGGTGATGGGTCCCGAGGGCAAGCCGGTAGAGATCCAGATCCGCACCCACGAGATGCATCTGCACGCCGAAAACGGAGTGGCCGCGCACTTCCAGTACAAGCACGGCGAACGCGGCGATTCGATGCTCTCCGCGGAGAAGAACATGGAATGGCTGCGCTCGTTGATGGAGTGGCAGGAAGACACCACCGACTCCGAGGAATTCCTCGACGGGTTGCGCTACACCATCAACTCCGCCGAGGTGTACGTGTTCACCCCGAAGGGCGACATCATGTCGCTGCCGGTCGGGGCCACGCCGATCGACTTCGCCTACTCCATCCACACCGATGTCGGCCACCGCACCATCGGCTCGCGGGTCAATGGCAAGCTCGTTCCGCTGCATACCGAATTGAAGCAGGGCGACGTGGTGGAGGTCTTCACCTCCAAGGCCGAGGATGCCGGTCCTTCGCAGGACTGGCAGCACTTCGTGAAGTCCCCGCGCGCCAAGGCGAAGATCCGCGCCTACTTCAGCAAGGAGCGCCGCGAAGAGGCGATCGAAAAGGGCAAGGAGCTGCTCACCAAGGAGCTGCGCCGCAATCAGCTGCCGCTGCAGCGGCTGATGACCCACGAGCTGCTGACCACGGTGGCCACGAACCTGCACCACGTGGACATCTCGGCGCTCTACCAGTCAGTGGGCGACGGGCATACCAGTGCGCAGAACGTCATCGAGCATCTGGTGGCGCTCACCGGCCCGCCAGCGGGCGAACAGGTCGACGAGGAAGCCACGGTCACTCCGAGCCTCGCCAAGCCCACCACGGGCAACGACGCGGGCGTCATCGTCCAGGGCGTGGGCGACGTGCTGGTTAAGCTGGCCCGTTGCTGCACCCCGGTGCCTCCGGATGACATCGAAGGCTTCGTCACCCGAGGTGCCGGCGTCTCGGTGCACCGCACCGACTGCCTGAACCTGGCTCAGCTGGCCCAGCAACCGGACCGGCTGGTTTCGGTCGCCTGGGCGGAGAAGCACCATGGGGTGTTCGTTGTCGAAATCCAGGTGGAGGCGCTGGACCGCAAGCAGCTGCTTTCGGATGTCACCCGGATCCTGTCCGAAAGCCACCTGAATATCCTCTCGGCCAGCGTGCAGACCAGCCGCGAACGCGTGGCGATCTCGCGCTTCTCCTTCGAGATGGGCGATCCGAAGTTCCTGAGCCACGTGCTCAACCAGGTCCGCCGCATCGATGGCGTGTACGACGTCTACCGCACCACCGCCGGCAGCCGCCGGTAAGCAGCATAAAGCGAACCCCGCCACCGCGACGCGACGTCAGCGGTGCCGGGGTTCGCTTTATGCCGCGCGCGCCTGGTAGGACTGCACCAGCCGCAACGCGCGTTCCACCGCAGGGGCGGAATCGAGCCGCGAGAGCCGTTCGCCCACGGCGGCCAGGTTCAAGAACGGATCCTCGAGCCGCTGAATCTGGTTGAACACGCTCGTCGCGATCGGCAACGGGTCGAAGCAGGCCACATCGCACACGGTGCGCAGCAATCCGGTGAGCTTCACCCGCTTGCGGTTCACCAGATCAGCCTCCTCGATCGGCAACTGCACAAATTCGAAGCTCAGCGAATTTCCGGGGCGGTAGGGCCGATGGTAGGCATTCGAAGAGATGCAGATCGTATTCACATGGGGCAGCAGCCCATGGATCCAGGCCGCTGTCTGCTGGCAGAACACGTCGGTCCTGCCCAGTTGGCGGCCGGCGAGGAACGCGGCGATAGCGGCGCGCGCGCTCGAATCATAACGGAACCTGGTCTCCACAAAGCACCCGCCAATGGATTCGCGCAGCAGCCCATGGGTTTCCATGGCGCCGAGCTCATTGCGGGTGAAGGGTTCGCCGACGATGAACAGGTCTTCGGGGATACGCAACGCGGCGACGCGCTGTCTCGTAGCTTTCTCCATGAAGCTACTGAACCAGCAAGCGCCGCCGCGTAGGGGGTGTTCTGCCGAACTGTGGATTCTAGTCCAGGTCGGCTGCCGACTTCTCCAGGGTGTTCAACCACATCTGGCGGGCGTCCAAGGCCTCCTGGGCCTTGGCAATGCGCTTGGCATTGCCCTGCTTCTTCGCCGCTTCAAGATCCGCTTCGAGAGCCGCGATGGTCTCCTGCAGCTGGGTGAGCATCGAATTCGAGCGGGCCTTGGTCTCCGGGTTGGAACGGCGCCACTGCTCGTCTTCGGCGCCCTTGACGCCCTCTTCGACCTGGCGCAGCGCCGATTCGACACGCTGCAGATCCGCGCGCGGAACCTTGCCTGCCTCTTCCCAGCGGCCGCGGATGACGTCGAGCTTCTGCTTGGTGATGGCCAGATCCTTCACCGGCAGCAGCGCGCGGGCCTCTTCGAGCAGGGCCTCCTTCACCACGAGGTTCTGCGCGTATTCGGCGTCGACCTTCGCGTTTTCGGCGGCGCGGGCCTGGAAGAACACATCCTGTGCGGCTCGGAAGCGGCTCCAGAGCGCGTCGTCGTCCTTGCGCGAGGCGCGGCGGGACTTCTTCCACTCGTCCATCAGCTTGCGGTACTCGGCGGCGGTTCCCGCCCAGTCGGTGGAGCTCGCGAGCGCCTCGGCGCGCGCGATCAGCTCTTCCTTAACGGTTTTGGCCTGCGCGTTGGTCGCGTCCAGCTGGGAGAAGTAGGCGCGGCGGTGCCGGTCGAAGGTGGTGCGGGCGGCGCGGAAACGCTTCCACAGGGCATCTTCGGTGGCGCGCGGCAACCGCACGGAGGAACGCTGGGTTTCCTTCCACGTGTCGAACAGCTCGTTCATCTCGGAGGACGCGGTCTTCCACTGGATCTGCTCGGGACGCTTCCCGGCCAGTGCCTCGGCCTGCTCGACGAGTCCTTCGCGGACCTTGAGCTGCTCGGCGCGAGCGGCCTCATTTGCCTGGCGCTGCGCGGCGGCCAGGGTGCTCACCGCACCGCGCAAAGACTCGATGCGGGCCTCGATGGCGCGGATGTCGCCGACCAGGTGGCGTTCGGCCACGGTCGCTGCGAGGGTGTCGAGGGTTTTGGGCATGTCGCCGCTGGGCGCCTTGGCCGCGACGCGCTGTTCGAGCAGCATCAGCTGCGAGACGACGTCATCGTACTTGCGCACGAAGTAGGCCAAGGCCTCTTCTTCGCTGGCGTCCGGGTACTGCCCGACCGGGTGCTCGGTGCCGTCGATGATGACAAACACGTGGCCATCGTCGGTCACACGGGCAAATTTGGCCGCTTCTTCGAGGGGAGTGCTGTGGTCGACGGGCTGAGCCACTACCGGCTTTGCCACTGGCTTATGGGCCTGTGGCAAGGGGATGTTCGGGCTGTCGTCGGATTTCTGACTGGTGGTCACCGCTGAAACTCTTTCGCTTTACTGTTCGCTTGCTAGAGGTAACTCTACCTGTGACCTCCGTTTCTTAGTAAGCCGACGTGCACAGTATTCCAATGTGTTGCGTCGTAGGATAGATGGGCAACCATTTTGTACTAAGGAGTTTCATGGCACGCAAGGCCTCATTATCAGGTTTCCCCGAATGGCTTCCGGCCGAGCGGGCCGTCGAACAGCATGTGCTGGACACCTTGCGTCGCACCTTCGAACTCCATGGCTTCGCCAATATCGAAACGCGCGCGGTGGAAACCCGCGGGCAGCTGCTGCGCAAGGGCGAAATCGACAAGGAAGTCTACGGGCTTTCCCGGCTGGCCGCCGAAGCCGAGGACAAGAACGACCCCAACGCGCTGGCGCTGCACTTCGATCTGACCGTGCCCTTCGCCCGCTACGTGGTGGAAAACGCCGGGCACCTGGCCTTCCCGTTCCGCCGCTACCAGATGCAGAAGGTCTGGCGCGGCGAGCGCCCGCAGGATGGGCGCTTCCGCGAATTCACCCAGGCGGATATCGACGTCGTCGGCGAGGGCAGCTTGCCCTTCAGCTACGATGTGGAGCTCGCGCTGACCATTGCGGACGCGCTCTCCGCCTTGCCCATCGGCGACTTCCGGCTGCGCGTGAACAACCGGAAGCTGGCCGAGGGCTTCTACCGCGGGCTGGGCCTGGCAGACCCGGACGCGGTGCTGCGCGCCATCGACAAGCTGGAGAAGATCGGCGAAGACGGCGTCGCGAAGATCCTGGTCACCGAGGTCGGGGCCAGCGAAGAGCAGGCCCGTGCCGCGCTGGCGCTGGCGGCGATCCGCACCCTGGACACCGGCTTCGTCGCCCAGGTGCGCGCGCTGGGCGTGGAGCACGAATTGCTGGACACCGGGCTCGATGAGCTCGCCCAGGTCATCGACGCCGCCTCGAAGCGTGCCCCGGGCAAGGTGATGGCGGATCTGTCCATCGCCCGCGGGCTGGACTACTACACCGGCACCGTCTATGAGACGGTGCTCGTCGGGCACGAGTCCCTCGGTTCGATCTGCTCCGGCGGACGCTACGAGTCGCTGGCCTCGAAGGGCAAGAAGAACTACCCGGGGGTGGGCCTGTCCATCGGCGTCACCCGGCTGATCTCGCGCATCCTCGCCGAGGAGCTGGCGAGCGCCGCGCGCGCCGTGCCCTCGGTGGTATATGTCACCTTGGCCAACGCCGATTCCTGGCACCAGGCCCAAGACGTCGCCTCCGCGCTGCGTGCCCGCGGCATTGCCTGCGAGGTCGCCTCCAGCGCCGAGAAGTTCGGCAAGCAGATCAAGTACGCTGACCGCCGCGGGATTCCGTTCGTCTGGTTCACCCAGGAGGACGGCACCCACGAGGTGAAGGACATCCGCTCCGGCGAGCAGCTCAGCGCGGATGCCGCCAGCTGGACGCCGCCGGCCGAGGATCTGCACAACACCGTCAACTAGCAACGGTGCACTAAACTCGTCATCGAGAAGAACTGAAGAGATTTCACGTCTCAACCGACCGAAAGGATCGTAGTGCTACGCACTCATCAGCTGGGCGAACTCCGCGCCGAGCACATTGGACAGCAGGTCACCCTCACCGGTTGGGTCGCGCGTCGACGCGACCACGGTGGTGTGGCGTTCCTCGATTTGCGCGACGCCTCCGGCTTCGCCCAGATCGTGGTGCGCGACGAAGAGGACTTCCACCCGCTGCGCAATGAATTCGTGCTGCAGGTCAAGGGCAAGGTTGAGCGTCGCCCGGAAGGCAACGAGAACCCGAACCTGCCAAGCGGTGAGATCGAGGTGATTGCCGATGAGGTCATCGTGCTGAACACCGCCGCGGCGCTGCCTTTCCAGATCGATGAGCACGTCGAGGTCGGCGAGGAGGCGCGGCTGCGCCACCGCTACCTGGATTTGCGCCGTCCGACCCCGTCGCGCAACCTACGTCTGCGCTCCGAGGTCAACCGTGCCGCGCGCAACCTGCTGCACGACGAGGGCTTCGTCGAGATCGAAACCCCGACGCTGACCCGCTCCACTCCGGAAGGCGCCCGCGACTTCGTCGTGCCCGCCCGCCTGAGCCCGGGCGCCTGGTACGCGCTGCCGCAGTCCCCGCAGCTGTTCAAGCAGCTCTTGCAGGTCGGCGGCTTCGAGAAGTACTACCAGATCGCGCGCTGCTACCGCGATGAGGACTTCCGTGCGGACCGCCAGCCGGAATTCACCCAGCTGGATATCGAGGCTTCCTTCGTCGAGGAAGATGACATCATCGAGCTCGGCGAGAAGCTGGTCAAGGAAATCTGGTCGTTGATCGACGTTGAGATCCCGACCCCGATCCGCCGCATGACCTACGCCGACGCGATGTCCAACTACGGTTCGGACAAGCCGGATCTGCGCTTCGGCCTGGAACTGACCGAGATGACCGAGTACTTCGCGAACACTTCCTTCAAGGTGTTCCAGTCCGCCTACGTCGGCTCCGTGGTCATGCCAGGTGGCGCCGCGCAGCCGCGCCGCACCCTGGATGCCTGGCAGGAATTCGCCAAGCAGCGCGGCGCGAAGGGACTTGCCTACGTGCTGCTGAAGGAAGACGGCGAGCTGGCCGGCCCGGTGGCGAAGAACCTCTCCGATGAGGAGAAGGCCGGACTGGCCGAGGCCACCGGCGCGAAGCCCGGTGACTGCATCTTCTTCTCCGCCGGCGACAAGGCCGAGTCCCGGGCGCTGCTCGGTGCGGTGCGCGTGGAGATCGGGCACCGCACCGGGTTGATCAAGGACGGCGACTGGGCGTTTGTGTGGATCGTTGATGCGCCGATGTTCGAGCCAGCCTCCGCGGCCGTCGCTTCCGGCGACGTGGCGGTGGGCGCCGGCGCCTGGACCGCAGTGCACCACGCCTTCACCAGCCCGAAGCCAGAGTTCATGGACACCTTCGATACGGATCCGGGCTCGGCCTTGTCCTACGCCTACGACATCGTCTGCAACGGCAACGAAATCGGCGGCGGTTCGATCCGTATCCACCAGCGCGACGTGCAGGAACGTGTCTTCAAGCTGATGGGCGTGTCCGACGAGCAGGCGCAGACCCAGTTCGGCTTCCTGCTGGAGGGCTTCAAGTTCGGCGCCCCACCGCATGGCGGCATCGCCCTGGGCTGGGACCGCGTGCTGCAGCTGCTCACCGGTTCCGAGTCGATCCGCGACGTCATCGCCTTCCCGAAGACCGGTGGCGGTTTCGATCCGCTGACTGCCGCTCCTGCGCCGATCACCCCGGCGCAGCGCAAGGAAGCCGGCATCGACTTCAAGCCGGAGAAGAAGAAGGCCGAGGCCCCGGTGGCCGAAGCCGCTAAATAGGTTCATAGCTCAAGTTCGCGGCCGCTAACCGCAAGGAGCAGGATGAAACGTTTATTCGTTTCATCCTGCTCCTTTCTTGTTTTCGAACAGCCGCAACGTCATTGGACACGGGATAATTTTTGAACTAGGTTGAATTTTGACCTAGTTATCTGAAGGCAGTTCGGAGCAGCCAATGCCCCCGGAATCTCCCAGCGGAGTCATCGAAGAGTACCCAGAAGCAGACCGCTCATGGGTCCAAACTTTCCTGGTTTCCATCGCTTGGAACGACCTCTCCAACGAGCAATGCCGCAACGAGCTGCGCAATCAGCTTGCTGCCGTGCACGATAGCGGTACCGGTGCCGACGAACTGTTTGGCGATCCGTGGAAATACGGCGTGCAACGTGCCCAAGCAATGCTTACGCCCCAGCAGCGGGCCAACGCAGAGCTCACGGTGCAGACCGGCACCGCGCTACTGACCGTCGTTGGCATGCTGGCCGGGCTGATCTGCGTGGGCTTCGGCCTATGGATTGGCTTCCGCGACGGATGGGCGAATTATTCATGGCACTACTGGCAGCTGGCGGCCCTGGCCGGAGGGGTTGGCATTGCCGCTTCGGCCCACCTTTGGTGGTTCTACCGCTTGAAGGGGCGTTTCGAAGCTTCCTGGCTGATCGGTATTTCCGGGTGCCTGGCAAGCATCGCCGCGGCTATCGGGATCGCCGTCCTTGGCGGCGAAGGCCACCTGCCGGTGCCAAATTGGCTGGCGCCGCTCCTTGGGGCGGCGGCAGCGCTCGGCTCCTGGTTCCTGCCCTTCACCAGGGATGAGGAAAAACCCTCGACCGGCACGGCGGAAGCCCTTGATCCGAGCCTCTGGTTCGACGAGGTAGCGCGATTGCTGCGTGGCCGCTACGGAATGAACGCGAAGGAAGCCCGGGAGGCACTGGCCGCGGCACGCCAGCATAGTTCCGATCTCGGTGCGGCAGGCAACAGCGTGGACATGCTCGAAGAATTCGGGTCACCCAGCACCTTTGCCATCGGGCTAGCGGTGAACACCGAAAGTGCGCTCAAGCGGCGCTGGCTGCTCCGTCGCCTGCTGCCGCTGGCCGTCGCATTCGTCTATGGCATCAGTCTCATTCCGGAGCTGCTGGAAGCAGGGATCAGCGGTTGGAATATTTTCATCGCGATAGCATTCATGGTGTTCATCGGCATCTCGCTCTACCAGCTGCGCCGCGCCGATCGGGCGGACTACGTGCAAGCCAAGCTTGCCGAACGCCGGGCGCATGCCCAGGCGCTGCAGGAAGGCCGCGATGAGTAGCGAATTTCCCGGCTCCTGGCAGCGCGCGATGCTGCCGATGCTATTGCTTGCCGAGCTGTCCGGCGGCCAAGCGCATGGCTATGCGCTGTCCAAATCCTTGCAGGAACGCGGATTCGGGCCGATCAAGGGCGCGACGCTCTATCCCGCACTGGCCAAGCTGGAAGCCTCCGGATTGCTCGGAACACGGTGGCAGGAAGGCCAAGGCGGACCGGGGCGAAAAGTCTACGAGCTCTCCGCCGCCGGCCGCTCCGAACTGCAGGCACAGCGCGCCAGCTTCGACCGGCTCGTGCACTTGGTCCGGGGCACGGGCCGCTAGGCCAGCTCTGCCGAATCCACGATCACCGTGAACGGGCCGGAATTTGTGAGGTTGACCTCCATCATCGCGCCGAACACCCCGGTCTCCACGCGGGCGCCGAGCTCACGCAGATAGTCCACGAAGTATTCGTAGAGCGGTTCGCTGTGCGCGCCGGGCGCCGCCGCCGACCAGGAGGGGCGCCGTCCCTTGCGCACCGAGGCGTAGAGCGTGAACTGGCTGATCACCAGCAATGGAGCGCCAAGCGATTCGCAGCTTGCTTCATCCTCCAAGATGCGCAGCCCGTAGATCTTCTGCGCCACCTTGCGGGCGGCAGCCTCGTTATCCTCGTGCGTGATGCCCAAGAGCACCACGAGTCCCGGGCCAGGTAGCTGCCCGACGATCGAACCGTCGACTTCGACGCTGGCCCGGCTGGCTCGTTGTAATACTGCGCGCATGTGATCCTTTCTTCGCAGCTACCAGAGTATCGGTAGGCTGGGGGAGTGAACGATTTGCTGGATGCCCTGGACGACGGTTCGATCAAGCGCCCGCGCCCGCCGTTGGCGGTGCGCATGCGCCCCAAGACGCTCGATGAGCTGGTCGGCCAGCAGCACCTGCTGGGCCCCGGTTCCCCGCTGCGGCAGCTCGCCGAGCACCCGGAAACCGGGTTGGCCGGCCCGGCCAGCGTGATTCTCTACGGCCCGCCGGGCATCGGCAAGACCACCATCGCGCATGTGATCGCCCGCGCCACGGACCGCAAGTTCGTCGAGCTCTCGGCGATCACCGCCGGGGTGAAGGATGTGCGCCGGGTGATCGACCAGGCCAAGGACGACCGCGACCTGCGCGGGATGACCACGGTGCTGTTCCTCGACGAGATCCACCGCTTCAACAAGGCCCAGCAGGATGCGCTGCTGCCCGGGGTGGAGAACCGGGTGGTGGTGCTCGTCGCGGCCACCACCGAAAACCCGTCCTTCTCGGTGATCTCGCCGCTGCTCTCGCGCTCGCTGCTGCTGACCCTGCGCCCGCTGACCGACGTGGATGTGGCGGAGCTGCTGGAGCGGGCGGTTGACGATGAGCGCGGCTTCGATGCGCAGGTGATCCTGCCGGCCGAGCAGCGCGACGCGATCGTGCGCCTGGCCCAGGGCGATGCCCGCCGTTCGCTCACCGTGCTGGAGGCCGCCGGCGCGGTGGCCTGGAACGCCGCCGGTACCGCGGCGCAGCCGCCGATACAAATTGCGGACGAGCATGTGCAGCTGGCCATGGACCAGGCGGTGCAGCGCTACGACAAGGACGGGGACCAGCACTACGACATCATCTCCGCGTTCATCAAGTCGATCCGCGGCTCGGATGTGGATGCGGCCCTGCACTATCTGGCGCGCATGCTTTCGGCCGGGGAGGACCCGCGGTTCATCGCCCGCCGGCTGATGATCAGCGCCTCGGAGGATATCGGCATGGCCGATCCCACCGCGCTGCCGCTGGCGGTGGCCGCCGCGCAGTCGGTGGCGCTGACCGGGATGCCGGAGGCGCGGATCATGCTCGGGCACGCCACCGTGCACCTGGCCACGGCGCCGAAGTCCAACGCCGCCTATAACGCGATCAACGAGGCGTTGGCCGACGTGGCCGCCGGCAAGGGCGCGCTGGTCCCGGACCATCTGCGCGACGCGCACTACCCGGGGGCCAAGGCGCTGGGCCATGGGGTGGGCTACATCTACTCCCACGATGCCCCGCATTCGATCGCCAGCCAGCAGTACCTGCCCGATGACCTGATCGGCACCGACTACTACCGCCCCAACGCCAATGGGACCGAACGCTCGCTGAGCGATCGGCTGGCGCGGCTGCGCGAGATCATTCGGCGCAAGGACAAGAAGAAACGTTAGCGAGCTTCGTTACAGCTCACCTGCTGGCCGGGGTGCATCGTGTAGACTTGATCTTTGGCTGGCAAGCCATGCCGCCCGTGCGAGTCATCGTTCGGGAGGCGAGGTTGCAGTGGTCGAGGGCCGCGACGCCCCAACACTCTCCGTCCCGGAGGCCAGTAGATCCCGTCGCTAAATCGAAAAGGACACACATATGGCTAACGCCCGTGCCCGCCGTACCGTGCGCCTCTCGCGCGCACTCGGCCTTGCCCTGACTCCAAAAGCTGAAAAGTACATGGAGCGTCGTCCCTACGGTCCCGGCCAGCATGGCCGTGCCCGCAAGAAGCAGGACAGCGATTACGCGGTTCGTCTGCGCGAAAAGCAGCGTTTGCGTGCCCAGTACGGCATCCGCGAAGTTCAGATGCTGAACGCATTCAAGGAAGCCAAGCGCCTCGGCGGCCAGACCGGTGACAACCTGTTGGCACTGCTCGAGTCCCGCCTGGATGCCCTGGTGCTGCGTGCAGGCTTCGCCCGCACCATCCAGCAGGCCCGTCAGCTGGTTGTGCACCGCCACATCCTGGTTAACGGCCAGCGCGTGGACCGCCCATCGTTCAAGGTGCAGCCGGGTCAGCTGATCCACGTGCACGAACGCAGCGAGAAGATGGTTCCATTCCAGATGGCAGCAGCAGGTGAGCACTCACAGGTGCTGCCAGCAGCTCCTGCTTACCTGGACGTGAAGCTGGAAGCCTTGCAGGCTACCTACCTGCGCGCTCCTGAGCGTGCAGAGATCCCAGTGACCTGCGAAGAGAACCTCGTGGTCGAGTACTACGCACGCTAAATCTAGCGCGTGTTCAATGGCCCGCAACCGACTCGGTTGCGGGCCATTGGCTTAACTACCTATATCAGCTCGCGGTTCGCTAAGCTGGACTGGCAGCAAACACCCAAAGCAGAAGAGGAAGCACATGTCGGGTTCGGATATTGCAGGGCTCATCGCAGCCGGCGTCTTTGCCATCCTGGTGGCACTGTTGGCGGTGCCGATCATCAAGTTGGGCAAGGTGTTTGATGAGCTTCGCAACTCGATCAAGGACCTCTCGGACGGGACGACCCCGCTGATTGGCGAGGTTGCCAATACCGTCGCCACGACCAATGACCAGCTCAAGAAGGTCGACGCGATCACCTCGAACGTCTCCGATGCGAGCGCCAACGTCTCCGCGCTGTCCTCCTTGGTGGCAGCCACCGTGGGCAAGCCACTGATCAAGATCGCCGCATTCACCTCGGGTGTGCAGGCAGCGATCAATGCGAACACCAGCGGCAAGGGCCGCCGCAGCCGTTAGGGGAGACTAGAATGAAAAAGCTTTTGTGGGTTGTTATCGGCGTGGGCGTCGGAGTCCTCGCCACCAAGAAATACACCGAAGTATCCTCCGGGGCGGCCCTGAACCGTCAGGTCGGCAAGTACGCCGACCGCATCTCGGAGGTAGTGGGGGCATTCCGCGAAGGAATGAACTCCCGCGAAGTAGAATTACGTTCCGCCTTGGGCGTGGACACCGCTAAGTGAAGGGATCATCCGTAACACGATGAAAACGCAGGAAATTGCACGCCGCTGGGTCGACTTCTTCGTCGCGAAGGGGCACACAGCGGTACCCAGCGCCTCGCTGGTCTCATCTGACCCGTCGCTGTTGTTCACGGTGGCCGGCATGGTCCCATTCATCCCTTACCTGACCGCCCAGGAGGAGGCGCCGTACGCGCGCGCCACTTCGGTGCAGAAGTGCATCCGCACCGGCGACATCGAAGAGGTCGGCAAGACCGTACGCCACGGCACCTTCTTCCAGATGTGCGGCAACTTCTCCTTCGGCGACTACTTCAAGAAGGAAGCGATCCACTTCGCTTGGGAGCTGCTGACCGGTTCGCTTGCGGACGGCGGCTACGGCCTGGATCCCGAACGCCTCTGGGTCACCGTCTACGAAGACGGCGCGGAGAAGGACGAAGAAGCCCGGCGCATCTGGGAAGAGCAGATCGGCATCCCGCGCGAACGCGTGGTGGGCACCGGCAAGGAAGACAACTACTGGAACACCGGCCAGCCCGGCCCCGGCGGTCCCTGCTCGGAGATCTACTACGACCGTGGCGCGGAGTACGGCCTGGACGGGGGGCCGGCGGTCGACGAAACCCGTTTCATCGAAATCTGGAACCTGGTCTTCATGCAGTACCGGCTCTCCGCGGTGCGTTCCAAAACCGATTTCGACGTCGCCGGCGAACTGCCCAAGCGCAATATCGACACCGGCCTGGGACTCGAACGCCTGGCGATGATCCTGCAGGGCGTGGAGAACATGTACGAGACCGACCAGCTGCGTCCGGTGCTCGACAAGGCCGCCGAACTTGCCGGCATCGTTTACACCTCCACCGAGGACCCGGAAGATCCGAACCACGCCAACGACGTGCGCCTGCGCATGATCGCGGACCACATCCGCTCCTCGCTGATGCTCATCTCCGATGGCGTCACCCCCGGCAACGAGGGCCGCGGCTACGTGCTGCGCCGGCTGATCCGCCGCGCGGTGCGCGCCATGCGCCTGATGGGCGTGGACTCCGAGGTGCTCCCCGAGCTGCTGCCGGTCTCGCGTGACGCGATGAAGGGCGTCTACCCGATCGTCGAAGAGGACTTCGCCCGCATCGGGCGCATCGCCTACGCCGAGGAGCGCGCCTTCCGCCGCACCATCGCCTCGGGCACCACCCGGCTGGACGACGCGCTGAAGCAGGCCAAAACCGCGGGCCGCGAGCTGACCGGCGACGACGCCTTCGCGCTGCACGACACCTTCGGCTTCCCGATCGACCTGACCCTGGAGATCGCCGCCGAGGCGGGCCTGGCGGTGGACGAAAAGCGCTTCCGCGAACTGATGACCGAACAGCGCACCCGGGCGCAGAAGGACGCGAAGTCCAAGAAGGCCGGGCATGCGGACCTGTCGGTGTTCACCAAGCTCGCCGAGGCGGGCAAGGTGGAGTTCACCGGCTACGACACGCTGGTGGGCGAATCGAAGATCCGCGGCATCGTCGCCGACGGCCAGGTGGTGAACTTCGCCGAACAGGGCCAGGAAATCGAGCTGGTGCTCGACGAGACCCCGTTCTACGCCGAGGCCGGCGGCCAGGCCGGCGACATCGGCCTGATCACCGGCGACGGCTTCGTGCTCGAGGTCACCGACGTGCAGGCCCCAATCAAGGGGCTGAACGTGCACAAGGTGATCGTGCGCGAAGGCGAACTTCCCGCCGAGGCGCTGGTGCGCACCCAGGTTGACGCGGCGCGCCGCCACTCCGGGGAGCAGGCCCACTCGGCCACGCACCTGGTGCACGCGGCCCTGCGCGAGCTGCTCGGGGACACCGCCACCCAGGCCGGTTCCTTCAACAAGGCCGGATACCTGCGTTTTGACTTCTCCTGGGCCGAGGCGCTTTCCGCACAGGCCCGCACCGAGGTCGAAGAGGTGGTGAACCTGGCGATCGCCTCGAACCACCAGGTGATCACCAGCGAGATGGCCATGGCCGAGGCGCAGAAGCTGGGCGCGATGAGCCTCTTCGGCGAAAAGTACGGCAACGCCGTGCGCGTGGTGGAGATGAACGGGGCCTGGTCGCGCGAGCTGTGCGGTGGCACCCACGTGCCGTCCACCTCCCGCATCGGGCAGCTGACCCTGCTCTCCGAGGCTTCGGTGGGTTCGGGCAACCGCCGCGTCGAAGCGCTGGTGGGCATGGAGGCGTTCCGCCACGGGGCCGCCGAGCGTGCGCTGGTTTCCGAGCTCTCGGGCCTGTTCCGCGTGCCGTCCAACCAGGTTTCCGAGCGCGTGAACGACACGGTGGCGAAGCTGAAGGCCGCCGAGAAGCAGATCGCGGAGCTCAAGAGCGCCGCGATGCTCGCCCAGTCGGCCAGCCTGCTGGAGCAGGTGCAGACCATCGGCAACACCCGGCTGCTGGCGCACAACGCCGGGCAGATCGATTCGGCCGACGCGCTGCGCACCATGGCCCTTGACCTGCGCGGCAAGCTCGGCGCGCAGGCCGCGGTGATCGTGCTGATCGGCGTGTCGAACTCCCGTCCGCTGGTGCTCGCAGTGACCAACGACGAGGCGCGCGCCAACGGCTTCAAGGCCGGCGCGCTGGTGCGCACCGCAACCGGGGTGCTCGGCGGTGGTGGCGGCGGCAAGGACGATATGGCCCAGGGCGGCGGCGCGGACGTATCGAAGATCGACGACGCGCTGGCCGCAATCCGGGCGGCCCTTGCCAATGGCTAAGCTAGCGTTCGGCGTCGACGTGGGCCTGGCCCGCGTCGGCGTCGCCGTCTCCGATCCGTCGGGAATCCTCGCCACCCCGGTGATGACCCTGCGCCGCGATGTGAAGAAGAACTCCGATCGCCGCCTGCTCTTGCGCATGATCGTTGACCGTGAGGTCTCCGAGGTGTTCATCGGGGAACCGAAATCCCTGGCCGGGAATTCCACGGAATCCACGAAAATGGCTCGTGACTACGCGATAGCCTTGGCCGAGGAGGCAAATGCGGCTAGCATCGAGGTTGAGATTTTCTTGGTTGACGAGCGTTTGAGCACGGTCAGCGCGCACCGCTCGTTGCACGCCTCGGGGCGCCGCATGCAAGACCATCGTCAGGTCGTTGACCAGGCGGCCGCCATTGAAATCCTGCAACAGGTGCTTGAAATGCGACGTAATGGTGTGCGCGTTCAAGCCAGCCGCATCGTGCTGAAGTAACAGCGCGCCGCGAGAATCCACAGGGAGAATTGATGCGAGAAGAAGCCCGCCGCGAACGGCAGCGTGAAACCTTTTCCGAGCTTTACGCGCGTTTTGCAGCCGGCGAGCCGAAAGGCCTCGCAACACCAACTACCCCGGAACTGACCGGTGAGCAGCTCTACGGCGGTGCAGATTCGGCCGCGGCCGAGCTGCACCGCGAGCCGGAACCGGCCGCGGCAGACGCCGAGGCGCAGCCGGCGCCCGAGTCCTTGCTCGGCACGGTGCCCGCCAGCGGCGCGGCGAAGGCGCGCAAGAAGCGCAGCAAACGCCGCCGCAACATGGTGATGCTCGCAACCTTCTTGATCTTCGCCGTCGTGGTCGCCGGGTCCTTCTATTTCATCCGTTCGCTGGTCAAGCAGTTCAACCCGGATGACTACCCGGGCCCGGGCGGCCAAGCGGTCGAATTCACCGTGGAGGACGGCTGGGGTCCGGCGCTGATCTCGCGCAAGCTCGAGGAACTCGACGTGGTGGCCAGCGACAAGCTGTTCATGGACGCGCTGGAGGACTCGAAGGCGGACAATGTGGTCATTCACCCCGGAACCTATCCGCTGAAGCTGCAGATGCCCGCCGCGGACGCGACCGAGGTGCTGGTCGATAATCGTCCGGACAAGGTCTTCTACATCGGGTTGAAGGCGAATCTGCGGCTGCAGGCCTCGCTGGCCGAAATCGCCAAGGGCTCCGGGCTCGACGAGAAGAAATTGGGCGAGCTGGCGAACCAGCCCGAGAAGTTCGGGCTGCCCGAGTCGGTGAAGAACCTCGAAGGCTGGCTGCACCCGGGCGAATACCGTTTTGCCCTGGATACCAGCGCCGAGAAGGTGCTCACCGAATTGGTGGATTCGACCAAGACCGCCTTGCAAGATGCCGGAGTCAATGACCTGGGCGAAGGCTACCGGGCGTTGAAGGTCGCCTCGATTCTGCAGGCCGAAGCCACCCCGAAGGACTATGCCACGGTGGCCGGAGCCATCGAAAACCGGTTGAACCCGAACAACGTGGAGACCCATGGCCTGCTGCAGACCGACTCCACGGTGATCTACGGGCTTGACCGGTACTCCTTGCAGTTCACCGCGACCGAGAAAAGGGACGCAGGCAACCAGTACAACACCTATGTGCACACCGGGCTGCCGCCGACCCCGATCGGTTCCCCGGCAACCTCCGCGATCGATGCGGCGGTCAACCCGGCGGATAACGGCTTCTACTACTGGGTGACGGTCAATACGCAGAGCGGCGAGACGAAATTCGCCTCGAACTATGCCGAGCACCAAGTGAACCAGAACGAATTCCGCGCCTGGTGCGCGGCGAATGCGGAGGTCTGCAAGTAATGCGCGCCGCCGTCTTGGGCCAACCCATCAAGCATTCCAAATCCCCGGTGCTGCATCGGGCGGCCTATGAGCTGCTCGGCGCCGACATCGACTATCGGGCCATCGAGCTGGACCCGTCCCAGGCCCCGGAGCAGGCGGCCAAAATGCGTGCCGGCGGGTGGGCCGGATGTTCGGTGACCATGCCTTTGAAGGATGTCTTCGTTCCGCTGATGGATGAGGTTTCACCGCGCGTGGCGCGCCTGGGCGCGCTGAACACCATCGTGGTGCGCCCCGACGGCGCCCTCTTTGGGCAGAATACCGACGTGGACGGGATCGTGCTGGCGCTGGCCGATGCGCGGCTGCGCCAAGCATCGAGGGCCACCGTGCTGGGCGCCGGCAATACGGCCTTGGCGGCCATCGAAGCGGCCGCGGAACTTGGCGTCGAGGAACTCAAGCTGGTGGTGCGCGACGCCACCCGTGCGCAGCGGGCCACCGCACTGGCCGGCCAGCTGGGCCTGCGCGTGCAGCTGGTGCAGGTGCAGGATCTGGGTGCCGGCGGCATCGCCGCGGACCACCTGGTGATCAGCACGCTGCCGCCGCGCGCCGCCGACAGCTGGGTGCCGCATCTGGGCCGCGGCCAGGGGCTGCTGCTGGATGTCGCCTATGACCCGTGGCCGAGCAAACTGGCCGAGTCCTGGGCCGGCACGGTGATCTCCGGGCTTCATATGCTGGTGCACCAGGCGGTGGAGCAGGCCCGTTATTTCAGCGCCGCAGACTTCGACACGCACACCCGCGAAAACGTCACAAATGCGATGTATCGCTCACTGGGGCTTCATCGACGCGGTTAATGAGGCCATGTCATGGCAAAATAGAATCCATGTTGCGTTGGTTGACGGCGGGCGAATCACACGGCCCGGCACTAGTTGGAATTCTTGAAGGCCTACCCGCCGGAGTCTCGGTGGACAGCGAAGCGGTGCGCGATGCACTGGCTCGGCGGCGCCTGGGCTACGGCCGAGGCGCGCGCATGAAGTTTGAAAAGGACCAGGTCACCTTCCTCGGTGGCGTGCGCCACGGAAAGACCCAGGGCGGACCGGTAGCCATCGAAATCGGGAACACCGAATGGCCCAAATGGGAACGCGTGATGAACTCGGACCCGGTTGACCTGGACGAACTGGCCTCGATGGCGCGCAACGCGCCGCTGACCCGCCCGCGTCCGGGGCACGCGGACTTCACCGGCATGCAGAAGTACGGTTTCGACGATGCCCGTCCGGTGCTCGAGCGCGCCAGCGCCCGCGAAACCGCGGCCCGGGTGGCCCTCGGCTCGGTAGCCCAGGCCTTTCTGGCCGATCTGGGCATCGAACTCGTCTCGCATACCACCGCCATCGGCGCCGTCGCGGCGCCCCTCGACGCACCGCTGCCCACCCTGGGGGACGTTGCGGCGTTGGACGCGGATCCACTGCGCTGCTTCCACGGGGAAACCTCGGCCGCCATGGTCGCCGAGGTCGATGACGCGCACAAGGCGGGGGAGACCCTGGGCGGCGTCGTGGAGGTGCTGGCCTACAACCTGCCTCCGGGCATCGGCTCCTACGTGCATTGGGACCGCCGGCTGGACTCCCGGCTGGCCGGCGCGCTGATGGGCATTCAGGCCATCAAGGGTGTTGAGGTCGGCGACGGCTTCCTCACCGCTGCCCGACGCGGTTCGGCCGCCCACGACGCGATCGTGCCGGCCACCGCGGGCGGAATCAAGCGCGAAACCAATCGAGCCGGCGGCATCGAGGGCGGCATGAGCATCGGCGAGGTGCTGCGCGTGCGTGCGGCGATGAAACCGATCGCCACCGTGCCGCGCGCCCTGGCCACCATCGACACGGCCACCGGCGAGGAAACCACCGCCCACCACCAGCGTTCGGATGTGTGCGCGGTGCCCGCCGCCGGCGTTGTCGCCGAGGCGATGGTCGCGCTGGTCCTGGCCCAGTCGCTGCTGGAGAAGTTCGGCGGAGACTCGGTCACCGAAACCAAGCGCAATATCCAAAGCTACCTGGCCAGCATTCCCGCCAATCTAGGGTCGACCGGAGTCTAACCGGCAGATGATTTACCTCATTGGGCCGATGGCCAGCGGCAAGTCAACTGTGGGCAAGGCGCTGGCCAAGGCGCTGGGCACCGATTTCGCCGATTCCGACGCGCACATCGTCGCCGCCCATGGTTCGATTCCGCAGATCTTTGCCGAACACGACGAAGCCTACTTCCGTGATCTGGAGGTCGCCGCGCTGGCCGAACTGCGGGCCGGGGTGATCGCCACCGGCGGCGGGGCCGTGCTGCGCGAAGAAAACCAGGCGGTGCTGCGCGGTGGAACCGTGATCTACTTGGCGATGACCCTCGGCACTGCCAAGCGCCGCCTGGCCGGGGATACAAACCGCCCGCTGCTGGCCGGTGACCAAAGCCTCACCACCTGGACCAGGCTCTACGAAGCCCGCCACGATATTTATGAAACCCTTGCTGATCTGACCTTACAGGTAGACAATCTGAGCGTTGCGCAGCTTGTCGAAGCCATCGAGAGCCATGTGATTCACAGCACGAGATAGCGAATCCCGGTACGCTCCCGCGTAGGCTTTACAGATCAGCACCATCAGGAGGATCTTCTCGGATGCCACTAGCACCCACCACACTTCAAGTCACCGGAACCACCCCCGCGGAGTCTTACCCGGTTCTGGTCGGCAACGGACTATTGGGACACCTGCCCGAACTGCTGGGCTCGGCGGTTAAGAAGGTCCTGGTGATCCACCCGCGGGCCTTGCGCGCCACCGGAGACGTGGTCCGCGACGATCTGGAAAAGGCCGGTTTCACCTCGCTGACCGCGGAAATCCCGGATGCCGAAGAGGGCAAGCACATTCAGGTTGCCGGGTTCTGCTGGGAAGTCCTGGGCAAGAACGACTTCACCCGCACCGACGCCGTGGTTGCCGTGGGCGGCGGAGCCGTCACCGACGTGGCAGGCTTCGTGGCGGCCACCTGGCTGCGCGGGGTCAAGGTCATCCACATTCCCACCTCGCTTCTGGGCATGGTCGACGCGGCCGTGGGCGGCAAGACCGGCATCAACACCGCCGAGGGCAAGAACCTGGTCGGTGCCTTCCACCCACCGGCCGGCGTGCTCGCGGATCTCGACGCTTTGGCAACGCTGCCGAAGAACGAATTGGTCACCGGGCTGGCCGAAGCGGTCAAGTGCGGGTTCATCGCCGACGAGCGCATTCTGGAACTGATCGAAGAGGATCCAGAAGACGCCATTCGCCCCGACAGCGCACGGCTGCGCGAAATCATCGAACGCACCATCGCGGTGAAGGTCGAGGTGGTCTCCAAGGACCTGAAGGAATCGGGTCCGCGCGAATTCTTGAACTACGGCCACACCCTGGGCCACGCGATCGAGCTTTCCGAGCGCTATGCGATGCGCCACGGGGCCGCGGTCTCCATCGGGCTGTGCTTTGCCGCGGAACTAGGCCGTTCGGTGGGCTACACCTCCGATGCGGTGACCGATCGGCACTTCAGCATCCTGAAGTCCCTGGGCTTGCCCACCAGCTACCGCAACGACAAGTGGATGGCCTTGCTGGACGGCATGAAGCGCGACAAGAAAACCCGTGGCGACCAGCTGCGCTTCGTGGTACTCGAAGCCATCGGCAAGCCGCGTATCTACGAGGTGCCGGATAACTCGCTGTTATTCGCCGCCTACCAAGAAATCGGAGAGTAAGCATGAGCGAATTCACCGCATACGCCATCGACGTCGCATCGGTGAACCACGACGGCGTGGGCACCTCCATCGACGGAGTATTGATCGACCCGAGCAACCTGCGGCCATTCATCACCGATGAACAAGCCGCGGACCGTTCGATGCGCTCTGGCACCCCGACCGACCAGGTGGTGATCCACATGGCCCGCGGGGAACTGGCCCAGGCCGGCAACCTGATCGCCGAGTCGCGGTTAAGCGACCCGACCAACGCGCACCTGCGCGTGCTGGATACCGAATTGACCCGCCTGCAAGGTGATTTCGATCGCGCGATCAATCGCCTGCGCAAGCTGGTGGACGAATTCTCCGGCACCTACTACGAGCCGCTGATGCAGCACCACCTGGCGATGTCCTTCTTCGAAAAGGGCGACTACAAGGCCGCGGCTACCCGCTTCCGTGCGGCCCTGGAGCAGCGCCAGCAGATGGGTTCGGCCGAGCACCTGGTCAACGCGTCGGCCGCATGCCTGGCGCTTGCCGAGGAACGCGCGCGAAATTAGCTCTCACCGCGGTTTGCTATAGTAATAAATGGATTTTTGATAATGCCAGTGCACGCTGGCGAAAATAGAGGATTTGAGGACCCGTGGCGGATACAACTGACATCAAGAATGGTCAGGTCATTAAGATCGATGGCCAACTGTGGACCATCATCGACTTCCAGCACGTCAAGCCGGGCAAGGGCGGCGCATTCGTGCGCACCAAGATGCGCAATGTGCTCTCGGGCAAGGTTCTGGACAAGACCTACAATGCTGGCACCAAGATCGAGCTGGCCAACGTTGACCGCCGCGACTACCAGTACCTCTACCAGGACGGCGAAGACTACGTCTTCATGAACCTGGAAGACTACGACCAGATCACCGTTCCCGGCCAGACCGTGGGCGACTCGGCCGGATTCCTGTTGGAAAATCAGGAACTGACCATTGCCATGTATGACGGCAGCCCACTGTACCTGGAGCTTCCGGCCTCGGTCATCCTGGAAATCACCTACACGGAACCGGGCCTTCAGGGCGACCGCTCCTCGGCAGGCACCAAGTCGGCAACCCTGGAAACCGGCAAGGAAATCCAGGTTCCGCTGTTCGTCGATCAGAACACCAAGGTGAAGGTTGATACCCGCACCGGCGATTACCTGGGACGTGTCTCCTAGTGAGGGCCCGCGCCAAGGCGCGTCGTCGTGCACTTGAGTTTCTTTTCGAAGCCGAGGCCCGCGACGTCGATGCGCTCAGCGTAGCCATCGCGCGCCGCGAAAATTCTGACATCGTGCTCAACGAGTATTCGTTGACGATCCTCGAGGGCGTCACCGCCCACCTGGACCGCATCGACGAGGTGCTCGAAAGCTATGTCAAGGGCTGGACCATCGAGCGGATGCCCGCCGTGGACCGCATGGCGCTGCGCATCGGGGTGTGGGAGCTGCTGTACAACGACGAGGTTCCGGACGCGGTTGCCGTGGCCGAAGCCGTCGTGAATGTGCGCGAGCTGTCCACCGACGAGTCGCCCGAGTTCGTCAACGGCGTGCTCGGACGCATTCAAAGCGTCAAGGACACCCTGGTCGACTAATCCTCGATTCTCCTGAACTACCGCAAGCCGGAACCTGCTGGGTTCCGGCTTGCGGTATTTAACCCGCAGGGTCCCGGCCCCGCGCGTTGCCCCGGAGGCAGCACCCGCCCAAGCCTAGGCGATTCTGCGCCGCGAGCGGTTGCCACGTGAAAAACTCAACATTATTTCATCGACGTTTCCGACGACCCGCTGTGGCGAAGCCAACATTCCAGGCCCCTCGAACCTCGGGCGCTGCGGTACTTTCCCGCCAATAGCGGGGCTGGCCGCGCGAGCCCGCATGACGCCGTGAGAGAGATCACCGCCCATTCAGTGTCATGCATAGCTTTCCGCTAGGGAATGGCGGCCGGATCGTGATAATTTGAACTAGCAATATTCCTTTAAATCCCGTCCCGTGAGGCGGAGAAGGGAGAGGTGCACAGGATGAATGAAAATTCACAGCCCGATGTGGCTCGCACGGTATTGACCGGCGAGGATATCGAACGTGTACTGACCCGTGTGGCCTTCGAGATTATCGAAGCCAACAAGGGCACCGAAGATCTGGTGCTATTAGGCATTCCAAGCCGCGGATATCCGCTGGCCCAACGCCTCGCACGGCGCATCGCCGCTTCCGCGCCGACCCAGCTTGACCCCGCGTCGCTGGTCGGACAGCTGGACATCACCATGTACCGCGACGACCTGCGGCACACCACCACCCGCACCCCGGCGCCAACCCGCCTGCCGGCAGGCGGCATCGACGGCAAGGTCGTCGTGCTGGTGGACGACGTGCTCTACTCCGGACGCACCATCCGCGCAGCCCTGGATGCACTCTCCGATTGGGGACGCCCGCGCATCGTGCGGCTGGCGGTCCTGGTGGACCGCGGGCACCGCGAACTTCCCATCCGCGCGGACCACGTGGGCAAGAACCTGCCCACGGCAAAAAGCGAAAAGGTGCGCGTGCACCTGGCCGAAGTCGATTCAAGCAACGAAGTAGTCATCGAGGCCAGCGCATGAAGCACCTGCTCTCCACCGCGGATCTAAGCCGCGCCGAAGCCATTGCCATCCTCGATATCGCCGAGGAAATGCGCGAAACCGGCACCCGTGAGGTCAAGAAGCTTCCGGCCTTGCGCGGACGCACCGTGGTGAACCTGTTCTTCGAGGACTCCACCCGCACGCGCATCTCCTTCGAGGCCGCCGCCAAGCGGCTGAGCGCGGACGTGATCAACTTCTCCGCCAAGGGCTCGAGCGTGTCCAAGGGCGAATCGCTGAAGGACACCGCCCAGACGCTGCTGGCCATCGGCGCCGACGCGGTAGTCATCCGCCACCCGGACTCCGGGGCGCCGGCCCGGCTGGCGGCCACCGACTGGATCGGGCTGCCGATCGTGAACGCCGGAGACGGCACCCACGAGCACCCCACCCAGGCGCTGCTCGACGCCTTCACCCTGCGCCGCCAGCTGGCCCTGCGCGAGGGAGTCAGCCCGGCCGGCCGCGGACTGGACGGATTGAAGGTCGCGATCGTGGGAGACGTCCTGCATAGCCGCGTGGCCCGTTCGAACCTCTGGCTGCTGAACACCCTGGGCGCCTCGGTGACCATGGTCGCCCCGCCGACCCTGCTGCCGGTGGGCGCGAGCGCCTGGCCGTGCACCATCAGCTACAACCTCGACGAGGTCATCGCCTCCGGGGTGGACGCGGTGATGATGCTGCGCGTGCAGGGCGAACGCATGCGAGACGCCTTCTTCCCGAACCCGCGCGAATACTCGCGCTACTGGGGACTGGACGACACCCGGCTGAAGGCCCTGGAAGCCAACGGGGACGAAACCCTCATCCTGCACCCGGGCCCGATGAACCGCGGCCTGGAAATTTCTTCGGCTGCCGCCGACTCGCCGCGTTCGATGGTCCTGGAACAGGTCACCAACGGCGTCGCGGTGCGCATGGCAAGCCTGTATATGCTCCTCTCCGGCGACCTGATCTAAGGAACTGATTATGACGTATTTGATTCGACAGGCCTCCGTGCTCGGTGGCGAACGCGCCGACGTGCTGATCAGTGACGGCAAGATCGCCGAGATCGGCACCATCCCCGCGGCCGAGGGCGCCACGGTGATCGACGCCGCCGGCATGGTGCTGCTGCCGGGCCTCGTGGACCCGCACACCCACCTGCGCGAACCGGGCCGCGAAGACGCCGAAACGGTGGAGACCGGGTCGAAGGCCGCCGCCAAGGGCGGCTACACCGCGGTGCACGCGATGGCCAATTCCACCCCGGTGGCCGATACCGCCGGCGTCGTGGAGCAGGTCTACGAACTGGGCCGCAAGGCCGGCTGGGTGGACGTCCGCCCGGTGGGTGCGGTCACCGTGGGCCTCGGCGGCGCGCAGCTGAGCGAAATCGGCGCGATGGCCGACTCGCGCGCCAAGGTACGCATGTTCTCCGATGACGGCATCTGCGTCTCGGACCCGCTGCTGATGCGCCGCGCGCTGGAATATGTGAAGGCCTTCGACGGGGTGATCGCCCAGCACGCCCAGGAGCCACGGCTCACCGAGGGTGCGCAGATGAACGAGGGAGAGGTCTCCGCGGTGCTCGGCATGGCCGGCTGGCCGGCGGTGGCCGAAGAGTCGATTATCGCCCGCGACGTGCTGCTGGCCGAGCATGTCGGCGCGCGCCTGCACGTGTGCCACGTCTCCACCGCCGGCTCGGTGGAGATCATCCGCTGGGCCAAGGCCCGCGGCATCCAGGTCACCGCCGAGGTCACCCCGCACCACCTGTTGCTGACCGATGAGTTGGTCAAGACCTTCGACCCGGTGTTCAAGGTCAACCCGCCGCTGCGCCGCGAAGAGGACGTGCTGGCGCTGCGCGCCGGCGTCGCCGACGGCACCATCGACGTGATCGGCACCGACCACGCACCGCACCCCTCCGAGGCCAAGGACTGCGAATGGGGAGCGGCCGCGATGGGCATGACGGGGCTGGAGACCGCCCTGTCGATCGTGCAGCACACGCTGGTGGAGACCGGCCTGCTTTCCTGGGCCGACGTCGCCCGGATCACCTCGCAGACCCCGGCGAAGATCGGCAGCCTGAGCGATCAGGGCCGGCCTATCGCCGTGGGGGAGCCGGCCAACCTGACCCTGGTCGATCCGGCAGCGCGCTGGATCGTCGACCCTTATGCAATGGCCACCAAGGGGCGCAACTCGCCGTTCGCCGGCATGGAGCTGCCCGGGGCCGTGCATGCCACCTTCTACCACGGCCACGCCACGGTGCTCGATGGCGCGCTGGCCAGCCCGCGGGTAGCCAATGACTAGCGGCGAACTCACCTCGGCGCTGGTCACCCTCGGGATCGTCGTACTGTTCTGTGCGCTGATCCTGATCGGCTGGCGCAATATGAAACGCCGGCAGTCCGGCATCCCGGCGCCCTACGCCGGGTTCGCGGACCGGCGCGAGCACAGCTTCGAGGGCATGTACGTGGCCACCACCCGGTTCGAGGACTGGCTTGACCGGATCGCCGTGCACCAGCTCGGGGTCCGCGCCAACGCCAGCCTGGAGCTCGGCGAGGCCGGCATCCACCTGATGCGCCCGGGCACCAGCGATGTGCACATTCCCTGGACCGCCTACGTGAAGGTGACCCGCTCCTCGGGCATGGTCGGAAAGTTCGTCGAAAAAGACGGGCTGATCGTGATCACCTGGGTGAAGGATGATTTCACCTTCGACACCGGATTCCGTCCTCGCTACCACGAGGACACCGCCAAGATTTATCAGTTGCTGGCGTCGCACCAAGCCGACGCGGCCGAGCAGGAGACAAACTAAGTGAATTCCCTGAGCAACCTACCAGCAGTGTTGGTACTCGAAGATGGCCGCATCTTCCGTGGACGCAGCTACGGCGCCGTGGGCACGACCCTCGGCGAAGCAGTGTTCACCACCGGAATGACCGGGTACCAGGAAACCCTGACCGACCCGTCCTACGCGCACCAGATCGTCGTCCAGACCTTCCCGCACGTGGGCAACACCGGCGTGAACAGCGAAGACCCGGAGTCCAAGCGCATGTGGCCCTCGGGCTATGTGGTCCGCGACGCGGCCCGCCGTCCGAGCAACTGGCGCAGCGAGCGCACCCTGGACGAGGACCTGGTCGGCTACGGCATCGTGGGCATCCGCAACGTGGACACCCGGGCGCTGACCCGCCACCTGCGCGACGCGGGCGCCATGAAGTCCGGCATCTTCTCCGGCGAGGAGGCCAACCGCTCCGACGCGGAGCTCGTCGCGCTGGTCAAGGCGCAGCCGGCAATGGCCGGGCGGAACATCTCCGCGGAGGTCTCCGTGGACAAGGCCTACACCGTGGAACCTGCCGAGCACGGCTTCACCGGCGAACCGCTGCACACCGTCGCCGCCGTGGACCTGGGCATGAAGTCGATGACCCCGCGCCGCCTGGCCGAGCGCGGACTGCGCGTGCACGTGCTGCCGCACGATGCGACCTTGGAGGATATCAAGGCCACCGGCGCCACCGGCGTGTTCTTCTCCAACGGCCCCGGCGACCCGGCCACCGCCACCAAGCAGGTGGAATTGGTCCGCTCCGTGCTGGACGTCGGCATGCCGTACTTCGGCATCTGCTTCGGCAACCAGATCCTGGGCCGCGCGCTGGGCTTCGACACCTACAAGCTGCGCTTCGGGCACCGCGGGATCAACCAGCCGGTGATGGACAAAGCCACCGGGCGGGTGGAGATCACCAGCCAGAACCACGGCTTCGCCGTCGACGCGCCGTTGGAGGGAGCCGTCACCGCACCGGTGGCCCGCTTCGGCCAGGTGGAGGTCTCGCACTTCTCGCTGAACGACCGCGTGGTCGAGGGCCTGTCCTGCCTGGACATCCCGGCGTTCTCCGTGCAGTACCACCCGGAGGCAGCATCCGGCCCCCACGATGCCGCCTACCTATTCGACCGTTTCGTTTCCGCGATGAATTCCGCCGCAGATAAGGACAGCAAGTAATGCCTAAGCGCACCGATCTCAACTCAGTACTCGTCATCGGTTCGGGTCCGATCGTCATCGGCCAGGCGGCCGAATTCGACTACTCCGGCACCCAGGCCCTGCGCGTGCTCAAGGAGGAGGGCCTGCGGGTCATCCTGGTCAACTCCAACCCGGCCACCATCATGACCGACCCGGAATTCGCCGACGCCACCTACGTGGAGCCGATCACCCCGGAGGTCGTGGAGAAGATCATCGCCAAGGAACGCCCGGACGCGATCCTTCCCACCCTGGGCGGCCAGACCGCGCTGAACACCGCCATCGCGCTGGACAAGTCCGGCGCCCTGGAAAAGTACAACGTCGAGCTGATCGGCGCGAATATCGAAGCCATCGAGCTGGGCGAGGACCGCGAGAAGTTCAAGGGCGTTGTCGAGCGCTGCGGCGCCGAGTCCGCCAAGTCGGTCATCGTGCACACCCTGGAGGAGGCCTTCGCCGCCGTCGAGATCCTGAACTACCCGGTGGTGGTGCGTCCTTCGTTCACCATGGGCGGGCTGGGCTCGGGCATGGCCTACAACGCCGAGGACCTGCGCCGCATCGCCGGCGCCGGGCTGCAGTACTCGCCGACCACCGAGGTGCTCCTGGAGGAGTCCATCCTGGGCTGGAAGGAATACGAGCTGGAGATGATGCGCGACAAGAACGACAACGTCGTGGTCGTCTGCTCCATCGAGAACTTCGATCCGGTCGGCGTGCACACCGGCGACTCGATCACCGTCGCACCGGCGATGACGCTGACCGACCGCGAATACCAGAACCTGCGCGACATCTCCATCGCGGTCATCCGCGAGGTGGGCGTGGACACCGGCGGCTGCAACATCCAGTTCGCCATCGAGCCGGACACCGGCCGCGTGGTGGTCATCGAGATGAACCCGCGCGTCTCGCGTTCCTCCGCGCTGGCCTCCAAGGCCACCGGCTTCGCGATCGCCAAGATCGCCACCAAGCTGGCCGTGGGCTACACCCTGGATGAGATCCCGAACGACATCACGAAGAAGACCCCTGCCTCCTTCGAGCCGGCCCTGGACTACGTGGTCGTCAAGGTCCCGCGCTTCGCCTTCGAGAAGTTCCCGGCCGCCGACAAGACGCTGACCACCACGATGAAGTCCGTCGGCGAGGCGATGGCCCTGGGCCGCAACTTCACCGAGGCGCTGCAGAAGGCCCTGCGCTCGCTGGAGCAGAAGGGCTCCGAGCTGTCCTTCGAGCCGATCCCGGAAGCGGAGCACGAGGCCGTGCTGGCCTCGATCGTCAAGGGCTCGACCGAGCGCCTGTCGCTGGTCCAGCGCCTGCTGTTCTCCGGGGTATCCATCGAGAAGCTGTTCGAAACCACCGCCATCGATCCGTGGTACCTGGATCAGCTGGCGCTGATCAACGAGACCGCGCAGCTGATCGCCGCGAACAAGGACCTGTCCGAGGAGCTGCTGCGCGAGGCCAAGCGCCACGGCTTCTCCGACGCGCAGATCGCGGCCTTGACCGGCAAGTCCGAGGCGGTCATCCGCGGGATCCGCCACGCGCTGGGCGTGCGCCCGGTCTACAAGACCGTGGACACCTGCGCGGCCGAGTTCGAGGCGTTCACCCCGTACATGTACTCGACCTATGACGAGGAAACCGAGGTGCTCGAGCATCAGAAGCCTTCGGTGATCATCCTCGGCTCCGGGCCGAACCGCATCGGCCAGGGCATCGAATTCGACTACTCCTGCGTGCACGCGGTGATGGCATTGCGCGCCGCCGGGCACGACACCGTGATGATCAACTGCAACCCGGAAACCGTGTCCACCGACTACGACATCTCCGACCGCCTGTACTTCGAGCCGCTGACCCTGGAAGATGTGCTGGAAATCATCCACGCCGAGGAGCAGTCTGGCGGGGTGCTCGGCGTCTTCGTGCAGCTGGGCGGGCAGACCCCGCTGAAGCTCGCCGCCGAGCTGAAGGCCGCCGGCGTGCCGATCCTGGGCACCTCCCCGGAGGCCATCGACCTGGCCGAGCACCGCGGCGCCTTCCAGCAGGTGCTGGACAACGCCGGGCTGATCGCCCCGAAGAACGGCACCGCGGTGTCATTCTCCGATGCGAAGACCATCGCGGACTCCATCGGCTACCCGGTGCTGGTGCGCCCGAGCTACGTGCTCGGCGGACGCGGCATGGAAATCGTGTATGACGAGGCGCATCTGGAGCGCTACATCGCCAACGCCACCGAGATCACCGTGGACCACCCGGTGCTGGTGGACCGCTTCCTGGAAGACGCCATCGAGATCGACGTGGACGCCCTGTTCGACGGCACCGACCTGTACATCGGCGGCATCATGGAGCACATCGAAGAGGCCGGCATCCACTCCGGCGACTCTTCGTGCACCCTGCCTCCGATCACCTTGGGCCCGGATGTGCGCGACCGCGTGGCGGCAGCCACCCGGGCCATCGCCGAGGGCGTGGGCGTGCGCGGGCTGATCAACATCCAGTTCGCGCTGGCAAGCGACATCCTCTACGTGATCGAGGCGAACCCGCGTGCCTCGCGCACCGTGCCGTTCACCTCGAAGGCCACCGGCGTGCAGCTGGCCAAGGTCGCCGCCCTGATCGGCGTCGGGCACAGCATCGCCGAACTGCGCGGCACCTCGCTGCCGGCCACCGGCGACGGCACCCACCTGCCGGATTCGGCACCGATCGCGGTGAAGGAAGCGGTGCTTCCGTTCGCTCGCTTCCGCACCCCGGAGGGCAAGGTCGTCGACTCGCTGCTGGGCCCTGAGATGCGCTCCACCGGCGAGGTGATGGGCATCGACAAGTACTTCGACACCGCCTTCGCCAAGTCCCAGGCGGCGGCGAACAACCCGCTGCCAACCGGCGGCAAGGTCTTCGTCTCGGTCGCCAACCGCGACAAGCGCTCCATCGTGATCCCGGTCAAGCACCTGGCCGACATCGGGTTCGAGATCCTGTCCACCGGCGGCACCGCCGAGGTGCTGCGCCGCAACGGCATCCCGACCCAGGTGGTGGGCAAGGTCCACGAGGGCGGCGAGTCGATCGTGGACTTGATCAACGCCGGCCAGATCGGCCTGATCCTGAACACCCCGACGGGCTCCGAGGCCCGCGGGGACGGCTACGAGATCCGTGCCGCCGCCGTGTCTGTGGGCACCCCGATCATCACCACCGTGGCCGAATTCGGCGCCTGCGTGCAGGCCATCGACGCGCTGCGCGAATACGAGTGGGACGTCACCAGCCTGCAGGAGCACGACAAGAACCTGCGCGGGGCCCGCAATGCCTAACTTCGGAACCCGCCTTCGGGCGGCGATGGAGGCCTCGGGGCCCCTGTGTGTGGGCATCGACCCGCACCCGGGGCTGCTTCAGGCGTGGGGGCTGGAAAACAGCGCCGCCGGAGTGCGATCTTTCTCACTGACCGTGGTGGAAGCCATGGTCGGGGTGGCCGCAATTCTCAAGCCGCAGGTCGCTTTGTATGAGCGATTTGGCTCGGCCGGATTCGCCGCCCTGGAAGAAACTCTGCGCGCAGCAAAATCCGCGGGAATTTTAACCCTCGCGGATGCCAAGCGTGGCGACATCGGATCGACCATGGCGGCCTATGCGACCGCGTGGCTGGACGATGCCTCGCCACTGGCCAGCGACGCGGTGACGCTGAGCCCATACCTGGGCTACGAGTCCCTGCGCCCGGCCATAGACCTGGCCGCGCAGACCGGTCGTGGAGTGTTCGTCTTGGGGCTGACTTCGAACCCGGAGGGGCCCTCAGTGCAGCATGTAGGCGGGGGAAAGTCGGTTGCAAAATCGATTATTGACCAAGTCAGTGCCGAAAATGCGGGTGCTGAAGATATGGGCCACGTGGGCCTGGTGGTCGGCGCAACGATTGGCGATGCCCCCAAGAAATTGGGCATCGACCTGAGCCTGACCAAGGCTCCCTTGCTCACCCCGGGCCTCGGTGCCCAGGGGGCTACGGCACAGGATATCGCCACCGCTTTCGCCGGCAGCTACCGCCAGGTGCTGGGCACGAGCAGCCGCGACATCCTCCAGGCGGGGCCTAGTGTAAACGCATTGCGTGCAAAAGCATCGCAAGTACGCGATGAATTATTGGCCGCAGGCTAAATAACTAGCAGAATCGCGTTGTGGCTATTACAGTTTCTGGTAGCCACAACGCGATTACTCTTGCAATAACCGCGTTTGATCGCTATGTTCACAACATAGCCATAGTCCACTACACATTAAGGATGGCTGAACGATGGTACTGCGAGAACTCTCAGACGAAGACCGCATCCGGGCTCGCGCCAAGGCATTGGCCGCCCGCACCCGCCGTGCGGAAATTAAAGCCCAGTTCAGTGCCGGCAAAATCTCCATCACGGAGGTACTAGACTTGGTATACGAAGATGAGGCTGTGGGACGCATGCGTGTCATGGACCTCTTGGAGTCGGTGCCGGGTGTCGGTGAAGTGCGCGCAGCGAACCTGCTGGAGCGTCTTGGCATTTCCCCTTCGCGTCGCTTGCGCGGATTGGGACGCAAACAGCGCACGGCAATCACCGAACACTTCAAACAATCTCCGCCAAAAACGAAAGTGTAGTCAATGACCGCTGCGTCGGTAACCGTTCTAGCCGGCCCTACGGCCGTAGGCAAGGGCACCGTCTCTACCTACATCCGTGACAATTATCCTGATGTCTGGCTCTCGGTGTCGGCAACGACACGAGAGCCTCGGCCGGGGGAACAAGACGGAGTCCACTACTTCTTTGTGGGCCCAGAAAAGTTCCATCAGCTGGTGGACAACGACGACATGCTGGAATGGGCGGTGGTGCACGGGCGCAATAGCTACGGCACCATTCGCTCTACGGTTAATGACGCGGTGGCCAACGGCAAGAAAGTACTGCTGGAAATAGATTTGCAGGGCGCGAGGCAGGTTAAAGAGACGCTGCCCGACGCGAAGTTCGTCTTTTTGGCCCCGCCATCCTGGGACGAATTGGTGCGCCGGCTGATCGGGCGCGGTACCGAAACCGCCGATGAGCAGCAGCGCCGGCTAGAAACCGCTAAACTGGAACTTGCGGCCGAATCAGAATTCGATGTAACCATCGTCAATGATGATGTTCCACGTGCCGCCGAAGAGCTTGTTGCCCTCATGGGGCTGAAGAATGACTAAAGGGAGTCCTGTGTCCAATCTAGAGGGAATCATTAACCCATCGATCGACTCGTTGCTTGAGACCAACGACTCGAAGTACGCGCTGGTGCTGAATTCGGCCAAGCGCGCACGCCAGATCAACGCCTACTACGCGCAGCTGAACGAAGGCCTGTTCGAGTATGTTGGTCCATTGGTTGAGACCAAGTTGAATGAAAAGCCATTGACCATCGCACTTCGCGAACTGGACAATCAGCTGCTCAAGGTCTCGCGGGCCGAGGTCACCGAAGACTAATAGCAAAGATGGCGTCCCGAGCGGACGCCATCTTTTTCTTTAACCACCAGGTTATAAATCACCAAGGATGAACTGCGTGAAGCGTATCGTTTTGGGCGTCTCGGCCGGGATCGCCGCCTATAAGTCAGTGTTGTTGCTTCGCCTGCTGCGCGAGGCCGGACATCATGTGGACGTAATTCCCACCGAGAATGTGGCCAACTTCGTAGGCTACGCCACCTGGGAGGCCCTTTCCGGCAACCCGGTGACCTCCAAGGTCTTCGACGCCGTCGAATCGGTTAACCACGTGCGCCTAGGCCAGCAGGCAGATCTGGTGCTCGTCGTCCCGGCTACCGCGGACATCATGGCCAAGGCCGCGGCCGGGATCGCCGATGATCTGTTGACCGGCACGCTGCTTGCCACCCGCGCCCCGGTGGTAATGGCCCCGGCCATGCATACCGAAATGTGGCAGCACCCGGCCACACGCGCAAATGTCGACACGCTGCGCGGCCGCGGGGTGACGGTTGTCGAACCGGCCAGCGGGCGCCTGACCGGCAAGGACACCGGCCCCGGAAGGCTTCCGGAGCCCGAAGAGATCTTCGCCGAGATCGCACCCTTGCTGAGCACCCCGATGCTTGCCGGACAGCGCGTCCTGATTACCGCCGGGGGCACGCGCGAGCCGCTGGACCCGGTGCGCTTCCTGGGCAACCGCTCCTCGGGCCGCCAAGGCGTGGCACTGGCGCAGGCCGCCCGTGACGCCGGCGCGCAGGTGACACTGCTCGCGACGCATCTTGAGGTCCCGGCCCCGCACGGGGTCCGCCTGGTCCACGCTTCCAGCGCACTGGAACTTCGTGCGGCCGTTTTTGCCGAAGCGCCGGGAAACGACGTGCTGATCATGAACGCGGCCGTCGCCGACTTCCGCCCGGCCTCCATCGAGAATTCGAAGATCAAGAAACGCGACGAGCACTCCGCCCCGGTGATCACCCTGGTGCGCAATCCGGACATCCTCGCCGAGGTGGTCCAGGCGCGTTCCGCGGACGCCACGCTGCCCGGGCTGATCGTTGGCTTCGCCGCCGAGACGGGCGATGAGCACGGCAGCGTGCTGGACTACGGCCGTTCCAAGCTCGAACGCAAGGGCTGCGAAATGCTGGTGGTCAACGAGGTCGGCGCGCAGCTGACCTTCGGGGAAGACACCAATAGCGTTCAGGTGCTTTTCGCCTCGAAGGCGCCCAGCGTGCAGGCTAAGGGAAGCAAGCTTGACGTGGCACGGGTCGTCATAGAGCAGATCGCCGACGCAATAATCGGACATTCACGCGTCACAAAGTGAGCCGCGCCATATAGCGCTTGGTCACGTAACGTCGCAACTAAAAACAATCGGTCGGTCAGACCAGATAGAGTAAAAAGGTGACTTCAACTAGCCCCGAACTTCGTCTTTTCACCTCGGAATCCGTCACCGAGGGACACCCAGACAAGATTTGCGACCAGATCTCGGATGCAATCCTCGACGCCATGCTGGCGCAGGATCCGAACTCCAAGGTTGCTGTCGAAACGCTGACCACCACCGGACTGGTGCATGTGGCCGGCGAGGTAACCACCAACGGTTATGTCGAGATCCCCGAGATCGTGCGCAGCACCATTCTGGATATCGGATATGACTCCTCGGCCAACGGCTTCGACGGCGCCCGCTGCGGCGTGTCGGTCTCCATCGGCCAGCAGTCCCAGGAAATCCACGACGGCGTGTTCAACTCGCTGGAATCCCGTGAGGGAACCGCCGAAGGCCCGCGCGACCTGCAGGGCGCCGGCGACCAGGGCCTGATGTTCGGCTACGCCTCGGATGAAACCGACTCGCTGATGCCAACCCCGATCTTCCTCGCCCACCGCCTCTCCGAGCGGTTGACCCAGGTGCGCAAGAACGGACGCATGCCGTTGCTGCGCCCGGACGGCAAGACCCAGGTGACCATCGGCTACGACGGGGATACCCCGGTCTCGGTGGATACCGTGGTGGTTTCCAGCCAGCACGCCGCCGAGTACGAGCTGGAGACCCTGAAAGCCGATCTCGCCGAAGAGGTGGTTGCGCCGATTCTGGAGCGCGCCAATCTGGATACCTCGAATGTGAAAATCATTCTGAACCCTTCGGGCCCGTTCGTCATCGGCGGTCCGGTGGGCGACGCCGGGTTGACCGGCCGCAAGATCATCGTGGACACCTACGGCGGTTTCGCTCGCCACGGCGGCGGCGCGTTCTCCGGCAAGGACCCCTCGAAGGTTGACCGTTCGGCGGCCTACGCGATGCGCTGGGTAGCCAAGAACGTCGTCGCAGCGGGCCTGGCCCGCCGCGCCGAGGTGCAGGTGGCCTACGCGATTGGCGTGGCACGTCCGGTGGGGCTCTACGTGGAGACCTTCGGCAGCGAAACCGTTGACCCGGCCAAGATCACCCACGCCATCAACGAGATCTTCGACCTGCGCCCGCTGGGCATTATCGAAGACCTGGACCTGTTGCGTCCGATCTACCGCAAGACCGCCGCGCACGGCCACTTCGGCCGCGACGACAACGATTTCACTTGGGAGCGTCTGGACCGCGTGGACGCGTTGCGCAACTGGTTCAACGCCTAGGAACCATGTGCAGCAGGATGCCCTGATCTCAGCACCCGAGCCGGCCCGCATCAAACGGGTTGCTCGGGTGCTGATTGATTCTTCGGTCCCGCACCTGGACCGGCTCTTCGACTACGAGATCCCGCCCTCGATGGTCCAAGGCGCGATGGTGGGTGCGCGCGTCAAGGTGCCCTTCGGCCCGCAGCAGCTGCCCGGATTCATCACCGAAATCCTCGAAGACCATCCCTCGCCTATCAAGCTGAAGGCGCTGGCGAAACTGGTCAGCGACCAGGTCGTATTGCACCGTGCGGTCTTCGAGGTCGCCGAGCTGGTGGCCAACCGCTATGCCGGCACCGTGTGGGATGTGGTGCGCCTAGCGGTGCCGCCGCGCGCCGCGAAGGTGGAAAAAGAAGAGCTGCTCGACCAGTTGCCCACCCTGCCCGAATCACCGAATCAGCTGGAGCACTACGAGCAGGGCGCCCAAGCGCTGCAAGCCTGGGCCAACGGGGACACGCTGCGGGCGGTGGCCACCTGGGTGCCGAACTTCTTTGGCTCCTGGCCAGGATTCCTGCTTGATGCCTGCCGTCCGGTGCTGGCGCGCAAGGAACGGGTCCTGCTCTTGGTGCCCGACGCCAGCGACCTGGAACGCCTAGCCGAGCATCTGGACGAGCACTATGGCAAGGACTGCTATGCGCGTCTGCAGGCCGATGACGGGCCCACTCCGCGCTACCGGAATTTCTTGCGCGCCATCGGCGGCCACGTGCACATCGTGATCGGCACGCGTTCGGCTGCCCAATGCCATGTGCCGGATCTTGGGCTGATCGTGTTGTGGCAGGACTCGGACCAATCCCATCGCGAGCAACGCGCGCCCTACCAGCATGCGCGCGAGGTGGCGCTGCTGCGCAGCACGCATGGAAACTGCTCGTTGCTGATCGCGTCGCCGTCACGTTCGGTGGAGGCCCAACGCCTGGTCGCCACCGGCTGGGCCATCGAGTTGAAGATGCCGCGCGAGATTTTGCGCGCACACACCGCCCGCGTGGTGGCGACCACCAACGATTTTGAACTGGAACGAGATCCGGTGCTGGCCCGGGCCCGGATCCCGTCCCTTGCCTGGCGTGAGGCCACCAAGGCCCTGGAAAGCGGACCGGTGCTGGTCCAGGTGGCCCGCACCGGGTTCATGCCCGCCTTGGCCTGCCAGGACTGCCGCACGCTCGCGCGCTGCCCGCAATGCCAAGGTCCGCTGCAACTGGGCGGCTCCGGTCATCATGTGGCCTGCAAATGGTGCGGAGAGCAGTACCGCGAGTACCGGTGCGCAGAGTGCAATTCACCGCGCATCCGAGCCGCCAGCATCGGCGCCGACCGCACCGCCGACGAGTTGGGTCTCGCCTTCCCGAAGGTGCCGGTGATTTCATCCACCGGCGCGAAGCCGGTGCGCCGGCTGAGCGACAAGCCGGCGCTTGTCGTCGCCACACCGGGGGTCGAACCCTTCGTGGAAGCCGGATACCGTGCGGTGCTCCTCTTGGACGCCGACAAGATGATGGCCCATGACTCCTTGCGCAACACCGAAGAGGTACTCAGCCGCTGGTTCACCGCAGCCTCCCTGGCCAGGAGCTCCGGGGTCGTGGTGCTCACCGGGACGCCGAGCCCTGCCGGGGCCGCGCTGGTCCGGTACGACCCGGCGAGCTTTGCCGAGCGGGAGCTGGGGGAGCGGCGTGAACTTGGCCTGCCCCCAGCGGTGCGCAGCGCCGTGATCTCCGGCCCCGGGGCCGAACGGTTGATCGCCGCGCTGGACCCGGCAATGCGCGAACGGCTTCAGATCCATGGGCCGACCATTATCGACGGGCCACCGATCGAACACCGCTATGTGGTCTTCTACTCCTACGCCGAGGGCGCGGCGGTGACCTCGACGCTGCGCGCCCTGCGCGCGCGGATGTCCGCGGCCAAGGATCCGGTGGTCAATATCGCGGTGGATCCCGACGAGGTGCTCTGATCGACGCCTAGGCGTCGATCCGGGCCAGGAACTTGGTGATCGCCGCGGCGGTCTCGGGTGCTTTTTCGTAGTGGATCAGGTGCCCGACGTCTTCGAGCATCACCAGTTCGGCTTGGGTGAAGCTCGTCCGCAAGGCTTCCTGGGTTTGCGCAGTGCCCAGCTCATCGAGCATGCCGCCAACCAGCAACGCCGGGATGCCGATGGCCCGGGCGTACCCGCCCACCGTGCAGCTGATCGATGCCTGGTAGGACTGGGCCAGGGTGTCGCGCGAATGGAAGCCGCCGAAGTAGGCGCGGTGCTGCTCGCGCACGTACGCGCGCATCGCCGGATCCTTGCTTTTGGTCATGACCAGGCTCATCGCATCGGAGAAGAGCCTCGAGCGGAGCACCGCCTCGCCTAGGGGCGCAGGGAGTTTGGCGCACAGCGTGTAGTAGCAGCCGGTGAGCTTGGCGATGAAGGCTTGGGAGGATTCGAGGGCCAACTCGGAGATGGGATTGAGCAGCAGCAAGGCGGAAAAGTTGCGTTGCGTGGCGAGTTTGGCGGCGACCAGCGAGCCGAAGGAATGCCCGAGCAAGATGCTGTGCGCAGGCAGCCGAAGTTCGTCGGCCAGGTCGTTGAGCGCCAGGGCATAGCCGTCGACGTCGTGGGCCAGCTGCATCGAGGTGGATTCGCCGAACCCCGGCAGATCCGGCACGATGATCGTATATTGCGGCAGCTGCTCGATGATCCGGGTCAGTCCGTGATGATCCCCGCGGAATCCATGGATCGCAAAGATGACCCCGGCGCTGCTTGCGGTGCTGGCCGGATAGCTGAAGACCCTGGTTCTCGAGCCGTGCAGGGCGTGGGTGGTAACCAATTCGGTGCGTGGGCTCATAATTTCAAGCCTACCCGTCCAAGAGGGCCATGGCGGTGCCCTCGTCTATGACCAGTTCGGTGATCAGCCCGCCATTGAGTGCGCCGCGAACGGCGTTGATCTTGCCTCGGCCAGCTACCACGCAGAAGCGCCGTGGCACCTGGCGCAGCGCGGCGAGGGTGGGGCCTGTAGCGCGGGCATTGATCTCGATTTCCGCGTCATTTCCATGCTTGTCGAAGAACACGGTGGCGACGTCACCCACCACGCCCTTCTCTCGCAGTTGCTTTGTTTCGGCTTCGCTCAGGTAGCCGCCGCGGTACACCTGGGAGGCGAGTTTTGAGTCGGCCGCGCCGAGCGAGAAGACTGCCAGATTCATTTCCTCCTGAATATTCAGCACGCGTCGCACGGAAGTTTCCTGCCACATCGCCTCCCGCGTGCTGGCCTTGTCGAAGAAGGCCGGGACCGGGAACTGTTCGGTGCGCGCGGTGAAGGCCTGGCCGAAGCGGGTGAGGATTTCGCTTGCATAGCGCACCCCGCTGGACACCGGGTTGGCGGCCCCATTCAATTGGACGACCACCGAATCATGGGTGGGGTGGCTGTTCAACGCGGCGGAAACCGCTTGCATGGTTTGCCCCCAGGCCACACCAACGGTCATCGATGAGGAGACCATGGTGCCCAGCAGGTAGGCCGCGTGCGCCGAAACGCGTTGGAGGAGTTCGGTATCATCCATCGAACCGTCGGTAGGCACCAAATGCACGCTGATCCCGTATTGCTCGGTAAGCTGATTGCCGAGCAGCGCGGACATATTTGCGGAAGGGTTGATCTTCACCGACACCATGCCGGTGCGTTTGGCGTGGGCGAGCAGGCGGGAGACCGTGGAGCGCGAAACCCCGAGCTCACGGGCGATCACCTCCATTTTGATGTCCTGCAGGTAATACAGCTGGGCCGCACGCAGCGCATCCTTCGCCTTGGGGCTGGCTTGCACGGATGTGCCAGGATTTGGCAGTTTGTACGGACCGGAGCTGGGGGATATCTGCATCAATGGGACCATTTCTGCACGTTTGTGCATTTCGTTTGACCGTTTCGTTCCATGGTGACCAGACTAACTGTTGACACGTACCAATCGTCAATAAAGGGGCATGTAATCGTGAATCGGGACCAGCTAGAGCAACTACGTGCACGGCCAAAGGCGCGCGTGCTCGTTGTCGGCGGCGGCATTAATGGCGTAGCAACTTTCCGCTACCTGGCGATGCAGGGAATCGATGTGGCGCTCGTGGAACGCGGGGACTACTGCCAGGGCGCCTCGGGCGCCAGCTCGCATATGATCCACGGTGGCATCCGCTACCTGGAAAACGGAGAGTTCCGTCTGGTCCACGAATCGGTGCAGGAACGCAACTCCCTCCTGGAAATCGCACCGCACTATGTGAAACCGCTGCAGACCACGATCCCGATCTTCTCCACCTTCTCCGGCATGCTCAGCGCTCCGATGCGCTTCTTGAGCCACAAGTCGGGAAAGCCTACCGAACGAGGTGCGGCGCTCATCAAGGCCGGCCTGATCATGTATGACGTCTTCGCCGGCATCGGCGGACGCAATACCCCATGGCACAACTTCAAGGGAGCCAAGGCCGCCCGCAAGGATCTGCCCGCTTTGCGCGACGATGTGAAGTACACCGCCACCTACTTCGATGCCTCGGTGCACAACCCCGAGCGGCTCACCCTGGACGTCTTGCGCGACGGCCTGAAGGCCAGCGACCAAGCGCGCGCCTCGAACTACGTGGAGCTTGCCGGAGTTGAATCGGGAACCGCGAAATTGCGCGATGTGCTCACCGGCGCGGAATTCGATTTCGACGCCGAGGTCATCATCAATGCCACCGGCGCCTGGGTCGACCTGACCAACGCGGAGCTTGGCAAGGAAACCAAGTGGACCGGTGGCACCAAGGGCTCGCACATCGTGCTGGACCACCCGGAACTGCTTGCCGCCACCGGCGGGCGTGAGATCTTCTTCGAAAACGAAGACGGCCGCATCGTGCTGATCTACCCGATGCTCGGCCGCGTCCTGGTGGGCACCACCGACTTGGAACACGATATGCGTGATCCTGCGGTGTGCACCGAGGAGGAAGTGGACTACTTCTTCGACCTGATCCAGCAGGTCTTCCCGCGGATCGCCGTGGCTAAGGAAGATATCGTCTACAAATTCTCCGGCGTGCGTCCGCTGCCAAATCACGACGATACCGCTCCTGGCTTCGTCTCGCGCGATTACCAGGTGAAGGAAACCCGCCTGACCGATAGCACGACGATGCTCTCGCTGATCGGCGGCAAATGGACCACCTTCCGCGCGCTGGCCGAGAACCTCGGGGGCAAGGCGCTGGATTTCCTGGGCGAAAGCGCGAAGGTCAGCACCGAAGGTGTGGCCATCGGCGGCGGCAAGAACTTCCCGAAGAACGACGGCGAGCTTGCCGCCTGGTATGCCGCCCGCGAGCAACGTGCACCGCATTCACGCCTGCGCGTGTTGCTTGAGCGCTACGGCACCGGGGCAGACAACGTGCTGGAGCAGCTCGGTCAGCACGAGCAGCTCCTGGAGCACAGCAGTGAACTGTCCGTGGAAGAACTTGCCTACCTGGTTGAGCATGAGCAGGTGGGCCGCCTGATTGACGTGTTCATCCGGCGCACCAACCTCGCCTTCCGCGGGTTAGTCACCAAAAATTTGGTCATCGAGGTCGCCTCGCACCTCGTGACACCAATGGGCTGGGATCAGTCCCAGACCGAAGCCGAGATCGACCATTCGCTCTCGGTACTTGCAGATAGCCATGGGGTCATCCTCGCGTAACCTGCACCGGCCGGCGGCAGGTTGCCGTCGGCCTACGAAATCACTAAGAGGTCAACGTTGTCCACTCACGTGTTTCTTGCCGAACTAGCCGGCACATTCATTCTCCTACTCATGGGCGGCGGTGTCTGCGCCAACGTCGCGTTGAAAGGCACCCTCGGTAGCGCCGCCGGATGGCTTGCCATCAGCTTCGGCTGGGGCCTAGGCGTCTACTGCGGTGTCTGGATCGCCGGTATTTCAGGTGCTCACCTGAACCCTGCGGTGACCCTGGGCTTGATGATCAACCCAGATATCACCGAATACGCACCGGGCGTCGCAATCACCTTCGCCAACACCATGCTCTACTTCCTGGCGCAGCTCGTTGGTGCCTTCCTTGGCGCCGTTGGCGTCTGGCTGGCCTACAAAAAGCACCTCGATGACAAGCAGAACGCCGGCAATCAGCTTGGCGTCTTCGCCACCGGTCCGGCGATCCGCTCCTATGGCTGGAACGTCGTCACCGAGGTATTCGGCACGTTTGTGCTCGTCTTCGTCATCGCCGGTCTGGGAAAGACCCCGCACCAGCTCGGCCCGCTAGCGGTCGCACTGCTCGTGGTGGCCATCGGCCTGTCCCTCGGTGGAGCTACCGGCTACGCCATCAACCCAACCCGAGACCTCGGTCCGCGACTGGCACACGCTATCCTTCCTATCAAGGGCAAGGGATCTTCCGACTGGGCCTACTCCTGGGTGCCCATCACCGGTCCGGTCATCGGTGGTCTACTCGGCGGCGTCGCTGCCGGCCTGCTGTTCTAGAAAGAGAGATGTGAATCATGAGTGAAAAATATATCATCGCCATTGACCAGGGAACGACCAGTTCCCGAGCCATCGTCTTCGATCATGCAGGCGAGGTTGTCTCGGTAGGCCAGCTGGAGCACGAACAGATTTTCCCGGCCGCAGGTTGGGTTGAGCACGACGCAGCGGAAATCTGGAACAACACCCGCGAGGTCATCGGCCAGGCCCTGTCCAAGCAAAACCTGACCCGCCACGACATCGAAGTTGTCGGCATCACCAACCAGCGCGAAACCGCTGTGGTCTGGGACAAGAACACCGGCAAGCCGGTGTACAACGCGATTGTCTGGCAAGACACCCGCACCCAGGACATCGTCGACGAGTTGGCCAAGGATGGGGGAATCGACCGCTACAAGGACCGCGTCGGCTTGCCACTGGCCACGTATTTCTCCGGAACCAAGATCAAGTGGATCCTGGACAACGTCGAAGGCGCGCGGGAGCGTGCCGAAGCCGGCGACCTGCTCTTCGGCACCACCGATTCGTGGGTGCTGTGGAACCTGACCGGCGGCGTGGACGGCGGCGTGCACGTCACCGACGTGACTAACGCTTCGCGCACCCTGTTCATGGATCTGAAGACCCTGACCTGGGATGAGCAGATTTTGGCGGACTTCGGTGTGCCAGCTTCGATGATGCCCGAGATCCGCTCCTCTTCCGAGGTTTATGGCACCGTGGCAGGCAATCAGCTGCTGCGCGAAGTACCCGTGGCCGGCATCCTGGGCGACCAGCAGGCAGCTACCTTCGGCCAGGCCGCCTTCACCGCCGGTACTGCGAAGAACACCTACGGCACCGGTTGCTTCTTGATCTTCAACACCGGCACCGAGATCGTGCATTCCTCCAACGGCTTGCTCACCACCATGGCCTATAAGCTGGGCGATGCCGCACCGGTCTATGCTTTGGAAGGCTCGATTGCCGTGGCCGGTTCGCTGGTGCAGTGGTTGCGTGACAATATCGGCATGATCGCCACGGCTCCGGAGATTGAAGAGCTGGCGGCCAAGGTGGAGGACAACGGCGGGGTCTACATCGTCCCGGCGTTCTCCGGCCTGTTCGCCCCGTACTGGCGTGCCGAGGCTCGAGGCGCCATTGTGGGTCTGACCCGCTTCGCGAATAAGAACCATATTGCCCGCGCGGCGCTGGAGGCCACCGCCTTCCAGACCCGCGAGGTGCTTGATGCGGTCAACGCCGATGCCGAGGTGCCTCTGACCGAACTGAAGGTCGACGGTGGCATGGTTGCCAACGAGAGCCTGATGCAGTTCCAGGCGGACATCCTAGGTGTTCCGGTGGTCCGTCCAAAGGTTACCGAAACCACCGCATTGGGCGCCGCATATGCCGCAGGCCTGGCCGTGGGCTTCTGGAAGGGCCTGGGCGAACTGGAAACCAACTGGTCCGAGGACAAGCGTTGGGAACCGGCCATGGGTGAAGAAGAGCGCGAGCGCAGCCTGCGCCTTTGGAAGAAGGCAGTGACTCGCACCTTCGATTGGGTGGATGAGGACACGAAGGCCTAACTCGGCCGCGCCGCCCTCGACCTTGTCGATGGGCCGATAGCAGCGGACCCCGAATCAACTGATGATCGTTGATTCGGGGTCCGCTGTCGTTAACCCTCGGCGCCGGGACATCACTCGTCGTTCTCCGGTGGCTCCGGACCGGCTACATCGGGGTCGGGCGCATCACCGAGCTGCAGCGCGTCCCAATAGGTGTTGCGCCGCGGTTTCTGCTCCGGGTCCAGATGCGCAGGCAGGATGACGTGCGGCAAGCCGTCGACGTCCACGATCTTAAGCTGCCCGAGATGGCGGCTATGGTGGCTATCGGGGCAGACCGCCGCCCCGGATTTAACACTTGTGGTGCCACCCTCGGCCCAGGGCAGCTTATAGTGATCGATCTCCACGTGATCGGGAGCCGTGGTGCAGCCGGGCACAATGCATCCGCGATCTCGCGCCAGCACACCCATCCGCACGTAGCCCTCGTGGTAGCGTCTGGATCTTCCCATGTCCAGGGGTTGGCTGTTGCCGCCGAGCACCACGGGGATCACGTTGGCATTGGCGAGAGCCCGTCTGAGCTCGCCGGGAGGGAGCCGAACGCCGTTGGAAGTAGTCCCATAAGCGCGGTCCAGATTCTGCAGATCGCTGAGCCACATGTAGACAATGAATCGCGGGATGACCGCCTTGGCCTTGCCGCCTGCGGGGGTGGCGAGAATCGCCATGAGCGCGTTGAGCCGGCGCAGTGCGACGCTGACCTCCTCGCGGTCGGCGGCAACTTCTGCGTTGGCCAGGATGTTCTTCCCGGGCGTTGCTTCAGCATCGTCCGCTGGCAGCTCGGGTTTGGCTCCGGAGGGTTCTTCCGCTGCGCGGGCCCAGGCGGGCATGGGGTTTTCGGTGCGCAACCATGTTGGTGCTCCGGCTGTTGGCTCCTCGGCGGTGCCGGACCGGTCGATAGATTCGGCGGATTCCGCCGCCCGGGCAGCCGTTGGCTCGGTGGCGGGCTGATCGGCTGCTTCGGTGCTGCCATCGGGCTGCACGGGGGTCCGGGCTGCCTGGCCGGCCTTGGTGCGCGGGGCGCTGGCCTGCACGGCGATCGAACGGATCAGCTGGGCCTGCGTGGCTAGGGTGCGAAGAGTGAATTCGTGCACGCCTTGGACCACCGGGCCGATGAACAGCCCGAGCTTCGGTGGGAGCTTGTCGCCTTTGAGCTGCTTGTAGAGACTGATCCGGGAGCTGATGTCTTTGCGTGCTTCATCTGGCCCCAGGCTCCGCAGTGACTCGGCGGCATGCTCCTCCAGGAAGCGGCCGTCGGTGCCGCGCGCCTTCAGCTCGGTGGGCACGCCGTCGAAGGTGGTGTCGGTCGCTTCGAGCTTCTCCAGGCGACGTGCGGTGGCTGCGATGCTGCGGCGGTCGGCGCCGCCCTTGGCATAGACCTCGGCCAGCTGGGCGAAGCGCGGCTCGCAGATCGTGCCCTGCGGCGTACGGCGGCCGATGAGCAGGTGGGCATCGTCGATACGGCGTTGGGCCTCGAAGTAGTTCAGTCCGAGCCAGGCAGCGAGCAGATCGCCGGTGCTCTGATAGCAGGTGCGTCCGGCGGCTAGTTCGGGCTGCGCCTCGAAGCTGCAGGTGCCGTCGCGCAGCCCGTCGTAGGTTTCCAGACTGAGCGCGTGCGCGCCGCTGGCCTCTGCATCCAGTGCGGTGGTGAGCTGGGCGAGGTGGACCTGTTGGGAGAACTTCTCGACCAGATCCGCATGGGCCAGGACCAGGCGCGGGTCGCGGGTCTGGTGGACCAGCTGGCCGATGGCGGTGAACAAGGCCAGACAGAGGATCCCCAGGCGCACGAGCATGGCACCGGTGAGGTGCGCCCCGAGCTGAAGCGGGGCCCTGCACAGGGTGTGCAGCGCTGAGATGAGTGCTGGCGTGTTCATGCCTCCATGATTGCGCCAGATCGGCCCTGCGCCGCGGCTTCGTCCGCGGGTTGTGGATAGCCTGGCGGAATATTTCTTGCGCCGGCCTTGGGCGCGATGGAAAACCCCGGCATTTCGAATCCAGCGGGGAGCGCCTGGGCCGGAGGCATGCGGGAAGTTGAGCTGGCCGGCGGGAATGCAAACGGGAGTGTGGTCCGCGTGGGGCGCACGGTTCGCAAACCTGCGGGGCCTTCGGCGGACTCGGTCCTCCGGTATTTACGGCATCTGCAGGGACACGGAATTGCGCTGCCCGAACATTTGGGTTTCGACGAGCGCGGGCGTCAAGTCCTCGAATTCGTCCCGGGTCCACTCGCGATGCAGCAGCCAAAGCCCGGCCCGGAGCAGTTGGCCCGCATCGGTGGCATGGTCCGGGCCATTCACGATGCGAGCGGTGACTTCGCGCCCCGGCGCGGCGAGGTCTTCGACAGCCCGATCGCGGCTCCGGGAGCCGATCTGGTGTGCCACAACGATCTGGCCCCGTGGAATCTGGTGATGGGGGAGCGCTGGGTGCTCATCGACCGGGATGCTGGCGCGCCGAGTACCAGATTGGGGGACTTGGCCTATGCCGCGCAGGCTTTTCGCGCAATGACCCGGCGGATCTCAGCGCGTTCCTCGACGGCTACCAGGCCGCTGCCCGCCATGATCGAACGGGTTGGCGCCATGCACGGGCTGCTGGAATCGTCGAATATCCGCGGCATCGAACCGTGGGGATCCATGTATGCCGACGGGCATGGGGATCATTGGGCTGCGGTGCGCGCATATTTGCAACGCCACCGGCTGGCCCTCTCCGCGGCGCTCGAGCGGCACTACGCCTAGCGCGGCACGGCTCGACGCGGTGCCGGCCGGCGGCCGGGGAAGCGGTCATGGGGCATGCCGTTTTTGCCGTGGCGCAGCTGGCGCTTCATCGATGCACCTCTGCGGCGGGAACTGCGATAGAATCGCTGTATGCATTTTCAGCGCGACCTAGTCTAAGAGCGGCCTGCGGCCGTACCCCCGAGTGGATATTTGGGGGCTTTTGTTGTGTCTGGAGACAATACCAAGTTTTTCCGTCAGGAAATTTTTCCGCAAGTTTGTGAGACGAGCTCAGTGACATCATCGACGAACGAGACCAGAACCTACGACTTCAAGGACCTCGAGTCCAAGTGGCTACCGGTTTGGGATGAACTAGAAGTGTTCAAGCCCGCCGACGATGGCACCCGTGAACGTCGCTACGTGCTGGATATGTTCCCCTACCCCTCCGGAGACCTGCACATGGGCCACGCGGAGGCCTTTGCCATGGGCGATGTTGTCGCACGCTACTGGCGCCTGCGTGGCTTTGACGTCATGCACCCGATCGGCTGGGACTCCTTCGGCCTGCCGGCGGAGAACGCCGCGATCAAGCGCAATGCGCACCCGGCCGAGTGGACCTACAAGAACATCGACACCCAGGCCGAGAGCTTCAAGCGCTACGCCATCTCCGCGGACTGGGACCGCCGGCTGCACACCTCGGATCCGGAGTACTACCGCTGGACGCAGTGGCTGTTCAACAAGTTCTACGAAAAGGGCCTGGCCTACCGCAAGGACCACCCGGTCAACTGGTGCCCGAAGGACCAGACCGTGCTGGCCAACGAGCAGGTAGTCAACGGCGCCTGCGAACGCTGCGGCACCGCCGTGACCAAGAAGTCGCTGAACCAGTGGTACTTCAAGATCACCGAGTACGCCGACCGCCTGCTCGAGGACATGGATGCGCTCAAGGGCCACTGGCCCGAGCGCGTGCTGCTGATGCAGAAGAACTGGATCGGCCGTTCCGAAGGCGCCCAGGTCACCTTCCAGATCGAAGCCCACGAGCAACTGGCCGAGGTGCAGATCCCGGTCTTCACCACCCGCCCGGACACCCTCTACGGGGCGACCTTCATGGTGGTCGCCGCGGATGCCGCGCTGGCCAACGAGCTGGTCACCGAGCAGCAGCGCGAAGCGCTGGAAGCCTACCAGGAGCAGGTCAAGACGCTCTCGGAAATCGAACGCCAGTCCAGCGAGCGCGAGAAGACCGGCGTGTTCACCGGCCGCTACGCGATCAACCCGCTCTCGGGCGAGAAGCTGCCGGTCTGGGCGGCGGACTACGTGCTGGCCGACTACGGCACCGGCGCGATCATGGCCGTGCCCGCGCACGACCAGCGCGACCTGGACTTCGCCCGCACCTTCGACCTGCCGGTGCGCGTGGTCGTGGAGACCGGCGAAGAGGACCCGGCCGTGTCGGGAACCGCCACCGCCGGCGAGGGCAAGCTGGTCAACTCCGGTGAGCTGACCGGGCTGGACAAGACCGAAGCGGTCGCCAAGGCGATCGAAATCGTGGAAGCCGCCGGCACCGGCGAACACACGGTCAACTACCGGCTGCGCGACTGGCTGCTGAGCCGCCAGCGCTTCTGGGGCACCCCGATCCCGATCATCCACTGTGCCGAATGCGGCGAGGTCCCGGTACCCGATGACCAGCTGCCGGTGCGCCTGCCCGATAACCTGCGCGGCGAGCAGCTGGCGCCGAAGGGCACCAGCCCGCTGGCCGCCGTGGCGGAATGGGTCAACGTGCCCTGCCCGAAGTGCGGGGCGGACGCCAAGCGCGACACCGACACCATGGACACCTTCGTGGACTCCTCCTGGTACTTCCTACGCTTCGTCTCCCCGAACTACACCGAGGGCCCCTTCGACCCGCAGGCGGTCCGCGACTGGATGCCGGTAGGCCAGTATGTCGGCGGCGTCGAGCACGCGATCCTGCACCTGCTCTACTCGCGCTTCTTCACCAAGGTCATCCACGACCTGGGCCTGATCGACGCGACCGAGCCGTTCAGCGCGCTGCTGAACCAGGGCCAGGTGCTCAACGGCGGCAAGGCCATGAGCAAGTCCCTGGGCAACGGCGTGGACCTCGGCGAGCAGCTGGACAAGTTCGGCGTCGACGCGGTGCGGCTGACCATGATCTTCGCCTCCCCGCCGGAGGACGACGTGGACTGGGCCGATGTGTCCCCAAGCGGTTCGCAGAAGTTCCTGGCCCGCGCCTGGCGCATCGCCCAGGACGTCACCAGCGCACAGGACGTGGACTACACCACCGGTGAGAAGGCGCTGCGCCAGGTCACCCACCGCACCGTGCACGAGGCAGCCGCGCTGCTGGATTCGGGCAAGTTCAACGTGGTGATCGCCAAGACCATGGAATTGGTCAACGCGGCGCGCAAGACCATCGATTCGGGAGCCGGCGCCGCCGACCCGGCCGTCCGCGAGGCGGCCACCGTCACCGCCCAGCTGCTGAGCATGTTCGCCCCCTACACCGCCGAGGACATGTGGGCCGAGCTCGGCTACGCACCGAGCGTCGTGAACAGCGCCTGGCCGGAGGTCGATGAGTCGCTGCTGGTTGACGATACCGTCACCGCCGTGGTCCAGATCAAGGGCAAGGTCCGCGCACGCCTGGAAGTTCCGATCGACATTTCCGAGGATGACCTGCGCGAGCAGGCCTTGGCCCATGAGACGGTGATTCGCATGCTCGACGGCAAGGAGCCGTTGAAGGTCATCGTCCGTGCGCCGAAGCTCGTGAATGTGGTTCCGGCACCGTAAGCTCAAGGCATGAACGAACGCACCAAGGGCCCACGCGCGGGCTGGCTGCCTAAATGGCTGGCCCCGCGTGGGCTTGCGCGTACCCGAATCGGCGTGGTCACCGACTCCGCCGCCTGCCTGCCAGCACAATTGCTGGACAGCGAAGACTTCGCCTGCCTGGGAATCCCGATCATCGTGGACAACCACGTGCACGGCGAAGATCTGAACGCCCTGATGATGGGCCTGGCCATGGGAAAATCAGTCAAGACCTCGCGTCCGGCGCCCGGAGAATTCGCCCGGGCCTACCGGGAGCTGGCCGCCGCCGGTTGCGAGTCGATCATCTCCATTCACCTCTCCGGGCAGCTTTCCGGGACGGTGGAGGCCGCGCGCCTGGCCGCCGCCGACATCAAAATCCCGGTGCAGGTCATCGATTCGCGCACCGTCGCGATGCCCCAGGGCTTTGCGGTCACCGACGTGCTGGCCGCGCGCGATGCCGGAGCCCCGCTGGAAATGCTCGAGCAGATCGCCCGCGGCGCGGCGCGGAATTCCGTCTACTTCGCCGTGCCGAGCCTGGAGCAGCTGCGCCGCGGGGGACGGATCAGCACCATCTCTTCGGTGCTGGGCAACCTGCTGAACGTCAAACCGATCCTGAGCATCGACGCGGGTGTGATCCAGCCCATCGAAAAGCCGCGCTCCTTCGCCCGGGCCCAGGCGCGGCTGGTGGCGCTTGGCGCCCAGGCTGCTACCGCGGCCCAAGGGCCGGTACGCATCGGCGTCATGCACTTCGGCGCGGCCGAACTTGCCACCGAGATCGCCAACGAGCTCGCGCCGCTCAGCGCGCAGCAGGTGCTGATCGAATCCCTGCCGGCGGTGCTCGCGGCGCATACCGGCATCGGGGTGCTCGCCGTGGCCGTGGGACCGCTGAATCCACAATCCGAGCCGGAGGACACCCTCCCTTCGTAGTAGTGGCGCAAACTATCGGCCATGGGGCGCCACGACTTCTTCAGTAAATTTGCGCCACGGCCGACCAGGTTGCGCTTCGCCGTGTCGCGGGTCGCTGCCCTCGTGCTGGTCCTCGTGGTCCTGGCCTGGGTGGCCTTCTCGATCATCTTCTCGCCTCCGCCGGCGGCCGAAGAGCTGGATTCCATTCCGCTGGTGGCCGACCCCGAACACCCGGCCGCCACCGAACCGCTGGCTACGCTCACCGTGCATGTGGTCGGGGCCGTGAAAAAGCCCGGCGTCTACGAGCTTCCCGATGGTTCGCGGATCACCGATGCGATCGAAGCAGCCGGCGGGATGAGCAAAAAAGCCCGCCCGGAGCTATTGAATTTGGCGGCCAAACTCGCCGACGGGCAGCAGATCATCCTGCCCGGAACTAGTGATGCCTCGGCAACTCCGGGCGCACCGCAAGCCCAAGGACCAAACGCGAAGATCTCGCTGAACCAGGCCGATGCGCAGACCCTGCAGACCCTGCCGGGCATCGGCCCAGCACTAGCCAAACGCATTATCGACTTCCGGGACAAAAATGGCCCGTTCACCAGCGTCGCGGAACTCGACGCTGTCTCTGGAATAGGCCCGGTGCTCTTGGGGGAGCTCTCGGAATTGGTGATCCAATGAAGACGGACTTCCGCGGGCTTTGGATCTTGGCCGGGGCCTGGGTGACCGCATACCTGCAACCGCCGCTGCTGGGCACCATCATCGTGCTGCTGCTCTTCCTCGGGGGCTTCGCGCTGCTGCTGCGCCGGCGCCACGATGCTCCCTCCTCGGCTCCCTGGTTCAGCGGACCGCTGCTGCTGCTCCTGGCCTCGATCAGCATCAGCTTCGCCGCCCTGGGGCAGAACGACTGCCAGCTGCCCGAGGGAGCAGAACAGCAGCGGCGGGTCATCGTGGCCTTTAACGATCCGCCGCGCCTCGGCGAAGACGGAACGAACAAGGGCATTGCGCAGATCGGAGAATATTGGCACCAGGAGCAGTGGGTTGCTTGCCCCATTCCGATATATCTGAGCATGCCCTACCCGCTGGAAACCGGCGCGGATAGTTTCGAAACAATTCTGGACCTGCAATCTACCGGGGCAAAAGGTGCATTCCACTGGTGGGCTCGGGCACAGAGCGAACCGGTGGTGAAGACCTGGCAGGAACCGACACCGGCAGATCACTTGAAAACCAGATTCGCGTCGAGCCTGAAAGAACTACCCGACGAGGCCCGCGGGCTCCTTCCGGGCATGCTCTACGGGGACCGCTCGGGGCAGGGCGAAGAACTCTCCGCGGCAATGAAAGACAGCGGGCTGAGCCACCTCACCGCCGTCAGCGGGTCAAACGTGGCGTTGCTCGGTGCCATGGTGCTGGTGATCCTCAGGCTTTGCGCCGTGCCCAGGGTGCTGGCCGCGCTGCTGGGCATCGGCTTCCTGGCCTTATTCATCTGGTTCGTGGGCCCTGACCCGAGTGTGCTCCGCGCCGGATTAATGGGAATCATCGCAACAATCTCGCTCATGCTGGGCCGCGGGCGCGGGTCCTTGGGCATCTTGAGCCTGTCGGGGACCATTTTGCTGCTGATCGATCCGTCGCTAGCAGTGGAACCGGCCTTCGCCTTATCCGTACTGGCCACCTTGGGCATCATCGTACTGACACCGGCCCTCACCGACATCCTTTCACGCCTCTTCCCGTCGTGGTTTGCGCAATTGACGGCAATTTGCTGCGCCGCGCAATTCACCTGTCTGCCGGTGATCATCGCCTTGAACTCAAATTTCAGCCTGTACTCGCTGCCGGCCAACCTCTTGGTCGCACCATTGCTGCCCCTGATCACCAGCATGGGGGTGATCAGCCTGCTGTGCTGTACTCCATTGCCGGCGGTCACCGACATCTTGTTATGGGTGCCTGGCCTTCCGGCGGGATGGATTGGAAAGCTCGCGCTCTGGGTAGTCGAGCTGCCCGGTGCCGCACGTTCATGGCCTCCTTGGATTGCCGGCATCTCTCTCGCAGTGGGATTCTCGGTGGTGTTCGCCGTCCTGCTGCTGAGCACCTATGAAAGCGAGCACGCGAGTATTCATCGGCTGGCCGGCGCCGGATTGGCGGTGCTCGTGGTGCTCCTCGTGTCGCTGGTGCTCCCGGCGACCCTGTTCTACCGTCCGGCGATCCCGGTGACCTGGAATATCGCGATGTGCGATGTCGGCCAGGGTGACGCGTTCGTGATTCGTAGTGGTCCCGCTGAGGGGTGGCTCTTGGACGCCGGACCCACGGATGGGGGCGTGGCTGACTGCGTGAATCAGCTGGGAATCAAAAAGTTATCCAAGGTTTTCATCACGCATGAACACGCCGATCATCTTGGCGGGATCGCCGCGGTGGAAGGGACGGGATTACAAATCGATCAGCGTCTGGTTTCGACCGGCTTCGACCCTAGCCGCTGGGCCGAGACCACAGTGCTCAAACCGGGGGATAGCGGTGGCACGGACGCCGTGCACTACCGGGTGATCGGGCCAAATGACATCCGTGCGCGTTATGCCGAACCCAATGACACCTCCTTGGTGATCGTTTTCGACTTTCTTGTCCAAGGGCAGGTGCTGAGCTTCTTTACCGCCGGAGACCTGGAGGAAGCAGCGATGCATCAGCTGCTGGCCGAGCTGCCGCAACCTCCGGTCCAGGTGCTCAAGGCTTCGCATCACGGCGCGCGCAATGGCGGCACGGAAATCATTGAAACCCTGCGGCCGCAGGTCCTTTTGATATCTGCCGGAAAAGACAATTCCTATGGTCATCCGCATCAAGAAATACTCGATGCCGCGCGAGCCACCGGCGCGCGCGTGATCAGATCCGACCTCGAGGGTACGGTTCTGCTCACATTCGAACCGGACAAGGTGCTCGCCACAGCGATCGGGCCTGCAGTTCGGTAGGATCGAGTTAACGCACGACGCATGAAGGAGCTCGATGGCACGCGCGCAAGCATCTCCGGGAATTTCTTGGCGGGATTTAACACCCCAACCCTTGATTCTGCTGACCGGATCCGAACAATATCTGGCTTCGCGCGCCTTCGAGCTGTTGCGCAGCCAAGCTGCTACGCGCGAGGACATCCAGCATACTCGGCTCAACGCGGCCAGCTACGAGCCAGGCGAACTGTTGCTGGCCACGAGCTCCTCGTTGTTTTCCAGCGCGAACCTCGTCGAGGTACACGACCTGGCATCAATGAACGAGTACTTCCTCAAAGATGCCTTGAATTATCTGAAGGATCAGGCACCGGAGAATGTGCTGATCATGCACCACTCCGGGGGTACCCGCGGCAAGAAATTACTGGATGCCATAAAGGCCGCCGGCGCGTTGCTCGTCAATTGCCAGCCGATTAAACGCGACGCCGAGAAAATCGACTTTGTGCAGGCCGAATTCAAGTCAGCCAAGCGCCGGATCACCAATGACGCGGTGAAGTCACTAGTCGCCGCGGTTGGCAATTCCTTGGCAGAGCTTGGATCCAGCTGTCACCAGCTGATTCAGGACACCACCGGAACCATCGATCAAGAGGTGGTCGATCGGTACTATGGTGGCCGTATCGAAGCGACGGCCTTCAAAGTGGCGGACGCCGCCTTGGCCGGAAATGCGCAATTGGCCTTGACCACGTTGCGCCACTCCCTGGATACCGGAACAGATCCAATTCCCATCGTCGCGACCTTGGCGATGAAGATCCGTCAGTTGGCGAAGGTGCTCGGAGTCAACGAGCCGGCGGCGTCCTTGGCCTCCGAGCTGGGCATGGCGCCGTGGCAGGTTCAGGCAGCGCAGCAGCAAGCACGCGGTTGGAAACGCGCTGATGTCGCGCAATGCATTGAGAACATCGCCCAAACAGATCGCATGGTCAAAGGCGGCGGGCGGTCACCAGGCTATGCCTTGGAACGTGCGATCTTATTTATTGCTTCCAAAGCACCGCAGCGATAGCTCGGCTTGCCTGGCACCTAGCTTTCGTTCCGCTTGGGATCGGTGGAACGGGCCAGTTCTTCGTAGAGCGTCCAAAAATCCACCATGGCGCGCGGCTTGCCGGCGAGCAGATCTTCCAGATACCGCAGATGAGTATGCCAACCGATCAGGTAGTCGGCGGCCTTATCCGCTAACCCCCGGTGTTCGAGGTGCAACCCGGTGCTGGATTCTCGCCCGGTAAGTTCGATCCGCAACTCCGAGGGCTCTTCGTCGGGGAACTTCCAGGACATGGCCAAGAGCTTGAGCGGATCAATTCCTCGCACCTGTGAGGTGCAGGGGTAATTCGGTGCGTGTTCGACCGTGACTACTTCACCGGAGCGAAAGGTCCCAGAGACCAGCGTCCCGAGCCACCCCGATAACGGCGCGGACTCGGTCAGCGCGTGCCACACCTGGTCTGCCGTGGCTGGCATTTCCCAATGGTGCAGGACACGTCCTGCGAAAATATTTACTGATCTACCGACTAATGGCATAGCTGAACACTAGCGCAGTGCCGCAGGGCAGAGAAGCGGTGCTTAAAGCACAAGATCCCCGAAACCCAAGGGCTTCGAGGATCTTGCTGAAGTTTAGCGTTGCTTAGAGGGCGTTAACCTTCTTGGCAATGGCCGACTTACGGTTAGCAGCATTCTTCTTGTGAAGAACACCCTTGCTAACAGCCTTGTCGAGCTTCTTGCCAGCCAGACGCAATGCGTCAGTTGCCTTATCCTTGTCACCGGCGGCAATTGCGTCGTTGACGTTACGGACCACGGTCTTAACTTCCGAGCGGACTGCTACGTTACGCAGACGAGCCTTTTCGTTGGTAAGGTTACGCTTCTTCTGGGACTTGATGTTTGCCACTTTAATAAACTCTCTCGTTTATTGCGAAATACGGTCGGTAGAGGGTTCATCCTTCGGGCCATCGACTGAGCGGTGTGGGGCACCTATGGCGACCCAAAGGGGGCGTGTCACCCAACCTGCGTGACACACAAGAATTAACTCTAGCAGAACGCCGCGGCAACGACCAACGCCTAGCGGCCGTTATTTAGGGCGTTCACCACATTGCCGAAACGCTGCTCGTCGAGAATGGCCCCTTCGCGACGTACTGCACTTTGCGACAGGCGGATGATTCGGTCGAGCTTGACCTCGCTGGGACGGCGCTCGCGGTCCCAGGCGCCGGTTCCGATGTCCATGTAGTCCGGATTGCTGTGACCGCCATTGTTCTTGTCTTTGCTCGTCAGCATCAGGCCAAGCAACCAGCTGTCATCGCGGCCGATAATCAGCACCGGGCGGTCCTTTCCCTGGCTGTGGTCTTCCTCGTAGGGAACCCAGCCCCAAACCACTTCGCCGGGATCGGCCTCGCCGTCGAGGCTCGGGTTGTATTCATAGTGGACGGTGCCGCGGAAATCGCCCGGGTAGGCCGATTCGCGGAGGTTATTCCCGCCATTGCTGCTGCCATGCCGCTGCTGAGCCCGGCTCGGAGCATTGCTCGGCCGGCGGGTAGTGGGGGAGGTGTTTGACCCATTGGCGCGAGTGGAGTTGAAAACCTTAACTGCACGCACAACGAGGGAAAGAATCTTCTGCACATTCAAAGCCATGATCGACAAACTATCAGGGCGCGCGGTACCAAATAGGTAGTGACGCGTAAATCATGACAGAATGGAGCCTAATTCCGCGTCTATTCTTAGTTTGCAAATGAGGTCTGTTTAGGTGTCTCCATTGGCCCGCACCGCCCAGGTGCCAGCCGCGACCGATCCGTCGCTCATCCGTAACTTCTGCATCATTGCCCATATCGACCACGGTAAATCCACCTTGGCCGACCGCATGCTGCAATCCACCGGCGTGGTCTCCGCACGCGACATGAAGGCCCAGTACCTGGACCGCATGGATATCGAACGTGAACGCGGTATCACCATCAAGTCCCAGGCTGTCCGTATGCCTTGGGAAGTCGATGGCGTGACCTACGCGCTGAACATGATCGACACGCCTGGCCACGTCGACTTCACCTATGAGGTTTCCCGTTCCCTGGCGGCCTGTGAAGGCGCGGTCCTGCTCGTTGACGCAGCACAGGGCATCGAAGCACAGACCCTGGCGAACCTCTACCTGGCCATCGAGAGCGATCTGAACATCATTCCGGTGCTCAACAAGATCGATCTGCCAAACGCGCAGCCGGAGAAGTATGCCGAAGAGCTGGCAAACCTCATCGGTTGCGATCCCGATGACGTCTTGAAGGTTTCAGGTAAGACCGGCCAGGGCGTTGAGGCTCTCCTGGATGAGGTCATCAAGCAGCTTCCGCCGCCCGTTGGCGTGGCCGATGCTCCTGCACGGGCCATGATCTTCGACTCCGTCTATGACACCTACCGCGGTGTGGTCACCTACGTTCGTGTCGTCGACGGCATGTTGCGTCCGCGCGAACGCGTCCAGATGATGTCCACCGGCAGCACGCACGAACTGCTCGAAATTGGCGTCTCCGCCCCTAACCCGGTTCCAAGCAAGGGACTGGGCGTGGGTGAGGTCGGCTACCTGATCACCGGTGTGAAGGATGTACGCCAGTCCAAGGTCGGAGACACTGTCACCAATAGCCTGAAGCCTGCCGCTGAGTCCCTCGGCGGATACGAAGATCCGAAGCCTATGGTGTTCTCGGGACTTTACCCGATGGACGGTACTGATTACCCGGCGCTGCGCGATGCTTTGGATAAGCTTCAGCTCAACGACGCCGCCCTGGTGTACGAGCCGGAGACTTCCGTCGCTTTGGGCTTCGGATTCCGCGTTGGCTTCTTGGGGCTCTTGCACCTGGAAATCACCCGTGAGCGTTTGGAGGCCGAGTTCAACCTCGACCTGATTTCTACCGCGCCGAACGTGGTCTATGAGGTCATGGGCGAAGACAAGCAGTTGACCACCGTGACCAACCCCTCGGAGTTCCCCGAAGGCAAGATCCTCGAGGTTCACGAACCACTGGTCTCGGCAACTATTCTCGCTCCATCCGAATTCATCGGCTCGGTCATGGAATTGTGCCAGGGACGTCGCGGCACCTTGCGCGGTATGGATTACCTCAGCGAAGAACGCGTAGAAATGCGCTACACGCTGCCGCTGGCCGAGATCGTTTTCGATTTCTTCGACCATCTGAAGTCACGTACGCGTGGTTACGCATCCTTGGACTGGAAGGCCGACGGAAGCCAGATTGCAGACCTGGTCAAGGTCGATATTCTTCTGCAGGGGGAGCAGGTGGACGCGTTTAGCGCGATCACCCACCGCGACAAGGCGTACTCATACGGCGTGATGATGACCGGCAAGCTGCGTGAACTGATTCCACGCCAGCAGTTCGAGGTGCCGATTCAGGCTGCCATCGGTTCGCGCATCATCGCCCGCGAGTCCATTCGCGCCATCCGCAAGGATGTGCTGGCCAAGTGCTATGGCGGCGATATCAGCCGCAAGCGCAAGCTGCTGGAAAAGCAGAAGGCCGGTAAGAAGCGAATGAAGATGGTCGGCCGCGTGGAGGTTCCCCAGGAAGCCTTCATCGCCGCGTTGTCCACCGGCGAAGAGAAAAAGAAGTAAATGCCCTCAGTTTTGCCTGATGGCGATCCGGCTCCGGCCGATGGTCTGCTCCCCGCATTGTGTTCACACAATGCGCAGGAGCGGACCATGTCCTTTTATGTACATATTCCGTTCTGCACGGTGCGCTGCGGATACTGCGACTTCAACACCTACACCGCAAAGGAACTTGGTTCCGGGGCGAGCCAAGCCAGCTATGCGGCCACCGTCAGCCAGGAAATCAGCTTCGCTCGGCAAGTGATGGACAAATCTGGCTTGCCGCATCGTGAAATCGAGACCGTGTTCTTCGGTGGCGGCACCCCGACCCTACTGCCAGCCAGCGACCTGGTGTCGGTTTTGGCACGCATCAACAGCGAATTCGGGCTGAAGCCCGGCGCCGAGGTCACTACCGAGGCGAACCCGGATTCGGTGACCCGTGAAAGCCTGCAAGAGCTCAAGGACGGCGGGTTCACCCGCGTGTCCTTTGGCATGCAGTCGGCGGTGCCACATGTGCTGGCGGTGCTGGAGCGAACCCACGATCCCAAGGGCGTGCCGCAGGTGGTCCGCTGGGCTCGCGAAGTGGGTCTCCAGGTGAGCGTCGATCTGATCTATGGGACTCCGGGGGAGTCCTTGGAGGATTGGCGCACCAGCGTGGAAGCGGCTTTGAGCTATGAACCGGATCACATTTCGGCCTACGCGCTGATTATTGAAGAGGGCACCAAGCTTGCGGCGCAGATTCGCCGCGGACAGGTACCGAACATCGACGATGACGATCATGCCGAAAAGTATCAGCTGGCCGATGAAATGTTCGCGGCCGCGGGCTTCCGCTGGTATGAAGTTAGCAACTGGGCCAAGGGCGAAGGGCATGCTTGCCGGCATAACGTTGCCTACTGGCAAGGCGGAGACTGGTGGGGCGCCGGACCGGGTGCCCATTCGCATGTTGGTGGCCTGCGCTGGTGGAATGTGAAGCATCCTTCGGCCTACCAGCAGCGGATCGACGGCGGGATTTCCCCGGGCCACGGCCGCGAGTTCCCCGATGCCGAGGCAGTCAAACTGGAGCGCACGATGCTGCTGACCCGGTTGGGCAGCGGCATGCCGATCGCCGAATTGGATGAGCATGGCCGTCGGGCAGTTGCCGGACTCATTGCCGACGAGCTGATCGAACCGCAGTCGGCCTTTGCCGGAACGATCGTGTTAACGCAACGAGGTCGGCTCCTGGCCGACCTTGTAGTGCGGGAACTGTTGGACTTCTAAAGTTTCAGCAAGGATTGTTACTTCATTAGCCGCAGGTTGAATGCGTAGCGGTATGGGCGTCCCTTGTTAGCCTGGATGGCTGCACGGGCGCCCATCAGCGTCATATAGACCCAAAGCGCCACGGTGGCTACCGCGAACGCCCAGCCAAACCCGGGAACCAGGGTGAGCACGTTCAGCACGATGGCCAAAATGGTCAGCGGAAACGTGAAGTTGAAGGCTTCTTTCGACTCCTGCGAGGTAAAAGGTCCACGGTCGCGGTACACGGCGAAGATGATGGCCGCGGGAATGCATCCCAGTACCGCGCCGAAATGCGACATCATGGCCCATTGGCGATCCTCGGAAGGAGTCAAGGGCAAAGCCGAGACCTTGGAACCTTCGAAACGTGAATTTTCCGGCGGTACGGTCTTGCGTGCAGTCACGTGGCGCTTCCTTGTTTAGCAGTGGGTGGTCGATCTGATTCTATCGAGGATCTAGCGACGCAGAGTACAACCCGCCCTAAAAATCCAACTATTAGTCAATCGTTAGGAAACCGTAATCTTCGCTGGTTAGAAAATCGATGAGCTCCTCGACCTTACCCAGCAGCTGCGGTTCAAGCTGTGCGTAGTGGTCAACTCGGGAAAGGATGCGCTGCCAACCCAGCCCGATGTCCTCGGCAGTTGAATGCGGCCAGCCGAACGCGCGTAATATTCCGGTTTTCCAATCCGTTCCACGGGGGATCACCGGCCACTTCTCAATATTAAGTGCTGCCGGTTTCACCGCCTGCCACACGTCGACATACGGATGACCAAGAATCAGGACATGATTCGCCGCACCGGGAACCGCCATCGCTTCCTTCACGATACGTTCTTCCTTGGTGCCCGCAATCAGGTGGTCAACCAAGATCCCCAGACGCCGTTCGGGCGAGGGATTGAAAGCGCGAATGGCGCCGGCAAGATCGTCGACGCCATGCAGAGGCTCAACGACGATGCCTTCCACGCGCAGGTCATGGCCCCAGACTTTCTCCACTAGTTCGGCATCGTGCTTGCCTTCGACCCAGATCCGGCTGGCGCGTGCCTCGCGGGCCTTCAAACCGGTGACCGCCCGGGAACCGGAAGCTGAAACCATGGTCTTTGGCGCCAATGCCTTGGCTTGTGGCTCAACGATCTCCACCGGCTCGCCTTCGAGCAGGAAGCCGAAGCCCGCTTGGAAAGAGCGGGTCTTGCCCCGCCGGTCTTCTAAAACGATCACCCGCATTCCTCCGGACTTCTCGGTACGCACCACTTCGCCGACCCAACCGCTGTCCACGTCTTCGAGTAGTAGGCCCATTGATATCGGAACTTGACGCAGTTTTTTCGGTGCAGGTGCACTGAGGTCGTGGGCTCCCCAGGAGTAATTGGTCACGTACTGCCTTTCGCTGTGATCGAATACGCTCGAAATCCAATGCTAGCAACCGATGTAGGTATTAGACTTGGCACTTGATAGGTTAGAGTGCCAAATCCTTGCCGGAGTTCATAGGAGGTGTTGACGTGAGCGAGTTTCGACGTCTGGACGTTTTACGCGCCATTGTGGAGGACTACGTCCAGTCGCATGAACCGGTAGGTTCAAAGGCTTTGCTTGATCGGCATAACCTGGGAGTTTCTGCTGCCACGATTCGCAATGATATGGCCTTGCTGGAAGAGGAGGGGCTCATCGCTGCCCCGCACACCTCCTCGGGGAGAATACCCACGGAAAAGGGCTATCGCCGATTCGTTGACCAAATCGGCGAGCTTAAGCCGTTGTCTCGGGCGGAGCGCGAGGCCATCAACAAAATCTTGGATAATTCCCAGGATTTAGATGAGGTCTTGCATAGCACCGTGCGCTTGCTGGCACGTTTGACGAATCAGGTGGCGTTGATCCAGGTGCCGCACTATGACACCGCATCGCTGCGCAATCTGGACCTAGTCGGACTTGGCTCATCCCAGGTATTGATGGTCATGATTGCCTCCAATGGCACCGTCGACCAGCGGATGATCGGCACTTCCAGGGCGTATAGCGACGACGAACTGCAGGGTATGAAGCAAGGCGTGCTCAAGGCCTTTGGCGGTCGGCAGTTGGCAGATCTCGTAGGTTCGCTGGCCACCGAATCAATTCCGCTCCAGCTTCTGGAAGATACGCTGTTCATGACGGTGCTCGGTTCCTTGCAGGAGATGGCACGTGCGGCCAACACCCAGCGCATCGTGATGGCGGGGACCGCGAACCTTGCCCGTTCGGTGGGAGATTTCCCGCTGACGCTCACCCCGGTGCTCGAAGCGCTTGAAGAGCAGGTGGTGCTGCTGAAGCTGTTCTCCGAGTTGGAAGCGGACTCTCGGGGCGTGGCGGTAGCCATTGGCACCGAGCACCATTACGGGCAGCTTTCCGACGCAACGGTCATCGCGACAACCTATGGCTCGGACACCAGGAACAAGCTTGGAGTGCTCGGTCCGACGCGGATGAATTATCCAACCTCCATGTCTTCGGTCCGGGCGGTTGCCCGTTACCTGTCAAAGATTTTGACGAACTAGTTTCGTCAGCAACAACGTTTTATATTTTTACGAAAGGACACGGCGAATATCGTGAGCTCGCATTACGAGACGCTGGGTGTTGCCCAGGACGCGACCCCGCAGGAAATCAAGAGCGCCTACCGCAAGCTGGCGCGCAAGCTGCACCCCGATGTCAACCCAGGCGAGGGGGCAGCCGAGCAGTTCAAGCTCGTCACACGAGCCTATGAAGTCCTTTCCGACGAAAAGAAGCGCGCCAACTTCGACGCCACCGGCGACCTGAACGGCAACGGCCAGCAGGGATTCGGCGGCGGAGGCCAGAACTTCGGTGGCTTCGGCGACATCTTCGAACAGTTCTTCGGCGGCGGGCAAGCCCAAGGGCCGGCCTCGCGCACGCAGGCCGGCCGCGACGCGCTGATCACCATCACCATCGATTTGGTCGACGCGGTCAAGGGCACCGTATACCCGCTCGAGATGGAAACGGCCGTCACCTGCAAGGTCTGTGAAGGCTCTTGCTGCCGGCCCGGCACCAGCCCGGTTACCTGCGAAACCTGCCGCGGTGCGGGCCAGATCCAGCGTCCGGTGCGTTCCTTCCTCGGCCAGATGATGACCGTGGAAACTTGCCCGGCCTGCCGTGGCTTTGGCACGACCATTCCGGATCCATGCAATGAATGCAATGGCGAGGGACGCGTGCGCGAGCACGTCTCGAAGTCGCTGAACATTCCGGCCGGTGTCGACGCCGGCACTCGTATCCAGCTGCGCGGACAGGGCGAAGCCGGTCCCGGCGGCGGCCCGAACGGAAACCTCTTCGTCGAAATCGACGTACGCCGCCACAAGGTCTTCGAACGCGCGCAGACCGACTTGCACGCGAAGATGGCCATCCCAATGACCGGCGCCGCCCTCGGTTGCGAGCTGAAGCTGGAAACCTTCGATGGTGAACAGCAGATCACCGTGGAATCGGGCGCCCAGGACGGGGACACCATCACTCTGCCAGGGCTGGGTGTGCCGCGCCTGCGCGGTGGCAAGCGTGGCGACATCGTGGTGCACCTGCAGGTGGAGACTCCGACGAAGCTGGACGCCGCACAGCGTGAGCTGCTCGAGCAGCTGGCGGCATTGCGTGGCGAAGAGATGACCGCCGGCCGCGTCGAACAGTCCGGTGGAATGTTCTCGCGACTGCGTGACAAGTTGAACCAACGCTGAGCATGAGCAATCACAGCTTCGTGATCGACGCTCAGCAAGCAGCTGAGGCCATGGTGGGGGACAGTTTGGAGCTCACCGGGCCCGAGGCCCACCATGCGGTTGCGGTCAAGCGTGTGGCTCCCGGCGAAGAGCTGGACTTGCTCGACGGCACCGGGCTCCGGTTGCGAGTCAAGGTCAGTGCCGCGGCCAAGGACCTGCTCAGCGTGACCGTGGTGGAACGCATCGAAGAAGCGCCGCCGGTCCACCCGGTCGGCCTAGTGCAGGCGCTGGCCAAGGGCGACCGGGATCTACAGGCCGTGGAATCGGCGGTGGAACTGGGAATTTTCACGGTCCGCCCCTGGCAGGCCGATCGATCGATTGTGCGTTGGAATGGGCCGAAGACCGAAAAGGCCTTAGCTAAATGGCGTTCGCAGGTGCGTTCGGCACAGAAGCAGTCACGCCGCGCCTTCGAACCAAGGGTCTTGGAACCGCTCGGGTCCAAGGCTCTGGCCGGACAGATCGCGCAGCTTGCTGCCCAGGGCGAGCTGGTTCTGATCCTGCATGAATCAGCTAAATGCTCGGTGGCCGAGGAAACCCGGTCGTGGCTCGATTCGGCCCCGGCACATGCGGGGGTGACGTTGGTAGTGGGCCCCGAAGGCGGGATCAGCGACGCGGAGCTCGATCAGTTTGTCGGCGCTGGAGCCAAGGCCGCGCTCTTAGGCGAGCACGTGCTACGCGCTTCGACGGCCGGGCCGGCAGCCCTCGTTCTGGTTCGGCATCTGCTCGGAGAACTGTAGCCGCCGAAAGGTTCAGAAATTAAGAAGTTCCGCAGGCCGACGGCCTGCGGAACTTTTTAATTGGTAGCGAATATTCGCAGCCTATTTAATGGTGAACTCGCTGGATACCGAGGCGATCTTTTCTTCTGATCCGGATTCCCTGCCCCAGAAGGTGAGTTTGTAGGCGCCTACGCTCAGCTGCTTGGTGAAATCAAAGGAGCCATCGGGATTGACCGTATCTTCCGGGATTGGCTCCTCGGCGGTGAGCACGGTGAGCTTTCCCGACTTGTCCTTGCTCTCCAAGCTGTAATAGATACCGTCGCTGAACTTCGAGGCGCGAGCATTGAACTGGATCTGACCGGCCTTGCGGGTCGACCCGTATTGCGGATCGATAATCCAAATCGGGGCCATGAATGTGGCATCGCGGTCGTAGGAGTCCGCCAGTCGCAAGTCGCCGAAGACCGTGGCGTTGGCCCGGCCGTCAACCAGAATTCTCACTTTCGGTGGCAGCGAGCCAACGAGGAGGCCTGCATTGGACGCGGCGGCGGTGGCGGTGAACACCAGCTGCTGAATTGTGCGTTCGGAAAGGCCACGATCAAGCTTTGCACCGAAGACCTTCTCCGGTAGGTCCAGGGTGATCACATTGTCCTGGTTCATGGACACGCCAACTTCACCCGAAGGCTTCAGATGCGTGTACCACTCGGCATTGGCCGGCTTTTCGTTGAGCAGGTAGGAGATTGAATCGCCGATCGGCTCGCCAGTGGCGTTTTTTGTGGCGTACTCGCGGTAGAGGAAAACCCCGAGGTCCATATTTTCAAGCCAGTAGATCGGGAGCCTGTCGATCGGGGAATGGTGCTCCACCGAATCGTTGGCAGGAGGCAGTCCCACGGTACCCGCGGCAGTACTGATCGGCATTTCGTGGGATTCTTCGCGCGAGGCAAGACCGCAGCCAGCTGCTACGACGAGAGTTAAACAGACTCCGGTGACGGTTACCCGCTTGGAGATCAACCTCGTAATTCTTCCTTGCACTACTTACCAATCCGTTGATTATTCACTTGACACCTTGCTGTAAACCAGCTCTGGCGCTCAAATAGTTTGGCACATGATGGCGCCCGGGATCGCCAAAAAGGAGTCTAACGAAGGATTCGTAACCAAATCTATACCTTTACCACCACAGATGCTTTAGAATCACTTCAGATTTTTGTGCTCTAGCTACCTGCGAAATTATCCCCTAAGCGTGCTGAACTAGATAGACTGTAGGGGACAAGAACAATAATCATTGCCAAGCTCAGCAAAGGGGCACTAAGCACTGCATGCAGGTTGAACAGAACAAGATGCCGGTCGAATCCGGCCCCGCGTCATTGACGATCACCTTCGACACTCCCGAACTCATGGTTGCCACGCTCGGTCCAAGCGATGAATTGTTGCGCATTCTGACCGGCGCCTACCCGCTGGTGCAGTTTCGCCCCAATGGCGCTTCCTTGACCCTGGTTGGCGAGCCCGTGCAGGTGCGCAAGGCTCAGCGTGTGACCGAAGAGGCCCGTGCACTTGCCAGCCGCGGCTCCCGGATGAGCGCAGACACCATTGAGCAGATCATCAAGATGCTCTCCGCCGGTGGTGCCGATGCGCCCACCGACGTCCTCGGGCTGAAGATTCTCTCCGGACGGGGACGCGCGATCCGGCCGAAAACGCTGAATCAGAAAAGCTATGTCGACGCCATCGAAGACAACACGGTGACCTTCGGCGTGGGTCCTGCCGGTACCGGCAAAACTTTCCTGGCCATGGCTATGGCCGTGGCAGCCTTGCAGGCGAAAGAAGTCAGCCGCATCATCTTGACTCGTCCCGCCGTAGAAGCCGGGGAGAAACTGGGCTTTTTGCCCGGAAGCCTCACGGAGAAAATCGATCCCTATCTGCGTCCGCTCTATGATGCGCTGCACGACATGATCGACCCGGAGACCATTCCACGGTTGCTGGAGGCAGGCACCATCGAGGTCGCTCCCTTGGCGTACATGCGCGGGCGCACCTTGAACGATGCCTTCGTGATTCTCGACGAAGCGCAGAACACCACCAGCGAACAAATGAAAATGTTCCTCACTCGTTTGGGCTTCGGCTCCAAGATGGTCATCACCGGCGATGTCACTCAGGTGGATCTGCCCGGTAACTCGGTCTCCGGGCTTCGCATGGTGATCGACGTGTTGGCGGGTATCGACGACATCGCCCTGTGCCGGCTGGATGCCGGCGACGTGGTGCGCCACCGCCTCATTGCAGATATCGTCACGGCGTACGATCGCTGGGACACCCAACAGCGCAAAGCACAATCCCGGGGACGGCACAAGTCATGAGCGTCGAAGTAAATAACGAAACAGACTACGAAGTGGATCTGCAGGACGTGCAGAAACTCGCTGACTCGATCACCCAGGCGATGTTCATTCACCCGGAAACGGAAGTTTCCGTCGTCTTCATCGACGAAGAGGCCATGAGCGAATTGCATGTGGAGTGGATGGACCTGGAAGGTCCCACCGATGTGATGAGCTTCCCGATGGACGAGTTGCGTCCGGGGTCGGAGAAGGCCCCGTCGGAAAGCGGCATCCTCGGGGATATCGTGATCTGCCCCACCGTCGCCGAGGCCCAGGCCAAGGCCGGTGGGCACCCGGTCCACGATGAGATCTTGCTGCTCACCACCCACGGCATGCTGCATTTGATGGGCTTCGACCACGATGAGCCTGCCGAAAAGGCCGAAATGTTCGGTCTGCAGCGCCGTCTGCTCGAGAGCTACACCGGGCGCCCGGCGCCGAAGGAAACGGTGGAATAGCCGGTGGGCATAGTCCTATTAGTCGTGGCGTTGGCCTTCATGGCCAGTGCCGCAATTCTCACCGCCGCCGATTCCGCCTTTTACGCCTTGTCCCGCAATGCGGCCGAACGGTTGCGGATCGAGTCGAATTCCAAAGCGATAAGCCATATCCTGGACGACAGCGAATCGCACGCCCAGGCGATCCGCTTCTGGCGTATCTGGTTCGAGACGGCCTCCGCGGTGGCCGTCGCGCTGCTGGTGGCCCGTTGGATTGATAATATCTGGATGGTCGGCTTGGTGGCGACCATGGTTATGGCGGCCCTCGGATTCGTCCTGGTCAGTGTCTCCCCGCGGCGCTATGGCCGCTCCAATGCGCGCAATGTCGTGCGCGCAACCGCACCGATGGTCCGGCTCTTGCGGGTGCTGCTCGGCCCGATCACCAACTGGCTGGCGAGCATCGGCACCGCGATGAGCCCGGGGCCCGGAAACGATGAAGACGGCTACCTCGGCAAGGAGCGCCTGCGCGACATAGTGGACCGTGCCAGCGAGGGAGAGGACCTGGACGAAGAGTCCGCGGAATTGATCTCCTCGGTGATGGATCTGGAGGAAACCAACGTCCGTGCGGTCATGGTGCCGCGCACAGACATGGTGGTGCTCACCGGCGAACATACGATCAACGGCGCGCTGGAACTGTTCATGGCTTCGGGCTATTCGAGGATCCCGCTGATCGGCGAAGACACCGATGACATCCAGGGCATCATCTACCTCAAGGATGTGATCTCCGAGATCCACGGCCTGCAGCAGGCCGAGCGCCTCGAGGATCTCTCCCGTCCGGTGCGTTTCGTCCCCGAGTCGAAAAACGCTGCAGAACTCCTGCAGGAACTGCAGCAAGAGGCAATTCACCTGGCGGTGGTCATCGACGAGTACGGTGGCACCGCGGGCCTGATCACCCTGGAGGACCTGCTCGAGGAGATCGTCGGCGAGATCGACGACGAGTATGACCGCTCGCGCACCGAGCTGATCGAAAACCCCGATGGCTCGCTCTTCGCAATGGCCTCGGTATCCATCGATGACGTCGCAGATCATTTTGATGTGTTCATCGATGATGAAGATGTAGACACCGTTGGTGGCCTGCTCTCCAAGGCGTTGGAATCCGTGCCCGTGCTCGGATCCACCGCCGATGTCTACGGTCTGCGCCTGACCGTGGTGGCCCTGGCCGGCCGCCGCAACCGCATCGGCAAAATCCATGTAGAGCGTCTGGAAACGGACGCATCCGATCATAAAGAGAACGACGAGGAATCCTCAGATGAGCGATAAAGACAAATTGCTGGCCACCAGCGGCTGGCCCGAGAACTACCGTTCGGGTTTCACTTCCTTCGTGGGGCGCCCGAATGCTGGCAAATCCACGCTGACCAACGCGCTGGTGGGCCAGAAGGTGGCCATCACCTCGGCCAAGCCGCAGACCACCCGGCACACCATCCGCGGGATCGTGCACCGTGATGACGCGCAGCTGATCCTGGTCGACACCCCGGGCCTGCACCGCCCGCGCACCCTCTTGGGGCAGCGGTTGAACGACCTCGTCGCGCAGACCCTTTCCGAGGTCGATGCCATCGGTTTCTGCTTGCCGGCCAATGAGAAGATCGGCCCCGGCGACCGTTTCATCGCCTCCCAGCTGGCCCAGCTGCAGCGCAAGCCGATCGTCGCCCTGGTGACCAAGGCCGATCTGGTCGACCGCGAACAGCTCGCCGCGCAATTGATGTCCGTCGCTGAACTGGGTGTGGAGAGCTTCGGCGAAGACGGCTTCGCAGCGATCATTCCGGTGTCCGCGGTGAAGGAATTCCAGGTCGAAGAGGTTGCCAACGTACTGGTCCAGCACCTGCCCAAGGGGCCGCCGCTCTACCCGGATGGCGAGCTCACCGACGAACCCGAGCTGAAGATGGTCGCCGAACTGATCCGCGAGGCCGCCTTGGAAGGCGTGCACGATGAGCTGCCGCACTCCCTGGCGGTGGTCGTCGAGGAGATGATCCCACGCGAGGGCCGCAGCGAAGGCAACCAGCTGGTGGACATCCACGTCTCGCTCTTCGTGGAGCGCTCGAGCCAGAAGGCCATCATCATCGGCAAGGGCGGCTCACGCCTGCGCGAGGTAGGGTCCAATGCCCGTCAGGGCATCGAGAAGCTGCTGGGCACCAAGGTCTTCCTGGACCTGCACGTGAAGGTTGCCAAGGACTGGCAGCGTGACCCGAAGCAGCTCGGCCGCTTGGGCTTCTAAGCTCAGCCCGGTAGATTACCCAACCCCCGGATTGCCTCTCCTCGAGAGGCGGTCCGGGGGTTGGCTTTTAACCGGCCCCAGTGATCTGACCCTGCGGGATAGCGGGTTCGGCGCTCCGCGACACGAGTTGGATGCACCGGGTCGAGACCCGAGCTCGAAATGAGGCACATGGCCCGGCTTCATATTCCGTAGTTCTCGGCACGGCGCGAAAATGAACGGGGGAGGAAAGATTACTCGATGGTAATGTCCAGATAATCAATGGCGCAGCAATCGATAGGGAACGCATATGGACGGCACACAGCAGGAGCACACCCCCGCCGGAGTGAACATGAACAACTGGCGGCTTCCCAAGAACTTGCGCTGGTCCTTCCAACATATGGCCGACTTCTTGCCCACGGCACTGATCTCCCGGGGCGAAGGAACGGTGGCGCCGCTTCCCGCGGCACACCGTGACTTGGACTCGGTGAGGCTGGCCCCGGCATTCCCTTCAGAAGCGCCGCTGAGCGTGGGCTCGGTGATGGCCGCCACCGAAACCGACGGGTGGATGTTCATGCACCGCGGCACGGTGCTGGCCGAGCAGTACTTTGGCCAGATGAAGGCCGACACCCCGCACCTGCTGATGTCCATGAGCAAGTCGCTGATCGGCGCGGTGGCCGGAGCGCTGATCGATTCCGGAGTGCTTGACTCCGACGCGCGCTTGACCGATTACCTGCCGGAGGTAGCCGAGAACGGCTATGCCGGGGCCAGGGTGCGCCAGTTGCTGGATATGCGTTCCGGCATCGATTTCTCCGAGAACTACCTGGACCCCAGCGCCGGGGTGCGGATGCTCGGACAGGCCATCGGATGGTCTGCGCTCAAGGCCCCGGGGCCCACCGGCATGTACCCGTACCTGAGAACCCTGGTGCGCAAGACCGCCCACGGCGGGGTCTTCGAGTACCGATCTTGCGAGACCGACATGCTCGGCTGGATCTGCGAGTCCGCGGCCAAGAAGCCCATGGCCACCTTGCTGAGCGAGCTGCTCTGGAGCAAACTCGGCGCCGAATCGGATGCCACCATCGGCGTCGACCAGTTCGGCACCGGAATATTCGACGGCGGGATCAACGCCACGATGCGCGATATGGCCCGTTTCGGCTCGCTCTTCCTGAACGACGGACTCGCGCCGAGCGGCGAACGGGTGCTCTCAAAAGAATGGATCGCCCAAACGCTGGCCGGCGCCCCGGACTCCCGCGACGCCTTTGCCGACGGCCCGGTGGACAACCTCATGCCCGGCGGGATGTACCGGAACCAGATGTGGTTCCCGTACCCCGGCAATGATGTGGTGCTCTGCCTGGGCATACACGGGCAGATGGTCTACATCAACCGGCCCGCCGAGGTGGTGGCGGTGAAGCTCTCCAGCTGGCCGACCCCGCAGGGACCTGCCAAGCTCTCCCGCACGCTGCGCGCCTTCGACGCTATCTCCGCGGCGCTATTGGTGGAGGCCAACACCGCACCACCTGCCTCGGCGGCACCAGCCGGCAACTAGCTGCCCGGGATACGGGATCCCAGGTTGGCCAGCGATTCGGCCGCGATGCCGCAGTGCAGCGCTCATGCGCGGATCGGGCAATTGGCCGAAGGCGGCCATCAGCCAAAGACGAGGGCACGGATTATGGCCGGCCCGCTGCCCTGAAACTGCACGTGCGCCCCGGAACCTAGTAGAAGAAAATCGGCAGCCAGTCACGGTTGTGCGCGTGCACCAGCGCGAGGAACAGTACGAAGTCGAAGATCAAATGCACCGAGACGACGTAGGTCAGCGACTTGGTCAGCTTGAAGGTATAGCCCTGCAGCAGGGCGAAGGGGAACGTGAGAAGCGGACCCCAAGCCTGGTAGCCGATCTCCCAGAGGAAGGAAGAGAAGATCACCGCCTGCAGGATATTGGCGAGCCAGTCGGGGAAGTGGCGTCGCAGCAGCGTGAAGGTGGTGCAGATGAAGAACAGCTCATCCCAGATGCCCACGGCGTTCACTCCGAGGAAGAGCCGCCAGAAGATGGTGGGATCCGAGGCGTCCGGCCAGTTCTGGAAGACCCCCGTGCTGATCAGGTACACCGGTAAAATGAGGAAGCCCAGCGCTACCACGCCGAGCAGATACAGTTTGGCGGCCAACGGCCATTTACGTCCGGTGTTCACCGGAAATTTGATGATCTGCTCGCGGTAGGCAAACCGTGAGACCAGCCAGGGCACCAGCACGGCCATGCCGAGCGCACCACCCATCTGGAGCATGTGCCCGATGCTCAAATCGGCATTGAGCGGAACGAAGCTGATGATCGCCAGCCCCGCCGCGATCAGTCCCAGGTGGCGGGCGAGCTGGCGATCGATAAATGCTGCCGTGAGCACGCTGAGCACGAGCGTGGTGTAGCCCGCCGGGTCATTTCCTACGGCGAAGAGCAGCACGCCGGAGAGCGAGAGCAGTACCGCCGGCAGCAATTTCCAGCTGAGCGCGGTGCGGGGCGGATCATCTAGGGTGAGCTTCACACCACCAGCATGCCACCTCCGCCCGCGGCGCAAAAGGGTTCAGTGCAGCAGCGTGCCGAGCGAGGCGACGAAGCCGCCGAGCAGAAAAGCGCCGACGCCGATGGCCAGCGGCCGGTTGTCCATGCCCGCGCCTCCGCCCAGTGCCTGGTGGGTTACCGCGTGTCCTTTGCCGCGGCGCAGCTGGGCCCGGTTCACCGGCCAGGCGACGAAGAAGGCGACGGTCAGGGCGAGGGCCATGGCAACCCAGAAAACGGGGTTGAGGACCCCGGAGTCCATGGCTCCGGGAATGAGCAGCATGACGAGGTTGTCCACGATCTCCATCGTCAGGATGGACAGGGTGTCGGCGGCGAGCACCAGGCCCAGGGCGGCGGACAGGGCGATGCCGCCGCGCACCAGCGGGATGGCCGACAGTGCGTAGCCGAAGAGGAAGGCCAACGAGATGGACAGCGCCACCGTCGGCAGGTTTGCCCATCCGGCCGCGGTGCCCACCAGCAGCCCGATGATTTCCCCGATGGCGCAACCGGTCAGGCAGTGCAGCGTTGCGCCCACCGCCATCGACGACATGTCATGCCCGGCGCCGTGCCCGGCGTGCCCACCGTTCGTATCGTGTTCCATGGATCTCCTTCCGGGTGCTTTCAGGAATCGGCTAGCCTTCCGCGGTTGTTCAGCATCATACCGCCTGCGCCGTGGCCGGCTACGTGCCCACGCTATGTGGCGATGCGCTTGAGGATCTGCTTGGCCACCAGCCGGTCTGCTCCGGGCAGATGGGTTGCCCGAACGATCCAACGGCGCACCAGCAGCTGCAGCTTGTTCTTCGGCAGGAAGGTATTCGCCGCACGCCGCCCCGAGGCCTGCGCGGTGGCGATGACCGGACGCATGGCCCGTTCATAGCCGGCCAGCGCGTTCGGCAGCTGCGCCGGCTCGGTGACTGCGGCCAAGGCCTCGCCGAGGGCTGCGGCGCCGGCAATGGCCATGGAGCCGCCCTGGCCGGCAAGCAGCGATACCGCGGCCGCCGCATCTCCGAGCAGCACCACCGGACCGCGGTGCCAGCCGGGCATGACCACCTGCGCTACGGCATCGTCGTAGGGATGCTCCGGGCATAGCCGAAGCAGCCGATCCACCCGTCCATCAACTCCGGCGAAGGCCTTGCGCAGCCGCTGCCGGGGATCGCTGGGCGTCGTGTCTTCCGGTTGGCGATACACCAGGAAGGCGGCAACCTCGGTGGAACGCAGACCATAGATCCCGGCGGTGCGGTTGACCGTATCGCTGAGCACCAAACGGTTCTTGAACTCCCGATTCAGCTGTGGCTCTTCAACGATGAAGGCCGCCGCCCGCATCCCCAAGGGCCGCAGGTAGTCTTCTTCGGGTCCGAAGACCGCGGCCCGGACCATTGAATGGATCCCGTCGGCGCCCACCAAGAGCTCCCCGATTTCCGGATGCTCCTGGCCCGCTAGCTGCACCTGTACCCGAGCATCCGTCGTTTCGATCCGCTCAACCCGCGCGCCGTAGCGGATGCCAACTCGGCCCGGGGGAACATCCTGCAAGGCCTTGCGCGCCGCACCTTCCATATCCGGGCGCAAGAGCGTAAGCACTCGCCCGCCTGCCAGGTCCGAGAACTTCTGGTAATCCAGGCTTGCGGTGCGCCGGCCCTTCGCGTCAACGTATTCGGCGGCCTGCACCCGGTAGGCAACCTCTGCCAGATAGGGGTAGAGCCCGATGCGTTCGGCGGCGCGCAGGCCGGGGCCGAAGAAGTCCATCATGTAGCCATCTGGGCGCGGCTTCTTAGAGCGTTCAAGCACCAGCACCTGCCAGCCGGCCAACCCGAGCTGGCGCGCCGCCACAAGCCCGGCAATTCCCGCTCCGATGATGATCGCCTTCATCCGTAGCCCTTCCCTCAGCTCCACCGCCCGGGCCCGCGTGCAACCGGGCCAGAAATCCCATTGTTCGCACGTTTGCCCCGAGCTGTCCATGGCCATCGAGCCGATCCCGAAGATCGCTTCCCCGGCCGATGTCCACTATTTGACACAATTGAGTAGCAAATCCCGTCGCAGTTCAAAGCGGTGTTATGCTCAAAAAGTGCATTTCGAGCTTCTACTTCTAATCTGCCGCTGCGAGGATCCAAGAGACCGTTAGTGGTCTATTCGGCCGACCTTCTCGCCGCGGAGTAGCTCTTGTCTGGCCCCACACAACTAAGCACCAACATTGTCTAGGGGATACACCGAAATGCAGAACATGCAAAAATCTTCGAACATGCCAATCCACAAGTATGTTCCCTTCCAGGACCAGATCGAAGTCAACCTGCCCGATCGCACCTGGCCAGATAAGTACATCACCACCGCCCCGCGCTGGTGCGCGGTTGACCTGCGTGATGGCAACCAGGCACTGATCGACCCGATGAGCCCCGAGCGCAAGCACAAGATGTTCGACCTGCTGGTGGAAATGGGCTTCAAGGAAATCGAGGTGGGCTTCCCTTCCGCCTCGCAGACCGACTTCGACTTCGTCCGCCAGCTCATCGAGCGCGGCATCCCCGATGACGTGACCATCCAGGTGCTCACGCAGTCCCGCGAGCACCTGATCGAGCGCACCTATGAAGCGCTGGAAGGCGCCAAGCAGGCCATCGTCCACCTGTACAACTCCACCTCGGTGCTGCAGCGCGAAGTCGTCTTCCGCCAGGACGAGGACGGCATCGTGGACATCGCGGTGCAGGGCGCGCGGATGTGCAAGAAGTACGAAGAACAGCTGACCGGCACCAAGATCACCTACGAGTACTCGCCAGAGTCCTACACCGGCACCGAGCTGGCCTTCGCCAAGCGCATTTCCGAGGCCGTGGCCGAGGTGCTGGAGGCGACTCCGGAAAACAAGATGATCTTGAACCTGCCGGCCACCGTCGAAATGGCCACCCCCAACGTCTATGCGGACTCCATCGAGTGGATGCACCGCAACCTGGCAAACCGCGATTCGATCATCCTCTCGCTGCACCCGCACAACGACCGCGGCACCGGAGTAGCCGCTGCCGAGCTGGGCTACCTGGCCGGCGCGGACCGCATCGAAGGCTGCCTGTTCGGCAATGGCGAACGCACCGGCAACGTCGACCTGGTGACCTTGGGCATGAACATGTTCGGCCAGGGCATCGACCCGCAGATCGACTTCTCGGACATGGACCACATCCGCCGCACCGTCGAGTACTGCAACCAGCTGCCAGTGGCAGAACGCAGCCCGTACGGCGGCGACCTGGTCTTCACCGCCTTCTCCGGATCGCACCAGGACGCGATCAAGAAGGGCCTGGAAGCCATGGAGGTCAAGGCCTCGGCTGCCGGCAAGGAACTGAACGATATGGTTTGGGCGGTTCCGTACCTGCCGATCGATCCGAAGGACATCGGCCGCTCCTACGAAGCGGTGATCCGCGTGAATTCGCAGTCCGGCAAGGGCGGAGTGGCCTACCTGCTGAAGAACGACTACAACTTGGATCTGCCACGCCGTGCGCAGATCGAGTTCTCCGGGGTTATCCAGAAGAAGACCGAAACCGAAGGCGGCGAGGTTTCCTCGTCCACCATCTGGAACGTATTCCAGGATGAGTACCTGCCGGTCAGCGAGGACTCCGGGCTGAATGCCTGGGGCTACTACGAGATCGCCTCGGCGACCGCGGCCTCCGCCGAAGACGGCAGCTTCCAGCTGGACGTCAAGCTGATCGTCGACGGCGTGGCCCACGAGCGCAGCGCCCAGGGCAACGGTCCGCTGTCGGCCTTGGTGAAGCTGCTCAACGACGACGGAGTGGACCTGCGCGTGCTGGACTACAGCGAACACGCCATGAGCGAAGGCGGCAACGCCCGCGCCGCGGCATTCGTCGAATGCGCGGTGGGAGATCGCATCCTCTGGGGGATCGGTTTGGACACCAACACCAACATCGCCGCGCTGAAGGCGGTCATTTCGGCAGTCAACCGGGCAATCCGCGACGCCGCCTAACCGCTGGAAGATGCTGAACGCCACGGGGCACAACTTCGGTTGCGCCCCGTGGCGTTTTTAGTCTTGCGCGGTTGAGGTGGGAGAATTGGGGATGTGTCACGTTCCGGATTCGCCTCGCGCAGCTACCGCACCCGCGGTCTGGTGTTGCGCACCCATAAACTTGGCGAAGCGGACCGCATCATTACGCTGATCACCCCCACGGGCTTGGTCCGCGCCGTCGCCAAAGGCGTACGGCGCACCTCTTCGCGCCTCGGCGCCACGCTCGAGCCGTTTATGGAGGTTGATGCGCTGATCGTGATGGGACGAAATCTCGACGTCGTCTCCCAGGCACAGCTGCGCACCCCCTACGGCCAGCAGCTGGTCACCGACTATGCGAGCTACACGGTAGCCACCGCCATGGTTGAAATTGCCGAGAAGCTGCTTGAAGCAGATGCCGATTCGACCAATAAGCAGTATCTGTTATTGCATGGTGCGATCGCGTTGCTCTCCAAGCATCGGGTTGATGACGGAGCCGTGCTGGATTCCTATATTCTTCGCGCTCTGTCCATTGCCGGCTGGGCCCCCTCGTTCACCGATTGCGTGCGCTGCGGTGCAGCGGGGCCGCATGAGGCACTGAATGTGCACCTGGGCGGGGTGGTTTGCCCCGCCTGCCGGCCAGCGGGATCGCTCGCCCCGCATCCGATCACCATCGGGTACCTGCAAGCCCTGCTGACCGGCGACTGGGACACGGTCGCCCAGGGGGGACCTCGAGCGAAAAAGCAGGCAGCGGACATCGTTGCCAGTTACCTGCAATGGCACCTGGAACGTGCCGTGAAGTCATTAAGACACGTGGAGAGAACATGAGCAAGCTTCGCCCCATCACCGGCCGTCCAGGTCCGGTCACGCCATACCCGCACCCGGATAACCCGGTGATGCCCAGCATTCCGGCGGCGCTGATCCCCGAGCATATCGCGATCGTCATGGACGGCAACGGGCGCTGGGCGAACCAGCGCGGCCTGCCGCGTACCGAAGGGCACCGGGCCGGGGAGGCCGCGTTGCTCGATGTCATGGCCGGCGCCGTGCAGCTGGGCATCAAGCACGTCTCCGTCTACGCGTTCTCCACGGAAAACTGGAAACGCAGCCCGGAAGAGGTGCGCTTCCTCATGGGGTTCTCCCGCGATGTGCTGCGCCGCCAGCGCGATACCTTGAATTCTTGGGGTGTGCGGATCCGCTGGTCCGGACGTGAACCGCGCCTGTGGAAGTCTGTGGTCAACGAGCTTCGTGCGGCCGAGGAGCTAACCGAAGCTAATCTCGGTTGCCAGCTGACCATGTGCGTGAACTACGGCGGCCGCGCCGAAATTGGCGACGCGCTGTCCGCGATTGCCAAGGACGTCGCAGCCGGGAAGCTGAAGGCCTCGGCGGTGGGGGAGAAAACTCTCGGCAAATACCTCTACGCCCCAGAGCTTCCGGACGTTGATCTTTTCCTGCGTACCAGCGGCGAGCAGCGCACCAGCAACTTCCTGTTGTGGCAGTCGGCCTACGCGGAAATGGTCTTCCTCGATCAGCTTTGGCCAGATGTGGACCGCAGGACGTTATTCACCGCCGTCGAGCAATTTGCGCAACGCGATCGACGTTACGGCGGGGCAGTGGATAAGCCGAAGAATTAGCGCGGCCGGTCGAGGAGCCGAAGCCACAGCGCCAGATCCCGGTAGGCGGCGGCCCTGGCAGGTTCTGCTGAGGTGAAGACGTCATGCATGGCCCCGTGGATTTGCGCGAGCGTCACGAAACTTCCCAACTTCAAGGCACGCAATCGGATCTGGTGTATGTCAATCACCGAGTCGGTGCTCTGCATTGCCGGCGAATAGCTGGTGCTGAAATGCGAAGCGTCAGAACTGATCACAAAAATAGGTTGCGTCAGGTTCAGTCCCTTGGCGACGGTGGCGTGTCCGTCGAGAATGGTTTTCATCCAAGCGGTAGTCGGCTGGAATGCCAGCCGCGGCCGCCATAGCCGATGGATGTCCCATTCCCCGACGCCTTGATCGCTCAAAGAATTCCAATAGTGGTCAAATTCCGGCAGTGCCAATTTACGCCGGCCATTGGTGCGGCCGATCGCTTCGAGAATTCCATGCATCGGAACGCGCAAAAATGCGGTGCCTTGAAATTCGAGCCACGGCGCATTGAGCACCAGGGCCTGGATGCGCGGGCCGGTGCGTGCCACCCACAGGCTAAGGATCAGTCCGCCTTGCGAGTGCCCCTGCCCGATGATCGGCAGGTCGGGATGGGCCGTGCCGAGCAGGTCCATGGCGGCTTCTAGTTCCTGGTCATATACCGCGAGGTCATCGACGTAGCCTGGAATTTCGTGTTCTGCCCGAAGACTGCGCCCGTAGCGCCGCAGATCCAAAGCGTAGAAATGGTATCCACGCTGATGCCAGAATTCGGCAAGTTCGCGGTTGAAGAAGTAGTCGCTCCACCCGTGGACGCTGAGCACCACCCCGTTGAACTTTCTCAGTAGGCGGTTGCGCCAACCGGCGGGCTTGTAGCGCACGAGCGTGCCCACTGCCGGCCCCTCGGAATCGGTACCGAAGTCCAAGGTCGTATATTCGAAGCCTTCGCCTAGCGGATCTGCCACCCATTGCCCTGGGTTGGTCGTGGTGGTGAAGTCCGGCCACTGCCCGCTAGGTAAATTCGATGAGACCTTCATATGTTGAAGCATACCGACCGCAAGTTGTCGGAATCGGGAACTTCACGAGAAACTAGTAACCATGCGCATTTATCCCCTGGTCTTCAAGCATGTTTTCACCAAGATGGATCCTGAAAAGGCCCATTACTTCGCCTTTGACGCCATCAAGCTCATGCAACGTGTGGGATTGACCAAGGCAGCCCGAAAGTTTTTTGCCCCCGATCCGAAACTCCAGCGAACCGTGATGGGGATAGATTTTCCATCACCATTCGGCCTGGCAGCCGGGTTTGATAAGGGGGCCACCGGTATTTTGGCGTTGAGCGACATCGGTTTCGGCCATGTCGAAATCGGTACCGTGACCGGTCAGGCGCAGCCGGGCAACCCCTTGCCACGGCTTTTCCGTCTTGTTGATGACCGTGCGGTGATCAACCGCATGGGCTTCAACAATGAAGGAGCCGAGGTCGTCGCCGCCCGCGTCGCCACCGCACGCCAGCGGCTCAAGTCCGACTATGCCGGCACCCGCCCGGTCATCGGAGTGAACATTGGCAAGACCAAGTTGGTCGAACTAGACGATGCGGTGGGCGATTACCTGCAGTCCACGCGTCAGCTGGCCAACCATGCGGATTATTTGGTGGTCAATGTTTCCAGCCCGAACACTCCGGGCCTGCGCCTGTTGCAAAGCGTTGAGTCGCTGCGACCGCTGCTCAGCGAAGTCGGGCAGTTGGCCGATCAGGTCTCCGGCCGCCACATCCCGCTATTGGTGAAGATCGCACCGGATTTGAGCGATGAAGATCTCGCCGATGTCGCGACGTTGGCTACCGAGCTAGGCCTGGATGGGATTATCGCCACCAATACGACGATTGGACGCGAAGACTTGTCCAGCGATGCCGCCAAGGTCGAAGAAATCGGCGCCGGCGGTTTGTCCGGTGCTCCGTTGAAAGAACGCTCGCTGGAAGTGCTTCGCCAGCTACGTGAATTGGTCCCCTCGAAGATGGCCATCATTTCCGTCGGCGGCGTGGAGAACGTCGCCGACGTCGAGACACGGCTCGCTGCGGGCGCCGATCTCGTTCAGGGGTACACCGCGTTCCTCTATGAGGGTCCGTTCTGGGCACGCGCCATCAACAAGGAACTAGCTAGCCGCCGGTAATCTGCTGTCGAAGGATCGGTCTGAAGCTCCCGAAATACCGTTTCGGGAGCTTCGCTGTCTCTGGGTGCCATTTCCCGCGTGAAAAACCGCCCAACGCTGGGGGAGAAGCTGGCCAGCCCAATGCGGCCGTGCTCATCGGCACCATCTGTTACCAAATCCAAACCTTGTGGATACTCGCAAAGAGCTGGTAAACCCGTTTACAAGGGCAAATGTGATGCAGCAGTGGCGGCACAGGCTTTTGAGTTTTATAACCTTGTAAAGCGATTCACAAGGTTTCTACGTTGTGAATGGCCTCGCTTTATGCGGGGCTGAACGACATAAAAGAAGGGCGGATTCCATAAGGAATCCGCCCTAGAAGATTTGGACAATGAAACTAGTCGATGTCGGCGCCGCGCTTAATCTGCGGCTTCGGCAGGCGCAGCTTGCGGAACTGCATGCCGCGCATCGCCGCGTACATGCGGATTCCACGATCCATGGAGCCGAATTTAGCGACCAAGCGGCGCTTGAGCAGCACCGTAGTGACGATCAATTCGATGATCACCAGGGCGATGACAACCCACAGGGCACCCTGCACGTACATCTGTACCGAGAGGTTCTGATTGAACGTCAACGACAAGATCAGGAATGCGAAGATTACGAACATCATGAATTCGCTGAACATCCAGCGCGAGTCGATGAAGTTACGGGCATAGCGCTTCTGCGGACCCTTGTCGCGAGGCATCAGGTAGCGTTCGTCACCGGTCTCATTGGCGATGCGCAAGCGGTTCTGGGCTTCGATGCGTCGTTGACGATCGGCTTCCTTGGCTGCCTTGCGATCGGTAGGCACTAGTGGGCGCTGGCGGCTGGCTTGCTGCGCGCTGCGCTTAGGGGTCGGGCCAGTCTTGCGGCCGTCAGTTGATTCGGGAGCCAGTGCAGTCGGCTCCTCATTTGCGGGGGATTGAGAGTCATCTTTTTTACGTCCAAACACGCCCCTATCCTACCGGGTTGTTTGCGGCACAGTGACATTAGCAACCTAGGTCATTGCTAGGCTGAAGTCATGACAAATAATTCTTCAGTCGTCGCCTCGAACCATGGCGTCGATGTCACTGCCCTGAAAAGTCATATCGAGAAGAACTTTGAGAAGATCCTCAAAGAGCTCGGTTCGCTGGTAGCCATCCCTGGCGTCGCTTGGGAATCCTTCGATCCGGCCAATCTGGAAGAAAGCGCTCAGGCCGTGGCCGCGCTGGCGCGTGACGCTGGCATGGAGAGCGTTGAGATTCTGCGCGAGCCAGCCGAGGATGGCGTCATGGGCGCACCGGCGGTGGTGGCTCGCCGCATGGCCCAGCCTGGCAAGCCAACCGTCCTGCTCTACGCGCATCACGATGTCCAGCCTCCTGGCAACGAAGAAGACTGGAACACTCCGGCCTTTGAAGCCACGAAGGTGGGGGAGCGGCTCTATGGCCGCGGTGCCGCGGACGATAAAGCGGGCATCATGGTGCACATTGCTTCCCTGTGCGCGGTGCTGGATTCCGTGGCGGATTTTGGTGTCGGCGTCACCTACTTCTTCGAGGGTGAAGAAGAGGCTGGTTCGCCATCCTTCAGGAACTTCCTGGAGGCGCATCAGGACAAGCTCGCGGCCGACGTTATCGTAGTGGCCGACTCCTCTAACTGGGCCGTGGGAACTCCCGCCCTGACCAGCTCGCTGCGCGGCATGGCGGCCGCGGAAATCACCGTGCGCTCGCTGGGGCACGCAGTTCACTCGGGCATGTTTGGCGGCCCGGTGCTCGACGCACCGGTTCTTGCAGCGAAACTCATTGCGTCATTCCATGATGAAAATGGTTCGGTTGCCGTGCCCGGTTTGGTGGCGAACGATATCGCCGAGGTTGACTTCGATGAGTCCGAGTTCCGCCGCGACAGCTCGGTGCTTGAATCCGTTCAACTGGCAGGCACGGGCAAGATCACGGACCGCTTGTGGAATAAACCAGCGCTCAGTGTCATTGGAATGGATATGCCCAGTGTTGATCGCTCGTCCAATACCCTGATCCCGCAAACGCGCTTCAAGGTATCGATGCGTTTGGCTCCAGGACAGGAACCAAGCCAGGCCTTGGCCTCGCTGGAAGCTCATGTGAACTCCGTGGACCTGCGTGGTGCCGAGGTGCAGTTTGTGGCTACCGAAGCAGGTAGCGCCTATCAGGCGGATCTTGAAGCTTCGGCTAATGGCACCGCACGCTGGGCCCTGGAGCAGTCGTGGGGAGTTGAGCCGGTCAGCATGGGCCTGGGTGGATCGATTCCGTTCATTGCAGATCTGCTCGACGTATTCCCGCAGGCCCAGATCCTGGTGACCGGCGTGGAAGACCCCGACTCGCGGGCGCACTCGGCTAATGAGTCGCTTCACATTGGGGACTTCCAGAAGGCGATTGTCGCAGAAGCCCTGCTGTTGGCGCGGATTAATTCCGAAGGCCTGTGAACCGCGTCATACAAGGAGAAGTTCTGAGAGCATTTTCAGCGACCGCGACGTAGTATTGAATCAAGAAAAGGCGCCATATAACCTGAAGATATTCGGGCCGACGGTGTCACACCAAGCAGTATGGGAGGAAAATCATGACTGCAGCAGTTGACCAGACCAAGGGTGACTCAACCGAGCTACCAACCCACGAGGTAGAAATTTCCGACGTGGCTGCGCAGAAGGTGCGTTCACTTCTGGAGCAGGAAGGCCGTGACGACCTTCGTTTGCGTATCGCCGTTCAGCCTGGCGGCTGCTCGGGCCTGATTTACCAGCTCTACTTTGACGAGCGCATGCTCGAAGGTGACGCACTGCGTGACTTCGACGGCGTAGAGGTCATCGTCGACAAGATGAGCGTGCCGTATCTCTCCGGCGCTTCGATCGATTTCGAAGACACAATTTCAAAGCAGGGCTTCACCATTGATAACCCTGCAGCCTCCGGCTCCTGCGCCTGTGGAGATTCCTTCCACTAGGCCTTAGGGAACTAACGCCGCCGTTCAAACGTTGAAGAAATTTCTCGTTAGAACGGCGGCGTTTTTCGGTATTCTGGGGTCGAAGAGGGTAAGCTCTACATTAAGTAGTAAAACTATGTTTCCCTTCGTGAGCCACCTCACCGTGCAACTCGTTTAGCCGCGAGGTGACTTATGAAGACCACATTCTGCACCAACAAAGAGGAAGGGCCGTCTGTGAGTTCGCAACACCGAACCGGCAGTCTCGGATCCGCCAAGGCAAAAGTTATTGCCTTGGTTGGCGCCGGCGCATTGCTGCTGACGGGATGTACAGCGGAGGCTAAACGCGGTTGGCTCCCAAATGTGGAGCGCGATACCACGAACCACACTGGAGCAATCCAGGATCTATGGGTTCACTCTTGGATCGCCGTGATCATTATCGGAATTCTGACCTGGGGTCTGATGCTTTGGTGCGTCGTGGCTTACCGTCGCCGTAAGACCGATACTGGTTACCCACGTCAGCTGAGCTACAACCTGCCATTGGAGATCTTCTACACGGCCATTCCTTTGGTCCTTGTTTTGGTCTTCTTTAGCTTCAATAACACTGTTGAGAAGTCAATCAACGCACCTGTGGATTCCGAGGTCGTCGTAGACGTCCGCGCGAAGCAGTGGTCGTGGGACTTCAACTACAGCTACCAGGGCCAGGAGAAGTACTTCGCTGGCGAACAGGCTCACCTGAACAAGGACGGCTCGGCTGGCGTGAAGGAATCACTGCCTACCTTGTACCTGCCTGCAGGTAAGTCGGTAACGCTCGAGCTTAACAGCCGCGATGTTATCCACTCGTTCTGGGTTCCAGCATTCCTTCAGAAGCTGGACATGATTCCAGGCAAGACCAACTACATCTACCTGACCCCACAGGTTGAGGGTAACTTCGATGGCAAGTGCGCCGAGCTTTGCGGCGAGTACCACTCGGAGATGCTCTTCAACGTTGCGGTCGTTAGCGACGCAGAGTTCAAGGCTGAACTTGCCAAGCTGGAAGATGGCCACATTGGTGAGGAATACGACCGTCAGCCTAACAAGGTCAACTCCATCGTTGTGGAGCACGGTCACGCAGAGGAAGGAGAGTAATCGCTATGACTACGTTTGAGTATGCTACCGACGACGTCAAGTCGATTGCCCCATCCGTCGTGCCGAAGTCAAAGGGTCGACTCTTTGTCGACTACATTACTTCGACCGACCACAAGAAGATCGGGTACATGTACCTGATCACCTCGTTCATCATGTTCTGCATCGGTGGCGTCATGGCGCTGCTGATTCGTGCGGAACTGTTCGAGCCAGGTATGCAGATCCTGCAGACCAAGGAACAGTACAACCAGCTGTTCACCATGCACGGCACCGTCATGCTTCTGATGTTCGCAACCCCGCTCTTCGCAGGTTTTGCCAACGTGATGATGCCACTGCAGATCGGTTCCCCGGATGTGGCCTTCCCACGTCTGAACGCATTGGCCTTCTGGTTCTTCTCCTTGGGCTCGACTATCGCCCTGGCTGGCTACCTCACCCCTCAGGGTGCCGCTAGCTTCGGTTGGTTCGCTTACGCACCATTGTCGAACACCACCTTCTCGCCAGGCATCGGTGGAGACCTTTGGGTCTTCGGCCTTGCACTGTCGGGCTTCGGTACCATCCTTGGCGCCGTCAACTTCATCACCACCATCATCTGCTTGCGTGCTCCTGGCATGACCATGTGGCGCATGTCGATCTTCGCGTGGAATACCTTGATCACCTCGATCTTGGTCCTGATGGCCTTCCCACCGCTGGCAGCTGCGCTGTTCGCCTTGGGTGCAGATCGCCGCTTCGGGGCACATATCTTCGACCCGGATAATGGTGGAGCCGTTCTCTGGCAGCACCTGTTCTGGTTCTTCGGTCACCCAGAGGTTTACATTATTGCGTTGCCGTTCTTCGGTATCGTTTCGGAGATCTTCCCGGTCTTCAGCCGCAAGCCGATCTTCGGCTACAAGGGCCTGGTTTTCGCGACCATCTCCATTGCAGCTCTTTCGGTCTCCGTTTGGGCTCACCACATGTACGTGACCGGTTCCGTGATGCTGCCGTTCTTCGGCTTCATGACGATGCTGATCGCGGTGCCGACCGGCGTGAAGTTCTTCAACTGGATCGGCACCCTGTGGCGAGGTTCGATTACCTTCGAAACTCCAATGCTGTGGAGCATCGGCTTCCTGATCACCTTCTTGTTCGGTGGACTGACCGGTATCATCCTTTCCGCTCCATCGCTGGACTTCCACGTTTCGGATACCTACTTCGTGGTGGCACACTTCCACTACGTGGTCTTCGGCACGGTGGTGTTCGCAATGTTCGCCGGCTTCTACTTCTGGTGGCCAAAGTGGACCGGCAAGATGCTCAACGAGCGCCTTGGCAAGATCCACTTCTGGCTGCTGTTCATCGGCTTCCACGGCACCTTCCTGATCCAGCACTGGCTGGGCGTTATGGGTATGCCACGTCGTTACGCTGACTACATGCCAGAAGATGGCTTCACCGCCATGAACCAGGTTTCGACCGTGTTCGCCTTCATCCTGGGCATGTCGATGATTCCGTTCTTCTGGAATGTGTGGGTCACTCACCGCAATGGCAAGAAGGTTGAAGTTGACGATCCATGGGGCTTCGGCGCATCGCTGGAGTGGGCAACCTCTTGCCCTCCACCACGTCACAACTTCCACTCGATCCCACGAATCCGCTCCGAGCGCCCTGCGCTGGATCTGCACCACCCAGAACTGAGTGGTCGTTCCACTCCTACTGCTGGTGCCGCAAAGATCTTCGGACCGGCTGACCAGAAGGACCTGTAAAGATGAAAGTTGAATCCTGGCTTTTCCTGGGTGGAATCTTCTTCTTCACCCCAGTGGCAATTGTCTATGGCTACATGACCAACTGGAACGAATGGGTAGGCCTGCTGGCTCTGCTCATGCTCACCGGTTTGTCGGCCATGGTCGGCGGTTACCTGTTCTTCACCGCCAAGCGTGTTGGTGCTCGTCCAGAGGACCGCATTGATGGCGAAATCCACGAGAACGCCGGAGACCTCGGTCTGTTCTCGCCATGGAGCTGGTGGCCACTGGTACTTGCCGGTGCCGCAGCAATTGGCTTCCTCGGCTTGGCCGTTGGATGGTGGGTCTTCTACATTGGAGCAGGCCTATCGGTAGTCGCACTTGTTGGCTGGGTTTACGAATACAGCCGCGGCGATCACGCCCACTAAGTAGTTCTCTTAACGGGGTGACAAGTTTTTACTTGTCACCCCGTTAGTATTTTAAGCAGCACCGCCTTGTCAAAGGAGATCCTCGTGCGTTACTCGCCGACGCCAGCCGTTACCGCCACACTCGATGCACAGAGCAAGACGAGCAAGTATCGCCAGATCCGTGACATTCTGAAGACGCATGCCCGGGAGGCCTGCAAGCCAGGTTATAAGCTTCCACCCGAGCGTGAGCTGGCCGCTCACTTTGGCGTGGCGCGAAAGACCATCCGCCAGGCAATTGATGCCTTGGTCGATGAGCAGGTACTCAAACGCGTGGTCGGCATCGGCACCTTCGTGGTCCCGGAAAAAATGGATCTCCGCGTACGGCTGCACTCGTACTCCGAAGATATGATGCGCCGCGGCATGGTGCCCGACGCACGCGTGCTGGAGTTCGACGAACTCAAGGCCTCGGCCTACCTCAGCGCGCAGCTCATGGTTGACGAGGGCACGGCGGTGATCCGCTTCAAGCGTCTGCTGCTTGCGGACGGCACCCCCATGAGCCTGGATGAGAACTACATGCCCGCGGACCTGGTGCCAGGCTTCACCGACGGACCGCCGCCATCCAAGCTCTATCAGGCGCTCCACGAGCGCTACGGGATCTTGCTGGAGTGGGGCGAAGACCAGGTTGAAAGCACCGCCGCAAGCAGCGCGCAAGCGCTACTGCTCGGTGTTGAACCTGGCTTCCCACTTCTGCAGATCACCCGATATGCCTACATTGGCGAGCGGCTTGCCGACTATTCGGTCTCGCTGTATCGCTCAGACCGGTACAAGCTCTTTGTGCCGCTGCAACGGCTCGGAACGCGCACACCTCGCTATACGGAGAATTTCTAGGCTTAGAATCGCGTACAGCGGCTCTGGCGAGTGTTCCACCATTGCCTAATTGCTTCCGACCGCCCTCAGCGCCGTAGCTCTCCTGCGCTGACTACCGAATCAAAAATCATGCATTCGCTCCTGCTTTATTGTTCTGCGAGATTGGGGTCTGAGGAAGATCGGTACGGAAATTCACGCTAAAGAGTCTGAGGCCTGTTGAATGGGTTCCATGGCGGTCGATTTTCTAAGTGATGAGCAGGCAGCAGGGTTCGGCGGATTCCCCGACGAGGTATCGGCGGAGGACCTGGAACGTTTCTGTTGGTTGGACGATGCAGACCTGTCGGTAGTTGGTCGCCGTCGGGGAATGCACAATCGCCTGGGATTTGCTGTCCAACTGATCACGGTGCGGGTGGCAGGACGGTTCCTGACGGATCCATTGGCTGTTCCGTGGCCGGTGGTGGAATTCCTGGCCGGGCAGTTGGATATTGCGGATGCTTCCGTGCTCAAGCTGTATGCGCAGCGGGGACAGACCGGGTATGAGCATGCCGCGGAAATTTCCATCGTGTACGGGTATGCGGATTTCTCCGATCCGGCCAGCCACGCGGAGCTGAGGCTGTTCCTGGAGGCCCGGGCCTGGACGTCGTCGGAGGGACCGGTGCGTCTGTTTGAACGGACGGTGCTCTGGCTGCGTGAACGCAAGGTCCTTCTCCCCGGCGTCTCTACGTTGACACGACTGGTTATAGAGGTCCGTGCCGGAGCAAATGACCGCCTCCATTCCATGCTGGTTGACGCGGCCGGCCCCGCCTTGATCCTGGAATTGGAAGGCCTGCTTCGCGTTGGGGAGGGATCACGGCTGACCGCGTGGGAAAGATTGCGGACCGGGCCCTCGAGGGTATCGGTGCCAGAGTTGTTGCGGCAGTTGGAGCGGCTGGGTCGCTTGCGGGCCCTGGGTGACGGGACCATCGATGTGGAGATGATCCCCGAGGGTCGGATGAATGCCCTAGCCCGCTACGGGTTGGCGGGCAAGACCTCATCGCTTCGAGAACTATCAGACCAGCGGCGGGGTGCGACACTGCTCTGTGCCGTGCGCGCCTTGACGTCAGAAGTTGCCGATGATTTGTGTGATGCCTTGGACGCCATTGTCACCGAACGCGTTCTTCGCAAGGCAGCCAGGGAATCCAGTGCCGCCCGGTTGAAATCCCTGCCACGCTTGTCCAAGGCCTCACTGCAATTGGCGAAGGCCGCGAAAACACTGGTCGAGGTGTTGGACAACACGGAGTATTCCGGCGCAGAGGCCGCCTCGGTGCTGGCCGATCAGGTTTCCTTGCCCGAGATACGCGCCGCGCTGGAGGTGGTGAACGAAGTGGTGAATCCCGACGGAACCGGGGCGGACACTGCAACCGAGATGATGCGCCGGTTCGCCACCGTGCGCTCGTTCCTGCCGGCGTTGGCCGCGGCGGCACCCTTCGGGGCCACCGCGGGCGGGACGCCAACGTTGGCGGCGCTGACGGCGCTGCCGGAAGTTCTGGACGGCCGCAAAAAGGACCCGGCCGAGGTTGATCTGTCCGTGCTCTCGCCGGCTTGGCAGCGTCTTGTCACGGTTGCGGAGGAGATCGACCGCAAGGCCTATACGGTGGCGGTGATGGAGGCCGTCCATAAGGCGCTGCGGCGTAGGGACATTTTCGTGGTGGGTGGGCGTCGCTGGGGAGATCCCCGGGCGCGGTTGCTCACCGATCCGGCGTGGCAGAAAACCAAGACTGAGACCTTGAGGGCGCTCCAGCTGCCGGAAGAGCCAGCGGACCACCTGGCCGATGTTCGCCACCGCCTTGATGCCCGTTATCTTGCGGCGGCCGAGCAACTGGCCGACAATCCCGCGATACGCATTGATGATTCCGGCAAAGTCCACCTCTCACCTTTGGAGGCCAAGACGATACCGGAGTCACTGACGCAGTTGCGGAGTTTGGTCTCCGGGATGCTGCCGCGGGTGGACCTGCCCGATGTGCTGCTGGAAGTGCATTCCTGGACGGGGTTCCTCTCGGAATTCAGCCACGTCTCGGAGGCCTCCGCAAGGATGGGCCAGCTCAGCGTTTCGGTCGCCGCCATCCTGGTTGCCGAGGCATGCAACGTCGGCCTGACACCGGTGGTCAAGGAAGGCCACCCCGCACTGACTCGGGGACGCCTGACGCACGTAGATCAAAACTATGTACGCGCCGATACGCTTCGCGCGGCCAACGCCCGTCTAATCCAGGCCCAGTCCGGTCTGGGACTCGCGCAACGCTGGGGCACAGGCTTGTTGGCGTCAGTCGACGGAATGCGGTTCGTGGTGCCGGTGGCCACCGTCAATTCCGGGGCAAATCCCCGGTACTTTGGCCACGGTCGTGGATTGACTTGGCTGAACTATCTCAACGACCAGGTCTCCGGGCTGGGTGCCGTCGTGGTCCCGGGAACGGTCCGCGATTCCCTGCATATTTTGGATGGGCTGCTCGATCTTGATGGCGGCCAACGCCCCGAAATGGTCGCCACCGATACGGCCTCCTACTCGGACCAGGTTTTCGGGCTCTTCACCCTGCTCGGATACCGGTTCTCACCCCGCCTGGCAGGGTTACCGGACCAACGGTTCTGGCGCGTCGACGCCACGGCGGACTATGGGAAGCTGAACGCGGTGGCCGGCCGCAACCGAATCAACATGGAGCTCATTACGGCGAACTGGCCGGACATGCTTCGCCTTGCCGGGTCCTTGACCGCCGGGACGGTGCGCGCCTCGGAAATCCTGCGGGTCACCCAGGGCGGTGGGACACCAACTCTGCTCGGAAAGGCGTTGGCGGAGTACGGCAGAATAGCCAAGACCGAGCATCTGCTGGACTTCATCGATGCCGACGAGGGTTATCGTCGGCAAATCCACACCCAGTTGACTGTGCAGGAATCCAGACATGCGCTGGCCAGACTCGTCTTTCATGGCAGGAGAGGCCAGATACGCCAGTCCTACCGGGAGGGCCAGGAAGACCAACTTGGCGCACTCGGTCTGGTGCTGAACGCGGTCATCTTGTGGAACACCCGCTACCTGGACGCCGCGCTCACCGAACTCCGCGACCGCGGCGTCCCCGTTGCCGACGAGGACGTACAACGACTGTCGCCGCTGGTCTCGGAACACATCAACATGCTGGGTCGCTACTCTTTCGCCGCGGACTCCACCGGCACGCAACTTCGACCTTTCAGGAACCCCGACGAGGACCGGGAAGCCGGAACGAAGCAATACAGCGCTGACATCTACCGGCCCGCGAGGGGAACGCTCTACGGGACATCAAGCGCGGGTTCGAATCGGGGCGATCTGCATTTGATCCAACCGTTGCTTTGGGAACCATTCTCGACGAGGATAAGACAGACCTAGAACAGGGGGACGCATGCGCTCGAGCAAACCGACACATAAGAATCCGTGGCCACGCGACATGATAATCACTGTCGAAGATCGACCTAGCTTGCTCCTAGAGTTGCTCTGGTTACGGGAAGCTTACGAGCTGACACCTCATGGCGACAATCTCCCACCGCTACTGTCAGATACCCCAACACCCCTACGAGATGCCATGATCAGCACCTCTACTCAAGCCGAATGGGAATCTGCCTGGCCACGCATATGGCAGGCTGCTATCCATACAGGTATCGAAAGACCAGGCTGGCGCGAAGAATTCGGAGACAGCGCCTTCGACAACGACTCTTACCGCACATGGTCTCAACGGGGATGGAACGCTTATCTTGCTACCTCGCCGGTGAGAGCCGAAGAAAGTCCAGAACGGCGCGATCTCCCAAACCTAATCCCGGCTTGGCGCGCCGGCCTTCGCAAGATCATTACTATTCCTTGTACGGGTGAGTTCACGCAAAAACTTGGTGAGAACACCTTGCTTATGAACTTCGCAACGCGCAATAACAGCGACAGTTACCGGCAGGCGCTGGACACATTTGCGTGACCAGCAATAACGTGTTTGCACCCGCTACTTGGCAGTTAGTGCTGTCCCGTGAGCCGAACCCTAAACGGACCCACTGGCTAGCATTCAAATGACGCCATATGAGTTCGTGACTACTGGACACTGGTGAACGCCTGACTTTTCTCCTAATGTTGGATAAAGATGTTGTTTCGACATTCATCTAACGTTTCCGAGAAAGGCTCGTCATGAATCCTCTAACACCGCGGCTCGCTCTGGCTGTATTAACCATGTTGGCGCTAAGTGCGTGTTCTCCCAATGCTGATGGGAACCAAACACCTTCGGACACCGGCGCGGCGGTCGAAGCAGCAGTATCAGAAACGTGTGTTGCGGGGTCGGACCCGAAGTGTGTTTTGGTCAAGGGCGAGAATGTTGTACTCCCCTCTGATTTCGAACGAGTCGGAGTCAAAAACGTTTCAGCCGCCGGTGATCAGAGTCCGAATACCGTGGACGTGACGTTCACCAAAGATGGCACAAAGGTCTTCCGTGCCCTCACGGAAAAGGCCGCCCAAACTGGAAGTTCGGAACGTCTGCTCCTGAAGATCGGCGGAGAAGTACAAGCTGTCGTCACGGTAATGCAAGCAATAGATAATGGCCGGGTACAGATTGACTTCTCGCCAGACCACAGCGCTCAGGAAGCTATAGACCTAATTCAGGCAGGTTAGGAAGCGTGGCCGGCGGCCTGCCAAGGCCTTGATATCGGTGGTTTTATCGTCGATTGCGGAACCGTTCGGGTAATCAGGTAAATCACTTCTTTTGACTACAAAATCAGAGCCATCGTCCCGTTAGGGGTCTGTCCGGATTGACATTTTGGACCGTACCGTAAGGAGGTCCGCAAGAGGAACGCTCAATGGGTCATCCCCGCTCAAAATCGATTACTGAATCACCGGTGCGAACAAGCCTCTGATCTTTCCAACAATTCTGTAAACACTATTCAAATGGATTTGCGCTGACCGGTTGCTTACGACTGACTAACCACCGGACTAGGCCTGAGGACAAGACTCCAGCCAAAAGCGCCATGAGCAATCGCCACGGGGCGGTTGGCCATTCGACCAGGATCAGGATCAAATTCGTAGAAATAGCAACAACGACCCAAGCCACAAACGAAGCCCAAACCTGAATCGGCGTACGCCGCCAATCCTCGACTCGGAAGATCTCAGCAATAATTCCCATGAGCCAATCCTCCCAGTCCTTATGGCATTTCCAAAACACAAACATATGACATCCGCTAACCTGGTTGGTTACTTAATAGGATCACTCTTGCCTCCGAAATCGAAAGATCGTCCCAAAAGGATCTGCCCGGGCTGATATTTTCACATGTCCCATAAGCCGGTCCTCCACCGGACACGCCAACCGCTGACCTGCTGCTTTGCTAATGGTGACCTATGAAGTGTCCGTATAGGGTGTACGGTGAACTGTCCGGTGAAGGATCCCTATGTGACACACTGATCTACATGTCTAAGATCATGGTCGGTTACGCACGCGTGTCCACGGAGGAGCAAGACCTCACCGCCCAGCGTGATGCCCTGGCATCCCTCGGCGTTGAACCCGAACGCGTCTATGTTGATCATGGCTTTACCGGCAGGAACAAGAATCGCGCAGGACTTCACGAAGCCCTCGCCGCCTGCCGGGCCGGAGATACCTTCGTCGTTACCAAACTCGACCGCCTGGCCCGGTCCGTCCGAGACGCCCACGAGATAGCCGACGACCTCGCCAGACGCGAAATTAGACTCAGCATCGGTGGTTCCGTCCACGACCCCACCGACCCAATGGGCAAACTGCTGTTCAACGTCCTGGCGATGATCGCTGAGTTCGAAGCCGACCTCATCAGCATGCGCACCCGCGAAGGAATGAAGGTTGCCAAGGCCAACGGCCGACTCCGGGGAAAACAGCCAAAACTCACCGTGAAACAAGAAACACACCTCCTCGAACTGCACGATGCCGGCAAACACACCATGACCGAAATGGCAGAACTATTCTCCATCAGCCGATCCACCATCTACCGGGCCGTTGAACGCGACCAACGCAAGAAAACCGGCACAATCACTCCGTGACCTCTTCCTGCCACCACCGAAAGATGACGTGCGGCTCTCATCCGTTGCCCCACACTGCGAAAGCTTTGCGTCGGGCATTTCGCTTTTTCGCGAGCCCTATCCACGCCAGGATCGACACCGGGATGTCGTTAGCGTGAATTTCCGTACCGATCTTCCTCAGACCCCGACTTCAGGGAAAAAGAGTCTGAGGTCGTGCTCTATAAGCTGTCCCTCTACATTTATCCCGCGATGGTCTCGGCAATGCTGGTCAGACCGCTTGTGCAGGCAACCGTGGGCTCGGTGTACCGGGTTCCTTATTACTCAAAAAAGCTGATGGCGATCGGCTTTGCCTTCGGCGTGATCTCGCCTATGGGACATTTGGTGGAGCTATCGAACCGGCAGCTGGACTGGCTCACTGATTTGATTGTCTATCCGGCGATGCTGTTCGTGTTGGCAGGTGTGACATTGGGTTGGATCTCCACCACGCTGCACCGCCATAAAGTCCCCTTCTCCCCTCGTTTACACCACCAAAAGGTCTCCTAAACTCACCAGAACGCCGATGAGAGTTCCCGCCATGACTTGTGTGGGAGTGTGATGGCCGCTGCGGATTCTCGCCCATCCCACCAGAGCGATAATCACTACCGCGATCTGCGCTCCTGCAGGCAAGGCCAGCAGACAGTGCAGGGCTGCGAAGGTGGCCAGCGCCGCGTGGATGGAAAGCTTCCAAGCGAGGTTCACGATCCCGACGATGACCAATCCGGCAAGCATGAAAAGCACTTCGGCAATGATCTGGCCTGGCGCCGAAACCGCCAGCAGCACGGCGATTCCGCCAAGGATTGATATCAGGGTGATCAGCAGGATCGGCCAACGTTGCTGGCGTTGGGTGACGTGCACGTCGGTGACCTGTCCGCGCAGTCTCATCCAGATCAGCGCCGCCCAGGGAATCAGTCCGACGAAGAGCGTGGCCACCAAGGTTGGTGGCCACGCGACGTGGGCATGTCTTAGAGGAGTGCTCAGGAGTACGAGAGTGACTAGTGCAGGCGGTGAAGCAATGTTGCTGATGAATCTGGCGTATTTTTCCACCGCTTGAGCCTAGCAATCTGATCCCTCGGAACGATAATCTCATACGGGAGAGGGCTAGGAGCCCCCTGTGCCACTTTCACTACTGCTTCTCGCACTTCCTCGCAACGTTCCAATCACCTGATATACGCCAAGGCAGAAAGCCAGTGCCAGCACAAGATGAAGGGAAGACTCATTACTGGCCTTTAGCAACCACCCTTCCCATCCCTCAAGTTCTCCAGTAGCTATGCTTTGCATCGGGTTGCCTCGTTCAATAAACGCATAGCTGTACACGACAAGGGCCACGCTTGTGGAAAAGAAACCTATGGTCAAGGCAAGCTGATTGCTCGTCGGCAGACGCCGAGGCGCGTACCAAACAGCATAAGCCGCAAGCAGCCCAACCCCCATTACAGCAACTATCTGTAAGTACGGAACACTTGGATCTTGCACACCTACAAGTTCATTATTTAGGTTTAGAACCGCCCCTCCGCGCAACCCTATTGCTTGAGCGGTCAACACCCCAAGAGTGAGGACATAAATCAACGCTATCGCCACACCTGAAACAACAAATTTCACAGTCTTGGCGTAATTTTTAATCAACATCAGATCACTCCCTTTATTCCTAGGCGTCCTGATCTCATTTCACCCAGCAATCAAGCTTCGCGTCTCCACCGATTCCATGAAATGACCAGTAGCACTCACTTGACGCGTTTTCTTTCGCAACATGAACGATGTTGTTTATCAGCCCTGCCTCGGAAGTATTGGCGCTAACTACACGATAGCCAGGATGGGAGTAGTAAGTCTTGATCGTGTGCGTTCCGATGCCTAGCTGAACCGTGGAACTCCCGCCATACACCACTGCCCTGGGACCAGAATGCCTTCGAACGTTTTCTGGTGTACTAATGTTCTTTGCGTATTGGAAAGAAGCCGCATGGGCGGAAGTTACAGAAATCGACACTGCCACAAAGGCCATGATGGCGACTACAATTATGGCCAACCACCGCTTAGCTGACAATTCGATCGGCATCATTTGCCCTCACTGCTAGGACCATACTCGAGTGGAGTGAACTGGAAACTCTCACCGGATGAACGTTCGATTGTCTCGCCGGACAATTTGTCACTTGCTGCTGTATCGACAACAAGCAGGTCACTTTCTAGTTTTTTGGTCGCCTGACTAGACAACTTCACATCGCGATAGGCTCCGGTCTCGGCAATTTGCTCAGGACTAATATCCGATGGGAGTAAGTACGCTTCAATGATGTCCTCGGGAACTTCATACGATTGCCCAGTTGCCATGCCTATGCCTGATCTATGGAACCTCGGAAAATCCGCGCATGAAGAGGATGTTGACCAGCTGGTGTGGATCACAAGACACACATTGGATGGTTCGTCCTGCGCTACCCAATAGCTCGCTTTATCGTCTTCACCGAGGAACCGTGTCGAATCAGGATTCAAACCTCCTAACTCATCCAACACATCAAGGGGCAAACCTCTGTCTAATTCAGCCTGCGGCTCCGCCAACGCTGGGACTAGATCTTGGACCGCCATGTACGACTGGTCCGCTGCTGACACTGGCGCTGCTACTGCGACAAGGGCTAGAGCCATGACTCCCAACGCAGAAAATGCTTCTATCCTTCGCATTGCTCTCTCCTAACTTAGTACTTCACTTTGCAAGTTATCCTCAGTTGCCCAATATCTCCGGGCCTGTGAGGGAAATTCCAGAAGCACCTCTGATGCACGTCATATGCTCTTGTGAAGATCTGATTGATGGATGCTGCGGTGGTAAAACTTATTAGCTCATATGGAGCAGGTCGGTAGGTTTCTTGCGACACAGAAGCTGATGCTCCGTCCGCGCTAAAAGGCTGCAAGTTCACTACGGCACCGTTTATTGATGCTCTATACCCACTGCTTCGAGTTTGTAATTTCGATATCAGGGTGTCGTTTGCGTATGTGTATTGAGCCCCTGAGCGGATCCAGTGGCAATTGCTACCAGAACCGTGGCGACTAATGCCGTTAGAACTGCAGCCACTAGTGCTGTTCTAACTCTTTTTGGGAGTGCCCAATGCATCCTTGACCACCTTCGATAATTTGTCGTTTTGGGAATACCCTTTCCTTTTTCTGAAGATTCCCTGGCAGTCACGCTAGCATCTACAACATTTAAATCAAGGGTTGTATATAAAAACGAGATGCTGTACATGGTTTGAGAAATTATTAGACCACCCATAGGAAACCAAAGCCACGATCTCCAACCTTGGCGTCATCAGTAGTAAAATAGTCCTGGATACTGACCCTTCTATGCTTTCTGTCAATCCTTAGGCAGGGATTTTCACACTTTGTTCTTTAAGGAATGCCACGGGATTTATAATTTTCTTGCCGAGCCACACCTCAAAGTGGAGGTGATACCCGGTGGAGTTGCCATTGGTTCCGACTTTGCCAATGCGCTCCCCTGCTTCCATTTCGTCTCCGACGTTGGTGAGCACACCATTTTCGAACATATGCACGTAGAGTGTGCTGACCCGTTGCCCACCGATTTGTCCGTGGTCGATCTGAATCTGGCATGGGGATCGGCCAACCACCAGGTTGGAGCAGCTAGCCCGGATAACCTGGCCATCGGCTGCAGCATAGATCGGCGTGTCTTTCGGTGAGCTGAAGTCTTCACCTGCGTGCGGCCATTGACCCCGATTTTCACCATAGTTGTATTGGATTCTTGAAATGTTCTCCACGGGGAAGACCCATCCGGAATCGCTGGTGGGCCCATCATAGGGGTCGCCCGAGTCTGGTTTTCTGGTGTCGCCTCCGTCCTTGCATTGCGCGTAGGATTCGTCGTCTTCAGAGACTTCCACGGTGGCACCTTGCAGCGCGGCGTAGAGCAGTTCCGCGTCGGCACGCTGGCGCGCATAATTATCAGGCAGTCCCGACACTTGGACTTTTTCCGCGGCCAGCTCGTAAGGCAGCGATTCCCAGTCGGGCACCTTCTTCAGACGGCTGAAAAACGTGCCGGCTGCATAGGAAGGGTCCATGATCTGCTCAACGGTGCCCCATCCTGCACTCGGCCGTTGCTGCATGAGACTTAGCGCATCCCACGCGTGCCCGACTCCTTCATGAGGAAGATCCAGGGACTTCACCACAGTTTGACGTGCCTGTGCCCATTCGGGTTTCGTCATGATGCGGGAGCCTTCCTGGTACTCCCAGGACCCGTCGTTGGCGAGTATTTTCAGGGAGCTTTCTTGGATGGCGGTCATCAGGCCAATGATCGCGCCTTGCTGTTTGACTCCCGCTGTTTTTGCTTCGTTGATGATGATCGCAGCGTTGGTCAGTTGCTGTTTGTTGTAGGATCCAACGTCGGTGGTGGGCAGGTTTTTGACGTTGACTTCTTTCGGCACAGCCCCCTCTGGTGAACAGTCAGTTTCAATGTCGGCCTCGCTGCGGGGGCTGTCACCGAGGATAATAATTCCGCCAAAGACCAGCCCGAAGATCAGCACAGTAATCAAGCCCAAGACACCGAGGATTCCAGGGCGCTTCACGAAGGATCGCTCGTAATTTTCTCGACAATCCACTGTCCGTCTGCGCGGCTGAGCAGAAATTTCAACGAGTCAGCGTTTGTCTGCACGCTCACGGTGGCGATGGCCGGCGAGGAACCTTGAACCGGTTCTTGAACCTTCGCCACTTTCGTTGCCGTGATGTTGATGTTAGAGGTCTGTTGGAAAGTCTTCCGCGCGTTCTCTGAGAGGTAAGGCGCCAGTCCTTTGAACCACACGGCCTGCGAGAGATCCGGGCGGATTCTGACGGTCACGCGTGGGAGGAAAAAGCCGATCAGCGGACCGACGCAGAGAGCAATCACGACGGTGCCAACGCCAACCATGCCGCCCATGAACCACCCTGCAACCGCAACAGTGATTTCGATAGCCGTTCTGACCTTCCAGACCGGCTGACCCGAAATGCGCATCAAGCCCGTCATCAGTCCGTCTCGAGGGCCGGATCCAAACTGCGCGCCAAGATAGAGGGCGTCGAAGAAACTGTAGAGGATGATGCCGGTCGCGAAGTAGACGATCTGCATGGTGAGATTATCCGGAACGGGAAGTACGAGACCCATTGCGTCGGCAGCGAATCCAACGATGAAGACGTTCAGGAAAGTTCCCAGCCCCGGAAGCTCCTTGATTGGTATCCAAGCAAGCAACACCAGTACCGCAATGATATTGGTTGCCCACCCGAACGAGATGCTGAACGTATTTGCTACTCCTTCAGCTAAGACATTCCAGCTTGCTGCGCCTAGTCCGGACTGCACAAGGAGCATTACTGAAGCGCCATAGCCGGCCAGCCCCAAGAGCAGTTGCGGAATTCTGCGCAGCTTCCTGCCAGCTGAGAACTGCTGAAATGCATTCATCCGTACAAGGGTGGCAGGATTGTCACTTGCACTTTTCTTCTTCACAAAAACTACTTTCGATTAAAAACACTGCTCTAGCGGGGCTGAGAATTGAACCACCGTGGTTTGTCGGCTGAATCAGTGTGAGCGAGGAGCGTTGCAGTCCAAATCGCGGAGATCTGATCATTCCGAACTCACTACACCGACTGACTAACCATCGCTGACCTGATGTTATGCCCAAGTGGTTCGCATGACAAAACGTTAGGCCATACGTGGATAGACAGGTTTCAGGGTTCAGAGGGTCTGTGCGGCCCTCTCGCCGCCGAGTATCCGCGCATACCAGCACGTGCTCGCAGGCGGCGCTCCGGAGCGCCTCACAGGCCACTAAGCGGGTTGGCTGCCTCGTATGCGCGTGGTTCCAGTACTGCGGGCCTGGGGAAGCGGTCCAATGCTTGGGCGAGACGCTTCACGACAGCCGATGTGCTCAATGATCAGTTGGGAACGCCGCCACGTTCAACTGAATGCCCGGAGATGGTGGAGCTGCCCGCGAGGAAAGCCGGTTGCGGGGGAGCAGAGCGCAGCAATGCGCTGTTAAACCTAGAAGAGGGACACACCAACTGGTGTGCCCCTCTTCTTGTGACTAATGCGAGTCGAGCTTACTTCTCGATCGAGTCTTGCTTTTCACCCTCAACCTCATGGTGGCCGTGGGCTGCGTGTGCAGCTTCAAGCTCCGCTGGGGTAACTGGGGCAACACGATCTTCGAAGAAGAACTTCGAGATCGCCGCACGGCGCTTCTCCGAACCGGAGACGTGCCCTGCTGCATCCGGCTGTGCCGGAATGTACTTGTTGTCGTTGAAGTTGGTGAGGAGGTAACGCTTGTACACGTCGACTTCCTCGTGCTTCTCCGAGAAGCCACCCTCAGGGGACATCTGGATAATGCCAGCTTCACGACCGTGCAGTACGATCTCACGATCCTTGCGCTGCAGCGACAAGCAGATACGACGCGTCAACCAGAAGGCGAAGATTGGGCCCAGGAAGAACAGCGTACGCAACCAGTAGGTGACGTCATTCAGCGATATGTGGAAGTGAGTTGCGATCAAGTCAGACGAGGCAGCTGCCCACATCACGCAGTAGAAGACCACGCCAGCGGCACCCACCGCGGTACGGAATGGAGCGTTGCGCGGGCGGTCCAACAGGTGGTGCTCGCGGTTGTCCTTGGTGATCCAACGTTCGATCCATGGCCAGGCGAACATCACTGCGAACAGTGCGCCGGCAGGAACCAATGCAGGAAGCAGAACACTCAAGATCAAAGTGTTGTCGCCCCAAGGGAATGGAATAACCCATTCCAAGCTGAAGTTACCGAGGTAACCAGGCATCAAACGCAAGGCGCCATCGACGAAGCCGATGTACCAGTCGGGCTGGGTACCAGCAGAAACCGGCGATGGGTCATACGGACCGTAGTTCCAGACCGGGTTGATCTGGAAGAGCGCCGAAATGAATGCCACGATACCGAAGACGATGAAGAAGAAGCCACCGGCCTTCGCTGCGTATACCGGACCAACTGGGAAGCCAACAACGTTGTCGTTGGTGCGGCCTGGGCCAGGATACTGGGTGTGCTTGTGGGTCACAACCATGAACAGGTGGATCACCAGGAGCAAGATGATCACCGCAGGCACGATCATGATGTGCAGCGAGTACAAGCGGGGAATGACGTGCAAGCCCGGGAACTCTCCACCGAAGAAGAACATCGACAGGTAGGTACCAACGATAGGCAGTGCCTTCATCACACCATCGATAATGCGCAGACCGTTGCCGGAAAGCAGATCATCTGGGAGGGAGTAGCCGGTGAAACCAGCTGCAAGACCCATGATCAGCAGCACGCCGCCGACAACCCAGTTCAATTCACGTGGGCGACGGAAGGCGCCGGTGAAGAATACGCGCAGCATGTGCACGGACAGGGAAGCTACGAAGAGCAGTGCGGACCAGTGGTGAACCTGGCGCATGAACAAGCCGCCGCGAACATCAAAGGAGATGTCCAGGGTGGAAGCCATGGCGGTCGACATTCCAATGCCCTTCAGCGGCACGTACGAACCGTTGTAGGTCACGTGCGTCATCGAAGGATCGAAGAAGAAGGTTAGGAACGTGCCGGAGAGCAGCAACAGTACGAAGGTGTACAGCGCCACTTCACCAAACATGAAGGACCAGTGGTCAGGGAAGATCTTGCGACCGAATTCCTTGACCATGCCCGAAGCGCCAACGCGGGAATCGACGAAGTTCGCGATCCGTCCGGTAGCGGTCGAGGGGGTGTATTCATTAGGCGATGCCATGATTAACCACGCTCCCAGTAGCTTGGGCCTACAGGTTCGTGGAAATCGCTCTGGGCTACCAGGTAGCCGTCAGCGTCCACGGTAATAGGCAACTGCGGAAGTGCGTGTCCAGCCGGACCGAAGACTACCTTGCACTCGTTGGCAAGGTCGAAGGTCGACTGGTGGCAGGGGCACAGCAGGTGATGGGTGTGCTGCTCGTACAATGCGATCGGGCAACCCACGTGGGTGCAGATCTTCGAGTAGGCAACAATGCCATCTACATGCCAGTCTTCGCGGCCCTCGGAGATGTTCATCTCCTGCGGGTCCATGCGCATGAGCAGCACAACGGCCTTGGCCTTTTCGTTGAGCATGTTCTCTGCTTCTTCCAGACCCTCAGGGATCACGTGGAAAGCGGAGCCAAGCTGCACGTCCGAGGCCTTGATCGGGGTACCCGATGGATCGCGAGTCAGACGAACGCCGGTGTCCCACAGAGTGTGACGCATGGAATCGATCATCTCGTGCGCGGTCTTACCGGTACGGTCCAGGTCGCGGAACATGAAGATTGCGGGGATCGGAGCCAAGGCAATGGCACCGATCAAGGTGTTGCGGATCAGCGGACGGCGCTTGATACCACTCTCATCGATGACCGTGTCGATGATATCGACTGCATCCTGGCGATCTGCTTCGGAGCTGATCTCGTGACGTGATTCAACGAGTTCGTGGTCCGGCATCAGAGTCTTGGCCCAGTGAACAATACCTACACCGATACCGAGCATCGCGAATGCGGTGCCCAGGCCCAGTGCAGCGTTCTGCACACGCAGTTCAGCGAAGGTCATTTCACCCAGGTGGCCCAGGACGAAGTAAGCCACGAAGAAGAACAGCGTGCCAATGATGGAGATGGTAAATAGCAGCGCAACTTGGCGCTCGTGTCGCTTGGCTGCGCGCGGATCGCGATCTGCGAGACGCGGACGATGTGGGGGGAGTCCTGGATCGGCAAACCGGTCCTGAGCTACATCGTCAGCCTTAGCAACGGTGCCCGATTCTTCGGGACTGCCGTGACTATGGTCGCCCATGTTTCTCTCTCATCCTTCTGTTAGGAATATATGTACGTAGTGATGTTTGCGGTTTTCACCGCGAAAGCCTTAGGAAGGACGCGAGGTCAACCAAATGGTGAAGGCGATAATGATGCCCAAACCGGCGGTCCATACGAAGAGGCCTTCAGCCACTGGACCCAGGGATCCAAGCGCAGCGCCACCGGCAGAGCCATTAGCTTCGATGGTCTTCAGGAAGGTGACAACGTCACGCTTCTCGTCCGGGGTGATGTTCGAGTCGTTGAACACTGGCATGTTCTGCGGACCGGTAGCCATCGCTTCGTAAATGTGCTTCTCTGAGACGCCGGCCAGCGTCGGTGCGAACTTGCCGCGGGTCAACGCGCCACCTGCGGCAGCAGCGTTGTGGCACATTGCGCAGTTCACGCGGAATACGGTGCCACCGTGGGCTGCGTCGCCCTTGGTGGTGTCCAAATATTCTTCGTCCGGAATAGCTGGACCTGCGCCTAGGCTCGCAACATAGGCCGACATCTGCGAGATCTGGTCTTCGTCAAACTGAACTGGCTTAACCTGGGCCTGCGGGCCCTGCATCTGCATTGGCATACGGCCGGTGCCTACCTGGAAGTCAACCGCTGCGGCGCCGACGCCGATCAGCGAGGGGCCTTCCTCGGAGCCTTCGGCGTTCATGCCGTGGCAGGTGGCGCAGTTGGCTACGAAAAGCTTCTGGCCTTCCTCTACATCGGCTGCCGATGCAGAAGTGGTTTCCGCTGCCTTCGCTTCGCTTACGCTACCGGCTGCAGTGTAAAGACTGCCGGTGACCAGCAATCCGAACAACAGCAGGGCCACAGCGGCGAGCGGGTGGCGGCGCTTTTTCGAAAGAGCCTTCACTTGCTGGTTCCTCACTTAGTTTCTTGGTGTGGTGTTGCCATACTTCTGTGGAGGCAACTGATGGATATTAGTTGCCTACTGCAAGAAGTAGATGATCGCAAAGAGCGCGATCCACACAACGTCAACGAAGTGCCAGTAGTAAGACACAACGATGGCGCCGGTCGCTTCAAAGTGACCAAACTTCTTAGCTAGCATTCCTCGACCAATAATTAGCAAGAATGCTATTAGGCCACCGAGCACGTGAATGCCGTGGAAGCCAGTGGTGATGTAGAACGAGGAAGCGTACGAGTTCGAGTTCAGTGCTACGCCTTCGCTTACCAGCACGGCGTATTCGTAAGCCTGAACAGAGACGAAGATCGCGCCGAGAATGAAGGTAAGGATGAACCATTCGATCATTCCCCATTCCTTGAACTTGAAAAGTCCACCGGAACGGCGAGGCTTGAATTCTTCGGCTTTGAACACGCCAATCTGGCACGAGAACGAGCTGGACACCAGAATCAAGGTGTTAATCAGCGCGAACGGTACGTTCAGCTTTGCGGTTTCGGTCGCCCAAAGCTCGGGCGCGGCAGCCCGGAGGCTGAAGTACATGGCGAAGAGGGCGGCGAAGAACATGAGCTCGCTGGAGAGCCACACCATCGTTCCCACCGACACCATGTTTGGGCGGTTCGGCGCATGTGGCGCCGTCGTATTTGGGGCATGAGTCGCAGTTGTCACACTGTCATTATGTCTCTAAACAGGCCTCAGATACCAATGCAAACCATGGTTGAATGAGGTTTTCTACGACACACTTAGAGAACAACCGCGGAAACACGCGGAAGTAGCCGACAAACTCTTTCTACAATTCGTAGAGCTTGATCCGGCGCGCCGCACGAAACAATCGTTTATGAAACATAAACGTGCCCTAATTAGGGGTATTTTCGGCGATAAGTTCGCTGTCTTGCGGCACATCACGCAACGACACGAAGTAGCAGCGGGGGAGCAGCATCGATAGGCTTACGTACGTGTCAACGAGCCTTGCAAACGAAAAGTTCCCAACGTGGCCAGATCTTTTGGCTTCCCTGATTAGCGGAGAGAACCTAAGCCGCGAACAAGCGGCCTGGGCGATGAACGAAATCATGACCGGAGAAGCTAGCGACGTCCAGATCGCCGGCTTCCTTGTTGCGCTCCGCGCCAAGGGCGAGACCGTGGCGGAATTGACCGGTCTGGTCGACTCCATGGTGGCCAACGCGCGCGAGCTGACCATCGATGCACAAACGCTAGACATTGTTGGCACCGGTGGCGATCGCCAGAACACGGTGAACATCTCGACCATGTCTACCTTGGTGTGCGCCGGCGCCGGGGTGAAGATCGTAAAGCACGGAAATCGCGCTTCCTCTTCCTCTTCGGGTTCTGCCGATGTGCTCGAGGCGCTCGACGTGCATCTCGATGTACCGATCGAACGCCTGGTCGACGTTTATGACGAGGTGGGCATCGCATTCTGCTTTGCCAATATTTTCCACCCTTCGATGCGCCATGTTGCCGGTGCGCGTCGCGGGCTGCGGGTGCCTACCGCCTTCAACTTCATGGGACCGCTAACTAACCCGGCGCTTCCCAGCGCTTCGGCCATTGGCTGCTCGGACTTGCGCATGGCACCGATCATGGCAGGGGTTCTCGCTAGCCGAGGGTCGCGCGGATTGGTCTTCCGCGGCGATGATGGCCTGGATGAGCTCACCACCACCGCGCCCAATATGGTGTGGGAGGTGCGCGAGGGCAAGGTGGAAGAGTTCGCTTTTGACGCACAAGACCTGGGCATTGCGCGCGCGACGCTGGATGACCTGCGCGGGGCAGATGCCGCCTTTAATGCGGGAGTGGTCCGCGATATCGTCTCCGGTGCAACCGGTCCGGTGCGAGATGCCGTGGTGCTGAACTCCGCCGCGGGCATGGTCGCCTTTGCGCAGGATGCCCAGGGAAGTTTTCAGGACCGGATGCGCGCGGCAATGCTCCGCGCGGAGCATTCGCTCGATTCGGGCGCCGCCGCGAAGGCCTTGAATACCTGGTCGGCAACAACTTCCAAGATCGTCGGAAAGTAGAACGATCGTACAAGAAAGGGAGCTTGTCTCGGATGCCTGGCAATCCGAGACAAGCTCCCTTTCTTGTGGGAACAGACTCTTAGTCGTCTAGACCCAGCGAGAAGGCCGCCTCTAGATCGTGTGCCGAGTAGGCACGGAAGGCAATGTGCGTCTGCGTCTGGCGGATGCCAGGAATCTTCGACAGTCGATTGGCAATTACCTCGGCCAAGTCCTCGTGCTTGTGGACGCGTGCCACGGCGATGAGATCCCAGTCGCCGGCGACGGAATACACCTCGCTAATTCCTTCGATTTCCGAGATCTGCTTCGCCGACTCAGGAATACTGTCGGTTGCCGTCTGAATCATGACGAATGCGGTAACCATGAAAACCTCTCAACGTTAGAATTTTCCCCGCTTTTGGGGTTTTGCTTCATGAAATAACTCTAGTGCACTGCGCAGAGGAGTCCCATGTGTGAGTCAAGCCTATGCGTGGCATTAAACAATCTTTAACTTTTGTAAAAAATAATACAAGGTATTAGGATTGTAGGTATGATCGTATTAACTATCGACCAGCGTCGATCGCGTCAAGGCGAGGACAAGGTTGAAGCGCTAATAGAGCAGGCCAACTCCACGGTCTCGCACATTAGGCCGTTCCAGCGTACGGCGGGCGATGAAGTCCAAGCCGTCTTCGATGACGCAATGGAAGCAATCCATCTCGCCGTTATGATGGCCGCTTCGGGGGATTGGAGCGTTGGCCTTGGCTTTGGCCAAGTAGAACTCCCGCTGCCCAAAGAAACTCGTGCCGGCAGGGGACCGGCGTTCGTATTCGCCAGAGATGCGGTGGAACGAGCCAAGAACACGAACGCACACGTGGCTGTCGAAGGACCCACGGAAGAAGCGACTCGACTGGAAGCAGAACTCCAGCTCACCGCTTGCATCATTTCCAAACGGCGGGCGACGGCTTGGGAAGCCGGAACGTTAGCCGATCAGGGGCTGACCCAACAACAAATTGCCGCGCGCCTGGGCATCACCCAGCAGGCCGTCTCATCTAGGCTTTCAGCAGCACTATGGTTCGAAGCGAATCGCATGATGGAGGAAGCCACCAAATCTTTGTCCAAGCAACTGCGACAGATAGGGGAGTGACCATGCTCTGGGTTGCCTGGTCCGTACTTGTATTGGCCGTAGTGATCGCCGTGGCCGCCAGCTTCCTCGGCGGGGCACAGGGCGCTAAGGCGAAGTTCCGCAATGTACTCACGGTCATTGCCGCAATGGCTGCCGTAGTGACGTTAATCCTGGGACTTGCCGCCCGCCCGGACGAAGGCCCAGCCGCCGTTCCCGAAGTACTGATCATCGCGGTCAGCGTGCTTTTTGCCGTAAGCTTCGGCGGACCGCTCACCGAATTGATTTTCCAGTTGGCCTCGCGCCAGGACCAGGTGGAAGAAAGCCCAAAGACCGATGCCTCGCCACTGCGTGGCGGCTTGTGGATCGGACTGCTGGAGCGCTCTGCGGTAGTTGCGACGCTCTGGGCACATTGGCCGGAAGGCATCGCGGTCGTACTTGCGGTTAAGGGCCTTGGCCGTTTCTCCGAACTGAAAAACCATCAGGCAGCCGAGCAGTTCATCTTGGGAACGTTTTCAAGTTGCCTAGTCGCCGCCGCCGGCTATGGCCTAGGCATACTACTTCTTCACTGAGCGAAGAGCCACGAGCTTGCAGACGAGACGTCGCCCCATCAAGAAGAGTCCAAGCGCCAAAACCGTCACGATGATAAACGGCAGGGCAGCTGTCGAATTCATCGCCACCCGCAAGGCAAGTCCAAGAGCCACGGTGCCTAGCCAGACGAGAACACCGGTTGGCCATAGTCGGTTGATGGTCACCCACGGCCGGGAAATCAGCGTCATGATCAGGTAGGCGATCAGGAATGGTAGGGCCGTGAACAATATTCCACTGATTGACAGCGCGTGCTCATGTTCGCGTCGCCCCAGAAGCGCAAAGAGAACAATGAGCACAAGATCGATGCCGGCCCACAACGGCCATTTGCGAATATTTTCAGACATGATTCCATCTTAGGCAATGGCCTGAACGGATTGTGTTCCGATCAGCATCGAGCCCCGTCGCCTTCGCCACAAAAGCGCTGCGCTGCTGGCGGGCTCCGCAGATCGTTAGACTGAGAGGCATGAGAAGCTGGCCTGGTGAAGTTTGGATGGAACGGCACCAGATTGTTCTCTATTTAGCTGCGATACTCGGCGGCTGCCTGCTCGGACTGTGGTTGCCCGCGGGCAAACCCGTTCTGGAAATCACGATCAATCCACTGATTGGGCTCTTGCTTTATGCCACGTTCTTGGCCTTGCCGCTAGGAAAACTCGGCTCTGCGTTCAAAGACCTGAAGTTTCTCGGTGCGCTGGTACTCGTGAATTTCCTCTTGGTTCCCCTCGTCGTCTTTGGCCTATCGCGCTTCGTGCAAAACGATCAGGCACTCCTGGTTGGCGTCCTGCTGGTGCTGTTGGCTCCCTGCGTGGACTATGTCATTGTGTTCACGAACATTGCCGGGGGAGCAGGCCATCGGCTGCTGGCCGCAACACCGTTGCTGATGATATTGCAGATGCTTCTGATACCAGCGTTTATCTTCTTGGTAATGGGCCCAAAAGCAGTGGAACTGTTCGCGCCAGGAAAGTTTCTGGGCGCCTTTCTGGGGCTCATCGTTCTCCCTCTGGTTGCGGCTACGCTGACCAGGTTTTTAGCCCAACGATCACCCCAAGCCGGTACCCTTATCTCGGCCGCCCAGTGGTTAATGGTGCCTCTCATGATGGCGACTCTTGCCGCGGTCGTAGGATCGCAGATCGCCCTCGTGGCGACGGAGCTGCAGCAAGTGCTACGTGTCCTGCCGATATTTGTGGCTTTCGCGATCATCATGGCTGCCGCCGGAACGCTTGTCGCCAAATTATCGAATTCCGATGTTGCTGCGGGTCGCGCATTGGTCTTCAGCGGAATCACCCGAAACTCGTTAGTCGTTTTGCCCTTGGCTCTGGCCTTGCCGGCAAAATACGAACTGGCACCCACGGTTGTGGTCACCCAGACGCTGGTAGAACTGCTGTGCATGTTGATACTCATACGTTTGGTTCCGAAAATTCTCCGGCAGACAAATCCTGTCCGGAACTAGGTGAGCACTCGGCTCCACGCCAGCCGAATTTGGCTCAACGCGCAAACCCGTCGACGATCTGCTCCAGCACCTGCACGCCGACGCCGAGGCCGTCTTCGGCTCGAATTGCCGCGCCTAGCCCGGCGGCGCGGATCGCGTAGGAGTCCGTGCGGACAAGGTCGCCGAGACGATCGTTCAGGCCGGTAACCAAGTTCCTGGCCGGTAGCGGAGCCGGCCCGACCCCCAGCGCGTGCAATCGCGCGCCCCAGAACGGCTGGTCTCCAAGGAACGGGACAACTAGTGTCGGCCGCCCCGACCGCAGCCCGGCCGCTGTCGAGCCGGCACCGCCGTGGTGCACTACCGCCGAGACGCGCGGGAAGAGCCATTGGTGGGCAGCGCCCTCCATGACGAGGACATCGTCCGTCCCGGACTCGCCCGCGGTGATCCCGCCCCACCCGGTCGCAACGATCCCGCGCAAACCGTTAATCCGCAGCGCGGCCAAAATCGCCTGCCGGCGTTCGTTTGCCCCCTTGCCAAAGCCCATGGAACCGAACCCGACATACACCGGAGGGGATCCATTCGCGAGAAAGTCCACCAGCCGTGCCGGTGGCTCCCAATTGGAGTCATCACCTTGATCCAGGAACCAGTATCCAGTGACGTGGGCCGAGGATGGGTAGTCGCGGGGGATTGGCAGCACGTGTTTGCTGTATGGGTACAGGACGTGGACCGGGCTCCCGTCGGGATTCTTGAGCGGGTCCGCGAGGCGTGCAACGCGGCCCAGACCGACCTCGCGCCGGAAATCATTGATCATGGCGCCGTAGAGGATCCCAGTCATCCGCCTGAATTCAAAAGTCGCACGGTTACCCCACGCCCCGAAGGAGGCGCCGCCGAGGAAAGGCACCGGATGCGCACGCGTCGGGGTGAAAAACGGGAGCGGGAGGGAAAGCACGCCGGGCACACCCAGCGCCTGCGCGATGTGCTGCCCGGCCAAGCACTTGGGGTGGTACACCACGATGTCCGGGCGCAAGGACTGCGCGGCAGCCCAGCATTCCGAGTTCAGCTCGCGCATCGCGGAGGTCATGATTCCCAGGGTCTTCAGCGCGTCGCGCGGACCGCGCAGCTCGGGCAAGACCTCGCGCAGCAGACGCAGCATCTCGGAACCGCAGGGGTAGTGCGTGACGCTTCCGGCTCCGCCCTGCGGTACCAGATCCGCGAACCGCTCGGGGACTGCAAAGGTGACGTCGTGCCCGGAACGTGCCAGCTCACCGGCCAGGGCGGCATAGGGCTGGATGTCGCCGCGAGTACCGAACGACATGATCAAGACGCGCATGGCTAGTTCCTTCCCGACGGGACCACCTGGCGAGCAGGCTTCCCGGCACACCGCCAATGCTACTCCTGCCGGAATTCCAGGGACCGCCGTAGAATCCGGAGAAACAGCGCGTGACCAACCGGCCCTGGTAATGCGTAGCTGAACAGGGACTTGCTGGCGGCAGCGATTCGCTGCGGAAGGCAGATCATTGGTGAGGGAACTGAAGACGATGCGGTTGTTTGTGAAGCTCCGCGCTCGGTGGCGGCGCCTCGCGATCGAGGGGTGCCGCGCCCCACATTTCGTTTACCGATCGGTGCCGGGCTGTTGAATCGCTGCCATGTCGGCGGTTTCTGCAAGTAAGAAGGCCGGGACCGGAGGCTAGTAGCCCGCGCCCCGTTCAGCAGGGAAGCACGTCTGGACTTGGGACGGGCGTTCGCCGTGGGCAACAAGCAGAAAGCGCTATTCCTCTCAGCCTGCCTTCTTCTGTGTCGTTGCGAACTCTTGTCCGGCCTTGGTGCCGCCATCGACCAGAATATCGATCCCGGTCAGGTAGCCAGGTGCTTCACTGGCGCAGAACGCGATAACAGCCGCGACTTCCTCGGGCTTGCCGAATCGCTTGATTGCTGCCGACTTGATGAGGTCGCCGGCCCCGTGGTTCTCCTCCAGACGCCCCATTGCGGTGTCGAAGCTCCCCGGGGAGACCGAAACGACCCGTGCTCCCAACTCGCCGAACCGCGCCGCAACGAAACGGCTGTACCAGTGGACGAAGTTCTTGCTGATCGCGTAGGCCAGACCAGCTTTCAGCTTTGGGCCGACGAGCCTCGCTCGCTTAACGATCGCTTGCTCAAAGGCGTCGGGCTGTTGCTCGGCGCGTCGGAAAGCACGCGACGGAATCAGCAGCTTGGGAATGCTATGCCCGGCGGTTGATGCCACATTGACCAGTGCGTCGCCGGTGGCCGCCCTGGAGAGAAACGCCTGCGCAATGTTGACTGTGCCAGTTGCATTTATGCGGGCGATGCGTTCAGCCGTACCCATTTGCGGACTGATGCCAGCGGCGTGGACCACCGCGCGAACGTGGCTTCCCTCAGAGACCGCGCACTGAAAAAGGTGCTCGACGGACGCTTTCTCGGCAATATCGCACACTATGCCCGTTGCATCGATTCCGGCCATATCCAGCTCGCGCACTGCATCATCGAGGCGCGTCTGGTCGAGGTCTGCCAGTACGATTCGGTGGTCGCGCCCCATGAGTCTTGCCGTTGCTATTCCCATGCCGCCGGTCCCACCAGTGATGATTACTGTCGGTAGTTCAATTGACATGGCGGTCCTCTTCATTTGGGAAGGCAGGGGATTGTGCCCTAGTTGGTAGACAGCTGGAAATTCGGGTTGAGTACAGAGCTGCAATATCGCTGGTTCCTAGCCGTAGCCATCGTTTGACTGATGGCTGCGGATGTCCCGGGTGCCGGGCCAGCGGATCAGCTGTGTTGCTGCGTTCCACGTCGAGGTCTGGCTGATCAGGATTCTAGCGTAATCTTCTTGGATCGTCGCGGGCCGGTTCCATGCCTAATAGTCTAAGCACCACTAGGACTAATTCCGTCTGGAAGGTTCTGAGTCATCTGAACCGAGGCGGGGGAGCGCGGAGCCGATCCCGGACATCGACCCGATTGACCCGCGTTTGGTAGAACGCTTCCAAGTGTTCGGGACTAGTGGTTGTCGCGGGTGTAGCAAAACAACCTCGCACCAAAATGCATTGGGCAGCCGGGCCGACACATCCATGGTCTATTGCAGGGTGCTAGCCGCGTCCGCCCGGAGGGCCAAGGACCAGCATGGTCGAGAAAATCCCGACTACCGCAAGCAACAGGATCGCTCCGGTCAGCACCGGACGGCCCACCATCCAACGCATGGCTGCATCGGTCCATTTTCTGTCATCAGGATGGTCGCTCGCAGTTGTGCGCCATGCGCCAACGAGCTTTCCCTTGTTCTCCAGCCACTTATCAAAGGGGATAGTGAGGTAAGGAATGATCGAGGTAGCCGCGGCGCCGATAATGAGACGTTTGCTCCAGCGCTGGTTCATGCCTACGAGAACCGACATGACCACGTAGGACAGGAAGACAAACCCATGGATAAAACCGGCAATGGATACGGGCCAATCGCCGACCTTTACCCCGTATTTTAGGATCATTGCGATGATGAGCATAGTCCAGGTGACGGCTTCGGCTCTGGCAACGGTGCGATAGAGGGCGCTTGGAGACATGGGCTGATTTCAGTCCTTGAGTGGTGGGGGAGAACAACTTCGAGATTATCTCTGCCTATAGACTATCGGCTCAGACTACGTGTGTTTAATTCGCGCATTCCGTTCAATCTGACAGCGCGTGAGCTGGCGCATTTTGCTTCCGCAGAAATGAGTTCCGCCATCTGTATGCCTTGCTTCTAAAAACAGTTGCCAACAGTCGCTATTTGGCAATCGATTCCCGCATCCGTGAAACCGATATCCTTGCCGTCCGGAGAGAATTATCCGCCCATATTGAACTGGATCTGCCTCAACTAAAATGAGACAGAAATTAGAATGCCCCCAACTGCAATTAGCCGGGGCAAATGCCATGAGCAAGACCGCCATGGGGAGTGCCAGATTTCCGTTACTTTACATAATGTAGATTATCGGCTCAATGACCAAAGGTTGGGTAGTGATGGTAACTGGCTACTTAGTACAGGATTGATTCGGAGAATGCGCCGCCGTCATTTGGCGCCTTTAGACGGCCGACTCGTCTTCATTGCTGATCCGAAGTCGGTATTCAGCGAAGTCCAATGTCTGCCCGATGAATTTCTTGAGTCTCTCGTCTTGCATCGAATAGATGACATGCCGACCAGATTTGCGCGTCTGCAGCACTCCGGTGGTTCGAAGCCTCGTAAGCAGCTGGCCAGCAACTGTTGGACTGACTCCAACGAATTGCGAAAGCTCCGACAAGGAATGCTCTGCCTTGGTCAGCGCCCAGAGCATTTGCAGCCTGGCTGGATCCGACAAGGTTTTGAGGATCGTCATGGACATGTCGAGCAGATCATTGGATATGATGTCCTCGCGTGCTGGCAACCCAGTGTATTCACTGGTCATGATCCCCACTCCTCGACTAGGCGCTTGGCCGGAGTTTGTGATGCCAGTGACGCGCCGCACAAAGAGGCCTCGGTGCAACCATTATGGTCACGAGAACGAATAAAGCGATAGCTTGGTCATGACTTTATGATTGCCTTGATCATAGGTGCGTCGATTTCATGAACCACTCCCCTAATAATAGTTGACACTTCAACTGTTGTAAATAGCCATTTGACTAGGCGCATTGCACTCCTTGATGTATTTCCATCAAGTTCACCTTGCCCTTTTGGTCCTCGAGACCGCTAGTGTCGGCGTGAAGAAAATTGGCAGTCGCTAGAGCTAATGGGAAGATTTACTCATGCCTTCACTTCTGCCTGCTAGATTGCTGCGCATCCGTCGAGTCGCGCAACGTAGGCGCCGTGTAATTTCAGCCCTGCAACGCCAGGGCTTCAGTCTCGACCAGCGTCAGCAAGATCTCGTCCAACTGCTGAGTCAAAGGCTTGCAAACCCGTCGACTCCAGCCACACGTGGCGTTTACGTCTATGGCCCGCCGGGACGTGGCAAATCGATGCTGCTAGACGCTTTCTGCGCCGATCTGGATCAGACCGTCACCGCGCGCTACCACTTCCATGAGTTCTTCCGAGCGATCAACAAGCCAGGCCAGCGTGCCGAGAAGCAGAGCCTTGGCTCGGTTTTCGCGCAGGGGTTGCAACGTGAACTCGCCGGCATCAAAATATTGCTGTTCGATGAGTTTCATTGCGTTGAACCAGGTGATGCCATGTTCATGGCCAAACTCGTCAGCTACTGCCAAGAACATGAAATCTTCCTGGTTACGACCTCGAACTACGAGCCAGAGAAGCTACTGGATGACGAGTACTTCCACCATCTCGCGCAGCCCACTATCGAGCTAATTCGTTCAACTTTCGATGTCTTCGAGCTGGATGCGGCCGTAGATTACCGCACGCTAGCGTCACCAGCTGGAAAGCGCCGCGAAGGCTACCGCGCTGGCACGCTCAACCCGGGTTACTCCCCTATCGACGAGTCAGATTTTGACGTGCACATTGAGGTTGGCTACGACAAAATCGGCCCCGCTAGATACCGCGGAGCAACCATTGAAATTTCTTTTGACCAGCTCTGCCGCACCCGCCGGAATACCGCGGACTACCTTACCCTCGCCTCCCAATTCAGCTGCTGGCACATCACCTCGGTACCCTCAAGCCAGTCCATGCCGATGGACGAAGAACGGCGATTCGCTAACCTCATTGATGTGTTCTACGACAGGGACCTTGAGGTGCACCTTTACACTCAAGATCGATTAGAGCATCTGGGCCATAGGCTGCACGACACCGAACGCGCCCGGCTCGAGTCGCGTTTGGCGCAATTGCAATATTCAGAAGAAGCAACTGATCGGACCACCCAGTGAATGACCGCAAAGACCTCGCTGCCAAAGACCTGACCGATCTGGTGGTTGGGATCTTGGCGGAGTCCAAGGATCAAGTCGTCCCGATAGTCCAGCTGGGGCACCCGGTACTGCGCCAACAAGCTCAGCGCTACGCGGGCCAGCTGCCCGCAGAGCTTCTCAACGAGCTGCTTGCGGTGATGCGAGCGACCATGTACGCCGCTCCCGGGGTTGGGCTCGCCGCGCCACAGATCGGCATCCCGTTGCAGATTGCGGTGCTCGAAGACTTGTACCCGATCGACGAGGAATCTGCTGCGCTACGCGAACGCACTCCCTTGGAATATCTGGAAATCTTCAATCCCAGCTACCGTGCAGCCGGTGAGCGTGAGGCGGTCTTCTATGAAGGCTGCCTGTCTTTCGAAGGATTCCAAGCGGTAGTTCATCGCCCCGCAGAGATCATCTCTAGTTACAGTGACCGCGAGGGATCAATGGTCACCCGTGAATTCTCTGGTTGGCAAGCACGAATTGTGCAACATGAAACGGATCACCTAGCGGGCACCGTCTACATCGACAAGGCGCTCACGCGTTCACTGATCGGCGAAGCCGAACTGTACCGCTACCCAGGACTTGATCTGGGCCAGGCCCGAGAAGAGCTGAAATTCTAATGTCGAATAGCACCACGGTCCTGTGCCCGGTCTGCGATCAATCCTTGTTCCTATCCACCGAGCCGCGACGCAACCTGAACTGCCCGGACGGACACCGTTTTGATGCGGCTAAGCAAGGGTATTTCAACTTCTTAACTGGCCGCGGGACAAACTTCATCGAAGATACTGGGCCAATGGTCAACGCCCGCGAGAACTTCCAGAACCAAGGGCACTACGCGCCCTTGGCGAAGGAGCTCAGTGCTTCCATTGCCGGACACCATCCAGAGAACAAGCTTGACGTGCTCGACGCCGGCGCCGGAACTGGCTACTACCTGGGCGAAATGATCGCTTCGGCATCCGCAGCCGAGGTTGACGCGCTGGCCTTGGACATTTCACGCTATGCCATGCGGAGGGCGGCGAAACTGCCACATACGCTGGCCATGGTGTGGGATGTCTGGCGTCGCCTACCGTCGGCAGATCAATCGCGGGACGTGGTCCTGAACTGCTTTGCCCCACATAATCCAGCAGAGTTTCATCGCGTCCTACGCAAACGCGGTATTTGCTTGGTGGTCACCGCGGCGCAGGACCATCTGCAAGAGATCCGTGAGTCTTTGGGAATGCTTGGGATCGCAGAAAACAAAGAGGCATCGTTAATCGAAAAGTTCGGTGCCGCGGGATTGCGGCACCAGCAGTCGACAAACTTGAGCTATGCGATGGATCTGCAGACCAGTGACCTGTTCAACTTGGCCTTCATGGGACCGGCAGGACATCACCTCTCCCCCGAGGTTTTACGCGCAAAGACCGATTCCCTCGGAGCGCAAAGAGTCAACGCATCCTTTGGAGTACATATATTCGTCCGCGAAGGCTAGAAAATACCCCAAAATGACTACCGCTTTTCTTGTCTCATTACGGCAGAATGGAGCAAAGGCCACTCGCAATTGGCCCTTGCTCTTTTGAACGAAGGTGGATGCCATGACAACGGCAGAATGGATTATCAGCAATGCCTGGGTCATTTGGCTCGCGCTATTCCTGCTGTTGGCCATAATTGAAATGATCTCGCTGGATCTTTACTTCGTCATGCTTGGCGTAGGCGCGTTGGGCGGTGTCGCCGTAGCGCTTTTCGACGGACCTATCTGGTTGCAAGTAGTCGTTTTCTGTTTGATGTCGCTGTTGATGATCTTCTTGGTCAGGCCGGTTGCCATTAAGCACCTGAAGAAATCGCCCGAAGGCTTCCGAACGAATATTGAGCGCTTGATCGGACAGGATGCACTGATTCTGGAACCTACATCGCGTCTGTCCGGATCTGCAAAAATTGCCGGTGAAATCTGGACCGCCCGAGCCGAAGCGAATGCGGCGACCATGTCGCCAGGTTCCTACGCGGTAGTCAGCCGCATCCAGGGCGCCACCGCGTACCTCAACCCCGCGCCGAAAGACGAAGCCTAGCTTCGTCACGGTTTAACCCCTCCATTACTACGCACTAGGAAAGAGAGTACACACCATGCAAAATGGATTTGGCACGACAATTGTACTTGTCGTCCTGGCGATCTTCGTGATCGTTGTTCTGTTGCGCAGTGTTCGTATCGTGCCGCAAGCACGCGCTGGCATTGTGGAACGTCTCGGCAAATACAATCGAACCCTCAACCCGGGGCTGACGCTACTGATCCCATTCGTGGATCGACTGCTGCCAATGCTTGATCTGCGTGAGCAGGTTGTTTCCTTCCCACCGCAGCCGGTGATTACCGAAGACAACCTCGTGGTCTCGATCGATACCGTGATCTACTACCAGATCACCGAACCACGCGCCGCCACCTACGAAATCGCTAATTACATTCAGGCGGTAGAGCAGCTCACCACCACCACGCTTCGTAACGTCGTCGGTGGCTTGAACCTGGAAGAGGCTTTGACCAGCCGCGACCAGATCAACGGCCAGCTGCGTGGTGTCTTGGACGAAGCTACCGGCAAATGGGGCATTCGTGTCTCTCGCGTCGAGCTGAAGGCCATCGATCCACCCATCTCGATCCAGGATTCGATGGAGAAGCAGATGCGCGCGGATCGAGATCGCCGTGCGGCGATCCTGACCGCCGAAGGCGTCAAGCAGTCCTCGATCCTGACCGCCGAAGGCCAGCGCCAGTCTTCGATCCTGAAGGCCGAAGGTGATGCCCAGGCATCGATCTTGCGCGCAGATGGCGAATCCCAAGCCATTCAGAAGGTCTTCGATGCAATTCACGCCGGTAAGCCGGATTCCGAATTGCTCGCGTACCAGTACCTGCAGACCTTGCCGAAACTGGCCGAGGGTACGAGCAACACGCTCTGGGTTATCCCTAGCGAGCTGACCGAGGCCTTGAAGGGTATTGGCGGCGCGTTCAGCAACAGCCAGAACCCGGGCGAAGGACCGGTAGAGCCGCCAAAAAACAACTCGGGAATCTAATTTCAGAGCATGTAGGGTGAAATATCATCAGTTCGATGGCGGGGTGCGCATGACGTACCCCGCCATCGACGCGTATAATGGATGTTTTGGTGTCGCGAATATTCCCTGGGAATTATTTAGTGAGACCAATCGTTGGTACGTGTAGCGAATTCTTTAAAACACCGCGGAGGGAAATCATGAGCGATCGCAGCCTACGAGGCATGCGCCTGGGTGCACAGAGCATGGAATCTGAGGCAGGTGTGGAGCCGGCTGCCCGTCAGCGTGTGGAGTACCGTACCGAAGAGGGCGAAGGTATTTTCATCGTCTTCGCAGCCGAAGCCGAAATTCCTGCCACTTGGCTCACCAAGAGCGGCAAAGAGGCAAAGCTGGTCCACGGCGAGGCCAACGCCCCTGAAGCAGCGAACGAAAAGCCGGTACGTACCCACTGGGACATGCTGCTAGAGCGTCGCAGCACGGAAGAACTTGAGAAGATCTTGGGCGACCGCCTGACCCACCTGCGCGTTTCGCGAGGCGAATCAGCGTAGTTTTCGAAGCTTCTGCAGAAAAGGGAGGCGGTTTCCAACTCATCGAGTTGGAAACCGCCTCCCTTTTTCTATGCTCTTGGCGCTACTTCTTGGAAGTCAGTTTCTTCCAACGCGCGCCTAGTCCCCAACGGGTCACGTTCCACATTGCTTCGAACACGATGTTTCCGCTCATCTTCGAATCGCCAAGTTCACGTTCCACGAAAGTTACCGGAACCTCGACGATCTTCTTGCGCAGCATCGCCACACGGAAGGTCATGTCGACCTGGAATCCGTAGCCGCGGGACTCTACTGCGTCGAAATCGATCGCTTCGAGGGTGGTGCGCTTGAAGGCGCGGTATCCGGCGGTAATGTCGCGCAGCGGCAGGCCGAGCATGGTGCGAGCGTAGAAGCTGCCACCGCGGGAGATCAGCTTGCGGTGCAGCGGCCAGTTGACGACCTCGCCGCCCTTGACCCAGCGTGAGCCGATGACGAGGTCGGCGCCGGCGGCGCTGGCCTCCAGCAGGCGTGGAAGCTGCTCAGGCATGTGCGAGCCATCGGCGTCCATTTCCACCAGCACGTCGTAGTCGCGTTCCAGCGCCCAGCGGAAGCCGGCGATGTAGGCCGCGCCCAGGCCTTCCTTGCCGGTCCGGTGAAGTACGTGGACCGATGAGTCCTCGGCCGCGAACTTATCGGCAAGTTCACCGGTGCCGTCCGGGGAGTTATCGTCCACGATCAAAACATCCGAATCCGGAACGGCCTGTCGAAGACGCCCCACAGTCAGTGGGAGCGACTCCAATTCGTTATAAGTCGGAATGATCGTAATGACGCGCACGCGGCGGCACCTTTCTAGATATACAACAGAAGTTCCAACCTGCGGACAGGGCGGAGAGTAAAGCCAAATTCAAAGTATAGTCACCCGGAAACCCGCAGCACTATTAGACACAGCAATCCCCGGTGACTTCGGCCCAATCTCACATGCGCGAAGCGTGCGAAATGTTATCTAAGGTCACCGGGGATCGCTATCGTACTGCGTCGTTTCGAACGCAATGCAGTGCATTACGATGAGGCGCTGTCCCCCAGCCTAGTCGTTCCCCTACCCCGGCTGTCAACCATATGGTGACTACAATCTTCACTAAATCTATACTTGTCAAAGGCTAGATTTGTGATATTGAAGAACTTGCGGCAGTGGGGATTATGCTCAGGGCTAATTCCGCTAATCCAACCGGTCGAAGATCGTTACACCGGCACGCACGGTTCGCAAGCACAGCGGAATCTCTTCATCAACCACCGGAAGCATCGGCGTTCCCGCACGAGCATCGGTACTCCAGGAACTAATTCGCTCATCCGGGGTCTGAATCGCCAATTCGGACGCGCTCCACACAGCGAAAGTGGCCGGAGCGCCGATGACCAGCTGCCCGGCAAACGGGTTCAGCTCGCCCATCGCACGATAGGTCGAGCGGGTTTGGCCCATGAATCCGGCGCGAGCCGAAATACTTGCCTCCGGGTTGCTCATGGACATGGCCGCGCGCACCACGGCCCAGCCATCGACCTCGGTGACCGGGGCGTCCGAGCCAAGCACCAGCGGAACGCCGCTGGAGAGCATGGCAGAAAGATTATTCATCGTTGCCGAGCGCTCGCCCAGGCGTTGCTCGTACATGCCCTCAGGGCCGCCCCAGAGCGCGTCGAAGCCCGGCTGCATGGAGACGGTGATCGAGTAGGAAAGCAAGCGTGCACGAGTTGGCTCATCTACCATTTCCACATGTTCCAAGCGGTGCCGCGCCGACTGCAGCTTGGCGATGCCGATCCGCTGCGCCGCAGCATCAAAGCCCTCGAGCAGCAAGTCCAGGGCCGCATCGCCGATCACGTGGAAAGCCGCCTGGATCCCCTGCTCCGAGCAGGCAATCAGGTGTCCGGAGATCTGCTCGACGCTCAGATAGGCCTGGCCGCGGTGGCCGGGCTGATCGCTGTAGTCTTCACGCAAGAAGGCAGAGCGGCTGCCGAGGGAGCCGTCCACGCTCAGGTCTCCACCGAGGCCAAGCACCCGGCCCTGCGGGAAGGAACGCATCAGTTCATCGGCCTGTTCGGCGCTGTCCACCAGCTCGCCCCAGTATGCGTAGACCTGCGGCAAAGCCGAGAGGTCCGCGGCCAGCAGCTGGTCCAGCGCCGCACGGCCCTCGAGCTGCGGGGCGGCCATCTCCACGACCGTGGCAAAGCCACGCGAGGCGTAGTGTTCCAGGGCCAGCTGCTGGAATTGTTCCACCGCTGGGCCTTGGGTCAGCAACGCCCGGCGTACCTCGTCGTGCTCGGCGCCGCGGACAAGGCCGGAGTCGACGGAGCCCAGACCTAGCCGGTCCAGCAGCTCCCGGTTCACCAGGGCGCTGTGCACGTCGCGCCTGGACAGGTAATATGGCCGGCCAGCGGCGGCCGAGGTCAGATCGGTTTCGTTCGGAAGCGAAGGGTCGGACCACGCAGTTTCATCCCAGCCCTGGCCGACCACCACATCTTCAGCGGTTTTGGCGCGCTGCGCCAGCAGGCCCAGCAGTGCCGTGGCCGAGCCGGCGCCGGTCAGGTCCGCTCCCCCGAGGCTGCGGCCGAGGGCCGCCAAATGGGCATGGGACTCTACAAACGCCGGGGTCACCAAGGCGCCTTGAAGATCTATCACCCGATCGGCCTTCGCCGCATAACGGTCGGCGGCCTCTTCACCGCCCAGCCAGGCGACGGTATCCCCGTCGATGACCAGAGCCGTTGCGAAAGGATCGGCCGCGGAATAGATGGATCCATTGCGGTACAAGGTTAGTGCCACGAGTTATTTTCCTTTGCTCTCAAACCGGCTGCGATTAATCAAGGACGTTCGAATAGGCGATGACCCCACGCTTGACCAGGTCAACTGCCTGACGCGCGGACCTGACCAGCTCCACCGGCAGGTCGGTGTTCTTGGCGAACTGGTCCAAGGTGTCGATGACCTGCTTGGCCCAGCGCACAAAGTCGCCCGGAGCCATATCTCCCCCGCGCAGTGCGCTGTTGAGCGAAGCGCCGCGCGACCACTTGTACATGGGCCAGATCAGTCCGGCCTCAGGCGGTGCGGTGGGGTTCAACCCCAGTGCCTCCTCGGCGTCCGACAGCGTGCCCCAGATATTGATCGTCTGGGTCCAGATATCGCCGACCCGGTCGGTGGGCATCTTCGGATCGGGCCTGTCGTAGTCACGGCGCCCCTGGTAGACCAGCGCCGCAACCACCGCGCAGAGCTCTTCGGGGTGCAGCCCGTTGAGCTTGCCGGTTTCCAGGACTTGGCTGGTCAACAGGTCGCGTTCGCCATAGATGCGACGCAGCCGACGGCCCGAGGCGGTAATTTCGTAGTCTTCGCCGTCATTGCTGGGAATCAGGTAGTCGAACCGCTCGAGGACCTTGCAGACCTTGTCGAACTCGGTGGCGATCGTATTGGTGCGCCCGCGGATCGCGCGACGTGCCTTGTCCGTGTCCTTCTTCAGCTTCCAGTACCTATCGGCCCAGCGCATATGCGCATCCCGGTCGGAGCAGGCATGGCAGGGGTGGTCCTTCATGGCCAGGCGCAGCTTGTCGCTCTCGCGCTCGAAGGAGTCTGCGCCGTCGAAATTGAAGCTCTGGGCGTCCTGACGCGGAGGGCGTTCATCGGCGATCGCATTGCGCAAGGCGGTGGCCAGATCCCGGCGTTCCTTCGGGCTCTTTCCGGTGAACCCCTTGGGGATCCGGATGCGGGAGATGATCTCTATCGGACCGTTGAGGTCATCGACGGAGAGCCGGCGCAGTTGGCCTTCTTCGGTCAGTACCGTGTGGCGCGGGTTGTACAGCGACTCGTCCAGGGCGACGATGACCGCCCGCCCGAATCGTCGTCCGCCGGGCAGATCGACGACATCGCCGCGGATCACCGACTGCAGGGAATTTTCTGCGGCCGAGCGGCGGAGGTTCTTGCGGTTCTTGGCCGCCCGCTTCTCGGCTTCGGAAAGGTCGCGTTGGAGTTTCAGATATTCGCGGAAGTCCCCCAGATGGCATTCCATGGACTTCTCGTAGCCGGCCAACGACTCCTCACGCGAACGCACCTGCCGCGCCATGCCGACCACCGAACGGTCCGCCTGATACTGCGCGAAAGACGACTCCAGGATCTGGCGGGTCTGTTCGCGTCCGAACTGCGCCAGCAGGTTGGTGGACATGTTGTAGGTCGGACGGAAGGAGGAATTCAGCGGGTAGGTACGCCGGGAGGCCAACCCGGCCAAGGCTTCCGGTTCGATATCCGGATTCCACAGCACGATCGAGTGGCCCTCGACATCGATGCCGCGGCGACCTGCGCGCCCGGTGAGCTGGGTGTACTCCCCCGAGGAGATCTGCACATGGGACTCGCCGTTGAATTTCACCAGCTTTTCCAGTACCACCGAACGGGCCGGCATATTAACGCCCAAGGCCAGCGTTTCGGTCGCGAAGACCACCTTGATCAGATTTCGGGCGAAAAGGTCCTCCACAATCTCTTTGAAGATCGGCAGAAGGCCTGCATGGTGCGAGGCGATCCCGCGCAACAGTCCGTCGCGCCAGGACCAGAATTCGAGCACATCGAGGTCCTCACCGGGTATCCGGTAAGCGACCTCGTCCAGCACCTCGGCAATCTGCGCGGCTTCCTCGTTCGTAGTGAGCCGCAGATCTGCCGCAACGCACTGCTGCAGGGCCATATCGCAGCCCTTGCGGGAGAAGATGAAGAAGATCGCCGGCAGCAGTTCGGCCTTATCCAGCCGGGAGATCACGTCGCGGCGGCTGACCCGGCGGCTTAGGCCCGGTCCTTGGGCACGGCCGCGTTGCAGTCCCCGTCCACCACGCTGCGGGCGTCCGGCCGGACGGTTGCTGCGAACCAGCTTGCGCAGCTCGGGGTTGACGCTGATCTTGGCATCCTCGTCGGCCGCCCGGTCGAAGGCGACGTCTTCGGCGAAGAGATCCACAAGCTCAGGGCCGACCATCACGTGCTGGAAGAGCGGGACCGGGCGATGCTCGGAGACGATGATGTCGGTCTGCCCGCGCACGGTATCCAGCCAACCGCCGAATTCCTCGGCGTTGGATACGGTGGCCGACAAGGAAATTGTCTGCACGTTCGAGGGCAGGTGAATGATGACTTCTTCCCACACCGCGCCGCGGAACTTATCGGCGAGGTAGTGGACCTCATCCATGATCACGTAGCCCAGCCCATCCAGCGTGCGGGAGTCGGCATAGAGCATATTGCGCAGCACTTCGGTGGTCATGACGACCACCTGGGCTTCGCTGTTGATCGAGGTGTCACCGGTGAGCAGCCCGACCTGCTCCGGCCCGTAGCGTTTGACCAGTTCGGAATACTTCTGGTTGCTCAACGCCTTGATCGGGGTGGTGTAGAAAGCCTTGCGGTGCTCGTGAATCGCCTGATAGATAGCGAATTCACCGACTACCGTCTTGCCCGCACCAGTGGGCGCGGCGACCAGCACGCTATGGCCGTTGGCCACCGACTGGCAGGCTTGGGACTGGAATTCATCGAGGTTGAAGGACACGCTGGCACGGAAGTCGGGCAAATAGGTGCCGCTTTCGACCCGTCGTTCCTTGGAATTCGCGTATCGCTCCGCGGGTGAAGTCACTATCGGCCGTTCACTTTCTGGAACGGGATCGCCGTTCCGAAACACTTAGCTATTGCTGCTAGACCTCGGTACTTGGTTCATCGATCGATGAGGCGGTCCCGTCCGCCATATTCTCGTTTGCCGCATCTTGTGCCGCCTGCTTCTTGGCCCGCTTCTTGTCGTTCAGGAAGCAGAACAGCGTGGCCGCGGCGAAGGTCAGGAAGAGCGGTCCGGCTAGCGCAAACATGGTGATCGCGTCGCCGCCTGGTGCCGCCATGGCTGCCACGAGGGCAATGAGGAAGACGGTAATCCGCCAGTTCTTGAGAATGACCTTCGAATGCAGCACTCCAACCATGTTCAGACCCACCATCAAGACCGGCACCAGCATGGCAAGGCCGAAGGCGAGCAGCAGCCGGAAGATAAATGGCAGGTAGGTATCGATGGTGAACAGAGTTTCGGAATTCTCCGGCGCCAGCCCGATGAAGAACTGCAATGCGAAAGGAAGAACGAAATAGGCCATGGCCACGCCACCGAGGAACAACGGTGCAGCGGCCGCGGCGAAGGAATAGCCCAGGCGGCGTTCCTTCTTTTTCAGTCCGGGCACGATAAAGGCCCAGATCTGGTAGATCCAGACCGGGGAGGAAGCGACTACGCCAACGAAGATCGCGACCTTCAGCAGAATGTCGAAAGGAGACATCACCGCGGTAAAGTTCACCGATCCCCCGGCTGCCTTCACCGGTTCGATGAGCAGCGCCAGGAGGTCGTCGTAGAGGAAGAACCCCGCCACGGTACCGATCGCCAGGGCGATCAACGACTTGAAGAGCCGATTGCGCGCTTCGATCAGATGGTCTTTGAGGGACATCCGCCCCTCGGCGTCTTTGGCTCGCGCCTTCTTGCTGCCGCGCGGCGCCTTATCTTTGCTATTTACCACTGAAAAGGTCTACGAGTTGTTCTTTTCGTCGGGATTAGGTTCATTCACGGTCCCGTCAACGGTTTCCGGCTTGTCATCGTCTTTCATCTGGCGAACCTCAGACTTGAAAATACGCAGTGACTGTCCCATCGAGCGTGCCAAGCCTGGAAGCTTCGGCGCACCGAAGAGCAGCAATGCCAAAACGATAATGATGACCAAATGCCATCCCTGTAAACCACCAAACATGTTGGTTCCCTTCTCTCAAACTTAAGTCTACGTCAGAACAGATTCAGATCGCGCATGTTTTGCGCCTGTCCTCGATCACTGCGACGAGCCACGCGCTTGACACGTCGCGCCTCGATTCGTTCGGCTTTGCCCTTCAGCCTCTTCTTGGCGATCTTCTCTGGATCGCCATGAGTTGCATCGGTTCCGTGGGGGTACCGCCGTCCCACCGGCGCGTAGTCAACTACGCTGCCGGGCTTGGCAAATTCGCCGCTAATATGGTCAGCCGCGTCCGAAGCGCTGCCGAGCACGGCCATGCCGCGACGGAACAAACGGAAGCCGGCAAGCACCGCCAGGAGCAGCGTTGCAAGGACTAGGACGGTCCATAGGAGAACCCAAAACCACCAAGGAAGCATCTATCAATCCTCATACATTCTGATAGCGTCGTCCAACCACTTAGTCACGCGTTCGCGTGTAGCGTCAGGGGCGACTACAGCAATCTTACCGCCGTTGCGGGCTACCCAAGGGGCCGCAACGAGATGGTCCGATAGCTGCACTTTCGCAAGATGGCCCGAGTCAACCTTGGATTGAGACCATGCTACCGGGTTGAATGCCTCGATCACCGGCAGAACGTCTTGATGCACGAAAAATTCAACTTCTAGATCATCGCTGTTTGCCGAATAGCTGAAATCCAGCTTCTCGACATCCCGATGGCGCTCGGTGAGTTCAAAGCGCTCCCCGGTGAGCGTGACTTCGAGCACGCGGTCAACCCGGAAGGTGAGGATTGCCTCGCGGGTACGGCACCACGCACGCAGGTACTGGACCGGACCGTCTTCGATGATCCGCAAGGGTTCAATGACGCGCAACTGGTGGGTTTGCGAATTCGCCGAATAGTAGTCGATTTCCACGACGTCAGCGTGGCGCAGCGCCTGGATCAGCTGGCCCGGAATGTCATGCTCGCGGACCTGGTTCAAGGCAAAGCCCAAGGCGCCATTCCAGCCCTCGAAGCGTGCCACCGCGGCATTGATCTTCTCCAACGCGGTCTGCAGCACTTCGCGGTGCTCAAATTCCGGGATGCTGCCTAAGGCGTTCAAGCCGCCCAGCACCGCCACGGCCTCCAGCGGGGCAAGCTTTTGCGGTTCGGCAAGGAGGGCCGCGTTGGAGATGGTGACTACATCCGAATCCAGATCGCCATCGTTTACGTTGATCAGTTCATCGTGCTGGCCATTTGGCACCCCGCACATCATGATCATCGCCAGCTCGTCGCGAACCTTCGCCTGCGTCAACGAGTAGCGTTCGCACAACTCGCCGATCGTCGCCGAGCCTTGGGAGACCACGAACTGGATCATGTCGATATTCCGCATCACCTGCTGGGCGGTTGAGCTTCGTCCCATGGCACGGTGCGGCGTGAACTTTGCGCTCTTCACCGCCGGCCGCGTGGGAATATCGGCCTGCGCCGCACGAGCCCGGCGGAGGATTTCCGCCACCTGGGAAACCAGTTGCGCTGGTTCCAGGACCCTGATGGACGCCCCGAAGCTGGCTAGCTCGGCCGCAAAGGAATGCCGGTCGGCGTATCCGATATTGAGCGTCGCGGAGCTGCGCGTCCCGTTGATCGCACGGGCCCGCAGCGGAGTGGCCCGCTCGTCGAGCAGTTCGATGACCGCAAGATGCCCGGGGTTGCGCAGGTCAAAATCCTGGAGCACCCGAGTCATCGAAAAATCTTCTGGGCGTGCCCGGTAATCCCCGCTGGAGGCACCGTCGCGACGTACCTGGGTGGCAAAGTTTCCCTGCACGCGGTTGAGCCTGAAAACGCGCTGCGCGGCGCGCGAGTGGTCCCAGCCGGTGAAGTACCAGTTGCCGAATCGTTGGCCGATCCCCCACATATCCACGACGCGCTTGGTCGTGTTTCCCTGGGCGTCCTGGTAATCGAACTTCAGCGTTTTCCTGTTGAAGACCGCCAGCGCACAGCTCTTGAAATTTGGGTCGTCCATGGACAGCCGCGGGAGCATCGCCGCGGCATAAGGTGCGATGCTCAGCTCGGTGCTCTGCTTGCCGGTGATGCGCGCGGCGGCGTTGAGCGCGAGAGCTTGGAGTTTCGAATCCTTCCAGAGGCTCGCCGCAAGGGCGATCATCCCGGTTTCGGCGACAGTGAAGTCCACTGCGGGCAAGAACCAGTCGCTGGTATCGATCCGGTAGTACGCCGTCCCGTCGACGCTTTCGGAGATCAGCCGCAGCCCGAACTCGTTGCGGATCTCGTCCTTCAACCGTTCGATGGCCTTTTCACGGGCCTCCGGATTGCCACCGGGGTTCAGATAGTCTCCGATGCGTTCGGCATTGAACTTCCGTTCGGTAGTCGCCAACGCGTAGATGAGACTTGTCAGGCGTTCCGCCTTGCTGGGTCCGTCACTCTGCTTTGTGCTCACGTGCCTACCCTAACGAACTTCCGCGCCGATCTAAGACTTTGAAGACGAGGAAAGCCCCAAGAATTGCGAAAATGTACGCAACTCTTGGGGCTTTCTTCAATGAATTATTTGGTGCCCATCAGGTCAACCACGAAGATCAAGGCTTCGTTCGGCGCGATGGCGCCCGGTGCGCCGCGTTCGCCGTAGGCCAACTCGGAAGGGATCTCCAGACGGCGGCGACCGCCGACCTTCATGCCCAACAGGCCCTGGTCCCAACCCTGGATGACCATGCCGACGCCCACTGGGAAGTCGAGGGTCGAACCACGGTTCCAGGACGCGTCGAACTCTTCGCCCGTGGACCAGGAAACGCCTACATAGTGTGCCTGGACGGTGGTGCCCGGGGTGACCTCGGCGCCGTCGCCCTCGATCAGGTCGGTGATGACCAGCTCGGTGGGCGCGTCGGTACCTGGAAAGTCGATTTCAGGCTTGGTGCGGTCGTAATTACGTTCTCCAAAGGACATGTTTACGGCCTTTCTGTTACTTGCTTTCGGTTACCTTGTCTAATTCTACGTAGAACACCAGCGGTCCGGTTGGACGTCCGGAGGAAGCGTCGTCACCGTAGGCCATATTCGACGGGATGGTCAGCAAGACCTTGCTGCCTTCCTTCAGGCCCTTCAGGCCTTCGAGCCAGCCCTCGATCACGCCGCCGGACATCTTCATGTCAAAGCCCTTGTCGTCGCCGAAGTTTCCGTCGAACTTCTTGCCGTCTTCCCAACGCACGCCATGGTAGTGGACGTTGGCGCTGGCGGTTTCGGTGGCTTCCGGACCGGTGCCCTCTTCGAGGACATCCACTACGAGGCCCTCGGGTGCTTCGGTGTCCTTAGGGATGGTGATGATCGGGTCGCCCTTGCCGGTCTTTACGGTTGGCAGTTTCCCGTCGTCCTTCAGCTTCTTGACCTCGTCCTGGGTCAGCGGCTTGCTGGCACCGACGGAGTCGGCGATCTTGATGACGATCAGGCGTTCGGCGCGAGCGCCCTCGGCAGGCTCGGCGATGCTGCCATCGGGCTGCTGCACTCCGTCGATGGCCGCGTAGGCGATCCAGTCCCCGACCTGCGAGGTCAGCAGGGTCTCATAGAGTTCAGGCATCTGCTCTTTAAGCGTGGCGTCCACCGGCATCTGCGTGGTGGCGCCAGTGAAGTTTTCGTTGGTCAGCTGCCCATCGATGGTCTTGTAGAGGCCCGACTGGATGTCGATGGTGTCGCCATCTTTGATATCGGGACCATCACCCTCGACGACGGTGACTGCCTCTTCCTTCTCGGTAAGCAGCGGAGCCTTGAAATTAACCTCGGGCGCGGTCTGCTCGTCTGCGGCTGGCTTCACCTCGACCTTGCTCACGGAGCTGGAGCCCGAACCACAGGAGACGAGGGCCAAGACGGACGCGGTTGCACATACTGCCAAAACTTTTCGCACGAATCTTCTTTCCGATAAGAATTATTTGTTCTGCTGACGCATCTTGCCGAAGCAAGGGCGCGCGACGATCTGCATCTAGCTTAGGGGTATTTACTGTGAAAATACTTGTTTTCAGCTGGTCATACGGGGCGGCGCATCACATCAATGAGCTCATCAACCGCCGAATTAGAGGTGGCAAAGGGATCCTTGCACAACACGACCCCGCCCTCGCCTTCCTCATACTTCATATGGACCCAGTCGGTTGAGTAGCGCCGGCCGGTGGCGCGCGCGGCGCGAATGAATTTGCTGCGCAGAGCCGCACGGGTGGTGGCCGGCGGGTTCTCCACCGCGTCGTGGATCATCGCCGGATCAAGCACCGAACTGGCCAGTCCGCGGCGGCGCAACAGATGGAAGAGCCCGCGGTTCGGGTCGATGTCGTGATAGGTCAGGTTCAGCTGCGCGATCCGAGGCGAATCCAGTGCCAAGTCGTTCTTCTTCGCATATCCGGTGATCAGCTTGTGCTTGATCGCCCAGTCGATATCCTGGTCGATCGGCGAGAAGTCCTGGCTTTCGATGGCGACGAGCACCTGCTCCCACAATTCGAGAACCCGTTCGACCTGGTCGTGGTGTGCCCCATGGCGGGCCACAAACGCCTTGACCAGTTCCAGGATCTTCCACTGCAATTGCAAGGCCGTCGGCTCGTCGCCGGACATCAAACGCACCACCGTTTGGCCGGTGAATTCATGGGAGATGCTGCGGATCGAGCGGATCGGATTTTCCAGGCGCAGATCATGGTAGATCTCCCCCGACTCGATCAGCCGCAAGACCAGGTCGGTGGCCCCGATCTTCAGCAGCTGCGTGGTTTCGCTCATCGAGGAATCCCCCACGATGACATGCAGGCGGCGATGGTATTCGGCATCGGCATGCGGTTCGTCGCGGGTGTTGATAATCGGCCTCGAACGGGTGGTCGCCGAGGAGACGCCCTCCCACATATGGTCCGCACGCTGGGAGAACACAAATTTGGTTTGGTCCTGAACCTGCACCAGATGCCCGGCACCGCAGAGCAGCTGGCGGGTGACCAAGAATGGAATGAGCATGTCGGCGAGCCGCTTGAACTCGATTTTGCGTGGAATCAAGTAGTTCTCGTGGCAGCCGTAGGAGTTGCCGGCCGAGTCCACGTTGTTCTTGAACAGGAACAAACGGCCCTCGTGGCCTTCTTCGAGCAGCTGCTCCTCGGCCTGCTCGACCAAATCGAGCATCACCGCCTCCCCCGCCCGGTCATGGGCGATCAGCTGCAGGAGCTGATCGCATTCGGCGGTGGCGTATTCCGGATGGGAACCGACGTCGAGATAGAGCCGCGAACCGTTGTTCAGGAACACGTTGGAGCTACGCCCCCAAGCGACGACCGGCCGGAAAAGGTGCCGTGCCGCGTCTTCCGGGGTGAGCCGCCGCCCGTCGGACGGCACGTAATTCAGCCCAAACTCGGTCTCCAGACCGAAGATTCTGCGATCCACCAGAAGTTACTTCCCCTCAATGATGTTGCCCATAGGCAACGGTTACCTGCTGCACCCGCGGGTTACTGGCCACCCTTTTGGACGAATCCACGCACGAACTCTTCGGCATTCGACTCGAGCACCGAGTCGATTTCATCGAGCAGGTCATCGACGCCTGCGCTGGTGCCGGTCGTGTTCGCCTGCACCTGCTCGGCTTCGAGCGCTTGCGCTTGGGTTTCGCGGCGAGCCGAGAAATTTTCCTGGGTCATGGTCTTCTCCTAAAGTCTGTCGAAACGCCACGTTTTTGCGCGCCTCTGGTTTTCATTCTGCGCCGTTTAGCGCCGTCGTGCCAACTGCTCGATGAACTCGGCGATTTCCAGTTCGGCGTCGAAGAGCTCCCCCACCTGCGCCCGGCTGCCGGCCAGCGGCTCGGGCATGTGGAATCGGCTGACCTTGCGGGCGCCGGGCACCGAGAAGGACAGCGCGTCCCAGTTCGCGGCCACCACATATGGCGCATAGCGCTGCAGCGTCATGCCGCGCAGGTAGGCGCGGGTATCCTCGGGCGGATGATCCACCGCGGCGTTGATTTCTGCTTGGCTGAAGATGGTTTCGATCAGGCCCCGCGAAGCCATCCGGTAGTACAGGCCCTTGTCCAGGCGAAGATCCGCCCATTGCAGATCCATCAGGGCCACCCGGGCATCGTCGAAGCCCACCGAGTGCCGTTCGGTGAAGGACTTCATCAGCTTGTACTTCGCCACCCAATCGACCTGCGCGGCCGCTTCCAGCGGATCCCTTTCGAGCGTGTCCAGGATGTCGCGCCAGCGGCGAAGGATCTCGTTGGTATCCGGATCTTGCAGATCCCGCTGCGCGCAGAAGCTTTCGGCGGCCTCCAGGTAGCTGCGCTGGATCTGAATTGCAGTGAGACTGCGGCCGCCGCGCAGCGCCACCGTGGCGCGCAGCGTGGGGTCGTGGCTGATCTGCTGCAGCGCGGCCACCGGGTCCGCCAGCTCGAGCTTCGGGGACATTCCCGCTTCGATGAGGCTGAGCACCAGATTGGTGGTGCCCACGCGCAGCAGCGTGGAAATCTGTCCGAGGTTCGCGTCCCCGATGATCACGTGCAGCCGGCGGTACTTGTCCCAGTTGGCGTGCGGTTCGTCGCGGGTATTGATGATCGGGCGGTTGATGGTGGTTTCCAGGCCCACCTCGGCCTCGAAGAAGTCGGCGCGCTGGGAGATCTGGAATTCGGCGCCGCGCCCGAGCATGCCGCGGCCCACGCGTCCGGCGCCGCAGAAGATCTGCCGCGTCGCGAAGAAGGCGGTCAGCCCGCTGACCAGCGCGGAGAATTCCACCTCGCGTGGCACCAGATAGTTTTCGTGCGAACCATAGGAGACGGATTTGTTGTCCGTGTTGTTCTTGTAGAGCAGCAGTTCGCCGCTGCCCAGCGTTGCGGCGCTAGCCGCAGCCCGGCGCATCACCTCGTCCCCGGCATGGTCCCAGAGCACCGCGGCGCGCGGCGAGGTGACCTCGGGGCTGGAATATTCGGGGTGCGCGTGATCCACGTAGAGCCGCGCGCCGTTGCCGAGCACCATGTTCATCACCACATCGGTGGCGTCCTTCTCCTGGTACAGCGTGGCACCGACGCGGGCGTCGTTGCCGTCCAGCGCGATCGATTCGGCCGTCCAGACCGCGGAGTCCCCCAGCGCGGGCTCGGAGTCGGTCAGCTGGCTCGGATGCGCAAGGGCGCGATCCATCGAATGCCCGCGCGCATCGGCCAGCGGCGATTCATCGGAGTAGTCCCAGCGCGCGGCCCGGGCATCGGAGCCGGAGTCGCGCACCAGCTGGGCGTAGGCGTCGACGATCTGCGCCGAGAGCACCGTCGAGTTGGCTTGCGGCATCGCGGGTCGAATGATCCCGTATTCGGTTTCCAGGCCGACCAGGCGCCGGGCGCTCATGAGGCGTCCTTCGCCTTGACCAGCGAACGGATGTGGCTGATCCGCTCGCCCTTGCGCCCGGAGATCCGCGCCCAGTCATCCGGGTTGGTGGTATTTGGCATATCCTCGTGCTCGGCGAATTCCTCGCGCACCGCGCGCAGCAGGTATTCCATCTTCAGCCCGCGTTCGCCGCTGGTGATCAGCGCCTTGATCGCATGCTTCTTGGCCCGGTCCACCACATTGTGGATGACCGCGCCGGAGGAGAAGTCCTTGAAGTAGAGCACCTCCACCTGGCCGTTGACGTAGGTGACCTCCAAGAATTCGTTGAACTGCTCGGTGGAGTACATGGCCGCTACGGTGCCGGCGATCATCCGGTCCACGGTCTCTTGGGCGTCCCCGGAGTCGGCGGCCACCTCGGATTCGTGCAGCGGCAGCTCGGTGGTCAGGTATTTGCCGAAGATTTCGCTGGCCCCTCGCGCGTCGGGGCGGCGGATCTTGATCTTGACATCCAAGCGTCCCGGGCGGAGGATCGCCGGGTCGATCATGTCCTCGCGGTTGGACGCGCCGATGACGATCACGTTATCCAGGCGTTCCACCCCGTCGATTTCGGCCAGCAGCTGCGGCACGATGGTGGTTTCGACATCCGAGGACAGCCCGGACCCGCGGGTGCGGAAGAGGGATTCCATCTCGTCGAAGAACACCACCACCGGGTCCCCGTGCAGCGCCTTCTCCCGGGCTCGGGCGAAAATCAGCCGGATATGCCGTTCGGTTTCGCCCACATACTTATCGAGCAGTTCCGGACCCTTGATATTCAGGAAGTAGCTTCTCGCCTGGCCGGTGCCCTTGCGGGCCGCGGCGCGCTGGGCCAGGGAATTGGCCACGGCCTTGGCGATCAGCGTCTTGCCGCAGCCCGGAGGGCCGTAGAGCAGGATGCCTTTCGGTGCGCTCAGCCCGTGTTCGCGGTAGAGCTCGGGGTGGGCAAAAGGCAGCTCCACCGAGTCTTGGATCGCTTCGATCTGCGAATTCAGGCCGCCGATATCGGAATAGTCGATATCCGGCACCTCTTCGAGCACCAGCGACTGCATATCGGTCAGCTGCACCCGGTTGACCGCCAGACCGGTGCGGGCATCGATGGTGAGCTGGTCCCCGACGCGCAGGTGTTCCCCGCGCAGCGGCTCGGCGAATTCGATGACTCGCTGGTCATCGCCGCGCGCCATCACCACCGCCTGGTGGTCTTCGAGGATTTCCTTGATCGTGACCAGGTCGCCGGACTGCTCGTAGCCCAGGCCCGCAACGACCACCAGCGCCTCGTTGAGCAGCACCTGCTGGCCAACGTGCAGCTTGGCGAAATCCAGCAGCGGGCTGATGGCCACACGCATCTTGCGTCCGGAGTGGATCACATCCACCGTCTGCGCGGCGGTGGTTTCGATGCCCAGGCCTGCTTCGGGATGCTTGCGTGGGTGCTTGGCCACGATGGTGCCGTGGCTGAACGGGGTATCGCCGTCTTTTTCCAGCGCGGATTTGAGGTTGATGATCTGTTCGCGAGTCTGCTCCAACAGGGCCACGAGGCGCTGGTTGTTTCCGCTGATCCCGGCAAGCTGCTTGTCCAGGTTGCGGTTCTTCTCGCGCAGCACGTTGACCTGGCGTTCGGTCATCTGAAGCCGTTCGGCGACGCGTTGCGCCTCGTTGTTTTCGCTCACGTTGTATTCTCCCAAACCTCGCCGTTCGCCACGCGTGGCCAGCTACTGGTGCTGGCTGTGCGGGTCGTTCTGAGTCCATCCTATGAACGTAAAGCCCCGGGATTGAATTTCCCGGGGCTTTAGTTCACATATTGAAACGCTAGTTCTCGGTATCTGAGACGTTTTCGCCTTCGCGGATCCGGTTCGGACGGTTGGCGTCCTTGGCGGCACGACGCAGCTTCTTCGGCGAAATACCGCGTTCGCCAAGCGCGGTTTCGGTCCACTGCTCCTTGTCATGCTCCCGTGTCCAGGCGTTCAGGTCCTCGGCCGAGTAGCCGTGCTCCTTGATGCGCTTGGCCTTCGGGATGCCGTCCTGGGCGTCGGCCAGGCGGCGGGCGGTGATCAAGAATGCGGTGTGCGCCACCATGCGGTGATCCGGGCGGACCGCCAGGCCATCGACGTGCCAGCCGCGCACCATGGTTTCGAAGCATTCGGGCTCGGTGAACTGACCCGAGGCGCGAATCGCCTCCACCACGCGGGACATCTGGGTCACGGTGGCCACATAGTTGGTCCACACCCCGCCCGGAGCCAGCACTGTCGCTACCGCGTCCAGGCATTCCCAAGGCGAAAGCATGTCCAGCACCACGCGGTCCACGCTGCCCGGTTCCTCCAGCTCGAGCACCTTCTCCTGGAAGTCGCCGATGGACAAATGCCAGGCCGGGTGCTCACCGCCGAAGACCGTGGAGATATTGCCGCGGGCGATATCCGCAAATTCTTCGCGGCGCTCATAGGAGTGCAGGTAGCCCTGGTCGCCGACCGCGCGCAACAGCGAGATCGACAGCGCTCCGGAACCCACACCGGCCTCCACCACGCGCGCACCGGGGAAGATGTCGCCGAACTGGATGATCTGCGCGGCATCCTTGGGGTAGACCACGGCCGCGCCGCGCGGCATGGACAGCACGAAGTCCTTCGCCAGCGGACGCAGCACCTGGTAGCGCACGCCTTCGACGTTTTCGATCACGCTGCCTTCCAGCGCCCCGATGATCGCGTCATGTCCCAGCACTCCCTGGTGGGTGTGGAATTCTCCGCCGTCCTCCAGGGTGATGGTGTTGATCCGGCGCTTCTGGTCGGTCAGCTGGACGCGGTCTCCGACGCGGAAGGGTCCGCGCCGGGCATTCGCGCCATGCGGCGCTGCGGTGTTCTGAGCACTCACTGAGTTTTCCTTTGTTGTAGAGCTTTTAGGCTTTGCGGCCGGTGACGGCCGCGATGATCTTGCGTTGGTGCAGCAGACCCACCACGGTGCCGCGCGCATCGATGACCGCGTACTCTGCGGTGCTCACGCTGGCCAGGTAGTCGATGAGCTGGCGGCCGTCGGAGTCCTGGGCTACGACGGCGCCGCGGCCCAGAGCGCGGGATACCGCCAGCGCGGACACCTGCGCGGCCGAGGCCGGGTCCACCCGGCTCAGCGCCTGCTCGTCGACCACGCCGCAGGGCATGCCCTGCGGGTCGACCAGGATGATCTGACCGCCGCGGTTCCGCCTGCGGGTGAGCACGTCGGCCACCGTGGCCACCGACATCATCGCGCTGGCCGGGGACATCAGGTCCCCGGCGATCACCTTGGGCAGGTTCAGCATCATCTTGGCGTGGTTGATCAGCGCCGTGGTCGCCTGCCACATGAAGACCGCCACCATCACCCCGACCACCATGGTCAGCAGCTGCGGTTGCTCGCCCTTGAGGAACGGCACCACGATGAACCAGGCCAGGACGCCGATGACGATGAAACGGCCCACCCAGGAGGCGGCGATCGTTCCCTTGAACTGGGAGCCGGTCAGCTTCCAGACCGCGGACTCCACCAGCCGGCCGCCGTCCAAGGGCAAGCCGGGCAGGGCGTTGAACGCGCCGAGCAGCAGGTTCGCGTAGACGAAGAAGTTCAGCAGCAAGCCCGGATACAACCCGAGGTTCGGCAGCTGCAGCGCCAACCAGGCGAGCCCGGCGAGCACAAAATTCGACAGCGGCCCGGCCATGGCCACCGCGAGTGAGGCCCCGGGCTTGGCCTTGAAGGAGCCGAATTGGGTGTGCCCGCCCATCAGGGTCAGCACAATATGCGCGTCGGGCCATTTGAAGGCGCGGGCGGTCAACGCGTGGGACACCTCGTGCACGAGCACGGCCAGCGCGATCACCACGGCGCAGGCAAAACCCAGCAGGTAGGCCACCAGCGGCGGGATCAGCGCATTATTCGACAGTTGCAGGCCGATGGCCACGGTGATCACCGCGGTGATGATGAACCAGGAATTCGACAGGTACACCGGCACCCCGCCGATGCGGCCAAGTTTCAGCCCCGGGGCTTTTTCAGTAGCTTCGCTCACGCGTTAACCTGCACCAGCCAATCGGTCATCGTCTTGAGATTTATGTCCACCAGCGTATCGATACGCCGCCAGTTCCCCACGCCGGGGTCCGTCGCGTTGGGGATCAGCACCGCGTGCAGTCCCGCCGCGGCGGCCGAGGTGATTCCGGGCTTGGAATCCTCGAAGCCGATGCAGCGTGCGGGGTCGAACCTGCGGCCGAGCCGCTCGCCGAGCAACGCCAATCCGCGCCGGTAGGGTTCGGGGTCCGGCTTGCCGTGGGTGACCTCTTCGCCGGTGACGCTGGCGGTGAAGATCCCTTCGGGCAGCGCCGCCATCAGCTCGTGAACGATGCTGCGCTCGCTCATGGTCACCAGCGCCTGCGGAATTCCCTCCCGATGCAGTGCGCTGAGCAGTTCAAGGGCGCCGGGCCGCCAGGGCACGTCACTGGTCAGGCCGGCGACAACCTGGCCCGAGAGGTGATCGATGATCTCCCGGACGCCCAGGTCCACCCCGGCCTCCTGGAGGATTTTCGCCCCGTTGGGCAGTGCCTGGCCGACCAGGTTGAACGCCTGCTCCTCGCTCCAGCTTCCGCCATGGGATTTGACCAGTTCCATCTCCGCGGCGATCCAATAGGGTTCGGTGTCGATGAGGGTACCGTCCATATCCCAGAGCACCGCGTGGGGGCCAGGGGATGGAACTTTTGCATCGAACGCTGATTTGGTGCTTGGCATGACTCCATTCTAGATGGAAGAGTGGGGCTAAACCGCTTCGTCGCGTCTGCCGGGGCGGTGCGCAGGCTGGAGAGGGGCAAGTCATGAGCGAGGAATACCACGCACCAACGCTGAACGGCTTCGTTGCGCAAACCGAACATGAGATGCGTCCCACCGTCCTGATTTCGGCCTTCGAGGGCTGGAACGACGCCGGTTCGGCCGCCAGCGACGCGGTGCGCCGCATCCTGAACAGCGGCGCCCCGAAGCATCTGGCCACCGTGGGCGAGGACGACTACTACGACTACCAGTTCACCCGGCCGCAGTCGCGGGTGACCGCGGAAGGCCGGATCATCGAGTGGCCGACCACCGAGCTCTACCGGTTGGACAATCCGCTCGCCCCGGCGGATCTGCTGCTCGTGGTCGGGGTGGAGCCGACCTTTAGGTGGCAGGGATTCTGCGCGCAGATCGTGAAGCACGCCAAGGCGGAAAACGTCCATGTGGTGCTCTCCCTGGGCGCCTTATTGGCCGATGTGCCGCACACCCGGCCGGTGCCCACGGTGCTCAACAGCGATCATCCGAAGTTGCAGGAGTACTTCAAGCTTTCGGCCTCCCGCTATGAGGGGCCCACCGGGATTCCTGCGGTGCTCGGGGCCGAATTCGAGAAACACGGCATTCCCACCATGTCGCTCTGGGCGCAGCTCTCGCACTATGTGGCCCAAGCGCCCAGCCCGCGGGTGGAACTGGCGATCGTGGAGATGATCGAGGAGCTGGTTCCGATGCAGGTTTCCTCGCAGAAGCTCCGCGAGGATGCCGGCGCCTGGACGCGCGGGGTGGACGAGCTCTCGGCCGCGGATCCGGAGGTCGCCAAATACGTGCAGCAGCTCGAGCAGGCCTCGGATGCCAGCGAACTTCCCGAGGCCAGCGGCGAATCCATCGCCCGCGAATTCGAACGCTACCTGCGCCGCCGGGGACGCGCCCGCGGCGAAGAGCACGGCCCGGACTTCGAGATCTGATTCTTCGGGCATAAAAAACTCCCCACAAGCCGGTGCCGAACGTCGCGGACCGGTTTGTGGGGAGCCAGGCTGCCGCTAGAGCTTCAGCCCCAGCAGGGAATCGATTCCGCGGGCCAGCAGCTCGCTGCCTTCCCCGCTGCCTTCGGCCGCGGTGGCGGCCCACTGGTCGATGGCTTCCAAGGCCGCAGGGGCGTTGAGGTCATCGGCCATGCGCGAGCGGATCCGGGTCAGCAGCGCGGTGGCTTCGGCCAGCCCGACCCCGGTGATCCGCTCCCGCCAGGTAGCCACGCGTTCCTGGGCTTGGGCGAGCAGCTGCTCGGTCCAGGACCAGTTCGTCCGGTAGTGCTGCGAGAGCAGCACCGCGCGGATGGCGACCGGTTCCACGCCGGCGGCGCGCAGCTTGGAGACGAGCACCAGGTTGCCCAGGGACTTGCTCATCTTCTCGCCGTCCAGGCCCACCATGCCGGTGTGCACATAGGCCTGGGCCAATGCGGTCTGGTCATCGGCTGCGGCGTGCGCCGCGGAGAATTCGTGGTGCGGGAAGATCAGATCCGATCCGCCGCCCTGCACGGTGAACGGGGCCGGAAGGGTCCTGCGCGCGATCACCGAACACTCGATATGCCAGCCCGGGCGCCCGGTGCCCAGCTCGCCGCCCGCCCAGGAGGGTTCGCCCTCGCGGGCCATGCGCCAGAGCAGCGGATCCAAGGGGTCGCGCTTGCCCGTGCGGTCCGGGTCCCCGCCGCGTTCGGCGAAGAATCCGAGCATCGTCTCGCGGTCGTAGTTGGAGACCTGGCCAAGCTTCCAGGCGCCGTTCTCCGAGCCCAGGGTATCGAAGTAGATATCCCCTTCCACCCCGTCGGCGTCCGCCGGCACCCGGTAGGCCAGGTCAGCGGCGAGCAGCCGCTCGACCACCGGAACCAGCCAGTGCACGGATTCGACCGCGCCGATGTAGTGCTGCGGCGGAATCACGTTCAGCGCTTCCATATCCTCGCGGAAGAGCTGAATCTGGTCTTCGGCGAGATCCTGCCAGTCGACCCCGGTGGCGGTGGCGCGCTCGAGCAGCGGGTCATCCACGTCGGTGATGTTCTGCGTGTAGGTGACCTCGCGGCCGTTATCCAGCCAGGTGCGGTGCAGCAAGTCGAAGGTGACGTAGGTGGCGGCGTGTCCCATATGGGTGGCGTCGTACGGGGTGATCCCGCAGACATACATGCTTGCCGGGGCGTTGGCCTTATCGGCCGGAGCGGTGGCCTGCTTGGTTCCGCTGGAGGTGTCGAAGACCTCCAGAATAGGTGCGGAGCCAACTACATGCGGCACTTGCGGAGACTTCCACGCGAGCACTGAGTACATCCTTTCGCAGATGTATAGACGATCTTCCTTTAAGGGCAAGTCAACGAGCGCAAGGTTTATTCCCGCGCCGGCAAAGAGTTTTAGGCGCTGATCATTCCGAGGCTCAGGAATACGAACAATCCCAGGCCCAAGAGGATCCGGTACCAGACGAAGAGCCGGTAGGAGTGGGTGGAGACGTACTTCAGGAACCAGCCCACGATCAAGAAGCCGACGACGAAGGCTATCGCGGTGGCCAATCCGGTCTGCGCCAGCGAGTAGACCCCGGGCTCGGAGAAGGATTTGGCCAGCTTGTACAGTCCCGAGGCGTACACCGCCGGGATGGCCAGCAGGAAGGAATAGCGGGCGGCGGCCTCACGGGTATAGCCCATGAGCAACCCGGCGGTGATCGTGCCGCCGGAGCGCGACACGCCGGGGATCAGCGCCATCGCCTGGGCTAGGCCGTAGAACACGCCGTGCTTGACGGTGAGCGTATCCAGCGTGCGTTCCTGCTTGCCGTAGTGGTCCGCGATGGCCAGGAACAGGCCGAAGAGCACCAGCATGGTCGCCACGATCCACAGCGAACGGAAGTTCGAGTCGATATAGTCTTCGAGCAGGAGCCCCAGGATGGCGATCGGCAGGGAACCGACGATAATCAGCCAACCCATTTTGGCGTCCGGGTCCGAATGCGGGATCTTGCCGGTGATCGCCCGGAACCAGGCGCCGATAATCCGCACGATGTCACGCCAGAAGAAGACGACCACCGCGGTTTCGGTCCCCAATTGGGTGATCGCGGTAAAGGCCGCACCGGGATCTTGCGCGTTGGGCAAGAGCTCGCCCACGATGCGCAAGTGGGCCGATGAGGAGATGGGCAAGAACTCTGTCAGGCCCTGGATTAATCCGAGGAAAGCTGCTTCAAACCAATTCACCCCTTGACACTACGTCATTTCGAGGGGCTTATCGGTGATTACACGGCTTTCGCAAGGAAATTCAAACCGTGGCCGTACTCACTCGTCATCGTCGTCATCCGTAGGTATGGTAAACGGAAGAAGTTCGGAATATTGCTCGTAGAGTGCATCCTCATAGCTCTCGAACGCTTCGGCGAGCGAGCCGAAGGCGGCATCGACCGCGGCGTCGGCCGACCCGCGGCTCTGGGAAACTACCGTCAGGTGCTGCTCGAGGCGTGAGATCAGCAGTTGCAGGGCGTAGCTCGGTTCGGTGCTCATGAGTCACACGCTACAACCGAAATCATTCTTTCGATAGGGGTGTAATGCTTCAGGAATTAATCAAGGCTCCGCGGCACTTGGATAATGACGACCGTTACGAGTATCTGGTGATCACCGCGTTCCCTGCAGAATCCAAGCAGGTGGCGCGGGCTGCCTTGCGCGAGCATTCGGATAACGGCAAATGGGAGCTGATGCGCACCTTGCGCTACGAGGGCGGCGCGAGCAAATATTGGCTGCGCCGCAAGGTGATCCGGGTGGTCAGCACCTTGGATCGCTCAGGGCTCTAAGGGACCCACCAGCCAGCTGGCCACGGTATTCTCCGCCGAGGCCGCATTGGATGGGTGATACCAGCTGGCTTGCACGTCGCGATAGAGCCGCTCGAATTCGCTGCCGCGGAAATATCCGCCGCCGCCGAGCAGCTGCCCGGCGGCCTCGACGTTGTCGCGTGCGCTCTGCCCGGCGAGGGTGCGCAGCGTGACCAGGCGCGGGAACCAGCCCGGCCCGTGATCTATCTGTCCTTCCAGATCCGCGGCGACGGTGCGCTGCAGGGCGTCCAGGCTGAGCAGGCGCATTCCGGCTTGGGCCAGCACTCCCCTGGCGCGCACGTCCTGGGTGTAGCTGCCCCCGTCCTGGTGCGTGCGTTTGCGCAGCGCCGCCTGCGAAAGCTCCACGGCGCGTTCGGCGATCCCGACATATACGCTCGCGGTGAGCGTGAGGAACGAGGCGAAGATTCCGAAGACCAGCGGGTCTGCGTTCGGTCCCACCTCAAGCCGGGTGTGCACCCAGCTGGCCGGGGCCACCGCGCCTTCCAATTTGGTGGTGTGCGACTGGCTGGCGCGCATGCCCAAGGTATCCCAGTCCTCCAGCGAGCGGACCCCGGCGCCGCGGGGGACGAACCCGTGCACCAGTTCCCCGCTGGCCTCGTCCTTGCCGAATACGCCAAGCCGGGTGAAAGCCGGGGACAGCGAGGTGAAGATCTTCGTGCCGGTGAAGCTGACGGACCCATCGGCCAGGGTTCTCGCCGCGGTGTTCGAATCGAAGAGCACCGAGTCGTTTCCGGGTTCGGAGATCCCGAAGGCCATTATCTCCCCGGCGGCGATCCACTCGGTGACCATCTGAAGGCGCGCGTCCCCCCGGGCGGCGAGCAGATAGGCGACGCCGGCCCAGACCTGGTGCATATTGATCGCCAGGGCGGTGCCCGGCGCGGCGGTGGCCAGCCGGCGTTGGGCCAGCACCAGCTGCTCGAAGCTCCAGCCCAAACCGCCGGAGGATTCGGGCACCAGGGCCTTGAGATAGCCCAGGGCCGCTAATTCCTCGAAGTCCTCCGTGGCAAAGGCATTGGCGGCATCATAGCCGCCGGCGCGTTCGCGGAAGCGGGACAGCAGCTCATCGCTGAGGATCTGTTCGATAGGCACGTTGGCTACTCCTAGTAGTTGCGCAATAGTCGGTCAAGGACGCGGGTTCCGAACTGCAGCGCCGAGATCGGCACCCGCTCGTCAACTCCGTGGAACATTCCGGTGAAATCAAGATCCTTGGGCAGCTGCAAGGGGGCAAAACCGTAGCCGGTGATCCCCAGCTTCGCCAGCGCCTTATTGTCGGTGCCGCCGGAGAGCATGTAGGGCAGGACCACCGCCTCGGGGTCCTCGGCCACCAGCGCCTGCACCATCGAATCGACCAGCTCGCCGCCAAAGGGCACCTCCAGCGACTGCTGGTCTTGGAGCAGCGTGAGCTCCACGTGCTCGCCGGCCAGCTCGCGCAGTTTCTCGATGGTGGATTCGTGCTCCATGGGCAGGGTGCGGCAATCGATCAGCGCCTCGGCATAGCCGGGCAGCACATTGTGCTTGTAGCCGGCCTTGAGCACCGAGGGGTTTGAGGTGTTCTGCAGGGTGGCGCCGACGAAGCGGCTGGTATCCCCCAAGGCCTGCAGCAGCGGTGCGGGGTTCGCTTCGTCGAATTCGGTGCCGCAGATGACCGCCAGCTCCTCGAAGAGCGCGCGGGTGGTTTTCGTGTAGGACAGTGGCCACTGGTATTCACCGATCCGGGCCACCGCGGCGGCCAGGGCCGTCACCGCGTTGCGCGGATTGAGCTGCGAGCCGTGTCCGGCCACCCCGTGCGCGGCGAGCTTGATCCAGGCGATGCCCTTCTCCGCGGTTTGCACCAGGTAGGCGCGTTGCCCGGCGATCTCGGTGGAGAATCCGCCGACCTCGCTGATCGCTTCCCCGGCCCCGGCGAAGACCTCCGGATGCTGCTCCACCATCCACATCGAGCCCCAGTCGCTGCCGGCCTCCTCGTCGGCGAAGAAGGCGATGACCAGATCCCGGCGCGGGCTGATCCGCTCGCGCATCAGCCGCCGGATCACCGCGACGATCATCGCGTCCATGCCCTTCATGTCCACCGCCCCGCGGCCCCAGATCATGCCGTCGATGAGCTCGGCGCCGAAGGGGTCCACGGACCAGTCCGCGGCGATCGCCGGGACCACGTCCAGGTGCCCATGCACCACCAGCGCCGGCAGGCTCGGGTCGCTGCCGGGGATCCTGGCGATCAGGTTCGCGCGTCCCGGCGCGGATTCGTGGATTGTCGAGGCCAGGCCGACCTCGGCGAACAGCCCCGCGATGTAGTCGGCGGCCTCGCGTTCGCCGCGGCTGTTGTTCTCGCCGAAGTTGGTGGTGTCGATGCTGATCAGCTTGCGGCAGATCTGCACCACTTCTTCTTGCATGAGCTCATAGGCGTGCGTGCTCGGCATCTTTGGATCCTCTGTTCGCGGTGGCGGCCTCGGTTGCTATCCACCCTAGTTCCCCACGGCCCATGGCGCGTTGGCCGCGCTAGCCATGGAGCCTGCGGTAGGTGGTTGCGGCCGCCGGATGCAGCCGCTGCCCGCCGGTGGAGATCAGCGTATCGGGGGTGAGGTATTGGATGCCGGCGCTATTGCGCGGGATCAGTTCGCGCGCATGGTCCACCAAGAGCTCCACGATTCCCGCCGCCACCGGGGCCGGCAGCGCGGCGTTGGCCATCAGCAGGTTCGCCACGCCCACGGTGTCCACCTCGGCCACCCCCGGATAGGTATGACGCGGGATGATCACATGCTCGTAGAGCCGCGGATGCTCCGCGCGCAAGGCCGGCAGCACCCCCGCCAGATCGATCAGCCGGAGCTGCATAGTCCGCCCCAACGCCGTGATGGAGCTGACCGGGATGCCGCCGAAAAGCAGGAGCGCATCGATCTCCCCTGCTTCCAGGGCCTGCAGTCCGGCCACATAGCCCAGTTGGCGTTCTCTGGGCTGGGTTCCCTCCTCGTCCAGCCCGGCGGCGGACAGGATGCGCTGCCCGGTCACCCAGGTGCCCGACCCCGGCGCCCCGGTGCCCAGCCGCTGGCCGGAGAGGTCCGCCAGCGAGCGGATCCGGCTCCCGCGGCGCACGATGCAGTGGTAGTAGTTCTGGTAGACCCGGCCCAGCGCGACCAGCGAGGAATCCGCGGAGCGCTCGTGCTGGGCCACGGTGTCCGCCAGCGCCAGCGAGAGCCCGGCCTTCCCGTTCTCCAGCAGCTCGAGGTTTTCGACGCTCGCCTCGGTCACCAGGGCTTCCGAGTGCGCGGCGATGCCGTAGCGGACCAGGGCCGCGGCGAGCAGGTTGGCGAATTCAAAGTACATGCCCCCGCTTTCGCCGCCGGCCACATCCAGCCGCTCGATCAGCGCGCCCCTGGTGCAGGAGGCCAGCGCCGGCAGGCCCAGGGCGCCCAGCCCGGCCCAGCGCAGCACGCGGCGCCGGCTCGGGTTCCCGTGCTCAGCCACCTTGGCCACCCCCGCTCGGCGCCTGGCCGCGTGGCATCAGCAGGCTGAAGCACAGCCCTCCGCCTTCGGCCGCCGCGATGCGCAGCTCTCCGGCGTTGGCGCGGGCCAGGCGCTCCACGATCGCCATGCCCAACCCGGTGCCGGGGGTCGCCCCGGCCGGGTCCGCGCGCCAGAACCGCTCGGACACCTGCGCTAGCTGTGCTTCGCTCAGCCCGGGGCCGTGGTCGCGGATGCTGATCTCGACGAGTTCAGGCGTGGCCCGCAGGGTGGTTTCGATCGGCGTCCCGGCGGCATATTTCAGGCAGTTCTCATAGAGTTCGGCGAGCATCTGCTGCAGCTCGAACTCGTTGCAGGCCAGCAGGACCTCCGGTTCGTTCCCGGATTCCAGCAGCAGCTCGGTGCCGCTTTGCCGGGCCGCCGAAGACTGCCGCTCGATTTCCTCGATCAGCAGTTCGCGCACCTTGACCGTTTCGACCTCCGCCGTGCGGGCAGCCGGGGTGCGGTCCGCCGCCTGCTCGGAGAGCCGATGATCCGCGCTGGCCAGCCGGAGCACCGCGTCCAGCAGCGACTCCACCCGGTGCAGTTCCTTCTCCACGGCCTGCACCGCCTGCGGATCCGCAGCCGCTGGGAGGCGCAGCTTCAGCAGATCCACCCGCAGGCGCAGCGCCGCCACGGGATTGCGCAGCTGGTGCGAGGTTTCGGCAATCAGCTCCCGCTGCTGGGCCAGGCTCGCGGTCATCGCATCGGACATCTTGCTGAAGGAATGCGCCAATTCGCGCAGCTCCGGAGGCCCGGCGGCTTCCAAGGGGGTCGAGGTCTTCGTCTTGGCCAGTTCCTTGGTCGCTTCATTGAGCCGGTGGATCGGCTTGAGCACCCAGGCGGTGACCCGGTCCGCGAGCAGCAGCAGCCCCGCCCCGGCCGCGATGCTCAACAGCACCACCCAGATCCATCGCTGCAGCACCAACCGGCGGGAGATGTCGAGGTTGACTTCCAGCAGCGCCGAGCCGAGCACCTGGGTGGAATTGCCGAAAGGGCGCGCGATCAGCGCATTGCCGGTGGCGAAGGGGTTGATCGCGGGGATGTCGGTATGCGCGAGGTTCAGCTCGGTATTCTCCAAGGCCCGCGCCACCTCCGGCCTGGTGGGATCGAGCTGGCCGGAGGTCAGCGTTTCGGTGCCCAGGCGCACCAGCAGAGCCTCGTCATAGAGCTTGGAATAGGTGTCCATTTCCAGCTGCAGCTTGCCGTGCTCGGCCTCGGCTTCGGCCTGGGCGCCCAACTGGATGAATCTATTCAGCGACGCTTCGCGGCTCAGCCGCAGCTCCTGGGCCGCATCCACGCTCGCGCTCTGCATCAGCACCGCGGAGACGATCACGACCAGCAGGGCCAGCAGCGATCCCAGAATGGCGATGACGCGCAATCTCATTGGAGGTTTGCCTCGAGGCGGTAGCCGACACCGCGGACGTTGATGATCATTCCGGGACGCTCGAGCTTGGCGCGCAATCCGGTCAGGTGCACGTCCAGCGAGCGGGAAACGGCTACGAAGGCATCTCCCCAGAGGGCATCAAGGATCTGCTCCCGGGTGACCACCGAGCCGGCATGCTTGGCCAGCAGCGCGAGCAGGTCGAATTCCTTGGCGGTCAGGTTCAGCGCCCGCGCCCCCAACCGGGCCTCGCGTTTGTCCAGGTCGATGCCCAGCTCCCCTACCTGCAGCAGGGCGCTGACCGGTGAGCTCATCCGCGACCGGCGGGCCACCGCCTCGATGCGCGCGAGCAGCACCGTCAACCCGATCGGCTTGACCAGATAGTCGTCGGCGCCTTGGCGCAACCCGCGCACCACGCTGCGTTCGTCGTTGCGGGCGCTGAGGATCACCACCGGGGTGGTGGTCACCAGGCGCAGCTTGCGCAGCACCTCCAGCCCATCCATATCCGGCAGGCCGAGGTCCAGCAGGATCATGTCCGCCTCGCGGTGCCGCAGCAACGCGTCCTCCCCGCGGGTGACGCATTCGGCGGTGTGCCCGGCAGCTGCGACGGCGTCGGCAAGGGCCGTGGAGACGGCGTCGTCATCCTCGACGATGAGCAGCTGCAAGGCCACGTCCTTTCAAATCTTGGTGCACCACGCACTGTGAAGCACTTTATCAGCTGGTTTCGGCGGCTTGCCGGCCCGCTGCTTTCCTAAGATTCACTTAAGAGTTGGCGCACGCCTTGGTTATGTCGCGCATCACCCATACATTAGATCTGTCTCTCTAGTGGCAGTGATGAAGATCAACGTCGATTCTTGCTCACACCCGCTGGTCCGAGGCATCCCGGTACTCGCACCGGATACGAGCAAAAACTTTAAGGACTTCATTCATGGCCGAACAGCATCAACCGGGCGCCGAGAGCGCGCCGGTGCACGCCGACCACGACGGCGGCAGAGCACCAAAATGGAAGATTGTCGGCCCCGGACTGGTTGTCGCGGCAACCGGTGTGGGCGCCGCCGATATGGTCGCGACCCTGGTGGCCGGCAGCCAGTACGGCTACGCCCTGCTGTGGGCGGTGATCCTGGGCGTCATCCTGAAGATCGTTCTGGTCGAAGGCGCCGGACGCTACACGCTGGCCACCGGCCGGACGATCTTCGAGGGCTGGAAGTCCCTGGGCCGCTGGACCACCTGGTACTTCGGTCCCTACATCATCCTCTGGGGCTTCGTTTACGGCGCCACCGCGATGAGCTCGGCGGCGATGCCGCTGGCGGCCCTCTTCCCCGCAGTGGACCTCAAGATATGGGCCGTGCTGATGGGCCTTGCCGGCTTCGCCATGGTCTGGTTCGGCCGCTACTCCTTCTTCGAGAAGGTCACCGCGGTCCTCGTGGGCATCATGTTCGTCACCGTCGTCGGCTTGGCGATCATCGCCGTGCCGAACGTGCCGGAAATGCTCAAGGGCCTGGTGCCGATGATCCCGTCCGGCGGCGTGGTCTACACCCTGGCTCTGGCCGGCGGCGTCGGCGGCACCATCACCCTGGCCGCCTATGGCTACTGGCTGCGTGAAAAGGGCTGGAACACCCCGAAGTGGATGCGCGTGATGCGCATCGACAACTCGATGGCCTACGTGATGACCGGCATCTTCGTGCTCGCCATGCTCGTGGTCGGCGCCGAGGTCGTTCGCTCGGCCGGGGTATCGATCTCCGCTGGCGACCGCGGCCTGCTGGACCTGGGCGAGGTGCTGAACGAGCGCTACGGAACGTTCGTCGGCACCGGATTCCTGGTGGGCTTCTGGGCCGCCTCGTTCTCCTCGATCATTGGCGTGTGGAACGGCGTATCGTTGATGTTCGCCGACTTCTGGGGCCACATGCGCAAGAAGCCCGCCGGCCACAAGGACACGCTGACCGGCGGCAAGTACTTCAAGTTCTACGTCCTCTGGCTGACCTTCCCGCCAATGGTGCTGTTCCTTTTGGACAAGCCCATCGCGCTGATTCTCGCCTACGGCGTGCTCGGCTCGCTGTTCATGCCGTTCCTGGCGATCACCCTGCTGGGCCTGCTCAACGGCAAGCGCATCCCCAAGGGATGGGCGAACCGCTGGCACACCAACACGGCGCTGGGCATTACCGCGCTGCTGTTCATCTCGCTGGGCCTCCAGCAGCTCTGGAAGAACATCGCTCCGCTCTTCGGCGGTTAGCCAATCTCCATCTAGGCCACCGGCCCGAGTTCCATACTCGGGCCGGTGGCCTTTTTCATGCGCCAACCCGGCAACTGCGGTTAGGCTTCAAGTACGAAGCTAGGAGGATCCATATGGGCCAGAGTCCACACCCAGCGGTGGCAGAAATTGAACGCATTGGCATCCTGGGTGCCGGCCGGGCGGGCACCGCCTTGGCTCGTGCGGCCGCGTCGGCCGGCATCGCGGTGAACATCGCCTCCTCACGGCCCGTGGGCCAGATGAAATACCATCTGGCCCAGTATGCTCCGCAGGCCCAGGCGGTGCCGGCCCAAGACATCGGTGCGGGCGTCGACCTCGTCGTCCTCATGGTCCCCCAGGAGGACCTGGACGAGGTGGCGCAGGACAGCCTGGCGGATCTGGTGCTGCTGGATGCGACAAACCGCTGGCAGGACGAGCCCTTGCCCGACTGGCTCGAACTCAGCCTGCGGGCCGGGCTATCCAGTTCCGAGGCCATCGCCGCGCATTTCCCGGAGTCCCGGGTCGTCAAGGCGCTGAACCACATCAGCCACTGGGATTTGGACTCCGACGGAGCGGCAAAGACCGAACAACGACGCGCGCTCGCGATCGCCACCGATGATCCCGAAGGCGCCGGGCTCGCCGCGGCTTTGATCAGCGCGCTGGGCTACGAGCCCGTTCGCCTGGCCGATCTTGCCGCCGGCCGCTGGATGGAACCGGAGGGCGAGATCTTCAATCAGGTACTTGGCGCCGAGCAGCTACGGGAGATCGTGCAGGCCTAAGCCGCATCCGGCAGAACAAACTGGACCACGGCGACAGGGTGGCGCAAACCTTCGCCAGAGCCCAGAAATCGGCCGTTTTGCTGTGACGCTCAACACTGATTCGGTGAAAATTAATGCGAAACTACTGATCAAACCCGAGTTTCCCGCATGATTCCGCGGATTTTGGAGCCCTGGTGGCCAATCCTGCCCGATTGGCAAACGCCGCCGGACGGTGGTAAAGTTTTACTTCGTTGCCAGCGATAACAACGCAGACAACGCATAACCTGCGCGGGTGGCGGAATAGGTAGACGCGCTAGCTTGAGGTGCTAGTCCTCGCAAGGGGGTAGGGGTTCAAGTCCCCTTTCGCGCACAGGTGAAATCCCCGGTTGACTTTGGTCAACCGGGGATTTTTTATAACTACTACCGTCGGCAATCTGAGGGTTAAGTCCCAACTAGGCGATCACCGAGGATTCATCTCAGCTCCGGCTCAGTTATTCAGGCGAAAACCCGCTCGTCTTAGTTGGATTAGCATCCCGGCGCCGGTAGAATAGTAGACACCAACACTTGCAGGAGCGCACATGTCTACACTTGAAATGCGATCTGGTTGGGTGGAAGAAGCCACTCACAGCGTATACCTTGAAGGTTTAACCGTCAGCTCGGAATATGCTGAAGAATCAAAAAATTACGTTGCGGGTGATATCACTGCAGATGAGCTAGTGAGGATTACCCGGGAACGATATGGCCTCAAGTAGTAGTATCGAGGATCCATATTTGACCAGCCCCGATGGAGTTCTGAGGAACTTAGTCGGGGCCGACTCGTATCAAGCGCTCGCTAAGGCTGAAGCCGACCTATTCCACGCACGTGTCGTTCAACTTCGCGACCATGAACTAGTGGAACCAACTCGAGATGCCTGGGAAATAAGAGGCCTCCACAGGCATCTATTTCAAGATGTTTACGATTGGGCCGGCGAGTACCGGACCATCAATATGCGGCGGGGTTCAGGGCAATTTTTTGCGCCCAGTTCTCACATTCCCTTTCTTATCGACAATGTCATGTCCGAGCTGGCGAATCGCAACCATCTCAAAGACTTGGAGAAAGAAGAATTCATTGATTCACTTGCGAAATTCTACGACGAGCTCAACCACATTCACCCGTTCCGTGAAGGAAATGGCAGAGTGCAACGAACTTACTGGTCGAGAATAGCGTTTTCCGCCGGTTGGTATTTGGTTTGGCAGCCTATACAAGGTAACGAATTGAACGAGACAAGTAGAATCGCAAGGGAAGATCTGAATCTAGAGCCTTTGCGTCGGGCTCTGGATAAATGTGTCACAGCCGTACCCCCGGTTTTAAGAACCTGAATTGTTCCACGTACCGTTGCACGGTGATTTATTTACCGCATCTGCTACTTTCATTGGCCCTGAGTCCCCGCCTTCGGTCTGCCCGTCGATGCGTGGGATCAGGTGAGCTAGCGGTTGCCAGCTGTCCAAGTAGGTCTTGCATGACTTCGCTGACTCCTCGGGAGGGCGACCACTGATCTACTCCGAGCACCGCAACGTCCGTGACCGTCGTGTAAGTTGTTTTAGCCATGGTGCAAGTATGGGAAACCCTGCTAGGCGTCTAGGAAGTCCAGGTAGCCCTCGAATAACTTTTTGCGGACTCCCGGCACGTTCGATTCAACGATAAGGTTCAGTTCGTCTGCGTGGTCATGGGCTCGGTGCGGGAAATAGCCGGCAGCGTCGCGTTCACGTTTCGGAAGTAGCTGCATAAATGCCACGGACGTCCACTTCAACAATCGCGGCTGGTCCCAAACATTCCGGTTCAGCACAAAAAGCCTTGTTACATTTGGTTCACGAGAGTTTTCATTTTCCACTGAAACCAATGCGGCAGGATGGCTCCAATCGCGCTGCAATAGTTCAGTTGCAAACCCTAAAAATTCACCGCGCTCATTTGGCCAATCCGTCCTTGTTTCACCTGCCCGCTAGGGTCATACTTTGGTCATGGAGATTGAAGTTCGGTACGTACACGCCGACGACATTTATGCGGTCAGCGTTCCCGACGTTGAAGGCGCTTTGACTCAGGCAAAAACCTGGGAGGAAGTGCCGTATATGGCACGTTCGGTGGTGGCCGACCTGACCGGCGTCGACATTGCGAGCGTGACCGTGGCAAGTGTTATCGAATTGGACGACGGCGACTAGCTTCCACGTTGGGCCCGAAGTTTGCACCATCCTTTGCACGGCCAGCCCAGTTGCTATGGCATGCCCGGCGCTGCCTAAACCATCAGCGCTTCGATATCGCGATCGAATTCGTACGGGGCATTCGTTTCATTTGACCGGACATACCGACCCTTGAATGCTGACCGAATCCAAGGTTAACTCTCCAGAACTCGCTAGGTGGGCACGCAGTTGAGCGAAAAGTTGCTGGAATCGGCTCATCGCCCTTCATTATCTAGTCGACCGGTAGCAGCCTTATACGCGTGGGCGTTCTGGTTGCACCGCCTGCCCGTCCACCAATCCGCTGCACGCCGAGCCAGGCCGAACCAACCCATCGCGGCTATTGGTAATATCGACTCGACCCTCATTTGTCCTACGGTCTTATCCCCGATCCGGCTGGAGCCTCTTTTCATGCGCATCGCCATGCTCTCCCTGCACACCTCCCCCATGCAGCAGCCCGGGTCCGGAGACGCCGGAGGCATGAACGTCTACATCCAGAATCTCTCCTATGCCCTCGGTGCGCTGGGGCACGAGGTGCATATGCTCACCCGCACCGCCGAGCCAAGCAGCAGCGCCGAAGTAACCCCGGGCGTGTGGATGCATCAGGTGCAGGTCGCCGCCGGCCAGGTGCTGAGCAAGGACGAACTGCCGGGTATCATCGATGCGGCCGCCGAGCGGATCGCCGCTCATTTGAGCGAGCTGAAGATCGACATCGTGCACGCGCACTATTGGCTTTCGGGCCTGGTCGGGCGGCAGCTTGCCGCAGCCTGGCAGGTGCCGCTGGTGCTCACCATGCACACCTCGGCGGCGGCCAAGGAGTTCGAGTCCGGACTACCCGAGCCGGAGCTGCGCAAGGAATCCGAGCGGGCATTGCTGGCCCAGGCCGACCGGGTGATCGCCAATACCCCCGTCGAGGCCGCCCAGCTCGAGCGCTTCTACCGGCTCGAACGCGAGCGGCTCGACGTGGTGCTCCCGGGGGTCGACCACCGCATTTTCCACCCGGAGCAGGACAAGCTTGCCCGCCCCCTGGGCGAGGATGACCTGCATCTGGTCTATGCCGGGCGCATGCAGCGGCTGAAGGGGGCGCACCTGCTCATCGAGGCGCTGGGCATTGCCCAGCGCAGCGCACCCGAGCTGCGCATTACCGCCTCGCTCTTCGGCGCGCTGTCCGGCGGCGGCGAATACGACCTGCCCGCCCTGGGCCGCCGCGAAGGCGTCGCCGAGCGCTTGAGCTTCTTCGGTCCGCTGCAGCCGGCCGAACTGGCAGCGGTTTTCGCCAACGCCGATGTGGTCGCCGTGCCATCGCTTTCGGAGACCTTCGGGCTGGTCGCCGCCGAGGCGCAGGCCTGCGGCACTCCGGTGCTGGCCAATCGGGTCGGCGGATTGGGCTACGCGGTGGACGATGGGGTTTCGGGCTGGCTGATTCCCGAACCCTCGGCACAACTGTGGGCGCAGCAGCTGATCGAACTGGCCCGCAATCCGGCGCGGGTGACCCGGGCCGGGCATGCGGCCCTGGAGCATTCGGGCGAATTCACCTGGGAGCGGGCCGCGGTGTCCACGCTGGCCAGTTACCGCATGTCCTGCCAATGCCGTTCCTAAGCGGTTCAGCGCCGCGGCTCGCCGGTGGACGCGGTGATCACCATGTCCTCGAGCTTGGGCAGCGCCGCGGCTAAACGGAGCTCGGCCTCGGCGGTGATCCCTTGGATCTGCGAGAGTGGCGCGTCGGCGACGAGGATCGTTGAGCTGCCCTGCAGCCGGTGCCCCACCCAACGCAATTGCAGCCGCGCGACTTCCAGCACCCCGGGAGCGCCCGCCAGCGCGGTCTGCGCGCGGGAAACCAGTTCGGGCTCGATGCCGTCCATCAGCCGCCGGCCGATGCTTTTGACCGTCCCGGCGAGCAGCACCAGGATCGCCGCGGAAATCAGCAGGCCGATGACCGGATCGGCCAGCGGGAAGCCGAGCATCACGCCCACCGCGCCGAAGACCACGGCCAGGGAGGTGAAGCCGTCGGTGCGCGCATGCACCCCGTCGGCCACCAGCGCGGCCGAGCCGATCTTCTGCCCGACCCGGATCCGGTAGACCGCCACCAGCTCATTGCCGGCGAAGCCGATCACCCCCGCGGCGAGCACCCACCACAGGTTCTGCAGCGGCTGCGGGTTGACCAGCCGCTCGATCGAATGCCAGGCGGCGAGCACCGCGGACAGCGCAATGACCAGCACGATGAACAGCCCAGCCAGGTCCTCGGCCCGCCCGTAGCCGTAGGTATAGCGCTTGCCCGCCGCCTTGCGGCCCAGAATGAACGCGATCCACAGCGGCACGGCGGTCAGCGCATCGGAGAAGTTGTGGATGGTGTCGGCCAGAAGCGCCACGGACCCGCTGAAGACCACCACGATCACCTGCAGCACCGTGGTGGCCAGCAGGATCACCATGCTCAGCTTCAGCGCGCGGATGCCCTCCCGGTTGGCCTCCATGGCGTCGTCGATGGAATCGGCGGCATCGTGGCTATGCGGCATGAACAGCTCGATCAGCCACCCCTTGAAACCGGTGCGGTGCGTGTGCACGTGGTCAGCGGTGGCGTTCACGGCGTAGCTCGCTCGCCGCGGTGGTGCGCGGGCACGCCGCCCAGGGCATGCTCGGCCTGGTAGATCGCGTCGGCCACCAGCTTCCTGGCATGCTCGTTCTCCAGCCGGTACAGCACCTTGGTGCCGTCCTGGCGGGTGGAAACCATCCGGGCCAGCCGCATCTTGGCCAGATGCTGGGAGACCGCAGCCGGGGATTTGCCCACGATGCCGGCCAGCGCGCCCACCGCCATTTCACCTTCGCGCAGGGCCAGGATGATCCGTACCCGGGTGGCGTCGGCGAGCATGGAGAAGACCTCTACCGCGAGTTCCACATACTGGCTGTCGACCTGCAGCGAACAAACTCTCTTATCTGCATTCATACGCACATTATGGCATTACAGGCCTTTCCCGGCTAGGGCCCGCCGCCAGCGGGCGCTAGACCTCGCGGGTCAGCCGCAGCTCGAAGTGCGGCTTGCCCCTGCGCGGATTCCAGCCCTGCACCGCGAACCCCGTGGCGCTGGGCGCAAAGGCCAAGTCCACGACGGCCGGCAGCACCACCGGAGTATGGAATTCGATCTCCCACTCGTAGTTCCCGCTGGCGGGCTCGATCGCCGCCAGCGCGCGGGCGGCCAGGTAGATGCCGTGCGCGATGGCCCCGGGCATGCCCAAGGCCTTGGCGCTCAGCGGGCTGAGGTGAATCGGGTTGTAGTCCCCCGCCACCGCGGCCCAGCGCCGTCCGGTGCCGCCGTCCAGTTTCCAGGCGGCGGTGCGTTGCGGCGGCACAAAGGGCTCATGGGCCTTAGCCGGAGTTTCTCCGCCCAGCCTGACGCCCTTGGCCAGAAAGGTGCTGCGCAGCGTGAGCCGGGTTTCCCCGGCGACCACGATCTTCACCACCAGATCGCAGCAGGCCCCCTTGGCGTGGGCCACCAGGTTCTCGGCATTCACCTCGACGTCGAAGACCTCCTCCTGGCCCAGCGGCTCGGTGACCGAGACCTGGTTGCCCAGGTGGATCATGCCCAGCAGCGGCAGCGGGAAGTCACCGCGCAGCATCAGCGACATCGCCAGCGGGAAGGCCAGCGAGTGCACATACAGGCTCGGAAGCTTGCCGTTGACCGGCGCGCTCACCGCCTGGCGGTAGGCGGTGAGTTTTTCTTGATCCGCTCGGGCACCTTGGAAGATCAGCGTCACCTCGGGCAGCACCGGATTTTTCGGCTTGCGCGTGAGGGTTTTCACCGCCCGGGCATAGACCGCGGCCATAGTCGGGATTTCGGTGACTAGCTCGGCGCCCATCTAGGCACCCACCAGCGACTGGCCGCAGACGCGCAAGGTCGAACCGTTCAGCCCGGCCGCCGCGTCGGAGCCGAGGAAGGCGATGGCCTCGGCCACGTCCACCGGCAATCCGCCCTGCATCAGCGAGGGCAGCACCAGGCGCGCCACCGTGCGGGTGCCCAGCGGGATCTTCGCGGTCATCTCGGTTTCGATGAACCCGGGGGCCACCGCGGCGATCGAGCCGCCGTGCTCGGCGAACAGCCCCGCGCTGGCGCGCACCATGCCGATCACCCCGGCCTTGCTCGCCGCATAGTTCGTCTGCCCGCGGTTGCCGGCGATCCCGGAGGTGGAGGCCAGCGAGACCACGCGCAGACCCGGCAGCTTCGCGGCGAGGAAGACCTCGTTCATGCGCAGCTGGGCGGAGATGTTCACCGCGATCACCGAGTCCCAGCGCCCGGCGTCCATATTCGCCAGCAGCTTGTCCCGGGTGATGCCGGCGTTGTGCACCACCAGATCCAGCTCGCCGTGGCGGGACAGGGCGTGATCCAGGATCCGCGCCCCGGCGTCCGTGGCGGTGACATCCAGCTGCAAGGTGGTGCCGCCGACCTCGTTGGCCACCTTGGCCAGCGCATCCCCGGCGGCCGGCATATCCACCAGCACCACCTGCGCCCCATCGCGGGCCAGCGTGCGGGCGATGTCCGCGCCGATGCCGCGGGCGGCGCCGGTGACCACCGCGACCTTGCCGCTCAGCGGTGCCCGGAAATCTGCCGGAAGCTCCCCCTGCGCGGTCCGCACGCCCAAGAATTGGCCGTCCACATAGGCGCTGCGCCCGGAGAAGAAGAAGCGCAGCGCGCCCAGCGCGCTCGGGCTGTCCAGCTGGGTTTCGTTTTCCAGCACGATGCCGTTGGCCGTGGCCCCGGCGCGCATTTCGCGTCCGAGCGAACGGATGACCCCATCGATGCCCTGGCGCACCGCGGCCACCGCGGGAGCATTCTCGGCCAGCGCGGGACGGGAGAAGGAGACCAGGCGCGCCCCGGGGACCAGCTGGCGCAGCGCGGCGCCGGTACTCAGCATCAGCTCCGAGAGCTGTTCGGGGTCGGTGAGCTCATCGAGCAGCAGCACGATCCCGCCGAGTTTGCTCTGCCCCGCGTCGTGCCGGCGTACGTCCAGCCCCCAGGAGACCAGGGTGTCGCACAGCTGTTGGGCGCGTGCGGAGGCGCCGAGCACCAGCACCGGGCCGGGCAGCAGCGCGGTGTCCGGGGTGTAGCGGCGCAGCCGCGGCGGACGGGGCAGCCCGAGCAGCTTGGCCAGCTTCTTGGTCATTCCGCTATTAACTAGTTCCAGGTACTTATCTGCCATTTAGCTTCGTGCCTCCAAGATTGCCACTACGCCCTGTCCGCCGGCGGCGCACACCGAAATCAGTGCGCGCCCCGACCCCTTTTCATGCAGCATTTTCGCGGTGCTGGCGATCAGCCGTCCGCCGGTGGCGGCGAACGGGTGCCCGGCGGCCAGCGAGGAGCCGTTGACGTTCAGCTTAGCCCGGTCGATGGAGCCCAGCGGCGCATCCAGCCCGAGCTTTTCGCGGCAGAACTCCTCCGATTCCCAGGCCTTCAGCGTGGCGAGCACGGTGCCGGCGAAGGCCTCGTGGATTTCGACGAAGTCGAAGTCGGCCAGGGTGAGGTCATTGCGCTCCAGCAGCCGGGCGGTGGCGTAGGCCGGGGCCATCAGCAGCCCCTCGGCGCCGTGCACGAAGTCCACCGCGGCGGCCTCGAAGTCCACGAAGTTCGCCAGCATCGGCAGGTCGTTGTCCGCCGCGAACTCTTCGCTGCCCAGCAGCACCGCGGAGGCGCCGTCGGTCAGCGGGGTGGAGTTCGCCGCGGTCATCGTCGCCTCCTCGCCCAGGGTTTTGCCGAAGGCCGGCTTGAGCTTGGCCAGCTTTTCCATGCTCGAGTCGGGCCGCAGGTTATTGTCCCTGGCCAGGCCGTTGAACGCGGTGAGCAGGTCATCGAAGAAGCCGCGCTCGTAGGCGGCGGCCAGATTCTGGTGGCTGGCCAGCGCCAGCTCGTCCTGTTCCGCCCGGGTGATGCCCCAGGCGTGGGTGGTGATCGCCTGGTGCTCGCCCATGGACAGCCCGGTGCGCGGCTCGCCGGTGCCCGGAGCCGAGGGGGCCAGATGCGCCGGGCGCAGCTTGGACAGGGCGGTGAGCTTGGCCTTGGTGCTGCGCGCGCGGGAGAGTTCCAGCAGCACCGCGCGCAGCCCCTCGGAGACGACGATCGGCGCGTCACTGGTGGTGTCCACCCCGCCGCCGATGGCCGAGTCGAGCTGGCCGAGCTTGATCTTGTTGGCCAGCGAGCCGATGGCCTCCATGCCGGTGGCGCAGGCCATCTGCACGTCGTAGGCCGGGGTGGCGGCGTCCAGCGAGCTGCCGAGCACCGACTCGCGGACCAGGTTGAAGTCCTTGGAGTGCTTGAGCACCGCGCCGCCGGCCACGGCGCCCAGGCGCGCACCCTGCAGGCCGAAGCGGGCCACCAGGCCTTCCAGTGCTGCGGTGAACATGTCCTGGTTCGAGACGTTGACGTAGGCGGTGTTCGAACGGGCGAAGGGAATGCGGTTGCCACCGATGATGACTGCATTGCGCACTGGCTGGTCGGCCATGAAGGAACTCCTAGGGTTGTGAGAAGTATTACTGTAACCAAGAGTACATGATACTCTGGGTTACGTGAACAAGATCACCCCAGATATCGACTCGGCTACCGACGGGCGTTCGGCCCGCTGGCAGGCGCACCGCAGCCAACGCCACGAGGAGCTGCTCAAGCTCGCCCGTAAGGCGGTGCACAAGCTCGGCCCGCAGGTCTCCATGGAGGAGATCGCGGCGCACGCCAAAACCTCCAAGCCGGTGTACTACCGCTACTTCGGCGACAAGGAGGGCCTGCGCCAGGCGCTGGGCGCCGTGGTCATCTCCGACTTCCGCGACTCCATCATCGCCGCCGGGCTCGCCGAGGGCGACGAGGCCGGGGCGCTGCGCGCGATGGTCACCGCTTATTTGGAATTGGCCAAGGGCAGTCCGAACCTGTACTTCTTCGTCACCGCGCAGACCCCGGATGTGCTCACCGCCCCGGATCGCGCGGCCACCGGCTCCACCGGGGCGCTGAACGCCTTCTTCGACGAGGTCACCTCGCTGATGAACGAACGGCTCAGCGCGCACTTCGCCGCGCACACGCTCGCCCCCTCCAGCGCCACGGCGCTTTGGCCGCGCGCGGCGCTGGGCATGATCCGCTCCGCCGGGGAACTCTGGCTGCGCCAGCCCGAGGCGCCGGGCAAGCCGAGCCTGAACGAACTTGCCGAGGCGCTGAGCGGCTGGCTCACCCACGGCATCTCCACCAACTCCCGCTCCTAGCATTCGAAAGGCCCCACTTATGACCAGCATCAATGTCCAAGCCCTCGCCGAACAGCTGCTCGGCCCCTACGCCGAGATCCGCAAGGCCTCCCGGGCCCGCGCCGCGGACCCGAAGCTGCAGCGCGACCCCGCCTGGTCCATGGATGAGCACCGCGAGCAGGTGCTCGGCCAGCTGAAGATCCTCGTCGAGCAGCAGGCCGTGCAGCGCGCCTTCCCGAAGGAATTCGGTGGGCAGGATGACCACGGCGGATCCATCGCCGCCTTCGAGGAACTCGTCGCCGCGGACCCCTCGCTGCAGATCAAGGCCGGGGTGCAGTGGGGGTTGTTCGCCGGCGCCATCCTGCACCTGGGCACCGCCGAGCACCACGCCAAGTGGCTGCCCGGCGCGATGAACCTCGAGGTTCCCGGCGCCTTCGCGATGACCGAGATCGGCCACGGCTCGGACGTCGCCGCGGTGGCCACCACCGCCACCTATGATCCGGACAGCGAAGAATTCATCATCCACACCCCCTTCGCCGCGGCCTGGAAGGAATTTTTGGGCAACGCCGCGCTGCACGGCACCGCCGCCACCGTGTTCGCCCAGTTGATCACCAACGGCGTCAACCACGGGGTGCACTGCTTCTACGTGCCGATCCGCGACGCCAACGGCGAGTTCCTGGACGGCATCGGCGGCGAGGATGACGGGCTCAAGGGCGGGCTGAACGGCATCGACAACGGCCGGCTGCACTTCACCCAGGTGCGCATCCCGCGCGGCAACCTGCTCAACCGCTACGGCGACGTGGCCGCCGACGGCAGCTACAGCTCCCCGATCTCCTCCCCGGGCCGGCGCTTCTTCACGATGCTCGGCACCCTGGTCCAGGGCCGCGTCTCGCTGGACGGCGCGGCCACCGGCGCGGCGAAGATGGCCCTGCAGATCGCGGTGACCTACGGCAACCAGCGCCGCCAGTTCAACAGCGTCTCGGACACCGAGGAGACCACGCTGCTGGACTACCAGCGCCACCAGCGCCGGCTGCTGCCCCGGTTGGCACGCACCTACGCGGCCAGCTTCGCCCACGACGAGCTGCTGGACAAGTTCGACGCGGTCTTCTCCGGCCGCGAGGACACCGACGAGGACCGCCAGGACCTGGAAACCCTGGCCGCGGCGCTCAAGTCGCTGAGCACCTGGGATGCGCTGGACACCATCCAGGAGGCCCGCGAGGCCTGCGGCGGCGCCGGCTTCATCGCCAAGAACCGCTTCACCCAGCTGCGCGCGGACCTGGACGTCTACGTGACCTTCGAGGGCGATAACAACGTGCTGCTGCAGCTGGTGGGCAAGCGCCTGCTCACCGACTACGCCGCGGAATTCCGCAAGCTCGATACCGGGGCGATGGCCCGCTACGTGGCCAAGCAGGTGGGCACCACCGCGCTGCACCGCTCGGGGCTGCGCAGCGTCGGCCAGGCCTTCGTGGACATCTCCGATGAGCGCAAGAGCGCGAACTTCTTCAAGGATCCGGAGAACCAGCGCGAACTGCTCACCGACCGGATCAACGCGAAGGTGGCCGAGGTGGCCACCGCGCTGCGCGCCGCCGGCAAGGACAAGCTCAAGGCCGCCAACGCCTTCAACGAGAACCAGGAGCTGCTCATCGCCGCCGCCCGCGCGCACGGCGAGCTGCTGCGCTGGGAGGCGTTCACCGCCGCGCTGGAGAAGATCTCCGACGAGCCGACCCGCGAGGTGCTCACCTGGCTGCGCGACGTCTTCGCGCTGAGCGTGATCGAAGACGATCTGGGCTGGTTCCTGGGGCACGGCCGGCTGTCCATGCAGCGCGCACGCACCCTGCCGGGCTACATCAACCGGCTGCTCGCCCGCCTGCGCCCGCACGCCCAGGAGCTGGTCGACGCCTTCGGCTACACCCAGGAGCACCTGCGCGCGGAGATCTCCAGCGGCATCGAAGCCGAACGCCAGGATGAGGCGATGGCGTACTTCGCCAAGCTGCGCGCCAGCGACCAGGCCCCGGTCAGCGAGAAATCACTGAAGAAGGCCAAGGCCTAGCTGCTCAAGCAGGCCCGCCGGCGGATTGCTCCGCCGGCGGGCTGCTGTGTTTAAATCGGCTGCGCGAGCGCAACCAGGATCCCCTCGGGCCCGCGCACGTAGGCCATCTGCCAGCTGTCCTGGTACTCGCCGATGCCGCCAACCAGCTCATACCCCTCGGCCTGCAGCCCGGCGACCATGCCGCGCAGGTCCTCCACCTCAAAGGCGACGTTGCGGATGCCCAGTTCGTTGGCCATCGCCTCCGGCTGTCCGGGCCCGTGGTCGGGCCGTTCGAAGCTGGACAGCTCGATCCCCGCGGCACCGTCCTCGGCCAGCAGCATCACCACATTGGTGCGCGATCCGGGGATCCCGCAGACGGTTTCCAGAAACTCGCCCTCCATCCCGTCCACGCGCCCGGCGACGTGCATCCCCAGGCTCACAAAAAATTTGGTCACCGCATCCAGATCGGCGACGGTGATTCCCACATGGTCGAACTTCTTGATCCGTGGCATGGCGCAATCCCTTCGGGTTTCGTATGGCGCAAGTCCACATGCTACGCCCGCCCGGCGCCGGGCACCACAGCTGCTCAGGTTTTCTGCTGAGCAGAAGTCATAGCCGCCCGATGATCGACGCGGTCGACTCGACCGAGGCGAACCCGCCGCCCGATAAGTTGGTGGCGCTCACCTGCGTGAGCTGTTCGGCGCTAATCTTCAAGCCATCGTCACCTGCGAGATCGAAGGTATGGCAGGCATCGATGGCCACCTGCGTGTTGAAGCCCAGGTTTCCGGCCATCCGCGCCGTGGTCTCCACGCACATATTGGTTTGTATGCCGCACAGGACGATGTGGCTGATGTTCTGCCCGGTGAGCCAACTTGCCAGATCCGGGGTGCCGTAGAACGAAGAATTCACGGTTTTAGTGATCCTGACGCTCGGAACGACATGTGCCAGGAACGGCTTCAGCTTCGACGTCTCGTGCTGCGGGTGGAACGTTGAACCGATGAGCTTGGAAGTGTGGGTGACGATGACGATCGGCAAACCGCGCTCTTGCCAGCAGGCGAGCAGCCTTTGCATATTCATTTCGGCCTCGGGGTTGTTTCGCCTCCCCCAGTGCTCGGCGCAGTCGAAAGTTTGTTGCACGTCGATCATTACCAGTGCAGGATGTGCCGATGGCGCGGATTGGTCGATGTTGATTTCATTCATGGTTACTACTTTGCCGCCGGAAAGGCGCCTACCGTGAGCGGCAGTTTTGACACTGTTCGATGATTTACCGCCATATAATTGGGTGATGCTCACCGTAGCCCTTTTGCTCATGCCAGGATCTAGACTTTTTGACGTCGCCATCGTCTCCGAGACCTGGGCAACCGAACGAATCTCGTCGCCGCCCTTGGATCTGGAGCTTCGTCGATGCTCCGCTGAATCGGGGCTCGTAGAGCTGACCGACGGGGCTACCTGCGCCGCGAATGGATCCCTCGAGTGGGCAGCACATGCGGACGTGTTGCTGATCCCCGGGTTAGGCAACGCCCGCAGCATTCCAGATGCCAAATACCTGCGAACCATCAGCGAAGCGCACCAACGTGGGGCGACCGTCGCATCGCTCTGCTCGGGCGCCTTCGTCTTGGCGGAGGCCGGCCTGTTGGATGGACAGAGCGCAACCACGCACTGGGCCTTGGCCGATGAATTCGCCCAACGATTTCCGCAGGTCGATGTGGACCCCTCGGCGCTCTTCGTCGGCGGCAATCGCGTCTGGACATCGGCCGGCGTGGCCGCGGGCATCGATTTGAGCATCCACTTGATCCGCCAGTTGTGCGGCGGAAAGATCGCCACAACGGTTTCTCGTTCCATGGTGATGGCACCGCACCGCGCCGGAGGGCAGGCACAATTCGTCCGCACTCCGGTAGCCCTCAAGGATGCCGATGGGCAAGCACTTCACGCCGTGCGCAGCCTGTTGCAAGAAGATCCAAGCCAATCCCGAACCGCCGCTGACTATGCCAGGCGCGCCTGCATGTCCGAACGGACCTTTCTTCGACGCTTCGCTGCGGAAACGGGAACCACACCGCAGCAATGGGTGATGCGGTGGCGCGTCGATGAGGCCAGCCAATTGCTGGAGGACAGCACCAACTCCATTGCCGAGATCGCACGGGCGGTCGGCTATGCGACACCCGTCTCCTTCCGCCAGAGATTCCGGGCGATCAAGGGAGTGGCCCCGGCGGAATACCGCAAGGCTTTCCAGCTGCGGGGCTAGAACGGAGCCCCTGGCTACCACCGGCCTGCCTGCGGAAAATCGAGACGTTCCAGCAGCAATTCTGCGCAACGCGAGCAGCGTGACGCTCTGCAAGAGCTTTTGAAATAGTCCAGGGCCCGCCTAGTTGCTGCTCTTCGCCGCTTCCAGCGCCCGGTAGGCATTGATCAGCGCGGCGGTTTCGATTGCAGTTTTGACGTCGGGCATGGAGATGACGTGCTGCTGGTGGTAGCCCATATCGATCAGCACCGCGGGACCATCGCCGGTGATGAATCCCCTATCCGAAATATCCGATCGGTATCCCCAGCCTCCGAAGTCCAACGCCTTGATGTCTTTGATATGAACGCCTTTGATGCCGGCATAGTCCAGCTTCATAACCTTCCAAAAGCCGGAGGCCACGAACCGGGTTCCCGCCGAATCAACCACAAAGGTCCCGGCGAAAAAGATCCAGCAGATGGCTCCCGCGACAATCGAGGAAAAGACGATGTAAAACTGATCCATATACCAGCCGACAAGCACCGCCAGCAGCGCAAACGCCACCAGCAGATAGCGCAGCGGCGTCACCCGCAACGGGATTTCGTGGACTACGCGGTGCGCAGCGCGCTCCTCCTGGGTTCTTGATGCCAAGGAATCCGGATCATTGGCTAGTTCATCGGCCCGAACAGCTTCCACGCTTTGCTCGCGCACGATCTCCTCGGGACGGTAGGCCATAGCGGTTGCAAATCCTGCCAGGACGGAAGCGACAATGGCTCCGGCAATCACCGGGCTGGAAAACGCAGCATGTTCTGCGGTCACGCGATCGATTTGGCCGGCTACGAGGGCGAGGAACAGACCGGCAACCATCGAACTCAAGGCTACGCCGAAGCCCAGTCCGATGCGTGCAAGCATGAGCGAATGCGCACGCAGCAAAATCGCCGACCAGCATATGGCAACGCCAACAAACACCGTCAGCAGCACGGTCGATATGGCCACATTGGCGAGCGTGGCAAACTCGTCGACCTCCCCCCTGCCGTTCCAATGAACCGCAAGCTTTGCAGGTAATCGGCCTTGCACGCTGTACATCCACCCGCAAGCACTCAGCGCCAAGACCAGCAACCCGACGATGCTTCCGATAGCCCAATTTCTGCTGTACGTCTTCTTCTGTTCCGCCACGGCGCCCTTTCGCCTACCAGACCCTAAAGCCCATTCATTAGAATGAACACTACCAAGTGAAATAGGAGTCTTACAATAATCTGAGGATCCCTTGTCGAGCACTGGAAGGACTTCAAGACGAGTGCCGAAAGTAACGCGGCAAGGGATCCGCTCGTAGCTCCCAAAGCCATGACGCTCGCCCCAGGATAAATCGAATCCGGCATTTAATGCCTTGATGGCAATCCGCTCCAACTCGGCGATGCTTGCTTCAGCAAATCCGGATGCGATCTCTTGCCGAGAGCAAACGCTTCTTCAGCGCCGGCATCAAATTCCGCGGCATCCCTTCCTGCGCCATAGGCTTGGCGCCTGCACGCTCCCCTGTCTCGAAGATCGGAAGGCTTTAATTACCCCCTACACTCCAGCGGAAAGTTGCCCCTCTTCTTCTTGGCTGAGCTGCCATACGGAACCAAGCGGTTGCCGTTGAGCTCGGCGGTGCCGGCGGATGGGTTAGCTCTCAGCGTTACGGGACCAATGCTGCATGAGTCTTTGCTGGGCTTGCTGTTCGCTCAGTCCTGAAATCTCTTGTGCGGACAGATGAAGTTGTTCTATGAGCGCAGCTTCCATCCACTCGGGCAGGACAGATCCCCGTGCGGGTTCAGGTGTGGCTTCAACGGATTCGTAGAGCCGTCCCATCTGGACAATGACGTCTTTGAGCGATTGAATCTTCGGGTCATCGCCCATGCGTGCGACCCGTGAGGTGAGCTCATCGTAAACTTCGCCATCCGAACGGGCGCCAACAGCCCAGACCTCAGAAATATCAAGAATTAGGCGGCCGGATGCGTCTTCGGTAATGCGCCATACGATTCTCCAGTCGCGATCGCCAACGACCAACTTGCGAAAACCGACTAGCGCACCGAGCAAAGGCTCGCCAGCCTCAGGAGATTTTTCGAGCAGCAGCATCTTCTTGAACACGGATCGCACGATCTGCGGATCCTTGTTGTGAAGACGGTACAAATCAGATACTGCGTCATCAGTTAGCCGGACGATGCACAGGCGGTCTTGAGGCTGATTCACGAATTATCAGACTGGGCTTCTTCGGCATTTTCCGCCTCAAGCTCTGCGCGGTTCAAATCAAAGAATTCCATCGCTTGGTCAAGAGTCGTGCGTACGCCGCTATCGGTGGCAAAGCGTGCCATCACCAGCGCAGCATCGCGGAGGGTGTCACGGTCATGGCGCAGCTGAGCGATTTCCTTGGCGGAAACGACTTCGGCCACAACCTTGCCATGGCGCGACAAAGGGGTATCCCGGCCTTCTTCGGCGGCGGCGACAAGCGCAGAAAGTCCCGCGCGTGATGCTTCGGTGATACTCAAAGTAGTCATATGAAAACTATATAGATTTCTACCTAGATTTTCTAGTGGGCGCGTTGACTCGTAATAAACCTCCGTCAAAGTACCTCTTGCTTCTCGGACTCTGCGGGTATCTGCTCAGCAGCATGGGACTGACAATGAGCGCACTCAAACAAGTCACCAAACAACTCGCGAACAGCTACCGACTCGGCGCTAAAGCCGGGAAAACACGGATCCTGGATGAACTGGTCGAAATCACCGGCTGGCACCGCGACTACGCCCGCTGCGCCCTGCGAGAAGCACTGAAACCCGCCAAATCACGGATCATCAGAGCAGGCAGGAAACCGACCTACCCGGCCGACCTGCAACCCGGCCTGATCCTGTGCTGGGCCGTCCTGCGTGGCCCAGCGTCGAAACTGCTGACGGCTTCCATGCCGCCTCTGGTGCCGATGCTGCGCGCCGAGAAAGCCCTGGACGTCACTGACGATCAAGCCGCTCTGCTGATCAAGATGAGCGCGTCAACCATCGACCGGCGACTGGCTAACGAACGCCGGAAGATGATCCTTCATGGCAGGTCCCATACCAAGCCTGGCTCGCTGCTCAAGTCCCAAATTCCCATTCGCACGTGGGCCGAATGGGATGACGCGGTACCCGGATTTGTCGAGATCGATTTGGTGGGCCATGAAGGCGGCAACAGCCAAGGCGAATTCTGCTCCACCCGCTCCCGCTCCCGGTCAGGGAACAAGAACGACGGGGCGCACGTGGAACAGAAGAACTGGCCTCGGGTTCGTGAGCTCGCGGGTTACCAGCGCTATGACAGTCCCGAAGAGCTGGTATTGCTGAATCAGATTTGGGAGCTGGACCGGACCTTCACAAACTATCTTCTGCCGCAGCAGAAGCTGCTGCACAAGACTCGCAAAGGGGCCAAGGGCATCAAGGTGCATGTCCGGCCGGCGACTGCTCACCAGCGTGCGGTAGCGCATCCGGAAGTGAAGAAGATGCCAGTGATTCGGATGAACGGGCAGTTCAAGAAGATACGGGTCATGGCGTTGTCGCAGCAGATCTTTGGGTTGACCGGCAGCCTTGAGCGATTGTCGATATCTAAGTCCGGGTCCTCGGCCCGGTAGGCGAGAAAGGCTTCATCATGAGAAACCTGTTTCCCGGACGTTTTCATCTGACGCAACGTATCAGAGTTCCCGGAGGTATTGACATGACGCAACAGGGCCATTACTCCGAAAATAGCCCGAAGACACACAATTTAAGAGACACCCAATCCGGTGCAACAAGGCGAAGGAACTGCCGGGATGGTATGAAAAAGTCGATCCGTGCCTGCCGCACTCCATCGTGATGGACACCGGAGACGGACGGACCTACCGGTCCCTGGCTCCCCCCAGCGACCGGAGTAGTCCGAGATACAACACCACCGGTCATCCACCTGCCCAAGCATCAACGAGAGTAAGCAACTTGACTGAAGTAGTCCTGCCCGAAGCACAGCCACAGGCCGCTAAGTAACGCGCCTCAGCGCATTCACGAGCGTGCGCGAGAACTGTTGTGAGTTATGCGGTGTCGAGCTCTTCAAGGCGCCCTTTTGGAAGCGCTAGGACGTATACGGTGGCAAAGACGATAAAAACGAGCACAAACGACAATAGTCCGATACCCGCACTCTGGGCGTTGGAACCATTGGGTTCTTGTCCAAAGGTGCTCATAACTGACCCAAGCCCAACACCAAGCACTGCATAGGCGAATGATTCCGTGCACACGACGATCGATTTTTCAATCTGATACCAGTGTCCAGACACGAAGAATCCCCTCGCGGTGACACCTCCAACGATGAATGCCACCGTCGCGATGATGCAACAGGTCACGAACATGCGCAATGCTGATCCGTAGCCAACCCCGTCCGGTCCGACATGAATTGCCACATGGTCCGGAATCCACGGGCTGGCCAGCCAATAAGCCAGCAGCGTCAAAGCGATAGACAAACTAGGGGCGAGAATGAATAAAAATCGAGTTCCAGCAGGGCATGCGATATGAGATTTGTCGGTATCCACTAGGCTTTTAGTCATTTTCACCTCCCATCGGTATCGAGTGATCTTCCTGCTAAGATCAGCAGCAACACCTTTTAGCCTACCGGAATGAGAAAGACCATGCTAGCGCCAACGCTTATTTCATTATTTTTGGCGCTGGTATTTATTGGGACTTACCTCGGGGAACGCCAGGACCGGAAGCGAACCCATTCGAAAGAGGACAAGTTTTTTAGCAACTGGTCCATCATCGCATTCTGGATCGCACTGTTCTTCACGGTGGTATTTGCACTCGGGCTCTTCACGAGGCTGGCAAACTAGCTGTTTAATTAGTTGAATCACTAGTACGCTCAGCGGTTACGGCGTAGCCATGAAGCGGCCGGTAATCTCGCGATTGGTGAGTGAACCAAATTCTCCACGCGGACACTTAATTGCTCGAAGTTTGCCAGCGTCTCCCCTTCGGCTAGTTAGCCCCGTGGCCAACGAACTAAACACGCAGAGGCAGTGATTTCACATTAATTATAGGAATGCGCTCACACCAGTAAGCTACGTAATCGTTCGCGATAGGCATCGAGTTCTTCTGCAGCGCAGGCAGGGCACGGGCTATCTAGACGGCTACTGGTCAACCGCTGCCGCAGGTCATGTCGAAGCGGGTGAGTCGGCCATCCAAGCTGCGGTTCGTGAGACGCGTGAGGAACTCGGGATCGAGCTGGATGCCATGCAGCTCCAGCCGCTCACCACCGTCCACCGGCCGCAGTCCAGCAACGAAACCGCCGGTGGTCGAGTCGATTTCTTCTTCGAATGCACCACGTGGACGGGTGTGCCTCAGATTATGGAGCCGCACAAAACCTCGGCGCTTACTTGGTTCGACCTTTGCGAGCTGCCTGGCAAAGTTGTTCCGCACGAGCGCTACATCCTAGAGCGGCTGGGCAACGACCTTCCGGCCATAATTGCCGCCAACTCCCTCATGGCGCAGTAATTTACGCTGGATCCGCCGTCAAGGGTTGGGCACCTCCATGGGAGTGGAATGCCTCAATATCTATCGTCGAAGTTGCGCCTCGGTCTCCGAGGCGGCACGCGGATGTGCGCGTGCCCTCCGGTCCAAGGATTACGCGCGCTTCGCCGCGGCGATAGGGCTAGTTCTCTGGCTCCGAAAGGTCCTTGGCCGGAAGGCTGTCCTGTTATGCGCGCAGCGCCGCGTTGAACCATCCGGTGATGCTCGCCGGGTGGGTGATCGCGGTACCGACCACGACGCAGAATGCTCCGGCATCCAGCGCGGCACGGGCTTGCGCCGGGGTGTGGATGCGTCCCTCGGCGACCAGCGGCCGGTCGAGCCCCGCGGAGGCAATCGAGGCGAGGAGCTCCAAGTCCGGGCCCTCGGTTTTGGCACGTTCGCCGGTGTACCCGGCCAGTGTGGTGCCGATCAGATCGGCGCCGGCCGCGGCGGCCTCCAACGCGTCGTCGAGCGACCCGCAGTCGGCCATCACCAGTGCACCGGTTTGTTCGTGCACCGCGGTGATGGTTTGTTTCAGGGACTTGCCATCGGGCCGTTCGCGGCGCGTGCCGTCCAGCGCCACGATGTGCGCACCTGCCTGGGCCACGGCCACGGCATGGTGGATCGTCGGGGTGATGAACACGCCCTCATGGCCATCCTTGAATAAGCCGATCACCGGCACCTCGACCGCCGCACGGGTGAATTGGATATCCGCGATTCCCTGCACGCGGACGGCGGCCGCCCCACCGATCACCGCGGACGCGGCGACCTGCGCCATGGTCTGCGGGTTGCGCATGGGTTCGCCCGGATAGGCCTGCGCCGAGACGATCAAACCTCCGCGCAGGGCTTCTTGCTGTGACTTGCTGAGCAGCATGTCGCTACTTCCTCTCGTTGGCCGGCCAGAATAAGCTGGCCGCCCCGTAAAATGCTGCGTCGTTGCCCAGTTGGGCGGGCACAATTGCGGTGTGCGCCAGCGGGTCGATGGCCGAGGCGGCATAGCCGGCACGCAGCGCCTGCCACCAAAGGTCTCCGGCGCCAGCCATCCCGCCGGAGACGATGATCAGCTCCGGATCCAGCACGTTGCCCAGCGAGGCCAGCGCCATGCCGGCGGCCAGGGCCCCGGTATGCAGCGCACGGCGGGCGAGCTCATCGCCTTGTCCCGCGCGAACCGTCAGCTCGCGGGTGTCCAAGACGCCTTCATCTCCGCCGAGGCGGAGATAGTGGCGGTGGATTGCCGGACCCGAGGCGATGGCTTCGACATGTCCGGTGCGGCCGCAGGAGCAGGGAAGCCCGGCCGCCAGCGGCGAGTCGATGTGCCCCATATGCCCTGCGACATGGTGCGCGCCGGAGAGCAATTGGCCGTTGACCAGGTGCGCTCCGCCGATGCCGGTGCCGACCGCGAACAGCAAGACCTGCTTCGCCGCGCGTCCGGCGCCGGCGCGGGCCTCGCCAAGCCCGTGGGCGTGCACGTCGTTGACCGCCCGGACCGGCAGCCCGGTGCGGGCCAGCAGCTCGGTGCGCAAATCCGTTCCAGCCCACCCGGCGATGGTATCGGTGGCGGAGGCGACCTGCGCGTTCGCCGGGTCGATGACTCCGGCCGCGCCCAGGCCGAGGCCCAGAATTTCCTCGCTCGACTTCCCGCGCAGCTGCGCCACGAGCCCGGCCATCGCGTCGAGCACCGCCGGCGCTCCAGCGCTCGCGGGGGTAGGCACCTGGCCGGTGGCGATGATCTGCCGGCGGGAATCCAGCACGGCGCCGGCGATTTTAGTGCCGCCCACATCCAGGGCGAGCACCGCGCCGGCGCCGAAGCGGCGTTCGCTCATGCTTAGCTGGCCGCCGCGGTGAGCAGTCCGGTTTCATTCAGGATGGTGCGGATGGCGGTGGCCTCCTGCGCGTTCAGCGCTTCCATCGGCACGCTCATGGTGTTCGCCGCGATCACGCCGAGCTCGACCAGCGCGGTCTTGAAGGCGCCCAAGCCTGCGGCTCCGCCGGAAACACGGGCCGAATCCGGGGTGTAGACGATGTTGAACAGGGCCGCGAGGCGGTCCTGCTCGGCGGCGGCTCCGGCCCAGTCGCCGGCCACTGCCAACTCGAACAGGCGGCGGTAGCCGGCCGGGTCCACGTTGCCCAGTCCCGGCACGACGCCGTGGGCGCCGCCGAGCAGCGCGCCGTCCACGACGACCTCGTGGCCGGTGAAGACCGAGAAGCCTTCGATCTCGCGGGTGGCCAGCAGCAGCTGGCGGAAGGACACGTCATCGCCCGAGGAATCCTTCACGCCCACGATCACCCCGTCGTTGGCCAGGCGGATTGCCACCTCCAGCGGCAGCTTGTGATGGGTGCGCACCGGCACGTCGTAGGCGAAGATGTCCACGTTCAGTGCGGCCTTGATCCCGCGGAAGTGCGCCTCGATCTCCGCGGCGTTGCTCAACGCGTAGAAGGGGGTGGTGACCACCAGCGCGTCGGCGCCGAGGGCCAGCAACCGCGCGCCTTCCTCGATGGTGCGCACGGTGGTCTGCTCGCTGGCGCCGGCCAGGATCGGCACGCGTCCGGAGTTGGCGGCCACGATGGCGCGCATCACCTGCTCGCGTTCGGCGTTGGACAGGTAGGGCACCTCGCCCGAGGAACCGAGCACGAACAGCCCGGAGACTCCCCCGGCGATCAGGTGCTCGACCACGCGCTGCAGGGATGGGATGTCGAGCTGGCCGTCGGCCGAGCGCGGGGTGACTACAGGTGGGATGACGCCGCTGTACTTCGGGTTATTAACAAATGCCACGTAACTGATCCTTCTGCTTGGGGCCCAATTCTTCGGGCCCTGAAATTGTGGGTGCCTAGAGCTGGAGCAGCGAGGGCGCTGCGCCCAGCAGGGTGCGGGTGTATTCGTTGGTCGGCGCGTCGAAAACCTGTGTGGCGGTGCCTTCCTCGACCAGCTCGCCGGAGTTCATCACGCAGATGCGGTCCGAAACGTAGCGCACGGTCTGGATATCGTGGGAGATGAACACCATGCCCAGGTTCAGCTGCGCCTTCAGGTCGGTGAGCAGGTTGAGCACCTGGGCGCGCACCGAGACGTCCAGCGCGCTGGTGGGCTCATCCGCGACGATTACCTCCGGCTCCAGGGCCAGCGCCCGGGCGATGGCCACGCGCTGGCGCTGCCCGCCGGAGACCTGGCTGGGCAGGGCGGTGGCGGCCGAGGCCGGCAAGCCGACCACGGAGAGCAGCTCCAGGGCGCGGGCGGTGCGCGAGGCGGCGTTGCCGATGCCGTGCACGCGCAACGGGTCGGTGAGCGTGTCCATAATGCTCATGCGCGGGTTCAGCGCGGTGGCCGGGTCCTGGAAGACCACCCCGACGGCCCGGCCGAATGCCTTGCGCCCGGCGGCGTTGCGCTTGCCCACCGGCTTTCCGGCGAAGAGCACCTGCCCGCCGGTGGGTTCCTGCAGGCCGACCAGCACCGAGGCGAGGGTTGACTTGCCGCAGCCCGATTCGCCGACGATGCCCACGGTTTCGCCCCGGGCCACGGAGAAGTCCACCCCGTTGACCGCTTTGATCAGCCGCGGGGAGAACAGCTTGCCGCCGCGGATCTTGTGGTGCACGTGGATGCCGCGCAGCTCGATCACAGGTGCGTTGTCGGTGCTCATCGGTTAACTCCTGCATCCTCGTGGCTGGCCCAGCGGTGTTCGGGATTCTCGGCGACCGGCACGAAGCTGGTGGCCCGGTGCGGGTCCGCGTCGGCACGCTGGCTGCGTTCGGCGAAGCGGTCCCCGGGCACGAAGTCGTACGGGCTGGGCACGGTGCCCGGAATCTGATGCAGGCGCTCGGCCTGCGATTCGATGGAGAGCACCGCGCCGAGCAGGCCGCGGGTGTATTCATGCTGCGGGTTGGCCAGCACCGCGCGGATCGGGCCGGCCTCGATTACCTGCCCGGCGTACATCACGGTGACCCGGTGGGCCAGCGAGGCCACCAGCGCCAGATCGTGGCTGACGAAGACCATCGCAAAGCCGAGCTGCTCGCGCAGCTCGTTGAGCAGGTCCACCACCTGCTTCTGCACGGTGACGTCCAGCGCGGTGGTCGGCTCGTCGCAGACCACCAGTTTCGGGCGGCGCGAGAGGGCCATGGCGATCAGCACGCGTTGGCGCTGCCCACCGGAGAGCTCATGCGGGTAGGAGCGCATGGTGCGCCGCGGATCCAGTTTCACCAGCGCCAGCAGCTCTTCAGGGCTCTTGCGCCCGCCGCGGCGGGTGAGCTGGCGCAGCTGCTCCCCGATGAGCATCGAGGGGTTCAGGCTGGAGAGCGCGTCCTGGTAGACCATCGCGATCGACTCGCCGCGCAATCCCTTGTAGACCTTGTCGTCCCCGGCCAGCGTGCCGCCATCTGCGGTGGCCGGCAGCAGTTCCCTGCCTTCGAAGCTGATCGATCCGGACAGCTGCGCGCCGGGGCCGAGCAGGCCCATGATCGCCAGCGAGGTGATCGACTTGCCGCAGCCGGACTCGCCGACCAGCGCCATGGTTTCGCCTTCGCGCACGGTGAAGGACACGTCCTGCACGATCTGCGTATCCCCGTAGCGGTCCGGGAAGCGGATCGAGAGGTTCTTGACCTCCAGGATGGTGCGCGGATCCGTCTCATCCAAGACGAGCCGGTCGGTGCGCTGGGATTCGGTGCGCGCCAGCAGGTCCAGTTCGCGGCGCAGCCGTTCGTGGGCGTGCTCGTCGGTGGCAGCCTTGGCCACGGCCGAGCGCTCTGCGCTCTTCGCGCGCGGCTTGCCCGCGCCCTTCACGTTGACCAGCGCGTCGGTCATGCCCTCGGCCAGGATATTCAGCGCCAGCACGGTGAGCAGGATGGTCAGGCCGGCGAAGGTGGTGGCCCACCAGGCGCCGTTGAGCACCAGGGTGCGGCCGTAGGAGATCACATTGCCCCAGCTCGGGGCCGGGTCCTGGATGCCCGCGCCGAGGAAGGAGAGCGAGGCTTCGAGGATGATCGCGTCGGCGACCATCACGGTGGCGAAGACCATCACCGGGGCGGCGCAATTGCGCAGCACGTGGGTGCCGAGGATGAAGAAGCGTCCGGCGCCGATCACGCGTTCGGCGCGCACATAGTCCTCGCCCCATTGGGCGAGCACGTTGGCGCGGACCACGCGGGCGATCTGCGGGGTGTAGATGATCGCGATCGACAGGATGATCACCGGCAGCGAGTTGCCCAGCGAGGCCAGCAGCGCGGCGGCCAGGGCGATGCCCGGGAAGGCCATCAGCATGTCCATAATGCGCATGATCGTCTCGTTGGCCCACTTGCTGCTGGTGGCGGCCAGGGCGCCGAGCAGCCCGCCGAGCACCAGGGCCAGCGCCACCGAGCCGAGGCCCACCAGCAGCGAGGCCTGCGCGCCGTGCAGCAGCCGGGAGAGGATATCGCGGCCCAGGCGGTCGGTGCCGAAGAGGTGTTCGGCCCCCGGGGCTTGGGCCGGGGTGCCGGTGGCTAGCGGATCGTGCGGGGCGAGCACCGGGGCCAGCAGCGCGAGCAGGCCCACCAGGACCAGGAATGCCAAGGAGATCTTGGAGCCTAGGGTCAGCGCGCGGAAGCGGCTGCCGCCCGCGCTGAGGCGTTGCACCAGATTGTTGCGTGGGGCCATGATGGTCATCGCTACACCGTCCTAATACGTGGGTTGATCAGCAGGTACAACAGGTCGACGGCGATGTTCACCAGCACGAAGGTCATCGCGATGGTCAGCACCACGCCCTGGACCAGGTTCGTGTCCTGATTGGTGATGCCGTTCATGATCAGCTGTCCCATGCCGGGCAGCGAGAAGATCATTTCGATGACCACCGCGCCGCCGAGCAGGTAGCCGATGCGCAGCCCCAGCACGGTCACCGGGGTGACCAGTGCGTTGCGCAGCACGTTGCGGCTGACCACCTCGTTGCGGGGCACGCCGTTGCCGATGGCGGTGCGCACGTAGTCGCGGTCCAGCTCCTCGACCATGGAGGTGCGCACCACGCGGGTCAGCGAGGCGGAGACCGGGATGGCCAGGGCCAGCGCGGGCAGGGCCATATGGCTCAGCCAGGAGCCGAAGCCGCCGCCAGCCGGGGCGGCGCCGCCGGAGGGGAAGAGCGGGTTCGCGCCCAGGGCGAACCACTGGATGAGCAGGATGCCCAGCCAGAAGGACGGGGTGGCGATCGCGGCGATGGAGAAGATGCGCACCAGCTGGTCCGGCCACTTGTCGCGGTAGAGCGCGCCGAGCACACCGAAGACCAGCGAGATCACCACGGCGATGACCACCCCGAGGAAGGTCAGCTGCAAGGTCAGCGGGAAGGCGCCCTGGATCATGGTGCTCACCGACTGGGCGGGCGGCGTGGTGCTGCCGAAGTCCAGCCGGATCAGCCGGGCGAGAAAGGCGAAGTACTGGATGAAGATCGGATCGTTGAGTCCGCGTTCTTCCCGGTAGGCTTCCTTGGCGGCCGCCGAGGCACCTTCGCCCAGGGCGCTGGTTGCCTCGTCGCCGGGGGCGAGTTTGAGGATGATGAAGACCAGCAGCGAGATGCCCAGAATCATCACGGGCAGTGCCGCGAGGCGGCGTAGCAGCAGGTTGAGGAAATTTCCCACGCAAGGACTCCGTTGGGTTGGGAAGTGAATGTGGCTCGTCTCTGGCCGGGCTCCGCCCGCAAAGGCGGTGCCCGGCCAGGCGGTGCGGCTAGGCCTTAGGCGATACGCCGACGAAGGACACCCCGGTGGTCGGCAGCGGCGCGAAGCCCTCGACCGCATCGGGGTTCCAGGCGGTGGGCAGCTGGCGGTGCAGCACCGGGTAGAGCGGCACCTCGGCGGCGATCAGGTTGATGGCCTTGCCCCACGCTTCCTTCGCCTTGGCCGCATCTTCGGCCTTGACCGCCTGGTCGAGCAGCGTCTGCAGGTCCTTGTATTCCTTGGTTCCGCTCCAGCGGAAGCGGGATTTGGGCCAGACATCTCCGCGGTAGAACCAGGACAGCAACAGGTCCAGGTCGTTGCCGAACACCGATGGGTCGCCCGGGGCGGCGACCACGGTGAACTTCCCGGAGTCCACATTGTCTGCGTACAGGGCACCGGACTGCAGATTCTGCATGGTCACCGAGACGCCCGGGATCTTGTTCCAGGATTCGAGGATCAGCGGGGCGATGTCCTTCACCCAGGAGGTGTCGGTGGTCTTCAGCTCGAAGCTCAGGTTGCCCACTCCGGCTTCCTTCAGCAACGCTTCGGCCTTGGCCGGATCGTAGTTGTAGACGGTGTCCGCCTTGAGGTACTCCGGGTGGGTGTCCTGCACATAGGAGGTCGCGGCCTTGGCATTGCCCAGCAGCGCGGTCTGGATGATGGATTCGGTGTCCAGCCCGTAGTGCAGGGCCTGGCGGACCTTGGCATCGTCGAAGGGTTTCTCGGCGCAGTTGAACATCAAGAAGAGCAGGCCGAAGGACTGCACCGATTCCACGCTGGCCTTTGCCTTCAGGCGCTCCATATCCAGGTAGGGCACGTCTTCGATGGCCTGGACGCGGCCCGATTCCATGGCGGTTACCCGGGCGGCCGCATCGGAGAGCAGGAACCAGGTCATCTTTTCGGCCGTGGCCACCTGGCTGCCGTTGTAGCCCGCGTGCTTGGCGAATTCGATCTTGTCGTCCTTGGTGGCGGAAACGAACTTGTACGGGCCCGAGCCGATCGGGGTGGCGTCGAAGGCCAGCTGGTCCTTGGAGGCGATGGCCTTCGGGACGACCTTGACCACCGAGATCCGGGTGGGGAACAGCGGGAAGGCGTAGTTCAGGGTGAAGGAAACGGTGTTTGCATCCTTGGCCTTGACCGACTTGATGAACGGGATGAACTGCGCGAACAGCGAGGCATTCTTGGTGTCCAGCACGCGTTCGAAGGAGTACACCACATCCTCGACGGTGACCGGCTTGTCATCGTGGAAGGTCGCGTCCTGGCGCAGCGCCACTTCCCAGGTGGTGTCGTCGACCTGGACCGGCTGGGCGGCGGCCAGCGCCAGATACGGTTCGCGGGTGGCCGGGTGCAGATCGACCAGGCCTTCGAAAATGTGCATGTTCGCCGCGTAGGGCGTGGCCCCCGAGGAGGTCATCGGGTCAAACCCGGTGGACAGGGCATAGGAAATGCCGGCGGTGAGCAGGCCTGCGGCGGCAGCTGACCCGGATCCGCCGGATCCTTCGGCGCTGCTGCCCGATGAGCAAGCGGCGAGGCTGGCGGAGAATGCAGCGGCCGCGCCGACCATGCCGGTAATCTTCAAAAAGTCTCGACGAGCATAGGGCTTACTTGCCACTTCGTTAAGTGCCATCGATGCCACCTCCAAGGAAATAAAGTCAGTTCATCGGACGTAGGATGTCCGATCTATAGCCTAGACTGTAATGGTAATCACTAGCGGTGGTCAACTAGCTCACAACCGCGAATTGGAAAATTGGAGAAGTTCATGACAACTAACGGGCCACGCCGCACCGATGCAAAGTCACGCCTGCGGGCGCTGACCTCCGATATCACCGCGTTGATCCTGGAACGGAATCTGCTTCCCGGAGACCCGTTGCCCACCGAACAGGATTTGATGGCCGAGCTGGGCGTGGGGCGCAATTCGCTGCGCGAAGCGGTGAAGGTGCTCCAGGCGCTGGGCATCATCGACACCCGGCACGGTTTTGGCATGTTCGTCGCGGAGAATACGCTCAGCGCGCTGCACGATTCGCTCTCCTTCCGCGGGCAGATGTCGCTGCGCCACCGCGGCCACGAGGCCGGAGAGCTGGTCGATGTGCGCCAGGCCCTGGAGACCGGGCTGATCGACCAGGCCATCCGCGCGGTGACCGAAGAACACCTGCTTGCGCTGGAGGCCAGCGTGGTGAGCATGGAGCAATCGGCGGTCGATGGCGACATGTTCACCGACGCGGACCGGGACTTCCATCGAATCCTCTTCGAGCCGCTGAATAACACCCTGCTCAGCAATCTGCTTGGCGTGTTCTGGGAGGTCTACCATTCGATCCACGACGTGATCGGCCAGGCCGAGCCGGATAAGCCGACGCTGTTGGAGACCGCGGCGGCCCACCGCGCGATTCTCGAGGCGGTTCGCGCCAAGGACATCGAGCAGGCCCGCCTGCTGCTGGCCGAGCATTTCCAGGGAATTCGCCAACTGCTAGCCCGAATGCACGCCGCGGCGAAATAAGTGCCATCCCCTGAGGCATTATCAAACATTTATTTCACAGCTAAGCTGTAAGGGTGGACACATTAGAACGCTATGCACCCAATGAGAACCTGCGACGCGACGAGGCAGCTTGGCGTGCCGCCAACATCAGTTGGCACTTCGCAGAAGTCGAGCTTGACCTGAGCAATGCCACCGCCGGAGCGGAAACGTCCTTCGCCGCGGTGACGACGCTGAACTTCACCTCGGCCTCCCCCGAAACCTTCATCGACTACATACACGAGTCGATCCAGAGCATTGTGCTCAACGGGTCCGAAATCCCGGTGGCCGATGCGGTGCTCGACGCCCGCATCTATCTGCGCGGATTGCGCACCGACGCACCGAACACCGTGCGGATCGCCGGACGCTCGAGCTATTCCCGCTCCGGCGAGGGCTTGCACCGCTTCGTGGATCCGCAAGATGGGCAGACCTACCTCTACACGCAGTTCGAGCCTTCCGAGGCGCGCCGCGTCTTCGCCTGCTTCGAGCAGCCGGATCTGAAGACCAGCTACCGCTTCACGCTCACCGGTCCGGAAGGCTGGCATCTGGCCAGCAACCAGCAGATCCTCGACGAGGTCAACAACGGCGACGGCAGCAAAACCGTTTCCTGCGCGCCGACCGCGCCGATCTCCAGCTACATCACCGCGGTGCTCGCCGGCCCCTACCACGTGGTGCGCGGAACGCACCTGCAGAAATTGGCCGACGGCGAAGAGCTGAGCATCGAGATGGCGGCCACCTGCCGGGCCTCGCTGGCCGAGCACTTCGACGGCGAAGAGATCCTGAAGCTGACCAGCCAGGGCCTGGATTACTTCCACGAACTCTTCGACTTCCCCTACCCCTGGGGCAAATACGACTCGGCCTTCGTCCCCGAATACAACCTCGGCGCCATGGAAAACCCCGGACTGGTGACCTTCACCGAACGCTATGTCTTCACCTCGCAGGCCACCGAGGCCCAGCACGAGCAACGCGCCAACACCCTGATGCACGAGATGGCGCATATGTGGTTCGGCGACCTGGTCACCATGAGATGGTGGGATGATCTGTGGCTCAAGGAGTCCTTCGCGGACTACATCGGCACCCTGGCCAATGACGAGGCCACCGACTTCACCACCGCCTGGACCACCTTCGCCGCCCGCCGCAAGGCCTGGGCCTATGTGGCGGACCAGATGCCTAGCACCCACCCGATCGTGGCGGATATTCCGGATCTGCTGGCCGCAGACCAGAACTTCGACGGCATCACCTACGCCAAGGGCGCGTCCGTGCTCAAGCAGCTGGCCGCCTACGTCGGCGCGGAGGCGTTCCGCGATGCGGCGCGCGCCTACTTCCGCGAGCACGCGTACGCCAACACCACGCTGGAAGACTTCCTGCAGGCCCTGGAAAAGGCCAGCGGGCGCGATATGCGCGGCTGGGCCGATGCCTGGCTGAAGACCAGCGGGGTGCCGAAGCTCGCGGCGCACTACACGGTGGACGAATCGGGCCTGATCACCGCCGCGCAATTGGAGCAGCGCGGGACCGACCCGATCAGCGGCGAGCCGATCATCCGCCCCCACGTGCTGAGCGTGTCCGCCTACACGCTGCACGCCGGCATCTTGGAGCGCAGCGAATCCCAACGCGTGGAACTGCTGGGAGCCAGCGTCGACCTGGATTTCCTGGTTGGCCAGCGCGCCCCGGACCTGTTGCTGCCCAACGACGGGGATGAAACCTACGCGTTGATCGAATTCGACCAGCGCTCGCTGCAGACCCTGCTGGAGCACCTGGGGGCGCTGCGCGACTCCTTGCCGCGTGCCACCTGCTGGGCCTCGCTCTGGGATGCGGTCCGCCAGGGAAAACTCGATGCGCAAAGCTATGTGGCGGCGATTTTGGAGCACGCCCACACCATCGAGGACTCGGGGGTGTTCTCGGTGCTGCTGGACCAGCTGGCCACCTCGATCTCCAAGTATGTCGCCCCGGAACTTCGCGCGGCACTGCGCGAGCAGGCGGCTCGGGTGCTCACCGGTTGGCTCACGGATTTCGCTTCCGGCAGCGACCAGCAAACCACCACCGCGCGCATGCTGGCCCGTCTGGCGCGCTCCGGAGTGGCGCCGGAGATCATCGATTCCTTCCTCGCCGAGGAACCGAATCCCTATCGAGTCACCGTCGACGAGCAGCTGCGCTGGGCCAGCTATATTGCCCTCGCGGCCTCCGGCCGGTTGGACTCCGCCGCCCAGGAGCGGATGCATGAGGCGGCGAAGGCCAACCCGACCAGCGTCGCGCAGAACTCGGTGCGCACCGCGCTGGCCGCCCGCCCGGATGCCGCGGTCAAGGAAGCCGCCTTCGACACGGTGCTGATGGGCCACGACGACAACGGTTCGCTGTCCAACGACGCGCTCTCGGCGATCGCCCAAGGTTTCGCCATGGGATCTCCCAGCCTCCTGGCCGACTGCCAGCGGCGCTACTGGGCGGCCATCCTGCCGGTCTTCGAAACGATGAGCATGGAATTCGCCACGCGCGTGATCGAGGGGCTCTATCCGGGCATCCAGGATCTGACCGGCGACCCGGAGCAGAACCCGACACTGCTTGCGGCCAACGCCTGGCTGGAGGCCAACCAGTCGGCGCCGGCCGCCCTGCAACGCATCCTCATCGAGGAACGTGCAGAGCTTCAGCGCAGCCTGCAGGCGCAGTCCTTCAGCCGGATCAGCCGCTAGATTACCCCGGCTCTACGGAACGCGAGCCGTCCAGGCCTCGGTGTCGAATTTCGATTCGGCCAGGTCCTGGGCGGCCTTTCGCGTCTGCGCATCGAGCTGCGCCCGGGTGGCGCCGGTGCGCTTGGCGAAGGTGTCCATCATCGTAGAGATGAGCTGGGAGCGGTCCTGGCTGGTTTGCGACTTGAGCGGATCCACGCGCTTGACCGCCGAGGTGATGCCCTTGTCGGAGATCTTTTCGCGGCCGATGCGCAGCACCTGGACCATCTTCTGCGCATCGATGTCATAGCTCATCGTCACGTGGTGCAGCAGCGCGCCGTTGGCCAGGCGTTTTTGCGCCGCGCCGCCGATCTTCCCGCTGGGCGTGGCAATGTCGTTGAGCGGCTTGTAGTACGCCTTGATGCCCACTGATTCCAGGGCCTGCATTACCCAGTCGTCGAGGAACGGGTAGGAGTCTGCGAAGCTCATCCCATCGACCAGGGAGTCCGGGGCGTACAGCGAATAGGTGATGCAGTTGCCAGCCTCCATGAACATCGCGCCGCCGCCGGATATGCGGCGGACCACCTTGATGCCGTGGTGCTTGGCCTGTTCCATGTCCACCTCGTTCTTTAGGGACTGGAAGGAACCGATAACCACCGCGGATTCGTCCCAATCCCAGAAGCGGATGGTGGGTTTGCGTTCCCCGGCGGCGATTTGCCGGGTGAGCACCTCATCCAGTGCTACCTGTTCGGCTACCGGGATGATCTGCGGGCCGAGGATTTCCCACTGGTGGTCCTCCCATTTGGTCGCGTGGCCCAGGCTCCGGCGTACCGCACGAGCCACCGCGTCGGCGTCGAAGCCGAACAGCACCGCGCCTTCGCGCAGATTCGCGTTGACCGCGTCGCGGATGGTGCCGTGGCTGGCTTCGGTGGGCAGCCCGTCGAGAGCCGTATTGAGGTCTTCGAGGGCTTCGTCCGGTTCCAGGAAGAAGTCGCCATTCACCGAAGCATTGGCGATCACCCCGTTGCTGCTTTCGAGATCTACGACGACTAATTTGCCGCCGACTACCTTGTATTCGCCATGATGCTTCATGGGACGATTCTATCGTCTGAGGCTGGAGGGGAGTTAAAGCGCAAAGGGCGCGAGGGGTGACTAGTTACTCCTTGCCGGCGGCGATCACCGCGGCTATTCAGCGGCTAGCGCTCCAGCCGGGTCTCCGCCTCCACGCGGCCGAGCTTGTCCGGATTCCGCATGGCGAAAATCCGTGCGACCCTGCCTTCCTCCACCACCAGGCTTATGAGTGAGGGACCGCCTGCTTCATCGTCGATGCGGATGCCCAGGGCCCCGTTGAGCCAGAGAAGCACGATCTTCGGGTTTTGCGCGGCCTCCGGGAAGAGCCGCAGCAGATTGGTCACCTTCCTCGCACCGTACACCGGCACCCGAACGGCCTGGGCGACGCCGCCGCCGTCGGCGATGAGTATGACCTCGGGGGCCAGCACGTCCATCAGCCCCTGCACATCCCCGGTGGTGACCGCCGCCAGGAAGCTTTCCACGACTTCCCGCTGCTCGCTGCGATCCACGCGCATGCGGGGGCGCCGGGCGGCCACATGAGAGCGTGCACGGCTGACGATCTGGCGCACGGCGGCCGCCGACTTGCCCACGGACTCGGCAATTTCCGCGTAAGGCACGTCGAAGACTTCGCGCAGCACGAATACCGCACGCTCCACGGGGGCGAGCGATTCGAGGATGGTGAGCATGGCGATCGAGACGCTTTCGGCCAGCTCCACGTCCTCGGCGACATCCGGCACGGTGAGCAGGGGCTCGGGCAGCCATTGCCCGACGTAGTCCTCCCGCCGCCTGGACAGCGTGCGCAGGCGGTTGAGCGCCTGGCGGCTGACGGTGCGCACGAGGTAGGCCCGCGGGTCGCGGACGGCCGCGCGGACGCCGGGGTCCAGTTCAGCCCAACGGAGCCAGGCTTCCTGCACCACGTCCTCGGCATCCGCCGCGGAGCCGAGCATCTCGTAGGCGACGGTGAAGAGCAGGCCGCGGTGCACGAGGAACGGATCCTGCAGGTCAGCGGCGCCGAGGTTGCTCATGCCGCCTATGCTACTCCGCGGCCGCCGCGCTCCGCGAGCGGTTTCAGCCCGCAGGAATCGGCGAATCCCTCGGATTCGATGCCGAGGGCGACGTTGCTGCGGGTGGTGAGGTTGGCGAAGCCGATGACGCTGGTCAGTTCGACTAGCGCCGGCGCGCCCAATTGCTCGAGCAGCCGTGCCGAGAGTTCGTCGGTCACCGAGACGGGCGTGGCGCTCATGGCCTCTGCATACTCCAGGACGTCGCGCTCCAGCGGGGTGAAGACCTCGGACTCGCGCCAGCACGGGATCTGCCGGGCCTTGTCCAGGTCCAGGCCGTGGTTGTGCGCCATGAAGTAGTTGTAGTCCAGGCACCACGTGCAGCCGATGAAAGAGGCCACGGCCATATGGGCGTAAGACTTCAGCGACTCATCGCAGCTGTCCCACTTCTGCACCTTCTGCCCGATGCCCATGGATGCCTTGAGCACGGGCTTGTTGTGCCACATCACGCCCAGGGATTCCGGGACTTTGCCGAACATCTTCGCGCTGAATTTCTTGATGAGTGCACCGTAGAGACCGGTGATTTCTGTGGCCGGGATCCTGTTGGTCATGACTCCTCCTGCGGGTCGGTTCTGGGTCCTATGACATGAAGACACCGCCCGCGCCGGATCTGTGACACCTCGGCTGCGCAGGCCAATCGACCGGCGGTGTGCTGCCGGTTAAAAAGCAAACGGCGCGATTCCAGTCAAACTGGAATCGCGCCGTTTTAAGCTTGCGAGGGGCGAAGAATTACTTCTTGCCGCCGAAGCCCTTGAAGCGGGCGTTGAAGCGCTCGACACGGCCAGCGGTGTCCATGATGCGCTGCTTACCGGTGTAGAACGGGTGCGATGCAGCCGAAATTTCGACGTCGATCACTGGGTAGGTGTTGCCATCTGCCCACTCGATGGTCTTGTCCGACGAACGGGTCGAACGGGTCAGGAACTGCTCGCCGGAAGCCAGGTCGTTGAAGACAACTGGACCGTACTGTGGATGAATATCAGCCTTCATAGCTATACACCTTTTGGTTTATGGCCACTGGATTTTGCCAGCAGCTACTTGCTCGGAAAATTAGCCTGCGACCTCGACCAGGGTCGATACACAGACATTCCATCCTATCCCACAAAACCAAGTTCTGCGAAACTCAATTGCGTGGCGCGGAGCACAGGTGCCAGAAGGCAATGGCGCTGGCCGCGCCGACGTTCAGCGAGGAGACTTCGCGGCGCATCGGGATCATCACCGCCTGGTCAACCAAGGCCAGGGTCTGCTCTGCCACTCCCCTGCCTTCGTTGCCCAGGATCATCGCAAATTTCTTTCCTTCGGTCATCTCGACCTCGTTGAGCGCCACCGCGTCCTCGGTCAGTTCCATGGCCAGCATCGTGTAGCCATGGTCCTTGAGGATCGCGATATCCTCTGGCCAGGAGTTCAGCCGCACCCAGGGCAGGTCGAAGACGGTGCCCATGGACACGCGCGCGCTGCGCCGATACCAGGGGTCTACGCATTTCGGGGTGATCAGCACCGCGTCGACGCCCAGTCCGGAGGCCGATCGCAGGATCGCGCCGAGATTGGTGTGGTCGGCGATGTCTTCGAGGATCGCGATCCGCGAGCTAGCGGTGAGCACCTGGCCCAGGTCCAGCGGTGCCGGACGGTTCATCGAGGCCATCGCGCCGCGGTGCAGGTGGAAGCCGACCAGGTCCTGCAGCTGCCGGTCGTTGCCGATGAAGATCGGCACCTCGGGGAAGCGTTCGAACTCTTCGGCCAGCTGGTCCAGGTGCTTTTCGGCCAGCAGGAAGCTGCGCGGCACGTGGCCGGCGTTGATGGCGCGGGTGACCACCGTGGTGCTTTCGGCGATGTACAGGCCGTTTTCCACGTCGGTGCGCATGCGCAGATGGGCTTCGGAAAGGCGCAGGTATTCGTCCAAACGCGCATCCTCATGCAGATCCTCGACCCGCAGGATGCGTTCGGGGTTGGTGATCTCAGGCACCGGCTACCAGCTTGTAGAGCATATTCGCCAAGGCGACGACGCCGAGGATGACGATGACCAGGCGCAGCCATCCCGGGGAGAGCTTGCGTCCCACCTTCGCGCCGATGAACCCGCCGATCAGCGAGCCGACGGCGATCAGCAGGACGATCAGCCAGTGGATGCGTTCCGGTGCGATCAGCAGGTAAATCCCGGCCGCGACCAGGTTGACGAGCAGCGAAAGGATCACCTTGATGGCGTTGGACTGCTGCAGGGAAGCTTGCAGGAAGACGCCGAAGACCGCCATGAGCAGCACGCCCTGGGCGGCGGTGAAGTATCCGCCGTAGACGCCGATGACAAAGACCAGCACGTAGAGGATCAACGGGATCTTCGCGCGGTCCGCGTCGTCCGGGTCGCTTCCGCCGCGCTGCGCTTGCCGGGTTTTGGCCCAGGCGGCGAGCTTCGGCTGGTAGATGACCAGCACTAAGGCGCAGAGCAGCAGCACCGGGGCGACCACACCGAACACCGATTCGGGCAGGTTCAGCAGCAGCAGCGAACCGATCAGTCCGCCGATCAGGGAGACCGGCACCAGTTTCAGCAGGGTCTTCTTCACGCTGGCCGCTTCGCGGCGGTAGCCCCAGGCGCCGGAGAAGCCTCCGGCGATCAGGCCCATGGCGTTGGAGACCACCGCGTTGACCGGGGTGATTCCCAATGCGACCAGGATGGGGAAGGTCACCAGCGTGCCCGACCCCACCACCGTGTTGATGGTTCCCGCCCACAGGCCGCCGAGCAGGATTAACGCTTCACGCCAAAATTCGATCACAGTTCAGCGCGTCCTTAGCCTTGGCGGCGCGCGACGGCGGAGTAGCGGCCGGCGTCTTCGCGCATGCTCAGCTCCATCCCGTAGGTTGCCTTGAGGTTTTCCTCGGTCAGGGTGGAGGCGATTTCGCCCGAGGCGACCACTTCGCCGTCCTTGAGCATCAAGATGTGGGTGAAGCCAGGCGGTATTTCCTCGAGGTGGTGGGTCACCAGCACCAGGGCCGGGGAGTCTTCATCGGCGGCCAGCTCGGTGAGCTTGGTCACCAGTTCTTCGCGCCCGGCAAGATCCAGGCCTGCGGCTGGTTCGTCGAGAATCAGCAGTTCCGGGTCGGTCATCAGCGCACGGGCGATGAGTACGCGCTTGCGCTCGCCTTCGGATAGCTTGCCGAATGGCTGGTTCATGAAGGTGGACATGCCCCACTGGTGGAGCATCGAGAAGGCCCGGCGTTCGTCGAGGCGTTCGTACTTCTCGCGCCAGCGCCCGGTCATCCCGTACGCGGCGGTGAGGACCACATTCAGCGCTGTCTCGTTGCCGGGAATAGCGTTGGCGACCAGTGCCGAGCTCAAGCCGATCAGCGGCCGCAGTTCGAAAACGTCGACCTTGCCCATGGTTTCGCCCAAAATGCCCGCGGTGCCGCGGGAGGGATGTAGACGGGTGGCTGCAATGTTCATCAGGGTTGACTTGCCGGCGCCATTGGGGCCCAGCACAATCCACCGCTGGCCTTCTGTGACTTCCCAGGACACGTCGTTGAGCAGGTCTTTACCCCCGCGCACCACGCTGACATCGTTGAAAGTTAGCACTTCGCTCATGGTTTTTAAGCCTAGACTTTCGTTCTCTGATTCACTAATTGAAAACACCGCTGCAGCTGTGCAATATGACTCCACAGCCCGTGGTGGACCGGCCGAGCGCCGAATAGCAGTCTAGCCGTGGCGGGCACCCCGCTCGCCAAGGAGGCGGATCACCGGCAGGCTTCCCGCTGAGTGCGCGGCGAGAAGCTAACCCGGCACCGGGCAGTTTCTCGCTTTCGGCATCGGTGAGCCGAATCCTGCTGCGGAAATCCTCTCTCGCTCGGTGGTCAAGGACAAGAAACCAGACTCACCCGAGCAGGTGGTGCGCGCCGAGCTGGGTAATCCCGGCAACGGATCGCTCGCGTCCATCAGGCCTGCTGGCACATTGGCCATCCGAAACTCATTGAACCAACGTGTACAAGTGCATTAGCTCTACCGCCAGCGGAAAGGAACCGACCGTCATGTTTGGTCGTACTTGGCTCCAGAGACGAAAATAGTTTCATGGCTTCAACTTTGACCCTCGTCTCCCGACCGGCACTACCCCGCGAAACTTTCGATTCGCTCATCGACCATGTGGGCAAGGCCCTGCCCCTCGCCGCCGACGCCGCATTGAGCGTGCAGCATTCAGCCGAGCGCATGGTGGCTAGGGTGCGCATCGAGAATGCTGATTCGACCGCATTGCGAATCGCGGCGCAAGAGGCCTTTGACGCCTACGTCGCAACCGGTGCGCTTGCTGCTGCGGACGCATGCGTGACCGTGGTGGATTCCGCGCTGACCGATGCGCCGCGCATGCTGCTGCTGATGGATGTCGATTCAACCCTGATCAAGCAGGAAGTCATCGAATTGCTTGCGGCCCATGCCGGGCGCGAGGAGGAGGTCGCCGCGGTCACCGAAGCTGCGATGCGCGGGGAATTGGACTTCGCCCAATCGCTGGTTCAGCGTGTGGCCACACTCAAAGACCTGCCGGAAACCGTCTTGAGCGAAGTCATTGCGCGCGTGGTCTACTCCGACGGCGCACGCGAACTGGTGCAGCGCTTCCATGCAGCCGGGCACCTGGTCGGCGTGGTCTCCGGCGGATTCCAGCAGATCCTGGACCCCTTGGCGGCAGAGCTCAAGCTGGATCACGCGCTGGCAAATACCCTGGGCATCACCGCGGGTCTGCTCGACGGCACCGTGCATGGCCAGATCGTGGATCGCGCCATGAAGGAAAAGATGCTGCGCGCCTGGGCGGCCGAACACGGCATCGGCATGGAGGCAACCATCGCCGCCGGGGACGGTGCCAACGATTTGGACATGGTCAACGCCGCAGGACTGGGTGTAGCCTTCAACGCGAAGCCGGCGCTGCGTGAGCAAGCGGGCGCGCGCATCGATTTTGGCCGCCTGGATGTGATCGCCGACCTAGTATTGGATGACCTGGCGGCCTGAAATCCAACAACTCGATAACAATTCAGGCGATTGCTCACACAACACCGCGTGTCGGTTGCTCCACCCGTTAGTATTTCTTTTGGTGCATTGCTGTACTTGGAAGTAATAATTCACGTACCGTGCCCGACCCCAATCGCTTTTCGAAAGAGCTAACAGACAAGTGCAGACTCCCTCCCCGGACAGTTCATCCTCACCCTCCGCTCGCAACGGTTCCAAGGGCAAGGCCAAGAGCAAGGCCAAGCCCTGGATCATTACCGGTTCGTGCGTGGTGGCTGCGGCGGCGCTCTATTTCGGCGGTGCAGCCTTCGTGAGCGCCCAGATCCCGGCTAATACGAGCATCGCCGGGGTGAACATCGGTTCGATGAGCCAGGACGAAGCACGAGCTGCCCTGAGTGAATCCGTGGCGCCCTTGGCGGCGGAGCCCTTCGAGGTCCTGGTAAATGCCCAGAGCTACAAAATTGATCCGGCCAAGGCGGGGCTGACGCTCAACATCGATGACACGGTCGCCGACCTGACCGGATACGAAGCCAACCCGGCCGATCTGCTCGATCGCTTAACCGGCAAATACACCGCCACCGCGAGCATCGACGTAGCCAACGACAAGCTCAACACCGAACTTCAGGCGCTGGCCAAGAAGGCAAACGCCGAGGTCGCCGAGGGAGATATCACCTTCGCCGAGGGCAAATCAACGCTCGTCGCGCCCGTTGATGGCGTCGTGTTGAAGCAAGATGAGGCCGCCAGCTTGCTGAGCCAAGAATGGCGCATCGGTGCAGCCGGGATTGAGCTGCCCAGCGAGGTCACCAAGCCGGAGATTTCCCCCGATGCCTTGCAGTCCTTCTATGACGACCAGGTGAAGTCCTTGCTCAAGGACAAGGTCACCTTGACCTCAGATCAGAAGAAGGTCGACATTTCGACCGCTTCGATCGCCGCCGCGGCCAGCTACACGCCGAAGGACGGCGCCCCGGCCATCACCCTGGACGACAAGAAGCTTTTCAACGCGGCGACCAAGAATTCCGAGCTGAGCAGCACGGCCAAGAACGCCCGCATCACGCTGGCAAACGGCAAGCCCACCATCAAGAAATCGGTGCCCGGTGTCGCGCTCGAGACCAAGGGCCTCGGTGCCAAGGTACTGGCCGCGACCGAAACCAAGGAACGCACCGCAAAGGTGGTGCTGAGCGCTTCGGAGGCCGACTTCACCACCGAAGACGCCAAGAAGCTGGGCATCAAAGAAGAGATCGTCGAATTCTCGACCCCCTACCCGGCCAATGACACGGTCCGCACCAAGAACCTGCGTGCGGGCTCGGCACGCATCAACGGAACCGTGATCGAGCCCGGGGAGAACTTCTCGCTGCTCAAGGCCCTGGGCCCAATCACCGTGGCCAACGGCTACTTCGGTTCCGGTGTGGTGGTCGACGGCTTCTCCACTGAAGCAGTTGGCGGCGGCCTGTCGCAGATCTCTACCCAGTTGTACAACGTCGGCTTCCTTGCCGGCTACGACGACGTCACCCACAAGCCGCACTCCCGCTGGTTCGAACGCTACCCGGCCGGGCGCGAAGCCACCCTGTGGGAAGGCTCGGTCGACATGATCTGGAAGAACAACTCCCCCTATGGTGTGATGATCCAGGCCTGGGTATCCGGGGACCGGGTGCACACTCGGCTGTGGAGCACCGATTATTGGAAGGTCTCGCAGAAGAGCTCGGGCAAGTACAACCAGACGAACCCGGAGACCAAGTACAACACCGCCAAGGAATGTGTTTCCGAAAGCGGCGGGCAGAAGGGCTTCACCATCGACATCACGCGCAATCGCACGACGGTTGACGGTTCGAAAACCCTGCCACCGGATGTCAAGAGCTGGACCTACCAGCCATGGCACAAGGTGGTCTGCGGCGAGAAGCCGTAACCGCACAACTTCCCAGGGCGCCTTCTGATTATTCAGGAGGCGCCCTTTTGATCCATCCGGCAGGCGGGAACCAACCATGGGCACAGCATTGGCCGCAGAATTTCTTGGTTTATACGACGAGCAGCTTCGCACCGATGCAGAAACGCCGAGCGCGCTCAACGTGGCACGGCTCGGTCCACTGCGCCTGGTGAGCTTCGCGAAGGGCCGAGGGTTCATCACCTACCCGCACGTTGACCGGGCCAGCGGGATTGATCTTTCCAGCCTAGTTGGCGAGGCATTGACCCACTACGAACTAGCGCCCGAGATCACCCGGGTTGAGTGGAAGACGCGCGGTCACGATCATGCACCCGGACTGCACGACGAGTTGCTAGCCCATGGATTCGTTGCCGAAGAATCCGAGTCCATCATGATTGGGCCGGCAGCGGATCTCGCGGTGGACGTCGAGTTGCCGGCAGGCGTTCGGCTGCGCCAAGTTTCAACCGCGACAGAAGTGCGCGCGATGTGTGCGATGCAGGATGAGGCCTTCGGCGATCCGGTGTCGGAGCATCACGCCGAGGCGGTGTTGCAGCGCCTGGCCACCGATGACGGGATGGAACTCTGGGTTGCCGAAGCCAATGGGCAGATCGTCAGTGCCGGAAGGCTTGAACCCGTTCCCGGAACGCAATTTGCAGGCATCTGGGGCGGCGGAACCCTTGAGCAATGGCGCGGAAGCGGGATCTACCGTGCGCTGACGGCTGCTCGGGCCCGCTCCGCGCTGAAGTTGGGCAAAACGCTGATCCATAGCGACTCTACCGAGTACTCCCGTCCCATCCTCGAACGCTATGGTCTGCTGAAGGTCTCCGCAACCACCCCCTATCAGTGGACACGCTAACCTCAGCGGATTCTTCGCAGGCCAGCCCCGACGGCACGCCCCTCGATCGGATGCTTAAAAAGCCTGTTGCCCGCCCCCAACTCTGGGGGCGGGCAACAGGCTTTGGAGTTGATCAGCTGATCAGCAGGTAGTTACTGGCCTGCCTGCTTCAGGAAGTCCTCGGCGCCGCCAACGTACTCGGTGTGACCGGTTTCCACCTCGGCGAAGACCATCTTGGCAACCTCGGCGCCGAACTCCTCGACGGAGTACAGCTTGCCGGCGGCCTCGCGGCGGGCCTCGATGGCGCCCGGTTCTACGCGGTTGAGCAGGGTCGCGGTGATGGTGCCCTCGATCATGTCGCCGGAGACGACAACGAAGTCGATATTCTTCTCGGCCAGCTTCGGGATGAACTCGCGCAAGGCGTCTTCACCCGCACGCTTGGACTGCGCGACCTGGTCGTAGGCATCCATGGTGGAGACCTGCTTGATGAAGTGCGCCTGGTGGCTGGTCACGAAGACCACGCGGCCGCCCTCGCTCAGCTTTGGCAGGGCCGCCTCGAGCATTGCGACCTGCGCGTCACGGTTCAAGCGCAGCGCGTAGTTCTCCCCCATAGAGGTTTCCATGCCGCCGGAGGCGTTCAGCACCAGCACGTCGAGGGAACCGAAGTTTTCGACCGCTGCGTCGACCAGGGCCTGCGGGCCCTCGACGGTGGTGAGGTCCGAGCCGACGGCGACAGCCTTGCCGCCCTTTTCCTCGATGGTGCTCACGATCTTGTTGGCTCGTGGCGCCTTAGCGCGGTAGTTGATCACCACGCCGACACCCTGTTCTGCGAGGATCTGTGCGGTGACAGCGCCGATGCCGCGGGAAGAACCGGTGACAATTGCACCCTTGTATTCGCTCAACTTTTCTTACTCCTTAGGATGATTGAAGATTGGGGGTAGTTCTAGTGGCCCATGCCCAAGCCGCCATCGACCGGGATCACGGCACCGGAGATGTAGGCCGCTTCGTCGCTGGCAACCCAGCGGACCACGTTGGCAACCTCTTCGGGTTCGGCGAAGCGGTTGGCCGGGATGGACTGCAGGTACGACTTCTGGGTTTCTTCCGGAAGCACGGCGGTCATTTCGGTATTGATGAAGCCCGGGGCGACCACGTTGGCGGTGATATTGCGCGAACCCAGCTCGCGGGTCAGCGAACGGGCGATACCCACCAGCCCGGCCTTGGACGCGGCGTAGTTGATCTGGCCCGGCGAGCCGTAGAGCCCCACCACCGAGGAGATGAGCACTATGCGCCCACGCTTCAGGCGCAGCATGCCCTTGGTTGCGCGTTTGATCACACGGAAGGCGCCGGTCAGGTTCGTATCGATCACCGAGGTGAAGTCGTCTTCGCTCATGCGCAACAGGAGGGTGTCTTTGGTAACACCGGCGTTTGCGACGAGCACCTCGACCGGGCCGTGAGCCGCTTCGACCTCTTTGAAGGCCGCGTCGATCGACTCCGCGTCGGTGACATCCGCCTTCACGCCCAGCAGCCCGGCAGGCACCTCGCCACTGCGGTAAGTGATCGCTACCTTGTCGCCGTTAGCTTCGAACGAACGCGCAATGGCTAGGCCGATTCCGCGGTTTCCGCCGGTGACCAGTACGCTGCGGCCGTTGGTGGTATCCGTGCTCAATGTTTTTCTCCATCCATGCATCTCCTGCACGCCGTCGATTTGCGGGCGAAGGATCAGGCACTTTGCTTAGGTCAGTAGCTACTCCGAGAACAATCCTATTAGCTACCACGCAGTATTACCGCTTCGACGGCATGTAGAAATTCGGTTCTCACAGGCTCAAGTGAGAGAATAGGGGCAGAAATAACCCCGTTGAGCGAAGTTCGAAAGCCATGTCACACCAGCACTCGAACCCCGGTCCCAAGGACCAGCCGGTTCATCGCATTACCGAAGCGCACGAGTCCCATAGCTCCGAGCGCGATCTGCGTGTGCGCAAATACACGATATCCATGACCGTGCGCATGGTGTGCTTCATCTTGGCTTTCTTTTTTGAAGGCTGGATACGCTGGGTCATGCTGGCCGGCGCGATCGTTCTTCCCTATATCGCGGTAGTCATCGCCAACGGAGGTGCCGATCTGACCAAGCGAGAGCCGCCGGCGGAGTTCTACACGGGCATCGAACCGGAACAGCTTGAAAACAAGGTCCAGGCCACCGGGGCCGAGGAACCAGAGGTGGTCATCATCGATGGCACACTCGTAGAGCCGGCCCCGCCAACCGAGACTCCGAAGGAGCAGTAAATGGATCTGTTAGGTTCGCTTGGCGGCGCAAATTCCGCCCCGGCCCCGGTGCAGTGCTCCCGCAAGGGATGCCGCCAGCCCGCCGAATACCAGCTTTTGTGGAACAACCCCAAAATCCACACCCCGGAACGACGCAAGATCTGGTTGGCCTGCCAAGAGCATCGCGAATGGCTGGAGACCTACCTCAAGGAACGCTTGCTCTATAAGGAAACCCTGCCAATGGGCGAAGGAGCCAATCAGTAAATGTACCGTTTTTTGGCCAGCACCCGCTGGGTGGGCTGGTTGCTGCTCGTCGTGATCTTCGCCGCAGCCTGCACGGGTCTTGGCAAATGGCAGGCAGATCGCCGCGCCGAGGTGCTCACCGCGATCACCCACGTGAACAACAACTACGATGCCGAACCGGTCTCCGGGAACGCGGCCCTGTCCAAGTTCGACGCGCTGCCCGAAGAAGATACCTGGATGACGGTGAAGCTCACCGGCCAGTACCTCGCCGAGGACACACGTATCGTGCGCAACCGCATCAAGGCGGCCCGTCCGGGCTATGAGGTGCTGGTGCCTTTCCGCACCGAGTCCGGCGCCACGGTCATTATCGACCGCGGCTACCTGCCCATCGGCAACTCCGAAAACGGTCGCCCCGATGAGGTCCCGGCTCCCCCAACGGGCACCGTCACGCTGGAGGCTCGGCTGAAGCCAACCGAAGTCAAACTGGATCGTGGTGCCCCCGAGGGCCAGCTAGCTTCCATCTTCCTGCCGGGCTATGCCGCGGATCTTGGCTACCCAATCGCCGAAGGCGCCTACGGCATCATGTACGCGGAAGATCCGGCGCCGGCCACGACGCCGCTTGCGCTGGACAAGCCAGACACCGATGAAGGTCCGCACCTGTCCTACTCCTACCAGTGGTACGCCTTCGGCGTGCTTGCCTTCGTCGGCTTCTGGTACGCAGTGAAGCAACAGCGAAAGATCAACGCCGAAGACGCCGCCGAGCTGGCCGAGGCGAAGGCACTGGGCTTCGACGAACCGGTGCACCGGGTGCGCAAGCTGCGCGCAAAGCAGGAGAAGAAGTTCAGGCGCGACGGCACGCTGACCGACGAGGCCTACGAGGACGCGATGCTCGATGAACCGCGCGACGCCAGCTCCTCCAGCGAATCGCGCTGAGTACAGCAAAACTTCAGACCCTAACCGGAGCTCGGTTAGGGTCAGTTGTTTCAGCTGAGAATCTGCCCCCAAGCGAGGTGCGTCGGCATATTGGATCAGTCCCCCGGGTTGCTGCTTGCGTCCATGGATCGCCTCCACATCGCAGGCTGGTATCCGAGCTCCAACGAGACATCTCGGTGCCCTAGCCATTTCGCCAGTGATTTAGCGACCCGGAATATCTTGGAAAATTTTGCCCGGGATTGCGTAAGGCTACCGATAATTTACAAAACGTTGGTTCGGCGGCCGGTTCAAGTCAGTTGAATCTGTTGAATCGCAGGAAGGCGCGGAGCGCTGTGTGCGGAACCAGTCGTTCCGGCAGCTTGCGCTGTCCTATCTTGAGCGGATTGAACCGTACTGCGGTGAGACCAATCTATACCCCCCTGCATTAATTTGCGGTTGGGGCGATTGGGTAACCATCAGAACAGGTTCAAAATTGTGAAGCTACTCCAAATCCAGTGGCTAGAGATTCTGAACAACGAATCAGCTACCGTGATGGTCGCATCTGATCAACTGACGTTCTTACAATTGGTGAAAACTGTATGCGATTCCGAGAGTGCGGCACGCCAGACGAGTTAGATTGTGAACCTGCTGGAACCGAACAATTTTATAACGGACGATCCACTGCTGCTGAATTAGCTCAGATCTTCGCCGTGCCCAGCTGCAATTTCTTGAAGCGCTGCGAGATGACGCCTAAATGCGGCAGTTCCTGCCGGAGTCGCACGCACCCAAGTACGTGGTTTATTTGCGACATACCCTTTTCGCGGCACAACATAGCCAGTTTTTTGCAGGTAGCTGATTGCTTTGCTAAGGGTTGAATCTTCTGTTTCAATCATGTCCCGCAATGTTGCAAAATCGAATTCTGCGTCTTCTCGCACCGCGGCCATGAGCGAAAACCGAACTGGTGTGAGCAAAGCATCATCCAGTTGGTGTCGTGGATGCTGTTTCTCATTCTCTCCGCCGCTCATGATCGTTGCTTGCTAAGTAACGCGCCGAGAGCCATGGGAAGCGCAACAACGATCGCGCTTACGACTCCAACTACAGGAGAGTCCCATGTCGTGCGTATAGCGACCAGCATGGACAACTGGTACAAGAAAAACGACAATCCGAAAGCGAACCACTCTTGATCTCTCCAGTGGGCACCGAGTTTGACCAATCCTCTGTTGGAGGCACCTAAAATGACCAGCGCCAACATTAACATGCTCATTACGAACTGGGCGAGAGCGAACCAGGAAAAATAGAGCGAGAAAATCGCGATTCCTAAGTAGAGGGCCGCTGCGAGAGTGCCAAGCCGAGTACGGAGGTTCAGCGGCGCGAGATTCCATGCTCTGCGACTCTGCTGCACCTGGTTCCCGGTGCGCCGGCGCCCGGCCAACGTGCTCGCAGCCATCGGTAAGACTATGAGCGCTGCTGTTACAAGACACATCCACCACGGTATGGCGATTCCCAACATACTTGCAGTCGGCAATGCCGCAAATAAAAGGACGGCGAATAAGACACTAACCAACTTGCGACCTTTCAACACAATAACTGCTGAGGCCGATTCCCGATGATTAGCACCCTGAATCAATAACGTGTACATAAGCATGGGCAGGATTAGCAATGTCGCACATAGCCGCCCGGCGTATGCATCCGAAATGCCAAGATGCCCTAGAGGTCCGGTAAATACCAACAGAAAAGTTGCTATATATGTAAAGAACACCGCCGGTTTCCATTTGCTACGGGCGGACTGGAGGTTCTGGGCCACTAGTTCCTGTGTGCGAGCATCTACCCGTTTGGCCTCCTCCAGCATTCGAGCGGCAGTCTTCGGGTCGGGGTGCGGCCACCCATCAAGACCATCGTCAGCAGGTGAACTATCCATACTTCCAAGATAGCAGGAACTTTCTCCTTGGAAAGTGGATATGGATCAGCACTTCAACCGGCTACTTCGAGCCAGAACCTGTTAATTCCGATAGTTTTAGCCAGGTGCTCAAGTTCCCGGAAGCGTGCACCGCCTCCGGATTTTCTAATATCCCCGTCTTTGGACGAATTTTCACGAGCCGACGGCAGACAGTGCAGACTTAACCTCACGGCTGGATATAACACCGCGGGCCGGCACACTGTGCAAGTGTGCCGGCCCGCGGTGAATGTGCAGTCGCTGATTTAGGTCAGTGAGACCAATTCCAGGTAGCCGTCGTTGAACAGGTCTTCGTCGCCATCGGGCAAGATGACCACGCGTTCAGGCTTCAGGGCCGACACCGCGCCCTCATCGTGGCTGACCATGACCACGGCACCCGGGAACGTGGACAGCGCGCCAAGCACCTCTCCGCGCGAGGCGGGGTCGAGGTTGTTAGTCGGCTCATCGAGCAAGAGCACATTCGCGCTGGAAGCCACGATGGTCGCCAGGGCCAGACGGGTCTTCTCGCCGCCGGAGAGCACCCCGGCGGACTTGGACACATCGTCGCCGACGAACATGAACGAGCCGAGGATCGAACGCACGTCTGCATCGTTGAGGTGATCGGGCGCGTTGCGGCGCATGTTCTCCAGCACGGTGGCTTCGGTATCCAGCGTGTCGTGCTCCTGGGCGAAGTAGCCGATCTTCAGGCCGTGGCCCGGAACGATCTCACCGGTGTCTGGTTCGGAGACACCGGCCAGCATGCGCAGCAAGGTGGTCTTACCGGCACCGTTCAGGCCCAGGATGACTACCTTGGAACCGCGGTCGATTGCCAAGGACACGTCGGTGAAGATCTCCAGCGAACCATAGGCCTTCGACAGGCCCTCGGCCATCAGCGGGGTCTTGCCGCAAGGGGCAGGATCCGGGAAGCGCAGCGCCGCGACACGATCGTTGGCACGCACATCTTCGAGTCCCGAGAGCATGCGGTCCACACGTTTGAGCATCGACTGGGCGGCGGAGGCACCGGAGGCACGGGCCTTCATCTTGTTGGCCTGCGCCGTCAAGACCGAGGCCTTCTTCTCGATGTTGCCGCGCTCGCGCTTGCGGGCGCGCTCGTCGGTTTCGCGCTGGACCTGGTAGCGCTTCCAGTTCATGTTGTAGACATCCACCGTGGCGCGGTTGGCGTCCAGGAAGAGCACCTTGTTCACGGTGGCGTCCAGCAGGCCGGTATCGTGGCTGATCATCAGCACGCCGCCGGCATAATTCTTGATGAAGTCGCGCAGCCAGGTGATGGAGTCGGCGTCCAAGTGGTTGGTCGGCTCGTCAAGCAGCAGCGTTTCGGCGTCCGAGTAGAGGATGCGGGCAAGCTCCACACGGCGGCGCTGACCACCGGAGAGCGTGCTCAACGGCTGGTCCAGGATGCGTTCTGGCAGATCCAGATTCGAACAGATCGCGGCGGCTTCGGATTCTGCGGCATAACCGCCGGCGGCCATGAACTCGGCTTCAAGTCGGTCGTAGCGGCGCATGGCCTTGGCGGAGATGCTGGCGTCTTCGCTGGCCATCTCCTCGCGGTTCTTGGCCAGCTTGTTCAGCACGATATCCAGCCCGCGGGCCGCCAGGATGCGGTCGCGCGCGAGCTGCTCCATGTCCGGAGTCTTCGGGTCCTGCGGCAGGTAGCCGATGGAGCCCTTGTTTGACACGTCGCCGCCGGTTGGCTGGGTTTCCCCGGCCAGAACCTTGGTCATGGTGGTCTTACCGGCACCGTTACGACCCACCAGTCCGATCTTGTCGCCCTTGTCAATCCGGAAGTTTACTTCGTCCATCAGCAAGCGGGCGCCGACGCGTAGCTCAAGGTTGGCTACGGAAATCATATGGTGTGGCCCTTTCGAAACGGGGTAAGGAAAATCTATTGGCCCTATCAAGGGCAACTTTACTATCCTACCGGTCGCCCAGCTGGGTTATGCCTTACTGTGTGCGAATCGACATCGGAAGCAAAAAGCCGCCGCCCGCCACCGGGTCTTGGTGGCGGGCGGAGGCAGGTGGCTTAGCCGCGCTGCGTGGAGCGGAAGTCCTTCATCTGAATCAGCCGGCGGCGCAGCGACGCCTCGCGGCGCAGATCCGAGCCGCTGGTCTTTTCGATATGCTCCTTGCCGAAGCGCCACAGCAGCACGTCGTCGAGCAGCCGGTCCGGCCCCGGAGAATACCGGTGGTCCAGCGCCGCGCGGACCTCGGTGACCACATTCGCGTCCAGGAGCTCGGCCAGCTGCCAGGTCGCGTCGATGCCGTGCGCGCCGAGCAGTTCGGCAGCCCAGGACCAGTCGTCATCGCGTTTGCGGTCCACATGCGGCAGCAGGGTCTGCCAGATTTCACCGATCTTCTCCCCCGAGAGCTTCTCGGCGCCCAGCCCCTGCCGGTCGTGATAGCCATTCATCCGGTGGTAGAGATCGTCGATGTCGGTGAAGTAGTTCTCCACGGTTTCGAGCATCGCGGAGGTCGCGGTGAAATGCCGGTCGATCTGCGGGTTCCAGGCCGCCTCGCCGGGATGCTTAAAGCGAATATCGTGCTCCATCTCGCTCCAGGCGTGCTGGAGCACCGTGCGGATTTGCACCTCGAAGACGAAGTTGCCGCTGGGAACCACCGGCTTGCCCAGGGCCTCCTGGAATTTGGAAACGCTCGGTTCATTGCGGGTTTTGAGCAGCAGGTGGCGTGAGGAGTAGCCGTAGGTTCCGGATTCCACCGAACCGATGTCCTTCTCCCGGTCGCTGCGGCAATCGAAGTCCTCGCGGTGTGCCTTGATCAGCGTAGCGACCTGCTGGATTTCGTGGGGCAGCATCACGATGATGCGCAGCCCCACCATGTCGTGGATTTCGCGCAACGGGTTGGGGAATTCGAGCACCGGGTTTGTTTCCGGGGTTTCCTGCAGCTGGCGCGAGGCCTTGGACCGGAAGGACTCCGGAGTCTTCACCCTTCCGGTCACGAACAAGGGTTGGACTTCACTGCCGTGGAACAACGAACGGATCTTGGTTTTCATCGCGCTGAGCACCTCGTCGAGCTCGGCACCGACCGCTTCGAAACGAGTAACTGCCTCGTCGATCTGGTCGCTGAACTGTGCCGGTTCGGTGCTGCTGGTCGATTGATCCATAGTCTTGCCTCCTAGTGCGGTGAAATGCAATAAGTCCTTCGTGTGCTGCTAAACGGGTGGAAGCCTTAGGCCTGCGGACGCGAAAGCCGTTTGGCCATATCCTCGTACAATGGCGCCTTGTCATCGTTCTTCGGCTTGGCCGCGGTGGCTGGTGCGCTGGCCGCCGGAGCCTGCTTCAGCGGGGTGACTTTTTCGGCACGCGACTGGGCAATCGCCTCGGCACGGGCCCTGGCGATGGCATCCTGGTGATCCTGCTCCAGCTGGGCTACGCGTTCGGCTTCGGCCTGCTGCGAGTCGGTCAGCGCGGCGTTGTAACCGTCATCGTAGGCGACGCCGTACTTCTCGGCGTTGGCCGCATCTTCATCGTATTCGTATTCGGCGCGAAGCTTCGAGGCTTCGGACTTCTTCTGGTACATGTGTACGGTCAGGTGGGTGATGGCCAGCAGCACGATTGGCGGCATGGCGGCGACAAGCGCCGAGACCAGCGGTGGCACGCCGTTGACGATCGAGTCCACGGTAAGGATCGCGTGGGTGGAGTTGGCCGCCGTGGACACGATGGCGCCGAAGAACAGCAGCGACCACGGGTAAATCATTGCCTTGCGGTTGAACCCGTTCAGTGCCACGATCGCAACCGTAGCGGCCACGATCATACCGTCGATGATAATTGGCCAGATCCAGGCCAGGCTTGAGTCGATGCCGGAGCGTTCAGCGAGGTCGGTCAGGGCCGCAAAAGATAGGACGAATGCACCGATCGCGATCAAGACCGTGGCACCCACGGCGGTTCCTAGGACGGCGCGGTGAGGCTCGCGCGGAATTTCTGGCTTGTTATCCATGCTGCGGGGCAGACCTTACTTTCGAGAAATGAATAGGAACGTCAACAAAGCGAATGTAGTTACCAGCGGTATCGGGCACCGGCTCCGGAACTATTTTAGCCTCATCGGCTGGGCGTTGTGCGGTGCGCGCTTAGCGCATTCGGCGATCGACAAATCTGGTGCCGGTGATCCGCCCGGCCAAACCCTGGCCGGAACGATCAAAGAGCAAGAAGAGCGAGCTGAGCACCACGTAGCCCAGGACTAGCAAACTCAGCCAGGCCCAGGGGCTGACCGCCCAGATGCTGTCGGCGATTTGGAAGGCGAAGGAAATTCCGCCGAGCCCCAAAAGGCTGCGCAGCAAGGCTTGCCACGCGGAGGCTTCGCGCCGCTGCTTTCCGGCGATACGGATCCAGGCGCAACGCTGACCCAGGCTTGCGCGTCCCGGCGCGAGGGTGGGGAGCAGGAAGACCAGCAGCACGGAGATGGAAGGAATCCACCGCTCGGTCAGGTTGTAGGAGGCCTGCGGTGCGCCCAGTTTTTCGGCGATTTCCAGGACAAAGGTGGTGAGCATGACCAGCGCCAGCACAAAAGCTATATCGAAGGCGTTGGCCATAAAACGGCGCAGCCGGGTGACCTCGCGCGGCGCGGCATTCGCAGCGCTCGATTCGCGGGGTCCGGTCAGCCAGCTGAAGATAGGCAGGTATGCCACGATCGAACCGATCAGGGCGCCGAGGGTGTTGGTCAGCACATCGTCCACGTCCGCCACGCGGTAGGCGCAGGTGTAGAGTCCCCAGATGCCGGTGTACTGGGTCAGCTCGATTGCTAGGCTCGCGGTGAGTCCGATGAGCGTGCCGAGGAAGATGTTGCCGCGCAGCCAGCGAACCGCCAGAATACCCAAGGGCATGAACAAGATCACATTGAATAAGACCTGCCACAGCGTGAAACTCGTCAGAAAGTGACGCATTCCCAGTTCGTAGGACAGCGCGAAGTCGTTGAGAAAGTTCAAAGGATTTAGTTGCGGGATGGCCACCCCGGGCCGGCAGAATGCGGTACGTGTTTCGGGCAGCGGAAGCATCGTGTAGCTGAATAATCCAAAACCATAAATCACCGCGGCGCCGGTGGTCAGCGTGCGCCGCCACGATAAGCGACCGTGGCGGTGGTACTGGATTGCGAGCAGGAAGATACCGGCGGCGCCAAGGAACAGAGCAGCGCCGAGCATGGCTATCGTTGCGGGCCAGAACATCGTTTGCATATTTCTATCTAAGCGGAGAAAGATACCAAGAAGCTGGGATGCCAGGTGTGAGCTTCGTTAACGCCCGGTGGGAGATTCCGGGATGGTGGCAGGACCGGTGTTTCCGCTGAGCACGGTGCGCGTCTTCGGATCGAATCGGAAAAGCCCGGCGATCAGTCCCACCGCGATCACCGCCGCCAGGACCCGCATCAGCCAGACGATATGCCACTGTTCGATGGATAGCTGGTCGACGAATACCACCAGCAGGATCAAGCTGGACAGGTAGATCATGAGCTTCTCCGAAGACCACGAGACTCGGTGCGAGATCGCGAAAAGGGCGATCATCCACAAGATGTACCAGGGCTGGATGATCGGGGCGAGCAAAACCACCGCGGACAGCGCCCAGGCGGCCAAGCGGACGGGCCGAGAAATATCCTTCGCCAAGGCGAGCCGGGCGACGATCAGCAGGGAGAAGGCCTGAAAGAGTGTCACCACGATCGACTGAGTCAGCGCTACCGGTCCACCGAGGAGCCCTACGAGATTGCCGAAGGACCAGCCGATCAGTCCCACCGGGGCGTAGGGGAATGCCGCGTCGCCGGCGGTGAACATCGCCGGAAGCCAGCCGAACCAGAGGTTGGTCACCGCGCCGATCACCGAAAGCCAGGCGAGGCAATAGCAGGAAACCTTCAGCCAGACGACGCAGCGCGCACGCAGCCGGTGGTTCTGACCGAGCAGGATCAACCCGATGAAGGGCAGGACCAGCAGCACGATTGGTTTGACGGAAACCGCGATGGCCAGCGCAAAGGTCGATGCGATGGCGCGGCGGTCATAGGCCAGGGCGAAGGCGCTGAACACTCCGGCGATCATCAACGCATCGTTGTGCGCGCCACCGATCATGGTCAGCAAAAACAGTGGGTTGCCCACGATGGCCCAGTTGGACCAGTTCGGGTTCTGCCCCATTTTTTGGGCGAGTTTCGCGGTGAAATGGAAACAGCCAATGACCCCGAGCAGCGCGACGACGCGCAGCAAACCCACACCGATCTCCGGCACGCCGTTGGAGACGAAGTAGATGATGCGCGATAAGACCAGGAAAAAGGGCCCATATGGCGAGGGCGACTGAGCCCAGAGCCCATCGGATCCGCCATCGAACCAGCCAGGAAGTGCAGAAATACCCTCATGGTAGGGCGATTTGTCCGCGTGCAGCATCCGCCCTTGGGCCAAATATGAATAGACATCACGGCTGAGGATGGGAAAGCTGAACATCAGCGGCGCGGACCACATGGCGATCAACTTGCCCAACTGCCTTGGGTGGATCGTATCTGCGGTTTCGACTAGCGGCCGAGCCAAGATCCAAGATCGAGTCAGCCACGCCAGCCCCAGCGCCATCAGGATAATGCAGCTAATCACGCCCCATACTTCGGTGCGGAATTCGATAAAGAAGCCGCTGCGTGCCAGCGGGGAGAGCTGGCTGCGGGGAAACCAGCCGATCCCCCACGAAGCCACGGTGATCAACGCCGAGGCGGCGAATCCCTGCCACCCCAGGGTTCTCAGCGGCGTGGCATGCCGCTCATAATTTCGCACTTGCACGCTCACTAGGCTTTCTTTTTCTTCTTCAGCCAGTTGGTGGAGCTAAGCAATTCGGGGCAGATCGTTTTAGTCTTCGGATCAAGGAAGACCAGGTACAAGGCGCAGATAATCGAAATGCTCCAAGAGATCAGTTGAACTCGGGGCACCAGGCTCTCTTGCAGGAACTGCCAGACGAAAATCTGGTCCGCGGCCTGATAAGCCAAGAAGAAGATCGTGGTCAGATGCAGCCAGAGCATCTGCCAGTCGTCACGCAGTCCCGTGACGGCGAAGAACGGCAGCAACCACAGCAGGTACCACGGTTGGATCACCGGGGATAGCACGACGATCCCCGCATAGGCGATGCCCATGCGCTGGACCAGATGCGAGTATTTGCCACGGAACATCAGCATGATGGCCAGGCCCACGGCGAGCAGCTGGCCGCCGGTCTTCACCACGGGAAGCACCCAGCCCGATTCCAGGCCGAAGGAATTGAAGATGCCAGAAAGTCCAACGGTGAGCATGCCCAGTGGCGCGATGATGGACACACCGACGCCCTTGTAGTTCAACAGCACGTCGAGCCAGCCGAACCAATAGCCGTTCATCCAACCAACGAGCGTCATGAGCGCCAGGAAAATCGATCCGGAGTAGGCCCAGTACAAAATACGCCGGGGCCAGCTGGCCTTCGGCCCGGCCCAGAGCAAGCCGATAAATGGCAGCAGCACCAGGGTGATTGGCTTGACGCCGATGGAGGCGGCGAGCACCACGATGGCCCAGAATCCGTGGCGCTTGCAGGCGAGGTAGACGGCCCAGACCGACAGTCCGGTCATCAGCGCATCGTTGTGCGCGCTGGCCACAAAGTTCACCAGGAACAACGGATTGGCCACCGTCATCCAGGCCGCCTTGGCACCCGATACGGAATGCAATTCGGCCAGTTTGGGAACGTAGCGCAGGCAGAGCAATACGCCGATGAGCGCAATCCCGCGGAAGGCGAGAACTGCCGCATCGGTGGATCCACCCACGATGTTGACCACGATGTATTCAATGGTCAGAAAGAGCGGGCCGTAGGGAGTGCCGTCCTGTGCCCACATCGTATCGGCTCCCAGCTGGAACCAATTGTTCAAGCTGGAGATGCCGTCGACGTAGGGGTCCTGCCCCGCGTCGACGAGTCTGCCTTGGCCAATATATGCGAAGACGTCGCGACTCATAATCGGCAACGCGATGAGCATCGGAATGCTCCACAGCCAGACCGCGCGGCGCACGATCTTCAGCGAACCCGCGTCCCAGCCCTTGAGCTTCTGCCCCAACCGCCACCAGGCTCGAAACAGCAGCCAGCAACCGAGTGCCAGCAAGATCACGCTGATGGTCACACCGGTGGCTTCGGTGCGGACCATGATGAAGAACGGATCACGGTTAAGCGGTGAAACGCTGGCAAGCCAGCCCGTTCCGAAGGACCCGAAGAGGATCATGGACGAACCGACGATGCCGCTGAGCAACGTCTTATTGACACCAGGGTACGGCTGGGATTCCAGCACTTCTGGTTTGCTAGCGGACACCATGACACCTCGTGCTGGATCGGACAAAAAGTTCGTTTAAAAAATCGACGCCAAGTCCGGGAAATCATTGGAGAGCCCATAATTCAACGTCCGGAAATCTCAGATGATTTTAGCATTGAGCAAGACCGGGGTTCAGGTGTGACACCAGCATCCACCAAGCTTTCGCCCCGTGCGCTCCCCCACACCGCGCACAACGGGTAGATTGGTCACGTGTCTAGTAACTCAGAAAAAATTGTATGGATCGACTGCGAGATGACCGGCTTGGACCTGGCCAACGATGCGTTGATCGAAGTAGCTGTGCTGATCACCGATTCGGAACTGAATATCGCCGATGAGGGCATCCAGGTGGTGATCAAGCCAGCGGATGCCGCGCTGGCCCAGATGGATGACTTCGTGCGCAATATGCATCAGGTCTCCGGACTCCTGGAAGAGCTCGATGGCGGAATGCAGATGGATCAAGCCCAACGCCTGGTCATGGAATACATCCGCAAGCATGTTCCAGAACCCAACAAGGCTTTATTGGGCGGTAACTCGGTCGGGACCGATAAGAACTTCCTGGCACGCGATATGCCAGAAATTATCGAGCACCTGCATTACCGAATCATCGATGTATCCACCTTGAAGGAACTGAGCAGGCGTTGGTACACCAAGGCTCATTACGCAGCTCCGGCCAAAACCGGCAACCATCGCGCACTGGGTGACATTCAGGACTCGATCGATGAACTGCGCTATTACCGGGCTGCGATCATGGTCCCCGCACCGGGGCCGAGCACCGATCAAGCGCGCAAGATCGCTTCACAACTCTCCCCGGCAGCCGAAAAGTAACGACTAGTCAGGGCCCTAAAAAGCGGGTGATGCACAACACAGCACAATAGGGCCCTTTCGAGTTGGCACTCACCCCCCGGGTGCGTGTATAGTATTTCTCGTTGCCAGATACGAAGCCGGGACGCAAAAGCGAACTGACTAGTAACGAAGCAATTATGGTGGGTATAGCTCAGTTGGTAGAGCGTCTGGTTGTGGTCCAGAAGGTCGCGGGTTCAAGCCCCGTTACTCACCCCAGATTATCGGTCTGATCCAAAACGAAAGTTACGGATCAGGCCGATTTTTCGTAATCGCTGGACTCCCCCGCTCAAACTATCCTCCGATTGTAATTTTCGGACCGGATGCGTGTATAGTATTTCTCGTTGCTTGAAATCAGTTCGAGCGTCTCTGACGTTCCGACTAGTAGCTAAGTAAACATGGTGGGTATAGCTCAGTTGGTAGAGCGTCTGGTTGTGGTCCAGAAGGTCGCGGGTTCAAGCCCCGTTACTCACCCCTGATTATCGGTCTGATCCAAAACGAAAGTTACGGATCAGGCCGATTTTGTTTTTCTTTTTAAACTGCTGCACGCCGCTCGCGGCACCGCTTGCAAATTTCCCCATAATTCCACACGCAAAGTTTAATATCCACTGGAATTAGCCCTGGTCCACTGCAATAGTAAATTGATGCGAGCAACGCATGCGTAGAGTATTCCAGTCAAGCGCCTGCTGTACAGCGCGATCTCTACCTGTATTAGGAACTTCGCTACTTGACCGGCCACGGAGCGAAGTACACACTGGTGCCTATGGCTGGTCTCCGCAGCGCACTACCGACGGTGCTTCCCTCGCTCCAAAGTAGTTTTCGGGAAGCCCGCTCGGCAACAGCGCAAGGAGCCGCGATATTTGTGGTTGGCCAGCAGGGAACCGGGCGTACGACGCTTGCCCGTCAAATCCTCTTGGGTACCGAGGAGAAGTTGTATTGGCTCACCGCGGCGAAGGCTCTTGAGCTTGTTCCTTTCGCACTGCTAACAACTCTCTGCGCGCAGCTGCCGTTGAAGAACGCCGGTTCTACACCGGGTGAAATGATCTCTTCGCTGGTTCAATACACCACGAATGAAAAACTGTGCATTCTTCTGGATCAAGCCGAATTCGCCGATGAACAAAGCGCAGCGGTACTGGCCCATCTGTCGGTGACCCGAAGCATCCAATTGGTCATGGCAACCACTGCCGTCCATGAACTGCCACAGCCGCTGCGGGGCCTCCGCTCCGATTCTCATTCAAAGCGCATCGGGCTCTCCGCACTGACCTTCGAAGACACCGAAGCCATTCTCAAGCATGTGCTCGGCGGCCAGGTCAATTCCGCCACCGTTGAGATGCTGCTAGAGTTTTCCGGCGGCAACGCGCTGCATCTGCGCGAGCTCACCCTTGATGCGCGAACTGCGCGAGCGCTGACGCTGAAGGGCTGCTACTGGACCCTCGACCGGCAATGGAATCCCCAAGGTTCGCGAATTACCGACCTCATTTCGTCGCGACTCAAAGACCAGCCAGAAGAAATCCGCGAGGCCGTAGAACTGCTGTCGGTCACCGGAAGGCTGCCTTATCCGCTGGCACAGCGTTTATTCGGCGACTTGCTATCGAACCTCTTGGACTCCCGGCTGGCCAAACTCATTGTGCTTTCCCTGGATGAGGCTACCGGCGAGCGCGACCTAGCGGTTGAGCTGAGTGCGGGGCTATCCGCGCAAAGCGTCTTGAGCACCTTGTCCCCAACGAAGCTTCGCGGTTATCTGCAGCGCGCCGACAGCGCTTTTCCCCGCGAGGTGTTGACTTCGCAAGCGCGCGCACGATTCACCACTCACCGCGTGCAGCTGGGGATCGAGGTTCCGGCGTCCGAGTTGTTCGAAGACGTTGTGGGGTCGGCCGATGCGCGCCGTTTCGCGCAGGTGGTCGCATTGACGGATTCCGTGAGGCACGAATCCTTCACGGACAAGCGGATGCTGGAGAAGCTCTTGGTGCTTCGGGCAGATGCCCTGTATGAACTAGCGAAGTCAGAGGCCGCCCTAGCGGTACTCAAGCCCCTGCTCCGGACCGGCAGTGCCGAGGTACGAGGCGTGGCAGCCAGGATTGCTTTTTCCGGTCTGGCGCGTCCTGACCTAGCTCTGGAAATCATTGAATCGGGACCGCAGGATCCGGTCGAGAGCCGCGCTTTCGGATTGATCCTCCGCGCCCGGGCGCAGCAAATTGTGGACTCCTCCAAGCTTCGTGAATATGCGCGTGATGAGAGGATCTCGCCCGAACTGCGCACCGCTTGCCTAGCTCATGCGATTATCGAAGATTGCTATGCCGGCAGACCGGTTGACGCGCTCGAAGAAGTTTTGGACGTGGTCGCGGACGGCTTCTGGAAAAGCGCCACCCCTGCGGTGCAGTCGGAGATAGTTTTTGCCCTACCGGCCTTGATGTCGGCCTTGGGCGGCGGCGGTGAGGCGCTGGCTTCAATATTGGGCGACATTGATTTCACGACTCTGGCCTTGAACCCGTCAAATTATTTGACCGGCATCGGCATTGAGTTCTTGGAACAGGGACTGGCCGTTGAGGCCCTTGGGTCTTTTGAGCAGGCGCTCGCCCTCATTTCGGTGTCCGATCCCTATCTGGTTGCCGGGTTTACCTCCTCATTCGCGGCGGCGGCCGCGGTAATGATTGGAGATATCCCCAGGGCTCGTCTCCACTACGATATGGCTCGTTCGGCCCCCGACGTGGCTGGGCAGATCATGCGCCCGCTGGCCCAACGCTACCTACTGCCGGTGATCCTTGAGCTCGAAGGCCGGCAGGCCGCGCTGGAGCATCTGCAGCGGTGCTTGGCCCATGCGGACAAGTTCGGCCGCAAGCTGCTGAGGATGCGCTTGCTTCATGACGCATGGCGACTGGAGCTTTCCGAGGACGAGGCACAGCTCCAAGCTGCCGCTGAACAGGTCCAGGGACCCCTGGCACGGGCAATCGCCGGATACGCGGGGGTTCTGGACTCGCTGAACGAGGAGGGCATTGAGCGGCTTTGCGAAGTGCATGCCTCAGCCGGCCGCCCGCTCTATGCGGCGGAATTTGCTCATCGCACCTCTTCGCGGGCGCGGAATCTTGGTCGGCGAGCGCTCGCGACGCGGTTGCTCGGGCTCTGCGTGGAACTGGCTGCCCCGCTGGCAGCAGTCAACACTCCCTCGCTGGGGCGCGGGCGTATCGTCCGCTCCCTGTTAACCGAACGCGAATACGCAGTCTGCGTGATGGCCGCGCGTGGTAGCAGCAATCAAGAAATCGCCGAGGAGCTATTCCTCTCCCCGCGTACGGTGGAAGGCCACCTACAGCGGTCCTACGCTAAATTAGGCATCACCGATCGTCGCCAGCTGCTTCCGGTCAGTGATTCGGGGGCGGTCTTTGATGAAATCCTCGATGAGGACTTCAAAACGATACCTGTATCCGGGCCAAAGACTACCTAGTGTCCGGTTTGCACTGCTCAACATGGGTTTGCCGCCCTAGACTAGGGCGCGTGGGGATCGAATTATGCATGAGGAATCTTGGGGGATTCAAAATTCGATTCATTGGGGACAAAGCTTTTAGACACTCGCATCAGCAAGAGCGCCTAACAAGCTCTGCGGGAGGCTAGCGCCATGGGGGCGCTAGCCTTTCCCGCTTAACTGCGTTCATTCACACCGCTTTGCTCGAACCAAAAGCATTCGAATATACATTCGAACCCATGTTCGAAACACCTGCTCAGCTTCCGGCGCTTCACGGTCACACCTGTATCCACAGCCGCTTAGCACCTCCTCTATCGCACTGAGGCGCATATCACCTGCGCCCGGTGCGCTACCTGGATTTCACCTTGCGGAGGCATGCCCAGGTACCACCGTGGTGCCGCAACTACGGATATTGACTAGTAAATCAGCGGAAATCCCGCGGAACCGCCCTCCGGCACGAGGGCAGCAGCGCCCGGCGGGCTCCCCGCCAAGGCCACGGGTGAGAAGTTTTGCTGAACCTACGCAGTGGCACAACGCCAATCAGCCGTGAAACTATTGGACAAGCACCCTAAGCACTTTCGAAAGGAACCGATCACGTGCCCATTCGGCAGATCACCGTTTATGGAGAACCCGTACTGCATCAGCGCGCCGCTGAAGTCACCGAGTTTAATGACGAGCTTCGTCAACTCGTTGCCGACATGCATGCCACCATGGACGCGGCGCACGGGGTTGGCCTGGCAGCGCCACAGATCGGCGTTGGCCTGCGCATCTTCACCTACATCTATGCCGATCAGAACAGCGCGCCGGAACGCGGCGTACTGATCAACCCCGTACTGACCCTCTCAAAGGTGTCCCAGGCGAACCCGGATCCGGACGAAGAAGCCGAAGGCTGCCTTTCCGTACCGGGATTGAACTTCCCGCTCAAGCGCGCCGATTACGCCAAGGTTGAAGGCGTGGATGAATTCGGCAAGCCGATCTCCTTCGAAGCCGATGGCTGGTTCGCCCGCATCATGCAGCACGAATTCGATCATCTTGACGGATTCCTGTACGTGGACAAGCTCGTGCCACGCTGGGATAAGCGCTGGCTGAAGGCGAAGAAGGCGCTGGGCTGGGGCGTTCCGGGCGCTACCTGGCTACCTGGGACCGACGAAGACCCTTTCGGACACTAATCCTTCGCCGGTTGCCGGATGGTCCTGAACTCTAGATACCGCTGATGCAGCGCCGCACCGATGGGATCGGACGGCGCTGCTTTGGCGTTCCAGACCTCTTTTGCTCGCCCTTGTTCGAGCCAGAACGGCAAGAACATTCCGTTCTTTCCGGGAGCGATCTGCCGCTGCATCGCTTCGTCAGCAATCGGTCTCCTGTTGGCATAGGACAGGTAGTACTCATCGAATCCACCCAGCAGCCGCAGTGGAAGGCCGAGGAGGCCTGGTGCTTCCAGGCTTTGCTCGGCACGGGAGCCGGTCACTACCCAATAAGCATCTCCATGCTCGTCGACGCCTACCTGCACAAGGCTCGTGCCGAGCTCGCTTGCCGTGCGTTTCATGGTGGTGAGCGTTTGGCCCGTATACCAAGCGGCGTCGCGCAGGGTCGCCGGACCGTGGGAGCCCAGGTAGCGCAGCAATAGCTCATGCAGCGGATTCTCCGGCTCTTGATGCTCGGTAACCCAGCGCTCTAGCAGCACAAAATCCTGGGCGGCCAGCTTTGCATCGGCCGGAATCGGGCCTAGGCAGATCAGCCCGTGTTGCACCAGCACCATCAGCAAGTGGATCCCGCGCTGCCCGGCGGTGGGCATACCGTGCGAATTCAATTCGGCGAACAGGGCGTCGCGGCTGGCGCGACCGTGATCTGCCAGATAGCTGGCAACGAGCCCGGCGGCCTGCTCAATGGCGTTGGCATCAATCTCCAATTCGCGCAGCCGTGGCGCGTTCGCGCGCAGCGTGCGTTCCTTGGTGCTTTCCATCAGCCACTTGAGGTCTTGCGGCAAGCAGATGTGCAGGGTGCCGCGCATGGTCCAGGAACGTACCAGCTTGCCGGAGCTGAACAGTTCGTCCACCTGCGCCCTGGTCACGCCGATCCCCGCGCGCTGAGCCAGCGCGTAGCGACCGGCAGTGAAATCCTGGGACTGGACAGCCAGCATATGCCCAGCGGCGCTTAGAATCGATTCTGCCGGCTCCAGCAGCAGCTGGCTGGCCATCCTTGCGGGCAATAATAGCTCTGGTCGCATGGTCACAGTCCCCCGGTCTTGGTGCGTTGAGCGTAGCAGAACACAATCTGCATCCTTCGCCCTGAAACCAAAGAACGGCATTAGAACAAAACTTCGAATAGGGTCATTTCTCCGCAGGCACCTGCACGAAAAATGCTTCGCCCTGCGGCTGACATGCGGATACCGCCTCACGCTCGGCCGCATCCAGCTTGCGGTACCCGCCGCTGAACAGCACGTCGTTGCCCACCAGATACTGTTAGTCGGCGATCGCCAGGCCCGGCCAGCCATCGGTGAGCACCTGGGCTGCTTCCGGGAACACCAGCAATGCCGGTGGACCATCATCGCCATCCAGCGCAAAGCATCCGCCCGGACCGACCAGCAACTGCCCCTAGCCTTCGCCTGCCTGCACTCCCTGCGCATCCCCGCTGTGCCCATCGACCAAACACTCCGTGCTTGAAGCATGACTCAAGTTCAACTATGCCGACATCCCTGATACCAAATCCCGCACCTACCAGGGGCATCGCTAGCATCGTCGGCATAGTTTCGAGGTCGGCATAGGATATTACCTACTTGCGAACAGGTGAAGGGTGGCTGCATCTGGCGACGGTGATCGACTTGTATTCACGTCAGATCGTTGGGTGGTCAATGGGTGCGAACATGCAAACCCAGTTGGTCATTGACGCGATGGAGCTTGCCGTATCGCGTGGTTTCATCAGCGCTGGGAGCGTATTCCATTCGGGTCGCGGCGCGCAATACACCTCTGACGCTTTCCAAGCTTGGTGTGCTGAGCACGGAGTTCGGCAGTCCATGGGCCGCACGGGCTGTGCTGCGATAACTCCGTCGCCGAGTCGACCTTTTCGACGATCAAGAACGAGATGTACCATCATCGGGCGTTTACGAGCCGGGTTGCGGCGCGGACTGCGGTGATGGAGAACATCGAGGTTTGGTGCAACCGGAAGCGTCCGAATACCGCTATTTCTGGGTTGAGCCCTCAGATGCTGTTTGGTTGGTACCGGGAACAAAATTCCGTGGCTGTTGCGGCCTGAGTGTCATAAGAAAAAATCATAGTTCGTGTCTCGGAAACTTGACCAGCTCAAATTTGCCGAATTCACTCTCTGTGACATCATGACAAAACGTCCGGGAGCTAGCGTTCTTATTTTACTGCTATGCTAGCCTGCCGGGTTGAGGAAGTATACGGCAAAGGTCTTCCTCTAGAAACTTTTTTACTGCACTGGTATCGCCCCAGCCTCCAGCGACCATCACTGGCCCCCACATTCGGAAAGTTTCATCGATTACCTTGTCAATGGTGTCCGAGGATAGGGATTGTTGGGCAAATCCGATTTCAGCGTATGTGGCGTTGAGGAAATCTAGGGCAACTTCTTCGACGTCTACGTCAGGTTTCAGAGGGTGGACTAAGGCGCTTCGGAACCGGCTACGAAGTGGATCTACTGTTCGAGTCCTTATTGCGAGGACAGCTCGAAACCCACCTAAAGTGAGAGTTCGTTTCGGCAGTGACAATGACGAAGCTAGCGAGTTTTGGATGCACCACCATGGGTGGGTACTGGGCGTCCAACCGGAGGTCCGTCGTGGATCGAGGCTGGCCATGCTGAGCTCATCGATGCGAAAACGGTCGGCAGGTGTCAGGTTACCCCTGGATTGTATTGTGGACCAACCAGCCAGAACTATATCGTCAATTAGGCTCGTAAGTAGCACTCTCTGGTCTTCAGAGCACCGTTGAGTGACGAGATAGGGGCCGAGTGCGCGGAAAAGGATTTCGCACAATGCCTCTAGCACGGCGCGTATCCCGATACCAGCCCACAACTCCGAGTTGACGGCGACATAGTCTGGAATGAGACCTTCGCCAGTCGCCATGTGTTGAGACTCTCCGGCGGAAATTGCAAGGGTTATTCGCGGTGCTAGTTGAGCTGCCGTTCCTGGTCTTGTAGATACGGCCAACAACATTGGTGAACCGATACCACGTTCGCGATTTCGGACAGTAGGCAGGAGACCCGAACTGGATCTCCATACTGCGTTGTCCAGAAGCCATGGTTGGTCTAGAGCAGCGACAGCTGTCTTTGCCGCGTCCAGCACGGCACCTCCGCCTATTGCCACACAAATGGAACCATTTACGGTACGTAGCGCATCACGAATCTCTCGTGCCCAGCTTAGGGTTGCCCTTGTGGTTTCTGGAAGGATGATTGTACGTACCACCTCGATTTCTCGACCAACCATTGCGATACTGGCGGACACACTTGCCAATGTCGATACACCAGTATCTGTCACAATTATCGCCTGTGTCACGAGATGCCGCCGAACGGCTTCAACACAGAGATCTGTCACTGAATCTTGCCCTGTGGCAATGAGTGCGCCGGTTGAAAAAACCGCATGCGAGGCATTTGAGTTACCGATGGAAGACATTAGAATTTCTCTTCATCTGTCTTTTGTACTCCATTCCGGAGATGCTTCGTAGCCTCCCAAGAGAAAACAATTGCCAGGAGGATTGGGATAACGGAGGTCACTCCAAACCCCTCGGTGAAAAATGCGTGGAGGCTCACCCCGATAGCGAACGCAGATATAATGTACAAGAACGCAGAGCGTCTTTTGCGGTAAGGCATTTTTGCACCTTTTCTTATTTGGATTCTGTCTTCGTAGACAAAATTTAGAATCGGGTTTAAGTCTGTCCGCCGCATCCTACGCAAGCATTGGACGCGGACCCGCAACATGACTCCAGTGCTGACCAGCCGCACTGCCCTGCAACACAGAGCAATACCGCCGTGACACTACCAATGACAAAGGGAATGCAACCAAGACATAAACCCGCATCTCTGGCGCAGCTAAGCGTCAATTCCCAATTGCAAACGCTCTGTAGTCGCTTGCGACTATTGTCTCCGGGCGCGCCAGCACACCCTCCGCAGGGGTCACTCGCTAGCGACGAGATATCCTTTACGCTGATCTCGCGTGGCACGGAACCGTTGATGCTCTGTGTAATCATATTGAGTTTGTCGGGAGCAACGTCTAGACGGCGGACAATGGAGAATACTCCATCGATCGGTTTCTCCATCCTCCTCGAAACAAGCATCGTTTTATTTTCATGATTGTAGATTGCGACTGCAGACTCAATGACACCATTCGAATAGGTCACTTTGGTAGCTTGAACTTCAGAGACGTTGCCGTCGGGCGCATGTTCTCCCGTAGACTCTGAAACCTCTCGGAATGCATCTGAAGGAACTTCCATCAGCGTCGCTGCTTTCTTGGCGCGTTCTCCCAATGAATCGCTTGATATTACATTCGAAGCATCGGGAGCTGACAGGTGAGCCCTCAGCTCGTCGTACATATCACTTCCGTGCAGTACTCGAACGCGTTCAACGGTCATATCCTGATTTAGATCCCCAGAAGCAGCAGTCGCTGGGTTGGTGCGACCCATCAGTACAGTCATTCCAGCGACAACTGCAGATCCCCACAAGAATGCCCTACGATTGAGGGAAGTTTTTAAAGGACCGCCGTTCGGTGAGGACTCTGCGAGTTGATCGCTACCCAGTGTGCTCAGAACCTTCAGAGACCTTTTTCCGCCAAGCGCCGCCGCGAGAGGAGGTCCGATTTGCCAACCAACGTAAGCATTTTCTCGATCTTCAGAAACGCGTACTAGTGTAGGTGCCCATTTGGCATCTTCACCCAAAAGGTCTTTACGCCACTGACGCATTCTTGGAGATGAGAGGGGGATCAACGAAAGCTCGCCACCCACCTCATCTTCTATGCGCGTTGCGATCATTGAACACTTTGAGCAGTTTGCGTCATATCCGAGGTACAACTCAAATGTCTTAGCTTTGTTTGTCTTGTTTCTGGATTCCTTTGAAATGGCGAGTATCGTCGAAACCTTCGCGGTCAACTCAATCTATCAACTGGTGCGATAAAATTCTCCGTTAATTCTCTGAGCACTTTGGCTCTAGTCCATTCCGGTCCGATCATAAAAATATGGGTCCATTGCCATAGTCCTATTTATTCTCGCTAACCAAGTTTACAAGTTTTCATTGGCAAAGAATTACACAGGCTATCTATTAGCTTTATGAAATATGCTCACTCGACTTCCTGATTTATGGCAACACTACTCGTTCGAGAAGACCAGCACAAGCATTAGTGGGCCAAATTCTTTGCAGTTAATCCAGAAGATATTGCAACCAAGCTATCTAGGGGTCAGCGGAATACCCACTGGACTCGAAGTCTTTTCCCTGCAATAAATAACTAGCGCTGTTGCCGGACGGCCGAGGAGAACAAAAGTGCGGGCCAAGGCGTGGCTGTTAAATACACCGAGGGCTTTATGCCAATCAGAGTCAATATTCGTCGCTGTTCTACTGCTGCCCTACGAAGTGTATTGCTGTTACCAAGGGGTCGCTTCAGAAAACGGAATAAATCGTACTCTAAGATCTCGCCGACGGAGGTAACCGCTGGCTCACAGTTTGACGACGGAAGTTGGACAAAGTTTGCCCGTAAGCGGAACGTTTAGCGGGACAGATCTTTCTCGAATAGAAGATTGCATTCATCGTAATATGCTTCGGTGACTCCGAGCGACCTCATCCCAAGGCGCTCACAAACCCTCCGGGAGGCTACATTGAGTGGAACAGTGACGGCAATAACGGTCTGAAGCCCGCTTGTTGCCGCGTCCGTCATGACAGCACTGGCAGCTTCAGTGGCGTAGCCCGCGCCTTGGGCATCAGGGTGTAGATGCCAGCCGATCTCCACCGGACGTTCACCCTTTGCACTTGCTGAGAGCGGGATAGGTTTGAGCAGGACGTTCCCGAGTAAGTGACCAGTTTCGCGGGCGGTAACTGCCCATATCCCGTGAATCGGGTCATCAATGGCACGTCGGCGAATGATGGATTCCACAGCTTCGGAGCGAGCAGTCATCATCTTTGCATGAGGCCCAAGGAAACGAACTGTATCGCAGCGGGATTCAAGGTCGAATAGAAAGTCCGCGTCGTCTAGTTCCCACGGCCGCATGATTAGTCGCTCGCTGTTGACAATTCTCATTCGTCAATTCTCTACCACAGCGAGGCCACATCCAGTGAACCCAAGCCGGCGTCCCGTAAGCCGGTCCTCCACCAAACACGCCGGCCTCTGACATGCCTCGTTTCTACCGTGGGCCGTCTACTGTTCCGTATAGGGTGTCCGGTGAACTGACCGGTCCTGGTCCCTATGTGAAACACGCATCTACATGTCTAAGATTTTGGTCGGTTACGCACGCGTCTCCACGGAAGAGCAAGACCTCACCGCCCAACGTGATGCCCTGGCTGCCCTTGGCGTTGAGCCGAAACGCATCTATGTTGATCATGGCTTTACCGGCAGGAACAAGAATCGCGCCGGACTCAGTGAAGCCCTCGCCGCATGCAGGGCCAGGGACACGTTCTCCGTGACCAAGCTCGACCGTCTGGCCCGTTCCGTCCGGGATGCCCACGAAATTGCCGACGACCTCGCCAGACGCAAAATCAGACTCAACATCGGTGGTTCCGTCCACGACCCCACCGACCCCATGGGCAAACTGCTGTTTAACGTCCTGGCGATGATCGCCGAATTCGAAGCCGACCTCATCAGCATGCGAACCCGCGAAGGAATGAAGGTTGCCAAGGCCAACGGCCGGCTCCGGGGAAAACAGCCGAAGCTCAGCGTGAAGCAGGAAGCCCACCTCATCGAACTGCACGACGCCGGGGAACACACCATGGCCGAAATGGCCGAACTCTTCTCCATCAGCCGATCCAGCATCTACCGGGCCGTTAAACGCGCGGAACGCAGGAAAGCCGGTGCAGTCACCCACTGATCTGTATCTGGTCGTCTTCGAAAGCTGATATCCGGTTCGCAGTATCCCCGATTCTCTTTTTTCCTTCGTTATCGAGAGGAACACCATTGCCGCGGCGTTCAATCCTGTCTGCTATTGAGCGCGAAAGTCTGCTCGCATTGCCCGATGATGAAGATGAGTAGATTCGCCGGTACGCATTCAGCGAATCCGATCTGGCAATGATCCGCCAGAGATGCGGTGAAGCGAACCGTTTAGTTGTTGCTGTATAGTTGTATTACTGCGTTTCCCCGGACAAGGTCTATCGGCCAAGACAGATGTTCCCACAGCGTTGTTGCACTGGATTGGCGCGCAACTCGGCATCAGCCCAATCTGTTGGCCAGACTATGCCGCACGGGAGGAAACACGCCGCGAGCATCTGCTCGAACTGCGAACCTACCTCGACGTGAAGCCTTTTGGCCTGACTGTCTTCCGCAAGGCTCTGCCTTCGGCCACGGAGCTGGCCGTGCAGTCCGACAAGGGCAGCGTGCTGGCCGGCAGCGTGCTCGGAGCCCTACGCCGACAGTACGTCGTGATTCCCCAGCCCTGGACGTCATCGAACGCATCTGTGACGAAGCCATCACACAGGCCAACCGCCGCATCTACGCCACCTTAACGGATTCTCTGTCCAATGACCACCGGCGAAGTTTGGACGATCTGCTCAAACGCCGGGAAGAGGGAAATTCACCCGGCTTGCCTGGTTGCGCCAATCACCTGTCAAGCCGAACTCGCGGCACATGCTCGAACATATTGGGCGCTTGAAAGCCTGGCAGGCGCTGGACCTGTCCGCCGGCATCGAACGTCAGGTTCACCAGAACCGCCTGCTCAAGATCGCCCGCGAGGGAGGGCAGATGACGCCGTCCGAGCTGGCCAAGTTCGAACCACAACGCCGTTATGCGACGTTGGGGGCTGTGGCCACGGAGAGCACGGCCACCGTCATCGATGAAAACATCGACCTGCACGACCGCATCATCGGCAAGATCTTCAATACAGCCAGAAACCGACACCAGCAACAATTCCAGGCCTCCGGCAAGGCGATCAACGACAAGGTCCGCCTCTACGGGCGCATTGGCAAAGTGCTGCTGGACGCCAAGGAAAACGGCACCGACCCGTACGCCGCGATCGAGAAAGTCATTTCTTGGGAGGCTTTCACGGCCAGTGTTGACGAGGCGCTGATGCTTGCCCACCCCGGGAATTTTGATTTCCTGCACCACATCGGCGAAAGCTATGCAACGGTGCGCCGCTACACCCCCCGAACTCCTGGCCGTGCTCAAACTCAGGGCAGCCCCTGCCGCCAAGAACGTGTTCAAGGCCATCGAGGTATCGCGGGCCATGAACTAGGACAATGCCCGCAAGGTGCCGGTGGATGCGCCGACCGGATTCATCAAACCTCGCTGGGCAAAACTGGTTGTCACCGATGACGGAATTGACCGGCGATACTACGAGCTATGTGCACTGTCGGAGCTGAAGAACGCTCTGCGTTCCGGCGATGTCTGGGTGCAGGGATCACGCCAATTCAAGGAATTCGAGGAGTACTTCGTTCCGGCAGAGAAGTTCACCGAACTGAAGGCATCCGGGGCCTTGCCGTTGGCGTTGGATACCGATTGCGATCAGTACCTGCACGACAGGCTTTCACTGCTGGAGCAGCAACTGGCAATGGTTTGACGACCTGGCCGGGAGCGGCGGTCTGCCCGATGCCGTCATCAGCGCCTCCGGGTTGAAGATCACCCCGCTCGATGCTGCTGTCCCCGACGCGGCGCAGACACTAATCGAGCTGACAGCTGCCGCGCGTGAAGATCACCGACATGCTCATGGAGGTGGATGAATGGATCGGGTTCACCCGCGACTTCACCCACCTGAAGACCGGCGACACGGCGAAGGATAAGAAGCTCTTGCTGACAACAATCCTGGCCGGCGGGATCAACCTTGTGCTGATCAAGATGGCCGAATCCTGCCCCGGAACCACCTATGTCAAATTGTCCTGGCTTCAGGCATGGCACATCCGGGACGAAACCTACTCCACCGCACTGGCCAAACTGGTCAATGCCCAATCCCGCCAACCCCTCGCGGGGTACTGGGGCGATGGCACCACCTCGTCCTCGGACGGCCAGCGTTTCAAGGCCGGCGGGAGGGCCCAAAGCACCGGCCATGTGACTCCCAAATACGGTATAGAGCCGGGGCGGATGTTCTACACCCACATCTCGGACCAGTACTTGCCCTTCAGCGCCAAGGTCGTCAACGTCGGCGTCCGCGACTCGACCTATGTCCTTGACGGCCTTCTCCATCACGATTCGGATCTGCGCATCGAGGAGCACTACACGGATACGAACGGGTTCACCGACCATGTGTTCGGTCTGATGCACCTGCTCGGATTCCGCTTCGCCCCAGGCATCCGCGACCTCGGCGAGACCAAGCTATACATCCCCAAATCGGACACCGCCTACGATGCACTCAAGTCACTAATCGGTGGCCCACTCAATACCCAGGCGATCCGGGCCCATTGGAACGAGATCCTGCGGTTGTCCACCTCCATCAAACAAGGCACTGTGACCGCTTCACCGATGCTGCGCAAGCTTGGCAGCTAACCACGCCAAAACGGCCTGGCCGTGGCTCTGCGCGAACTGGGACGGATCGAACGCACCCTGTTTATCCTGGACTGGTTCCAGAGCGTCGAACTACGCCGGCGGGTCACTGCCGGGCTGAACAAGGAAGAAGCGTGCAACGCCCTCGCCAGGGCCGTGTTCTTCAACCGGCTCGATGAAATTCGGGATCGCGGATTCGAGCAACAACGTTACCGCGCCTCCGGACTCAATCTTCTCACCGCCGACATCGTACTCTGGAACACTGTCTACCTCGAACGAGCCACAAACGCGGTCGGCAGCTACGATCCGGAATTCGACGACGCGCTCCTGCAATACCTCTCACCCCTGGGCTGGGAACACATCAACCTCACCGGCGACTACACCTGGCGCAACAACGCCAGACCAGGCACCGGCAAATTCAGACGCTTGCGCCCCACCAGGCAGCCTTAGCGTACGCTATTTTCCGTTTCCTGAAGCCACCCCAAGCTCAGGGAACTGGCCCCTTCGCTAGAGCTGCACGCGCACAGCGCGAAAAGTGCGGCGGCCAGCAGCGCGCCGGCGCGTAAAGGGGTTACTCGATCACCGGTCCGGATTCTTGATGGCATGCACCGAACAATAGCAACTTCTCTTCGGCAGCCGCATTAAAGGGCGAAGCCCCGATCCTTACCGAAGGATCGGGGCTTCGCAGCTGCGCGCTGGCGACTTAGGCGTTAGCTGCCTGTGCCTGCACTGCTGGAACTGCTACCGGGTGGGTGCCTGCGATTGATTCAATCACGCGGACAACCTGGCAGGAGTAGCCGAATTCGTTGTCGTACCACACGTAAACGATGGCGTTCTTATCCGAAACGATGGTGGCCAAACCATCAACGATACCCGCGCGGCGTGAGCCGACGAAGTCCGAGGAAACGACCTCAGGGGAATCGATGTAGTCGATCTGGCGGTGCAGGCTGGAGGTCAGCGAAGCTTCACGCAGGTAAGCGTTCAGCTCCTCCTTGGTGGTCCCGTTCTCCAGGTTCAGATTCAGGATCGCCATGGAAACATCCGGGGTCGGTACGCGGATGGCGTTGCCGGTCAGCTTGCCTTCCAGCTCCGGGAGGGCCTTGGCCACTGCCTTGGCGGCTCCGGTCTCGGTGATGACCATGTTCAGGGCCGCCGAACGGCCGCGGCGCTCGCCCTTGTGGAAGTTGTCGATCAGGTTCTGGTCGTTGGTGAACGAGTGAACGGTTTCGACGTGCCCGTGGATAACGCCGAACTTGTCGTTCAGGGCCTTCAGCACCGGGGTGATGGCGTTGGTGGTGCACGAGGCGGCGGTGACGATCTTGTCCTCGGCGGTAATCCAGGAATCGTTGATGCCGTGCACGATGTTCTTCAAATCGCCCTTGCCCGGTGCGGTGAGCAGGACCCGGGCGACGCCCTTGGCCTGCAGGTGCTGGGACAGGCCAGCCTCGTCGCGCCAACGACCGGTGTTGTCCACCACGATGGCATTGTTGATGCCGTACTCGGTGTAGTCAACGGTGGTTGGGTCGTTCGAGTAGATGACCTTGATCAGCGTTCCGTTGGCCTGGATGGTGCTACTGGCTTCGTCAACGGTGATCGAACCGTCGAAACGGCCGTGCACCGAGTCGCGGCGCAGCAGCGAAGCGCGCTTGATGATGTCATCATCCGAGCCCTTGCGCACCACGATGGCCCGCAGGCGCAGGCCGTAGCCGCCGCGCTCGATGAGAATGCGGGCAAGCAGGCGGCCGATGCGCCCGAAGCCGTAGAGGACTACGTCCTGTGGCTCAACGTCCGAAGCGCCGGCCTGGCCGACCTTGTCGCCGAGTTCTGCGGTCAAGAATGCGTTCAGGTCCTGCGAACCAGATTCGATGAACTTCTTGTTCAGGCGCCCCAAGTCAACGGAAACCGAACCGAGGTTCAAGGTCTCAATTGTTTCAAGGAGGGGCATGGTGGTCGTCAAGGCCAGTTCCTTGCCATCGATCCGGCGCACGACGCGGTGGGCCTTGATGATGTCAATTGCGGACTGGTTGATCAACTTGCGCCCGTAGATGGAGGTCACCACATTGTTCTTGCGGTAAAGACGTCCGATCAGCGGAATCATGGCCTCGGCGAGCTCTTCGCGCCCGCTCCATTCTTCCTGGGCAACGACAGACTGCTGGGTCACAGAAAATCCTTCCAATTCAGCCGACTTACAGATCCATAAAGTCGGTTGGCACCGTGAGAAGCACCATTGCTTTTGCGGTGGCGCGGGGTAACAGGATCATCCCCGCAAGTACGTATCCATTCTAGACGGTGCGCCCCGGTTGCGGGGCTGGACGCCTGTGAATCATCTCACCCGAGGTGAGCGGATGGTGAATGGGATGACCGATACGCCGGGTTCTGTCCGCTTGCGCGGTGACGATCATCTATCTACGACTGCCGTTGCCGACAGCCTCTAGCGGTCCACCCGACTGCATGGGGCGAACAGCCCTCATAACGCAGTCTGTCTGACCTTGCTCCGAGTGGGGTTTACCAAGCCGTCCCGGTCACCCGGGACGCTGGTGGTCTCTTACACCACCGTTTCACCCTTACCAGGTAGCCTGGCGGTCTATTTTCTGTGGCACTAGCCTGCGGGTTGCCCCGAGTGGGCGTTACCCACCACCCTGTTCTGTGGAGCCCGGACGTTCCTCGGCCCGTTTGCACGGCACGCGATCGCCTAGTCATCCCATTCGTTAACCATTCTAGCCCCGCGAATTTGCGCGCGCCGACATCGGCTATGAGCCGCTGGCCACAGTGATGGCCGGATAGTGGTACCCCTCCAGCAGCCGCAGCCAGATTTCGCTCACGGTCGGGTAGGCCGGGACCGCATGCCATAACCGGTTCATGCTCACCTCACCGACGATCGCGATCGTTGCCGCATGCAGCAGCTCGGAGACATCCTGCCCGACAAAGGTCGCACCGATGACCACCTGGCGCGTCTGCTCGACGACCAGCTTCGCCCGCCCCGCGGTAGCGTCCGCGTGCAGGCTGGCTCCCGCCACGGCGCCCAGATCCAGCTCGACCACCCGGATATCCAGCCCCTTGCCGCGCGCCTCGTGTTCGGTCAGCCCGACGGCCGCAACCTCCGGGTCGCTGAAAACCACGCGCGGCACCGCCGCATGATCGGCCGTCGCGGCATGCTTCGCCCAGGGTTCGCCCGAAACCGGTGCGCCCTCCAGCCGCGCGGCGATCGCCTCCGCCGCGGCCCGCCCCTGATATTTCCCTTGATGGGTCAGCAGCGAACGCGAATTGACGTCGCCCACGGCGTACAGCCAATCGGTGCCGGCCACGCGCATCGTGTCATCGACACTCAACGCACCGTGCGGGTCCAGGCCCAGCGCTTCCAGACCGAGGCCTTTCGTGTTCGGCCGCCTGCCGGTTGATACCAGCAGCTCCTCGGCCCGAAGCTGGGTGCCGTCCTCCAAGTGGACGCTCACGATTCCTTGCCCGTCTCGCGCCACGCGCACCGGCGTGTCGCCAAAGCGCACCTGCACGCCTTCGCCGCTCAGGGCCGCCGAGACCAGCTCACCGGCGAAAGGCTCTTCGCGGCTCAATAAGGCCCCGCGGGAGAGCATCGTGACCTCGGAGCCGAGGCTGGAGAAGGCGAAGGCAAGCTCGGTGCCCGCCACGCCTCCGCCGATGATGATCAAACGCGGCGGCACCTGCGCCGTTGCCGTCGCTTCCCGGGTGCCCCACGGATTAGCTTCGGCCAACCCGGGTATAGCGGGCAGCACCGGGACGGATCCGGTGGCCAGGGCGACGGCACAAGCCGAGTACTGCCTGTCCCCGACCTGCACGAGGCCGGGGGCGGCCAGAGAACCATGGCCGCGGATCAGCTCGATCCCCGCCGAGGCCAGCCAGTCGACCTGACCTGCGTCGCTCCAATTGCTGGTGAATGAATCGCGCCGGGCGAGGACCGCTTCGACATCGAGGCCGCCGGTGATCGCCTCGCGGGCACCGGGCAGCCGGCGTGCCGCACGCAGCGCGTGTCCGCTGCGCAAAAGGGCCTTGGACGGCATGCACGCCCAGTAGGAGCATTCTCCGCCGACCAGTTCGGATTCGACGATGGCCACACGCAATCCGCGTTTGGTTGCGTAGTCGGCGACGTTCTCGCCGGCCGGTCCGGCCCCGAGCACGATCAAGTCATAGTCCCGCTCGGCGTTGGCGGGCATTGCGGTTTCCGGTGATTCGGGCATGCTCTTTCCTCACTGTGGTGACTGCTTGCAGGTTTGTGCTCCCAGCGTAGCCAGCGGTTCCCGTTTGGCACATGCCCCGGATTCGCCAGATGCCGGCGCCCCTGAAAGAAACGGAGGTTGATCTCCGATAAGCTGGAAGGCGTGCTTATTTTGTTGCCGCCTTCCGAAGGCAAGACCGCCCACGCCGAAGGCGCTGTGTTTGAAATCGAAGACCTCTCCTTCCCGGAGCTCGTCGCCGAACGCGGTCAGGTCCTGTCGGCTCTCGCGGAAGTATCGGCTCGCGAAGATGCCATGGAAGTTCTTGGCGTGGGAGCGTCGCTGGCCAAAGAGGTAGCCCGCAATATTAATCTGCATACCGAACCTTCCGCCCGGGCGCACGACATCTACTCCGGAGTGCTCTTCGAAGCCCTGAATTATGCTTCGCTGGATGAGCCCGCGCAGCGGCGCGCCGACGAATCGATCATTGTGGTTTCCGCCCTCTGGGGTGCCGTGCGCTTTGCGGACCGGATTCCGCCCTACCGGTTGTCCATGTCGGCGAAGCTCGAACCGCTGGGCAAGCTGGCCAGCTGGTGGAAGAAGCGGCTCACGCCGGTGCTCGACGAGGTCGCCGCCGGGCAGCTGATCGTGGATGCACGCTCCAGCACCTACGCCGCCGCGTACAAACCGAGCAATGGCAATTGCGTTGCGGTGAATGTGTTCCAGCTGCGCAATGGCGTCCCGAAGGTGGTTTCGCATTTCGCCAAGCACACCCGTGGCGAGGTCGCGCGCTTCTTGGTGGAGCAGCCCGTTGCCCCGCAGAACCCGGAGGAACTGCTCGCCCTGGCCAAGACCAAATGGGAAGCGAGCCTGGTCGAAGACAAAAAGGGCCTCGCGCTGAACATCCTGCTTTCCGCGGATCACCAGTTCACCACCGCAAAATAGCCGTTCCGTTTGATCGCCATCGCCGCTAGGGGCACGGATGGGCGATATGTCCCGCCGAATCATTGCCTCTGCTGAACGGCTGCCGAGGATTCGAAGCAGAGACGCTGGAAATCCGCATTCGCAGAACACGTCCTGGCGACAGGTCGCCCTCCTCTGGTGCTGCATTTGGACCACAGTTGGTGATCGCCACGCGCATAGCACCATCGTTGGCAGGGGGAGGTTTCGACACCCTGCCTCGATTCTAGGAATCACAGGTTCACCTGCTGTTCTCTTTCGAGACATTATCTTGGCGTTAGCTGGGTCCATCGGCGAAATTCTCTGCCGGACCACACGCTCACAGCCTGAAGGTAGACATGTCTCCAATGATGAATGCCACACCGTGGCTACGCCGCGGCTCGGTGGCCGCAGCAGTGATAGCTCTGCTGGGAAGCACACTCGTCCCAGCGCAAGCAGCACCCATCGATTCAACTGCGGAATCGGAATATTCGGTGGTAGTTTCGGCCGAAAGCACTCAATGGAAATATCTCGACGATGGCACCGATCCTGCCGCAGGACAGCCGAATCTGGATGTCTGGACTGCAACCGATTTCGACGATAGCACCTGGAAAAGCGCGACGGGCAGTTTTGGCGCAAAGCATGGTTCTTTGGGTGCCGTCGGCCCCTACACTCCGAAGACACTGCTGAACCATTACCTCGGCGGACAAACCGGCACCGCTACCCCGGCATATTTCTTCCGAACCCAGTTCGAATTGCCTGAAGGCGGCGCGGATGATTTCCTGACCGTCACCGGCGAGGTAGTTTACGATGACGCCTTGGTCATGTGGATCAACGGCACCAAGGTGGCAGGATTCCTCGATGACCGGCTCACCGGCGAAAGCAATCAAGAATACGCCGGTGCCAGCAACGGTAATCCCGTATCGAGCAGCTTCGAAGTTCCAGCAGATGTACTTGTTGACGGGGTCAACACGGTCGCGATTAGTCTGCATAATGACCGCGCTGGCAGCTCCGACATCTATCTGGACGTTCCCGAGCTGAGCCTCAACGTCACCGAGGATATCGACACGATCTCGCGGGTCATCCTGACGCCAACGGAGACCCCGGATAGGTCCCAGTACGTTTCTTGGATGGCCGGCAGCGCCGGCGCCGCGAACGGAACTGTCGAATTCCGCGAGACCTCAGGCGACGACGTGCTCACCGCAGCTGCAGAATTCATCGACCCGGTTAACGGTAATCCGCTGCCGCACTTCTCTGCCGAGCTCAAGGATCTCAAGCCTGGAACGAGCTACTCCTACCGTGTGGCCAACGGCTCCAACACCAGCGAATGGAACTCCTTCACCACGGCAGACACCGCGGTCACCGATTTCCAATATATTTATTACGGTGATGCGCAGATCGGCCTCGACACCACGTGGCCAAAGGTCGTCGCTCAAGCCCAGGAGACCGCCCCCGACGCCGTCGGATCGGTTCACGCCGGTGATCTCATCAACACCGGCAGCAATGAGAACGAATGGGACAACTGGTTTAAGGGCATGGAGCAGTCCGCCGCCACAGCTAACGTGATGGCGGCACCGGGCAACCACGAATACTCCGGGGATAACAAACTCTCCGCCTGGAAAGCCAACTTTGAATACCCACGGAACAACCCGTCGGTGGAAACCGCTGGCGCGCTTGCCAAGCTCACCATTGGCGATACGGCCGCTGCCGCGCAGTACCGCGCACTCTTTGAGCACTGGACCACTTTCGCCGAAGAAACCGTGTACTTCACCGATTATCAAGGCGTGCGGTTCATCACCGTAAACGCTACTCGCGACGCGGGCTTCCTCACTCCGGATAGCCTGCCCGCCTGCTCCGGGGACGACTGCCCGGCAAGTAAAATCTCCACCCTCTGGGTGCAGTTCCAAGCCGCGTGGATGGATCACATCCTGGAAAACAGCAAATCCAAGTGGAATGTTGTCACCTTCCACCAGCCGGTCTATTCGGCTTCGGCGGGCCGCAATGAGCCGGTGCTTCGAGAGGAATGGGTTCCCGTCTTCCAGAAGCACAACATCGATCTCGTCCAGATGGGTCACGACCACGTTTACTCACGTGGCTACAACAATGACAACGTCACCGATTTCGCTGGTGTCACCGATGGTCCGGTGTACATCGTGTCGAACTCTGGCGCTAAGCACTACGATTTGGCCGACGAGAACGACAACGTCTGGACGCAGAACAATGCCACGCAGGTGAAGCGCGGCGAGGACTTCACTACCTATCAGGTGATCGATGTCGCCGAGGATACTTTGACCTACAAGTCTTATTTGGCTGAAAAGACCGCATCGTCCACCACCGATCTGGCCATCGGAGAGGTCTATGACAGCTTCACCGTGACCAAAAACGATTCCGGAACCAAGTGGGTTACCGAGGCTGGCGTCGAGGTTCCCGTGGTTGAGGAAGCGATCGATGTGGAGCTGAGCGTTTCGAGCCGATGCATCGGCAAGAACACGATGCTTAACGTCAACGCGACGAACAATGAGGATTCGCCGATTACCCTGCAGGTTTCCAGCGAATTCGGAAACAAGAAGATGAATAATGTGGGACCGGGCAAGTCCGCTTCGGCTCCGCTCAACGCAGGAAAAGCACCTTTGGAGGCTGGCAGCGTCACCGTGAAAGCAACCCACGGTACAGCTGAAGTCGCCAAGGAAGTTTCCTACGATGCATTGAGCTGCAAGTAGGAAAGCCAGCTTGCACGAAGAGCTCGCAACCTAGGCAATTGACCGCCAGGAAATAGTTTTGGTCGGTAACCTTTCAGGGGTTACCGACCAAAACTGTTTAATCCCTTTGGGCTACCAGCTCGATCTCGAAACCGGCGGCGTCCGCCAGGTACGCGGCGTAGTGCTCGGCTCCCCCGGCGTGCGGATGCTCCGCGGGGAACAGCAGGGAGAAGCCGTGCTCGAGCGCCTCGGCGGTCAGCTCATCGACCTGCGCGCGGCTTCCGGCATGGAACGCGAGATGGTTCATTCCCGGGGCGCACCGTTGATGCGGCGCATCGATCACGTCCGGCCCGGATTCGAGCACGATGTAGAAGTCCTGCTGTCGATAGCTGACGCCGCTGGCCCACGTGGACTCGACGTCGAATCCCAGGCGCAGCAACAGCCAGCCCAATGAGCTGGTGCTGGCACGCAGGTCGGCCACCCAGAGTTCGAGATGATGCAGCATCGCTACGGGGTGAGCACGAAGTCCCAAGGGTCGGAGTTTATCTGCGACACCTCGATCTCCACCTCATGGCCCAGATCCTGCAAGACGTTCTGCAGCGCCCGGGCCCCGGCCGAAAGCCAGACCCATTCGGAGGCAAAATGCGACACATCGATGAGGAAAGGGTGTCCCCCATCGGCAGATTCACGGGCTTCGCTGGCCGGGTGGTGGCGCAAATCCGCGGTGACGTAGACATCGGCCTTGTGCGCGCGCACCGCGTCGAAGAGGGAATCTCCGGCCCCGCCGCACAGGGCGACCTTGCGGACGATGCCCAGACGCTCCCCGGCGACGCGGACGCCACCGGCTACCGCTGGCAGCACGGTATACACGCGTTCGGCGAAGTCCACGAGCTTCATTGGCTTGTCGAGGTAGCCAACTCGTCCCAGCCCCTCTTCGGGCAGGCCGTCCTTGGTTTCGACCAGCGGCACGCAGTCTGTGAGGCCGAAGGCGTCGGCGAGGGCGTCATTCACGCCACCGATCGCATTGTCGGCGTTGGTGTGGGCGGTCAACAAGGCGGTGCCTGTTTCGATCAGCCGGTGAATTGCCTCGCCCTTGAAGCTGGTGCCCGCCACCTGGGTCACTCCGCGCAATAACAGCGGGTGGTGGGTGATCAGCAGATCGGCGTCGCGTGCAATCGCATCGTTGATGACTTCCAAGGTCGGGTCCACCGCCAGGACGATCTTCTTCACCTTGGCGGTGGTGCGGCCGGTGACCAGGCCTACGGCATCCCAATCTTCGGCCAGCGACTGCGGCCACAGCTCTTCCGCGGCCTCAAGCACTTCGCCCAGGGTCGTGGCACCGGTTCTCGCGTCGGCCTCGACGTTCTCTGCCGCTTCATCGCTCACGGAAGATAGGTTGGCGGACGGGGAAGCAGGGTTCTTCTGCTCCGGATCCTGCGGGGTATTAGCCTTGCTCTGCATGCTTCCACCCTACGCGGTGCAGCCCGCTCAGGAACATAATGCAACGCCGCGACGTTATGGACTCTGTGAGTATTCTCAGATTAGACACGCCCCATCGTTTCTCCGCCCGAATGACCGTGGCGGACACCGAACTGACGACCTTTGTCCTTGCCGGAGGCTGCTTTTGGTGCCTCGACGCCGTGTACCAGCGCACCCGTGGCGTGCACGCGGTGCTCTCCGGGTACCAGGGCGGACATACCAGCAATCCGGATTACCGGCAGGTGTGTTCCGGCACCTCCGGCCACGCCGAGGTGGTTGCGGTCATCTTTGATGCACAGGTGGTTCCCGCCGAAGTCATCCTGGACATGTTCTTCACCGTGCACGACCCGACGACGCTCAACCGCCAAGGCTATGACGTGGGCACGCAGTATCGTTCGGCGATGTTCCCGTTGGATGAAAGCCAGCGCGAGGTCTTCGAGGCGAGCATGCAAAAGTACGCGGCACTCTACCCGGACCCGATCGTGACGACTATCGAGGAGTCGAAAGATTTCTACCCAGCCGAGCAAGTGCACCAAGATTACTACTCGGAGAACCAAGAAGTCGGGTATTGCCGAGTCATTATTGACCCGAAGCTCGCAAAAGTCAGGAAATATTACGCCCAATGGCTTAACGAGAGCTAAGCGGCGAGCGAGCCGATTAGGGTTAGCAGTGAAACTTTAAGGACGAAACGCCGTATTCACGGCGTTCTCCAACCACCCTCGCCGGGCATCAGCGGCCTGCATCGAGTCACGTAAGGATTGCGTATACATGGGCAAGATCTACAACAATGTCACCGAGATCATCGGAAACACCCCCCTGGTGAAGCTCAACCGCTTAGGTGAAGGGCTGCCAGGCAGCGTCGCGGTGAAGCTGGAGTTCTACAATCCAGCCAACTCGGTCAAGGACCGCATCGGCGTAGCCATCGTCGATGCCGCCGAAAAGTCTGGCGACTTGAAGCCAGGCGGCACCATCGTTGAAGGCACCAGCGGCAACACCGGCATCGCACTGGCCATGGTTGGCGCGGCCCGCGGCTACAAGGTCATCCTGACCATGCCGGAGACCATGTCCACCGAGCGTCGCGTGATGCTGCGCGCCTACGGTGCCGAGATCGTGCTGACCCCGGGTGCCGACGGCATGCGCGGTGCGGTAGAAAAGGCCAAGGAAATCGTGGCCACCTCGGAGAACGCCATCTGGGCCCAGCAGTTCGCGAACACCGCGAACCCACAGGTGCACGCGGACACCACCGGCCCGGAGATCTGGGCAGATACCGATGGCAAGATCGATGTGCTCGTGGCCGGCATCGGTACCGGTGGCACCATCACTGGTGCGGGCCGCTACCTGAAGGAAAAGAACCCCAACCTCAAGATCGTTGCGGTCGAGCCAAAGGATTCACCAATCCTCAACGGCGGCAAGCCAGGCCCGCACAAGATCCAGGGTCTGGGCGCGAACTTCATCCCCGAGGTGCTCGACACCGACCTGTATGACGAGGTGCTCGACGCCTCGATCGAGGATTCGGTCTCGGTGGCACGTGACCTGGGCGTTAAGGAAGGCATCCTCGGCGGCATTTCCGCCGGTGCCGCCGTCTGGGGCGCCCTGCAGATCGCGGCCCGCGAAGAGAACGCCGGCAAGCAGATCGTCACCGTGATCCCCGACTTTGGCGAGCGCTACATCTCCACCCTGCTCTTCGATGACATCCGCGGCTAAGAAATAGTTTCTTTCTTCGCGAATAAATCGGCGTGACCCGTCGTTGGATCTTAATAGGTCCGCGGTGCGGTTTGCGCCGATTTGTCATGTGCCCAATTCAGCGGCACCTCAGCATGCAGCACGCACTAAGGTTGTTTATATGAGTTTTTTCTCCCGGTTACGTGAAGACCTCGCCAACGCCCGCTCCCATGACCCGGCAGCACGCAGCGATACCGAGAACTTCTTCGTGTATTCAGGATTGCATGCCATCTGGATCCACCGGCTGGCGCATAAGATGTGGCAGAACCCCTCGCTACGCTGGCCGGCCAGGCTGCTCTCGCAGGCGAACCGTGCAATCACCGGCATCGAGATCCACCCCGGTGCCACGATTGGGCGGCGCTTCTTCATCGACCACGGCATGGGAATCGTCATCGGCGAAACCGCCGAGATCGGCGACGACGTGATGCTTTATCACGGAGTGACCCTAGGCGGCCGGTCGCTGGCCAAGACCAAACGCCACCCGACCATCGAAGACCGCGTGGTCATCGGTGCCGGCGCCAAGATCCTGGGCCCGATCACCATCGGCGCCGACTCGGCCGTTGGCGCGAACGCGGTGGTGGTCAAGGACGCACCGGCAGGTTCGATCGTCACCGGAATTCCGGCGCAGAACCGACCGCGCAAGCCAGACGAGCATAAGCCCGCGGTGGATCCGGCGGAGTATATCGACCCGGCGATGTGGATCTAGTCCCCCGCTGAGACCCCTGCGGTGGCCCGGTGCCTTGGCATAGCAATTGCTGTGCCAAGGCACCGGGCCACCGGCATTTAACCTGCTTTTCGAACAAGCGCCGGCAAGTTATGGCAACCAGTGGACTGCCCGATCTGGCCCCTGAAGGCGTTTCGCTAGCAGGCAGCCGAAGCGGCATTTGAGACCAACCACCTTCAGTGGCCGGGACACCGGACGGTAGACGAGCTTCCGCGCAGCTGCCTAGCTGCTCAGTTTACGGAAATTAGCGTCGACCAAGACACGTCGATCACGCATAACCCATCGTCGGTTTCGCGATAAAAGACGTCTCCCGGATAGTCGGTGCCGGGCACTGCTCCTTCGGGAAGACCCTCTAGATTGATGCTCCACTGAGGGTCGAGCGCCACTTGATCAACCCAATGCCCCGCGAAGAACTCCTCCGGCTCGCCAGCGGAAAGCCCCGACCAATCGCTGGGCGCACCGAGATCCGCAACGGAATCCTCGCAGACAGTGCCTGATGTTTCGCCCGATGCCAAATCGCTCACAAGCTGCTCGGTCGTTCGAATCACCTCGGCCCCATCGTTTCCCCAGATCAGGCTGTCAACTGTGCATCCAGTCAAAAATGCTGCGAGCGTACCTACCGAAATTCCGTACACGGCTCTGCGAATCGGTGTCATGCTCCAAACCTACCGCCCTGCTTGCCCAATCTGCGTATGAAAGCTGAGCAACGAATGTTAGCCGCGGGACCTGAATCCTTTTACTGAGGTAGCCTTTCGTTAACGTCCACCCGGAAGGTTCGAGAATGCGTATGCGTACGATTTCTGCAGCAGTCATTGGCATCGGTGGGGTACTGGCCCTCACCGCGTGCTCCGGGCATAGCGGACTTCAGGCACTGGAGGAACAATTCGCTTCCGAGGATGCACTTCCCGCAGCGATTGATTTGGGAGACACCATTGACCGGGAAAGTTCAAGGCTCCTGACTACCCACGAACAGGTACGCTATTTCGCTGCGAGGTCAGCTGATTCCTCGATCGGATGCATCATCGTTGTTCCCCCAGACGCAGATCCCCATTGGTTTTCCGGCTGTGGTTCGCTGGGAGCAACCGACGTGATAGTGACCGCGTCGGCTCCACCCAGCAACAGGGCGGCTTCCCTCGTCAGGGATGACTCTGACACGCGGGCGCTGGAATCCGAAGGATGGATCAGGATTGACGACAATGTCCTCATCCCCAGCCCGTAGCGACGTTCCTTTAACTTCTGCGGCCCCACCGCGACAAGCACAACCGTTGAACGCTTAAAGCACCTGGGACCAACGCATACGCGTTGGTCCCAGGTGCTTTTTGGTGCAGCGAAAAGCTACTCGGCCAAGGTGTGCGACTCTTTGCCGCTGCCCGCGATGACCTCGACCTGCTCATCGGCAGGATCCTGTGCCTGCGCGCCGAGCTTGCCGCGGGTGAGCTTGTGCATGATCAACGCGATGGCGCCGTCGCCGGTCACGTTGGTGGCGGTGCCGAAGCTGTCCAGCGCGATGTAGGCGGCGAACATCAGGCCAACCTCGACCTCGCCGAAGCCGAGCATCTGCGCCAGCAGGCCAGCGGCAGCCGCGATGGCACCGCCGGGAACGCCAGGAGCGGCGATCATCATGACACCGAGCATCAGGATGAATGGCAGGAATGCGCCGAAGGAGACATTGCCGCCGGTGAGCAGCAGCACGGCCAGGGAGAAGCAGGTGATTTTGACCATCGAGCCGGAGAGGTGGATGGTTGCACCCAGTGGCACCACAAAGCCTGCCACCGAATCGGAGACGCCGTTCTTCTTCGCCGAGGCGAGGGTCACCGGAATGGTGGCCGCCGAAGAGGAGGTACCCAGGGCGGTGAAGTATGCGTCACGCATATTCCACAGCGCCTTCAGCGGGTTCTGCCCGGTCATCGAACCGGCCACCGTGTACTGGACCAGCAGCACCACAAGGGTCAGCGCGAAGGAGACCACGGCCACGAGCAGGAACTTGGTCACCACGGTCACGGCCGAGCCGCTGGCCGAGAGGTCAAGGAAGATTCCGAAGATGAACAGCGGCAGTGCCGGGACGATAATGCGGCGGATTACCATCTCGATGATGGTGCGGAATTCGACGGCACCGCGGAAGAGCACGGTGCTGCGGAATGCGGTCAGGCCGATGCCGATCACGAACGCGAGGATCAACGCGCTCATCACACCGATGACTGGTTCCAAAACGATCTCGGTGGCCCCGTCGCCGGCGGATGTCACCAGCGAGATGTAGGCCTCGAACCCGGACCCGGAGTCCTCGCCGAGGGTTTCCACGCCGCCGCCGCTGAGCGAGGCGGTGAACAGCCAGCGGCCCACGAAGTAGGCGAGCAGGCCGGCCAGAACGGTGGAGGAGTAAGCGATCAGCGCCGTCACGCCGAGCCACTTACCGGCACCCTTGCCCAGCTCGGCGATCGCGGGCATCACCAGGCCCAAGATGATCAGCGGCACGATGAAGCTCAGGAATCCCGAGAAGATCGAGTTGTAGGTGAGGAAAGCGCTGCCCAGCCACACCGGCATCACCGGCCCAAGCAGAATACCCAGGACGATAGCAACAAGGATCCACCCAAGCAGTGGGATCTTTTTCAACAGGTTCATGTGCTTCTTTCATGGTGACGAATGATGTGTGACGAGCTGAGGGGCGTCGAGACCACGGGTTTTGTGGCGCACGACATGCATCCACCATGTTATGGCCTGCACTCGGTTCTTAGAAACCATGAGCCAGGTCATATGGATGAGACGTGGCTCAATGCCGCCAACTCTCGCCTTTTGTCCAGAGAATCCCGCGCTTTGGCGAATCCACGCAGCGTTCCGTCTCCGAACAACGGTTAAACGCTAGCGCTCCAGCCCGTGGAGGGACACCAGGTTACCTGCACCGCGTCATATTCTGCCACGGCGCTACCCCCGGCTTTAATGAGAGACACCATCCTATCCGCCCATGACTTGGAGCACCTCGATATGTTTTCCGGGCTCAGCGCCTTCCCGCTCACTCCCCTGGTCGAGGACAGCCTCGACGAGCCACGCTTCACCGCGCTCATCGAGCGGCTATCTGGCAGCGGCGTCGACTCGATCACCGTGCTCGGTTCCACCGGCATGTACGCCTATCTCGATCCCGGCGAGCGCGCCCGGGCAGCCGAGCTGGCGGTGCCTGCCGCCAACGGAACGCCGGTGTACGTGGGCGTCGGTGCGCTGCGCACCTCGCAGGTCTTGGCGAATGTGCGTTCGGCCGAGCTGGCCGGGGCCCAAGGACTGCTCCTGGCGCCGGTCAGTTATCAGCCGCTGACCGAAGATGAGGTGTTCGCCCTGTTTGCCGCGGTCTGCGCGGCGAGCACCCTGCCGGTAATCCTCTATGACAACCCGGGCACCACCCACTTCAGCTTCAGCCTGGAGCTCTACGCGCGCATTGGCGCCCTGCCAAATGTCGCGTCGATCAAGATCCCGCCGCTGCCGGCTAACCCGCAAGCGGCACGCGAGCACGTCGCAGCCATCCGTTCGGTGATCCCGGCGGACGTCACGCTGGGGATTTCGGGAGATGCCGTCGCCGCCGCGGGCCTGGCCGCCGGGTGCGACGGGTGGTACAGCGTGCTCGCCGGAGCCCTGCCGGAGCTGGCGCTGCGGATCTCCAAGCCGGCCAGCGAGTCAGACCATGAGCGTGCGCTCGCCGAATCGGGGCAGCTTGCCAGCCTGTGGGAGTTCTACACCGCCTGCGGCGGCAGCGCCCGCGCCATCGCGGGACTGGCCCGGGAACTCGGCATGGTCTCGGACTCCGCCCTGCCGGCCCCGTTGCACAATCTGAGCGAGGAACTGCGCACCCGGGCCAGGGAGCTGCTGCGGGAACTGGGTAGGATTTAGCTCATGACCCAGCATCCTGCAGATACCCACGACCTGATCCGCGTCCGCCAAGCACGGGAGAACAATCTGCAGGGGGTGGATGCGGACATCCCCAAGCGCCGCATCACCGCTTTTACCGGAGTCTCCGGCTCGGGCAAGTCTTCGCTGGTCTTCGGCACCATTGCCGCGGAGTCGCAGCGGCTGATCAACGAAACCTACACCTCCTTCGTTCAGTCCTTCATGCCCTCGATGCCGCGGCCCGATGTCGAGGTGCTGGAAAACCTGTCGGCGGCGATCGTGGTGGATCAAGAGCGCATGGGGGCGAACTCGCGCTCCACCGTGGGCACCGCCACCGACGCGTACTCGCTGCTGCGCGTGCTCTACTCGCGCTATTCCACGCCGAGCGCCGGTGGGGCCGGAGCGTACTCGTTCAACCTTGGCGAGGGGGCCTGCGCGACCTGCGAGGGATTTGGCACGGAGGCGAGCATCGACCTGGACGAACTGCTCGACTGGGATAAAACGCTGGCCGAGGGCGCCATCACGGCCCCGAACTTCGCCCCGGATTCCTGGCTCTGGCAGACGTTGACCGCGGGCACCGAGCCGGACCTGCAGGTGAAGCTCAAGGACATGCCCAAGGACATGCTGGAGCGGATGCTCTACGCGGAGCCGGGCAAGGTCAAGCTCAACGGGGCGAATATGAGCTACTCCGGGCTGATCACCCGGATCAAGTCCAATTACATCCACTCGGGCCGGGAGATCAAGCAGGCGCATATCCGGGATTGGATCGAGCGGATTTCCACCACCGCACCCTGCGCGGCCTGCAACGGTTCGCGATTGAGCGAGAAGGCGCGCGCCTCGAAGATTGCGGGCCTGGGCATCGCCCAGATGACCGCCATGCAGGTTACCGACCTGCATGCGGAGCTCGTGAAGCTGGTGATCGAGGACGCCGCTCCGCTGCTGGCCAATCTGCGCGCGATTCTCGCCTCCATGATCCAGATCGGCTTGGGCTACATTTCCCTGGACCGCCCGGCCGGCACCCTCTCCGGAGGCGAGTCGCAGCGCGTGAAGATGATCCGCCATCTGGGCAGCGCGCTTTCCGATGTCACCTACGTCTTCGACGAACCCACGGTGGGATTGCACCCGCACGATATCCAGCGCATGAACCACCTGCTGCGCGACCTGCGCGACAAGGGCAATACGGTGCTGGTCGTCGAGCACAAGCCCGAGGTCATCAAGATCGCCGACCATGTGATCGACCTCGGCCCCGGCGCCGGGCTGCACGGCGGCAATATCAGCTACGCGGGCAACCTCGAAGGCCTGCTGGCCAGCGACACGGTGACCGGCAGGCACTTCTCCGCCCGGGTGCCAATGAAGCAAAATGTGCGCAGCGGCAAGGATCGGCTGCAGATCCGCGCGGCCAGCACGCACAACCTGAAGAATATCGACGTGGACATCCCGCGCGGCGTGCTGTGCGCGATCACCGGGGTGGCCGGCTCCGGAAAGTCCACGCTCATCCACAGCACCATCTCCAAGCGCGAGGACGTCGCGGTGGTGGACCAGTCCGCCATTCGCGGCTCCCGGCGCAGCAACCCGGCAACCTACACCTCGATCCTGGATCCGATCCGCGCGGCCTTCGCCAAGGCCAATTCCGTCAAGCCGGCGCTGTTCAGCGCCAATTCGGAAGGGGCCTGCCCGAACTGCAACGGGGTGGGCTTCACCTACACCGATCTGGCCACCATGGCCGGAGTGCAACTGCGCTGCGAGGTCTGCGAAGGCAAGCGCTACACCGCGAAGGTCCTCGAATACCGCTTGGACGGGCTGAACATCGCCGAGGTGCTCAACCTGAGCATCGAACAAGCGTTCGAACAGCTCAAGGTCCCCAAGGCCAAGGCGATGCTCGAACGGCTGAACCAGGTGGGCCTGGGCTACGTCAAGCTCGGCCAACCGCTGAACACCCTCTCCGGCGGCGAACGCCAGCGCCTGAAGCTGGCGATCAACCTGGGCAAGGGGCAGGGAACCTACATCCTGGACGAACCCACCACCGGCCTGCACATGGCGGACGTGGACCGGCTGCTGGGATTACTTGATGAAATGGTGGACGAAGGCAACACGGTGATCGTGATCGAACACCACCTGGCCGTGGTCGCCCACGCGGACTGGGTAATCGACCTGGGCCCGGGCGCCGGCCACGACGGCGGCAGCATCGTCTTCGAAGGGACCCCGGCGCAGCTGGCCGGCTCCGGCACGCTCACCGGCCAGCACCTGGCCGAATACACCGCCGGCTAGCCCATGGACTTCACCCTGCGCGCCCCCGAACCGGCGGACGTCGAGACGCTTGCCCAGCTGCATACCCGCTGCTGGAAGCAAAGCTACGCCAACCAGCTGCCGGCCGATTACTTCACCCCGGAGCAGCTGGAGTCACGGCGCACCCTCTGGGGGCGTCTGGTCGCCGACCAGAACCCGGCACTGCGCCGGGTCGTGGCCGAGTCGCAAGGAGAACTGGTGGGTTTCGCGCTCGCCGGGCCGGGACTGGATGGCGAAGACCGGCTGCAGCTGTACAGCCTGTACTTGCTGGCCCAATGCCATGGAAGCGGCATCGGGCAGGGGCTCTTGGACGCGGTGCTGGGAGACGAGCCGGCGGTGCTGTGGGTGGCCCGGGGCAATCCACGGGCCACGGCGTTTTATCGGCGCAACGGATTCGCCTTCGATGGGGCCGAAAAAACAGATCCAGGGCTGCCGCAAATGATCGAGTTGCGCATGCTTCGCTGAGCGAATCCGCACGGGCCTACAATGAAGTTCGGTGGGTTGCCCGCCGGTTCGAGTTCTCTGCGTGAGGTGAACTGCGATGGAGGAGAATAAGTCCCGGATCGTTAGGGGCTACCGGCAGGATGCGCAAAACCTGCAGCGCTTGCTGCGCACCGCCAGCCGGGCCGACCTGCGCCGGAGCAGCATCGGCACCGGCTGGAGCAATGAGCAGCTGCTCTTCCACATGGTCTTCGGCTACATGGTAGTCCGCGCGCTGATCCCGCTGGTCCACGTCCTGGTGCGCTGCCCGGCCGGGGTGCAGTCCGGATTCTCCCGGCTGCTGAACGCCACAACCCCGCTGTTTCATCCCGTCAACTACGCCGGCTCCTGCGCGGCGGCGCTGGTGTTCAACCACCGGCGCATGGAGCGCCGGCTGTGGCTGACCATCAATGCCCTGGAGCGGAAGCTGGATCGGGAGAGCCCCGCCGCGCTCTTGCGGCGGGCGGATTTCCCGGAGCGCTGGGACCCGTTTTTCTCCCGATCGATGACGCTATCCGAGATCTACGCCTACCCCAGCCGGCATTTCGCATTCCATGCCCGGCAGCTGAGCCTTCGGCCCTAGCTATTCGCTGGTGAAGATCTTCAAGATCTCCGGGTCGCTGTCGCGCCCCAGCTTCTGGTCGATCCTGAGCGCCAGCTGCGCTTGGCGCATCATGGTCTCGTGCTCGGGGCGCAGCTCCGGATTCAAGCGTATTCCCATGGAGCTAAAGCGCCGCGACTTGCTCAGCGCCAGATCCTTGACCATGTCGTGGATCATCGCCAGATCCTCGGGCTGCACCTTCCAGCGCAATCTGCTCAGCCGCTCCCACTCGCGGCGCTGCTCCGCGTCCAAGCCATCGGGCAGCTCGCCCTGGCCCTGGAGGTGCGCAAGCATGGTGGTGCCCAGGTTCTGCTCAACGGTGCTGTCGGCCAGGCAATGGTTGACGGCGTTTTCCACGCGTACCCACCATTGCTCGGCGCTCTTTATTTTTGTCCGGAAGCGCAGGGCCCTGAGCGCCACAAAAGCACCCACCGCGGCCACCAGGACGGCGAGCAGCGGGGCGAGCAGCAGCAGCTCCGCTACCGCCCCGGAGGTCGAATCCAATCCATACATGATCCGATCCTAACCCGGTGGGCACTCCTTGTGGCTGGCCAGAACAATTAAATGCGGACCAGCATCTTGCCGGTGTTTGCGCCGCGCAGCATGATCCGCCAGGGCCCACAAGCCGGCCGGGCTTGGAGCGCTATCGCCAGCGCGCGGCCAGCGTCGGTTTCAATAGCGAGTGCTCGGACGCGCGATGCTCCGGCACTGTTCACTTCAGGGCTTCGACGTACCGCGGCCGACGGCCGAGGTGAAGTAGAAGTCCAGCATTTCGTTCAGCGGCTGGGCATTCCCCCGAAGCCGGCTGCGAAGCGCGGCGCCTTCCCAGCAATCCACCAAGAGGGTCGCCATGATTCGGGGGTCGGCCCCGGCCGCAACCTCGCCGCGTTCGATAGCCAGCTGGAGGCAGGCCGCGATGCGTTCGGCAATCTGGGTCAGGCACCCATCGATCTTGCGCCGGAACACCTCGCTGACCCCAGAGAGTTCCTGGCCCAAACCTCCCAGGAGACAGCCCAGATAGCCCTCCTCGCGGTAGCTCTGCTGGGTCAGCTCGAAGAATGCCCGCACCCGGTCCAGCGGAGCAAGATGCTCATCGGTCAGGCATGTATCGAGACCGTCGTGCACCCCGCGCATGTACTGCCCGATGACTTGGAGCGCAAAATCTTCCTTGTCCCGGAAATGATGGTAGAAGGAGCCTTTCGGCGTGCCGGTGGCCGCGAGCAGTGCCTGGATACCAAGATCGTTGTAGCCCTGCTTCAGCAGCATCGGCATCCCCGCATCGAGCAAGAGCTGCTTGGTCGGATGGTGCATTTGACCAGACGGTGCGTCCACGAGGGGTTAGCCACCGACTTTCTTGATCATATGGTCGATAACCTCGCTGTGCGGCTGCTCCGGACTGAACATGACGATTTGGGCATCTGCATCGACGCGCACGTTATGGCCCGACGGCCAGTAGAAGAGATCATGGGCGGCGACCGTTTCCTGAGCGCCCAGGGAATCCGTCGTGGTGATCCGGCCTTGCAGCACGTAGCCCCAATGCGGGCATTGGCACAGATCGCCTTCCAGTCCCTCGAACAACGCGGTGGTGTCCACGCCCGCGGCGAGGGTGAAGTATTCACCACTGATGGACTCGAATCCGCTCCCGTCGCCGAATCCCTTGCGCTGACGGATCACCGCGCCGGGAATTTCCATCCTGACTTCGACATCGTCCCTTGCCACACGCATGATTCTTCTCCCTTGAAGAAATACTGCATCAAATTAGACCGGTCGGTCTATTTCCACTCTACGCTTCACTCCGGCGCTCTCCTAGGGGTAGGAGCCAGATACTTTCTCGGCTTTCCGCGGCCTCCGTTGCGATGCGCACCGGGAACCGCAAGGTGGCCTGCGAGAATCGAGTTTTTAAGCACGCCCGCAATTTGCACCGATCGGGGCGAGCGGTGACCGGCCAAGTTCCGAAGCCTGCGAATTTCGCCTCGCCAAGCATGGTTGAATCCCCAGGCCCGCGGATTGGCTCACCGAATCACGCATGGTCTTGGTCGGCAAAATTCTCAATGCACTCTGGCAGCGACGGGAGACAGCAGGAGCGCAACTGGGCTCTGCAAAGTCATTGCAGAGCCCAGTGGCACTCACTTCATGGTGCTGGCGGCTAGATCCGCACCAGCATCTTGCCGGTGTTGGCGCCGCGCATCATGTCCAGGAACGCATCCACGGTGTGCTCGATGCCGTCGACGATGGTCTCGTCGTAGGCGATCTTGCCCGCGGCGAACCAATCCCCCATTTGCTGCCCGAATTCTCCGGACAGGTGCAGGTAGCTGGAGAGGGTGAAGCCCTGCAGCTTGAGCCCGCGGGTGATCAGGTTGGCCATATTGTCCGGTCCGGCGGCTTTTTCGGTGGTGTTGTATCCGGAGATCGCCCCGCACAGTGCGGCGCGTCCACCGTCGTTGAAGGAAGCTAGCGCCGCTTCGAGATGCTCGCCTCCGACGTTGTCGAAGAACACGTCGATTCCCTCGGGAGCGGCGGCGGCCAGTTGGCCGCGCACATCGCCATCCTTGTAGTTGAACGCCGCGTCGTAGCCGTACTTGCTGGTGAGCAATTCGACCTTCTCGGCGCTGCCGGCAGAACCGATGACCCGCTTGGCTCCGAGCAGCTTGGCGATCTGTCCGGCCGCGGTACCCACGGCACCTGCGGCGCCGGAAATGAAGACCGTCTCCCCGGCCTTCAACGAGGCAATCTCGGTCAGGCCAACATAGGCGGTCAACCCGGTCATCCCAAGGATATGCAGGCGCAATGACAGGGGCATGCCCGGAATCTCGGGAACCTGGCTGAAGCTGGAGGCTTCTTCCTGGACGGTATCGGACCAGCCGTGCTGGTGGAGCACCACCGTTCCGACCGGCAGCTCTTCGGCTGCGGACTCGACGACGCGGCCGATCGCGCCTCCCGTGATCCGTTCGCCAATCCCGTAGGGCGCAACGTAGGAACGCGCGTCGCTCATTCGTCCGCGCATATATGGGTCAACGGATAGGAATTCGTTGCGTACTCGCACCTGGCCGGCACGCAGCGGCCCGAAGGCGCTGGTGGTGACGTTGAAGTTTTCGGCAGTTGGCCAGCCGGTGGGACGGCTAGCTAGCTGGATCTGCGTACTGGTAAATTCGCTCATCCTGATGAGTACCTTTCTGGGGGCGGTTGTCGGGTACGGAAATAACCTAGAGGGCCAGACCGAGGATCATGAAGATCACCGCGAGGAGCGGCAGCACTCCCTGCTTCAGCGCCGCGGAGGCCTTGTCCGGACTGGAGATCAGCAGTACCGTGGCGGCAAGCACCATGGAACCGGCACCGGTGAGCACCAAGGTGGCTGCGATCACCGGCTGGCCCATGAGGAAAAGCACCACACCGAGCAAAACCGCGATTCCGAGGAACAGGTTGTAGAAGCCTTGATTGAAGGCCAGTTCCTTGGTGGCCTTCGCTTCCGCCTCGCTGGTTCCAAAAATTGCGCGCGCTCGCGGGGTGGTCCACCACACGGATTCCATCAAGAAGATGTAGACGTGAATGATTGCTGCCAACGCGCCAAGCACGAGTCCGGTAATAACCATGATGGAGGGCTCCCTACGGGCTTAGTGGCCCAATTTATTTTGTAATGACCATTTCAATATATACTGGAATGGTCGTTACCGAAAGTGGAAAGGTATGTGATGGCAAGAACACTAGCTTTCGACCGCGCGGAAGTCATCGAAAATGCTCGCTCGGTTTTCTGGTCGAAGGGCTTCGAGGCTACCTCGGTGCCCGAGCTCGAAGCCGCCACGGGACTCAGCCGCTCGAGTATCTACAATTCCTTCGGTTCCAAGCGTGGCCTGTTCGATGCGGCTGTCGTCAGCTACCTCGAAGAAATCGTGCGGCCTCGGCTGCTCCCGCTGCTCGCAGACCAGGTTCCGGCCTCGGCGCTCACCGACTACCTGCAGGGGCTCGCCGCCGTTTTTGCCCGCCCAGAATCCCTGCCCGCCGCGCATGGCTGCCTGTTGATCAATACCGCCAGCGCACCTTTGGCCCAGGACTCGAAGATTTCGCGCATCATCGGCGAATACCGCGCCGAGTTGCAGGCCGCGATACTCCGTGGCGTGGCCAGCGCGCTGCCCGAGGCGAGTGCGGAGCGCGCGGGCATGCTGAGCACCGCGATCACCGGCCTTGTGGTCGCATCTTTCGCCCTGGTGCGCATAGCGCCCCAGGAGGCCGTGCGGCTGCTGGCCACGGCAGAACTGCTGCTCGCCGACTGACCTCCAATTAAACGAGCACACCCGCAGATTCTAAGAAGAATCTGCGGGTGTGCTCGTTTTACGTGAAGACTAGTGGGTGTCCACTGCCTCGACCTCGGTGCGGTCACCGCTCCACTGCGTGTGGAAGGTGCCTTCCTTGTCGACGCGTCGGTAGGTGTGCGCGCCGAAGTAGTCGCGCAGCCCCTGGGTCAGCGCTGCCGGCAAACGCTCGCGGCGCAGGCCATCGTAGTAGGCAAGCGAGGAGGAGAACAGCGGCGCTGGGATACCCAGCTGCACTGCAACCGAGACCACGCGGCGCCAAGCCGGCACGGCCTTGGCGATTGCCTCGGCGAAGGCCGGAGCGAAGAGCAGGTTGACCGGCTTCTCATCTGCCGAGTAGGCGGCGGTGATGTCCTTGAGCAGGGCGGCACGAATGATGCAGCCTTCGCGCCAGAGCCCGGCGATCTCGTCCATCTTCAGTTCCCAGTTGTACTCACCGGCAGCCGAGGTGAGCATGTCCAGGCCTTGTGCGTAGGAGACGAGCTTCGAGGCGAACAGCGCCTGGCGCACATCCTCGATGAAGTTCTCCGGCAGGGTGACCTCGGTGGTGTTGGCCGCCAGGACTTCCTGGCCCACCGCGCGGATCTCGCGCTGCGAGGACAGCGAACGGGCGAAGACCGATTCGGCGATGGCCGAAACCGGCGAACCCATATCCAGGCCGGACTGCACGGTCCAGCGACCGGTGCCCTTCTGGCCTGCCGAGTCCTGGATGACATCAACCAGTGGCTTGCCGGTGGCGGCATCCGTGTGGCCGAGGACCTCTGCGGTGATCTCGATCAGGAAGCTGGAGAGCTCGCCCTTGTTCCAGTCGGCGAAGATCTCTGCCTGCTTCGCCGGCTCGATGCCAGCGGCATTGCGCATCAGGTCGTAGGCTTCGCCGATGACCTGCATGTCGGCGTACTCGATGCCGTTGTGCACCATCTTCACGAAGTGGCCGGCACCGTCGGTGGAGATCCATGCGCAGCATGGAGCGCCATCGTCGGCCTTGGCCGCAATCTTCTCGAGCATCGGGCCCAGAGCCTTGTAGGACTGGGCCGACCCGCCTGGCATGATCGATGGGCCGAGCAGTGCGCCCTCTTCGCCACCGGAGACGCCAACGCCAACGAAGTGCAGACCCTTTTCGGTCAGTGCCGCTTCGCGGCGGCGGGTGTCGGTGTAGTGCGAGTTGCCGGCGTCGATGACGATGTCGCCCTCTTCGAGCAGTGGCACCAGCTGATCGATGACCGAATCAACCGGACCGCCGGCCTTCACCATGATCAGCACGCGGCGCGGGGTCTCGAGATTCGCGACCAGCTCTTCGAGCGATTCGGTGCGGATGAAGTCACCTTCATCGCCGTGCGTCTCTAGCAGGGCATCGGTCTTGGCGACCGAGCGGTTGTGCAGGGCGACAGTGTATCCGTTGCGGGCGAAGTTGCGGGCGAGGTTCGCGCCCATCACGGCCAGACCTGTGACACCAATCTGTGCAGGCATAAAAATAAGTCTCCATCAGTTACCGGGGAGTTGTACCGTTTTTTGGAAACCGGGAACTCACGGCCTCCATCACGGCCATGTGACGGGTTCTATTCTACGCGTGCGCACCCATCGATTCCCAGACCTGAACGCTTTTTAAAGCATATTTATTTTTCGCCTCGGCTGTGCCAGCGCATCTTGACCAGCAGATATTGGCTAAACTGACGCCATGGCAACTAGTCTGCACGCTCATGTGGTTGAGCACCTCGGCTCCCGAATCGTCAACGGGCAGATCCCGCGCGGATCGATCATCCTGGCCGCCGAGCTGGAGGCAAAGCTCCAGGTTTCCCGTTCCGTGATCCGTGAAGCGGTGCGCGTTCTAGCGCAGTGCGGCCTAGTCACCAGCACCAAACGCGTAGGCATCAGGGTTCTGGGGCCCGAAGAGTGGAATCCTTACGACACTCAGGTCATCCGCTGGCGCCTGGCGAGCGAGCAACGCGGCGCCCAGCTGCGCTCGCTGACCGAACTGCGCATCTCGGTGGAGCCGATGGCCGCAGAATTAGCCGCAGAGTTTGCCCCCGAAGCGATGCGCAAAGAGCTTCTGCTGATCTCGGCCCAGATGAATCATTACGGACGCCAGGGCGATTTGCGTCGCTTCCTCGAACTGGATATCCGCTTTCATTGCCTGGTGCTCGCCGCCTCGGGCAATGAAATGTTCGCGAATCTGGCCACCCCCATTGCCGCGATCCTGCGCGGACGCACCGAACTGGGCCTGATGCCCGAACGCCCGCATGAGGAGGCCCTGGCCTGGCACCAGTCGGTTGCCGAAAGCATCTCCCATGTGGATGCGCTCGGCGCACGGCGCAATATGGAAAGCATTATGCGCCGCACGCACAACGAAATCTGCAGCCTGTGGGACGGCGCACCGCGCGTATTCGTCGATCCGAATACGAAAAAATAGCGCCGCGCGACCACGGACCACGACCCGCCCCCGAGTGAGCCCGACACCTTTAATCGCTGGTCAGAGATTTATTCTGCGCTTGCGAGCTGTGGCAGAACACCCGAAAAAACTGTTTTCGATGTGACGTAAGCCAAGTATGGTTAGTGGCACGCGGCGACAGGCCACGAACAATTGCATAGTCTTCCGAACACTCGTGGCCGGTGAATCCCGGAGCACGCTCGGACACCGGTGGGGCTCACTTCGGCCAGCCTCATTCACCCCCGAGCCCCGCCGCGTACGGAAACCTTGGGGCGCAGTTACCGGGCATAACGGTTCCCCGACGAGAAGTGCCTGAGTTGTGCATCGGGCATGAAACTGGTTCAACACGGCGCTCGCTTACCGCCGTGAACCATGCGCTGAAGGGTAGACCGCTGATGCACTTCCCAGCCGTGGTGGACAACAATTCCACCGATATTCTCGCAGTAGCCAATTCGCCGGTGCTTTGGGCCTGCGCCGTCGGCGTTTTCTTGGTCATCGTGCTCCAGAGCATCATCTACATGAAGGCCGCCAAAATCGCGGCGCCTCATATAGGAATGAGCCAGGCGGAGATCAAGAGAAGCTTTAATGCAGGCGCCATCTCCGCTTTGGGCCCGTCGCTGGCAGTAGTCATGGTGGCGGTCGCCTTGCTCACGGTCTTCGGAACCCCGGCCGTGCTGGTCCGCATTGGTCTGATCGGATCGGTATCCTATGAAACCGCGGCCGCGGCCATCGCGGTGAATTCCACCGGCGCCGAACTCGGTGGCCCCACCTATACCCAAGCGGTCTTCGGCCTGGCGCTTGCGGCCATGAGCCTTGGCGGTGCCATGTGGATGATCGCCACGCTGGTGCTCACCCCGCTGCTCAAACGCGGTGATTCGGCGCTGCGCAAGGTCAACCCCGCCATCATGATGATCGTTCCGGGGGCCGCGATGGTCGCCGCCTTTATGGTGCTCGGCATCGGCGAGCTTCCCAAATCCTGGATCCATGTGGTCGCCTTCGGTTCCTCGGCGGTGATCATGACCCTGCTGATGCTCCTCGCCAAACGCGTGGACCGGCCCTGGATCAAAGAATGGGCACTGGGCATCGCCATCATCTTGTCATTGGCCATCACGCACCTCGCTACGCGTGCCTAGCCCACACTGGATTCAAGGAGCACATCATGAGCAATTCCACCGAAATCCACGAGGCGCTCGGAACCTTCGACAAGACCACCTCGCGCTGGGGCCGGATTACCATGATCATTGGCCTCTTTTTCTCTCTCGCGGCCCCGACCTATCTGGTCTTCTTCTCCGGGCTCGATATTGAACTCGCCGGTGTCCTCGCCGCCTTCGCCGCCCTAGCGGCGGTTTTTGGCGTGATCTGGGTCGTTGAACCGCTGACCTATTACCCGATCCTCGGCGCCTCGTCCATGTACCAGGCGTTCATGATTGGCAACATCTCCAATAAGCTGCTTCCCGCGGCCATGATCGCCCAGTCGACCATCGGGGTGAGGCCCGGAACCCGCAAGGGTGAGCTGTCCTCGGTCGCTGCCATCTGTGGTGCGGCCGCGGTTCACCTGACCTCATTGTTCATTTTCGTCGGGCTGCTCGGCACCTGGCTGGTCAGCGTGATTCCCGCCGATATCGTGAACACCGTCCAGGTCTACATCCTGCCCACGGTGATGGGTGCGGTTCTCATCCAGGCAATCGTCAGCCAGAAGTCCCCGCGCGCCGCGGTGATCGCGTTGGTGGTCTCGCTGATCGTGGTCTTCGTGCTGTCGCCGCTCTCCCCCAAGATGGCGCTGTTCTCCACCGCGATCACCGTGATCTCCACGGCCGTGCTGGCCTGGGTGCTACGCGACCGCAAGAGCCTGCCGTCCACGGAAGACTCCGAGGGCGAGGTGCCGCCGGAGGGTCCGGTGTATTAGCAACGAGCCGATTCACTGCGGCGATTCTGCGTGGTTCCGCCGCACCTACTTGTCAAAGGACCAGGAACTCCGATGAGCAACATCCCGCAGCCACTGAAAATGACCGAGGCCATGGCGGCCGATCTGCTCGACACCTACAAGCATTTGCATGGCAGCCCCGAACTTTCAATGCAGGAACAGCAGACCGCCGCGTATCTCGCGGCGCGTTTGGAGGCGCTTGGTCTTGAGGTGTTCCGCTGCGGGGGCACCGGGGTGGTGGGGGTGCTGCGCAATGGGGCCGGGCCGGTGATCGGCCTGCGCGCGGACACCGATGGGCTGCCCGTCCTGGAGGACACCGGTTTGGATTATGCCAGCCGGGCCAGCGGGGTTTTGGAGGACGGAACCGAAGTTCCGGTGATGCATGCCTGCGGGCACGACACCCACATGGCCACCGCGCTCAAGACCGCCGAGCTTTACGCGCAGGGAACGGAGCATTGGGCCGGTAGCATCGTTTTCATTCTGCAGCCCGGTGAGGAAACGGCCGCCGGAGCCAAGGCCATGGTGGACGACGGCCTGTGGGACAAGGCCCCAAAACCCGAGGTGATCTACGGGCAGCATGTGATGAACGGGCTGGTCGGAACGATTACCATCATGGAGGGCGCCGCGATGACCACCGCCGATTCCTTCCGGGTCACCGTGTTTGGCCAGGGTTCGCACGGTTCGATGCCCGAGCATTCCATCGACCCCATCGTGCTCGGCGCGGCGATGGTGATGCGCTTGCAGACCATTGTCTCGCGGCAGGTGGCCCCGCAGTCCGCCGCAGTGGTGACCGTCGGTTCATTCCATGCGGGGTTGAAGGAAAACGTGATTCCGGACCGGGCGATCTTCACCCTCAACGTGCGCACCTTCGACCCGAAGGTCCGCGAGACGGTCCTTGGCTCGATCCGGCGCATAATCACCATGGAAGCCGGCGCCTCCGGTGCCCCGGAACCACTGATCGAAGACATCTCGCACTTCCCGCCGCTCTACAACGATCCGGCGGAAACCGCGAGGCTCACCGAAGCATTCCACGCCGAATTCGGCGCGGAACGGGTCCTGCCGGGCCAAGCGGTGATGGGAAGCGAGGATTTCGGAGCCCTTGGCTCGGCGATCGGCGTGCCAAGCGTGTTCTGGTATTTCGGTGGAAACGACGCCAAAACTCTGGCCGCCGGAACCCCACCGGCGAACCACTCACCGTTTTTCGCACCGGTGCTCGAACCGACCTTGAGCACCGGAGTACGGGCCGCGGTGCGCGCCCTGTACTCGAAAGTCGGCAAGTAACGGCTGCGGTGGACTTAGCTGCCCGATGACAGGCGACCTACTACCCGGCATTCTTAAACAGCTTGCTTCCCGGAATCCACAGATTCCGGGAGGCAAGCTGTCGCCACATATCCAAGAGGCTAGGCGAACATGCTGGCAATCGCATAGAGCACCATGACCACGGCGAAACCGACGAGCGAGATCAGGGTCTGGCTCACGGTCCACACCCGCAAGGTGGTGGGAACGTCCATTTGGAAGAAGCGGGAGATCAGCCAGAAGCCCGAGTCGTTGACGTGGCTGGCAATGACCGAGCCGGCCGCCAGCGCAAGGACCATCAACACTACCTGCAGCGCGCTGAGCGAGGCGTCGGCCAGCACCGCGGGCTGGACGATAGCAGCCGCGGTGGTCAAGGCAACGGTTGCCGAGCCCTGCGCCACGCGGACGACGGCGGCAATCAGGAAGGCCGCAACGATCAGCGGCAGTCCGACATTCTCCAGCGAGGACGCAATGGCGTCGCCGATTCCGCTGGCGCGCAGGACGCCACCGAACATGCCACCGGCACCGGTGATCAAGATGATTGAGCATACCGGGCCGAGCGCCGAATCGACGATCGTCTCGATCAGGGTCTTGTCCTTGCCCTTGCGGAAACCCAGCAGGTACATCCCGAGCAAGACGGTGATGATCAGCGCGACTGGAGTTTCACCCAGGAGCCGCAACCATTGAACCCAGGTTGCTTCCGGATCAACCACGCCTGCGGAACCGAGCATGTTCAGCCCGGTGTTCAGGAAGATCAAGCCCAGCGGGAGCAGCAGCAAGCTGAAAACGGTTCCGACCGATGGGGAGGATTTGAAGTGGTTCTTGTCCTGGCCGTTGCCCAACGCGGCACCCAAGATATCGGGAACCGGGATGTCGAACTTGCGGCCGACGAACTTGGCGAACAGGTGCCCGGCAATGTACCAGGCGGGAATCGCAACAATCAGACCCATGATCAGCACAAGACCCACGTTGGCGCCCAGCAGGCCGGAGGCTGCCACCGGACCCGGGTGCGGGGGTACGAAGATGTGCATGGCAGAGAATGCGGCCGCGGCGGGAATACCGTAGAACAGCAGCGATCCGCCGAGGCGGCGAGCCACGGTGAAGATGATCGGCAGCATGACCACGAGGCCCGCGTCGAAGAAGATCGGGAAGCCGAACAGCAGCGAGGCGACGGAGAGCGCCAGCGGCGCACGGTCCTCGCCGAATTTATCGATCAGCCAATTCGTCAGCACCTCGGCGCCACCGCTGGTTTCGAGCATCCGTCCGAGCATTGCACCCAGACCCACGAGGAGAGCCACGCTGGCCAAGGTGCTTCCGAAACCGCTGGTCATCGTGGAGATGATCGAACCTGCCGGAATACCGGCGGCAACGGCCGTAAGTAGGCTGGTCAGCACCAGCGCCACGAAGGCGTGGACGCGGAATCGGATAATGAGCAGCAGCAGCAACGCGACGGCCGCCACGGCTACTCCAAGGAGGCCTGGGGTTCCCAGCGTCCAGTTCATTTCGAGCTCAGATGTCATTGTCTTCCTTGATCAATGGAGGTTATTAGCGCTTCGGGTCTAGTGCTGGAGTTGGAGCTGCTGGAGCAGATCATTGACGATTTGCTCTGGAGTGTGTGCAATATCCCCGAGGAGCACATGCTCATCGCTGCCTGGTTCTTCAAGCGTAGCCAGCTGGCTGATCAACAGGGAGCTCGGCATGAACTCGTGTTCTCGCGCCGCCATGCGTTCGCCAATCAAGTCCTTGCCACCGGTGAGGTGAACAAAGAGTGTGCTCGGTTCGTGGGATCGAATCAGATCTCGATAAGCCCGCTTGAGTGCAGAACAAGCGATGACCACCGGTGCGCCTGCCGTACGGCTCGACGCCAAGGTGTTGCCGATGATCTGCAGCCATGGGGTGCGGTCTGCATCCTCGAGGGCAATTCCCGCGGCCATTTTGGCGCGATTTTCCTCCGGATGCAGCGCATCCCCATCGATGAATTCCTGCCCTAGGTGAGCGGCGAGAAGGGCTCCAATGGTGGATTTGCCGCTTCCTGAAACGCCCATCACGATGATGGGCAGGTTGTTCAATGTCATTATTCACTCCGTCGTGCGCGAAACATATATCAGCTTTTATTGGCCTTGCTTGATATAAAAGCAGATTTAAACAGACTAGAAGCGCCACCCTCGCGTGTCAAGGAAAAAATCCCTCAAATCCGAGCTCCACAGAGTCCATGCATGTCAGCTCGCGGGTCGCCGCGAATACTCGTAAACCTTCAGGCGGCGGTTGAGAGTTTTCCAAAAATTCTCCTAAAAAATTGCCAAGGACGTGGAACTCCTACTCAAAGGCGAGTAGTGTCACCACCAAGTAGGTCAAACCCGACCACTTCTGATAGTTAGACCATTGGAGAGAACCATGGGATTTATTGGATGGATAGTTCTGGGATTGATTGCCGGAGCTATCGCAAAAGCAATTTTGCCAGGCAAGCAAGGCGGCGGCTGGATAATGACCTTGCTGCTCGGTGTTGTCGGCGCTGTCGTCGGCGGCTGGATCGGTAGCGCTATCTTCGATGTTGGTGTCGATAAGTTCTGGTCGCTTTCAAGCTGGCTGCTCGCCATCGGCGGTGCGCTCATTGTCCTGGTCATCTGGGGCTTCATCACCAAGAAACGGGCTTGATCAGCTCCCGAGGCGCCTAGTCCTCGGGCTTAAGGTCTCAAGGGGCCCGGAAATCGACATTAATCGATTTCCGGGCCCCTTGCCTTGCCATCCCCCGCTAATCGGCTAGATCCTCCAGCGTAGTCGCGCGTCCGGCTTAGCTGCCCGCCGCGTATCTGATCTTGATGTTCTCCGGAATCTGCGGCGTGGCAGTGTCTTTTTTTACTGGTTGGCTTGATCGGCTTTACCTTGGCAGCCTTTGGCTCCGGCAACTTCTCAGGACCTTTTTCATGGCATTCTTTTCGGCCTTGGTTACCGGCAAGGCGTATTTTTTCTTCACGCTGATCTGGGTGGCCACATATTGGCACCGGAAGGATTTATTTTTCGGCATCCACTCGGCCGCGTTCTTGCGCCTTTTTGGCGATTTGCCGACGCCGAGGAAGCCATCAGTTTCAACGGTTCGTTGGCTAACGTCTGCCGCTGCGGCTGGGGCAGTTTCTGGCCTCCGGAAATCCACGCATTCTTCAGTGCCGCCACATGATTAATGTCGACCGAAGCTACCGAGCCAATCGCGAGCACGGCTAGAAGACGGCGCAGTATTTGCCTCTCCCCTTTGCGCAAGTGAATGACGATGGTTGAGAGGTGATCGGGCTTGCTGATCGACCACAGCAAGCTTTGACGGAATCTTCAACCACATAGGTAGCTTAACCCGCCAATTCCCCGAGAGCGCTCCGGCACGAGGGCCGGAGGCAGAGCCGATATTGAGCGACTTGAACGACGAATGCCTTTCGTTCACAGACACGTCATCGGCGCATTTGATGCCCAATAGTGTGGAAAACGAAGCTGCTGGTCTCACGTAGACTTCAAGCAACTAGGCACACGTCTTCGACTAGCTAAGGAACCGCATGACAGGCAACTTCTCCGAAGCCAACGAGCCGACCCCGCCGAGGAAACGTCGGGAGCCGACCCCAGGAACCGAACGGACCAGATGGCGCGGTGTCATTCATGCGTGGAGCACCCCGCTGGTCATCATCTTGGGCTTGCTCTTGGTGGTTCTCGCTCAGGGTGCGGCCGCGGAATGGTCTACCGCCGTATTTGTGCTCACCTCGATTACGCTGTTCGCGACATCGGCCATGTACCACCGGGGCAATTGGAGTCCGCAGACCATGGTCTGGTTCCGGCGCGCCGACCACGCGAATATTTTCCTGCTGATCGCCGGTACCTATACTCCGATTGCCATCCAGATCTTGGAGAGGCCGCAAGCCACGTTGACGCTGTCGATCATCTGGGCCGGCGCCGTACTCGGGGTTCTGGTGAAGACCTTTTGGCCATCAGCACCACGCTGGTTCTCCGTAGCGCTCTATATCCTGCTCGGCTGGGGTGCGGTCATGGATATCCCCTCCTATTGGGCAGCGAGCCCTGCGGTTCTGCTGCTCATTCTGGCTGGCGGCTTGTTCTATACCGTGGGTGCGGTGTTCTACGCGATGAAGCGACCGAACCCGATCCCTACGGTCTTCGGATTCCATGAACTATTCCATGCCTGCACGGTCTTGGCCTTCCTCTGCCACTGGACCGCGGTGCTGCTGGTAGTCCGCTAGGGGCGCGCAACGAAAAACGGCTTCGATCTTCCACAAGGGAAGATCGAAGCCGTTTGGCTTGGGGCCGCGCCCGAGGGCTAGCGCAGCTTGTAGCGCAAGCGAATGAAGGCCAGGCCGATCAACGAAACCACGGCGATGGCCATGTAGTACAGGCTCGGCGCGTCCAAGGATCCGGTCACGCTGAGCAGCCAGGTCAGCACCAGCGGCGCGATTCCGCCGAGCAGGGTCACCCCGACGTTGTAGGTCACCGAGATGCCCGAACCGCGAATGGCTGCCGGGAACAGCGAAGAAATCAAGGCTGGCAACGGTCCGAAGTAGAAGGACATGATCACGCCAAGCAAGGCGATCACCAGGATCATCACCGGGATGCTCGGGTTGCTTGTCATCAGCTTGAACAGCGGCCAGGCGAGCACCAGCGCGCCGACCGCAGCCCAGGTCATGACCTTTGCCGGACCCACCCGGTCAGCGAGGTGCCCGATCAATGGCACGCTGATCAGCGTGATGGTGCCGGCGACAACTCCGCCGAGGAACGCGGCATCGGCTGGGATATTCAGATTCGTCACCGCGAAGGTCGGCATGTACAAGATCATGTACACCGAGATCGTGGCCACGCCGATGGCCGCCGATCCGGCCAGGAGCCGCCCGTAATGCTGGCTGAACAACTCGCCCAGCGGGGACTTGACCTTCTTGGTGGTGATGAACTCCTCGGTCTCTTCCAGGCGCGCACGAATATACAGTCCCACCGGACCGATGAGCAGGCCTACGAAGAACGGCACACGCCAGCCCCAGCTTTCCAGGGACTCCTGGGACAGCTGGGTGGTCAGCACGTAGCCGAATCCGGAAGCCAAAAGCATCGAGACGCCCTGCGCGGCGACCTGCCACGAGGAGTAGAACGCCTTCTTGTGCGGCGCGCTTTCGATCAGGAATGCAGTGGCGGTGCCGAACTCGCCGCCGGCGGAGAAGCCCTGGATCATGCGTGAGAGCAGGATGATCAGCGCACCCCAGACCCCGACCATCGCATAGGTGGGAGCCACCGCCATGATCAGCGTTCCGACCATCATCAGCATCAAGGTGAGCGTCAGCGCCTTTTTCCGGCCCTTGCGGTCCGCATAGCTGCCGAGCACCATGCCGCCCAGCGGCCGGATGAGGTAGGAGATGGCGAAGGTCGCAAAGGTCAGGATCAGCGCGAAGCTCGCATTGGACTCCGGGTAGAACAGCTTGGCGATGGTGGTGGCGAAGGTGGCGTAGACAATGATGTCGAACCACTCAAGGGCGGCGCCAATGGAGGAGGAAATAACCGCCTTGCGGGCTACGGCCAGCTGCTGCGGGGTAGCTATCTGTTCGCTGGTGCTCATGCGGACAGCTCTTCGGCCAGACGCAGAATGAAGTTCTCGCAGTCAACGAGCTGCTGCAGTTCGATGAACTCATCCGGGGCGTGCGCCTGCGCGATGTCGCCCGGGCCGCAGACGACGGTGGGGATTCCGGCGGCGGAGAACAGGCCGGCTTCGGTACCGTAGGTGACCTTTTCGTCGGTGGCGATCGCACCGCAGGCGGCGCTGAGGCCAACGATCTCGGCGTCCTGGACGGTTTCCAGTCCCGGGGCGCCGGCAATCTGCTCGAACTCCACCGAACCTGCCGAGTTGACCTGTTGCATCTGCGCTTCGAGCTCGCTTGCGTAGTCGCGGAAACGCTGAATCAGCGCTGCGCGATCCACGACCGCCAGCGAACGGAATTCAAAGTGCACCACGCATAGCGAAGGGATCGTGTTCACCGCGATGCCCCCGTCGATGCGGTTCACGTTCATGGTGGTGGTCGGCTCGATGAAGGCGGCATCCGACGGGCCGTCGGTGCGCAGTTCCTTGGAGACCTCTTCGACGAAGCTGGCGAAGCGCAGCGCGTAGGAGATCGCATTCAGGCCCTCGCCTGGCAGCGAGGAGTGCGCCGCGACGCCGTTGAACGCCACTCGGAAAACGTTCATGGACTTGTGCCCGCGAATGGCGCGCATGCTGCTCGGCTCCCCCACGATCGCTCCGCGCGGGGCGAGTTCCTGGCGGGTGATCTCCTCCACCAGGCTGACCGCACCCACGCAGCCGACCTCCTCGTCATAGGACAAGGCCAGGTGGATCGGCTCGGCTAGCTTCGCGGCCGTCAGCTCGGGAAGCTTGGCCAGGATGACGCCGATGAAACCCTTCATATCGCAGGTGCCCCGGCCGTAGAGCTTGCCGTCGCGGACCTGGGCGCTGAATGGTTCGCTGGACCAGTCCTGCCCGTCGACCGGGACCACGTCGGTGTGTCCGGACAGCACGATGCCTCCGGTACGCGATCCGTCGGCCGCCGGGATGGTGGCCAGCAGGTTCGCCTTGCTGCCATCTTCGTTGTGGATGAGCTGCGAGCTGATGCCGGCCGCGTCGAGCTTGCCGACCACCAGGTCGATCAGTGGCAGGTTGCTGTCGCGGCTGGTGGTATCGAGGCTGATCAGTTCGTTGATCTGCGCCATGGTCGCTTCGGCTGGTGAAGCCATAATGAACTCCCGGTCTTCGTGGTAACTACGATCTGCCAATGCTTTCACACCAAGTCACCGCCGCAAAGAAGATTTCAGACTATGGCCAACACCTAGCGGGCCGATGCCCCGCCAAGTGGCCTCAGTCCAGCCCTGCGCCGCGCAGGTAAGTGGTGACGAGTGTGGCGAAGACTTGGTCCTGATCCACGCTCGCCGGACCTTGGGCGAGCGACTCGGCCAGCAGCGGGTACTTGCCCGTCCCCAGGGCCCAGATCAGTGCTGCTGCGCCCTTCCCGTCGCCGTCGCCCGCCGGTTCGCCTTGTTCGTTCTGCACGAAGGCCGAGGTGATGGCGGTCAGCATGGCGATGGTTTGAAGTTTTGCGGCCCCGGTGAGCGCGGTGAATTGCAGCGCCGCCAATCCGCGCTCCAGATACGCCAGCGTGTGCGGCCCCAGCGCGCGCTTGGCCAGCAGCAGCGGCGCCACCCACGGATGCCGGTGCATGATGTTCCGCCCCTGCCTGGCCAGGGCGAGCAGCTGCTCGCTGGCGCTACCGTCCAGGCCATTGAGCTCATAGCCGGAACTCACCTGGTCGATCATGAGATCCACCAATTCCTCAACGGAGTCCACATAGCGATAGAGCGAGGCCGCGCCCGAACCTATTTCAGCGGCTACCCCGCGGATGGAGACCGCGCCGATCCCCTCCCGGTCTGCCAGCTCCACGGCCGCCTGGGCAATCTTTTCGCGCGAGTGCTGGGGCTTCGGGCCGGTGCTGCGCCGGGCGCAGGCCCCAACGGTGGCCGGTTGCTTTTGCTTCACTACGGTGTTCCTCCCAATTGCGCCTTGGCTGGTGTAATCCCTTGCTTCCATTTGACTATATACTTAATTGCGAACGTTGATCGCAATTAAGTATCGAGGGAGAAAAATGCGTGTACTCATGGTGACCCCAGGCACTCGGGGCGACGTGGCTCCGATGGCCGGGCTGGGCAAAAAACTGCAGGAGCACGGCTTTGCGGTGTCCATTGCCGCCAACGCCGCGCATGCACCGCTGATCACCGCGGCCGGATGCAACTATCACGAGCTGCCCGGTGACATGAGTGCGCTAGTCAGCCCCGCCGCCCCGGGGGCCAAACCGAGCGCCAGCCAATTGTCCTGGTACATGCGCGAGCTCGGGGCCTATTTCGACTCGGCGGCCACCGGCACGCTCGAAGCGGCCGAACAGGGCGCGGATGTGATCATCGCAAATTCGGTCGCCCCCTACGCCTATGATGTCGCCGAAGCCTTCGGCATCCCGGTGATCGGCGCTCATCTACAGCCCAACGAGCCCAGCGCGGCCTATGCGCCGATGGTCCTAGGCACCGCACGCAGCTTCGGCGCCCTGGGAAACAAGGCCTTGGGTTCCCTCATCGGCTCCGGCAAAGCACCGTACGACGCCCCGGTGGCACGGATCCGCGCCGGCCTCGGACTGCCCAAACGCACCCGGGCCTCCGGCGAACGCCAACGCAGGCGTGCCAACGCCCCGGTATTGCATGGCTTCAGCTCATCGATCGTCCCGCGCCCCGCGGACTGGCGCTCGGGCTTGAGCAACTGCGGGTATTGGTGGCCGGCAAGCGATGAAGCTTGGACGCCACCTTCCGCGCTGGCCGACTTCCTCGCCGAGGGCCCGGCTCCGGTGTTCATCGGCTTCGGCAGTACCGAGGCGCTGGATCCGGAGTTCATGCTCGACGTGGCGCGTCGCAGCGGCAGACGGGCGATCTTGCAGGGTGCCCTAGAAATCAGCGAGCCGGGCATTCTCGGGATCGGAGCTGCCCCGCACCAGTGGCTGTTCCCGCAGATGGCCGCGGTGATCCACCATGCCGGGGCAGGCACGACGGCCGCAGGCTTGCGCGCCGGGGTTCCCACGATCGCGGTGCCAATTTTCACCGACCAGCCCTTCTGGGCCGCCCGGGTACACGCGCTAGGCGCGGGCGTGGAGCCGGTGAAGTACAAGGATCTGAGCGTCGACCGACTAACTGCCGCCATAGAACAGACGCTGTCCACGGACCACTACGCCGCCAACGCCTCGCGCATCGCTCGGCTGCTGGCCGAGGAAGAAGACAGCTCGCTGCCGGTGGCCAGGGCCCTTCGCGAGGCCGCAGCGGCTCGCTAGGAACGCCGCCGCAATCGCATTGGACCCCGGACGCGCCAACGGCACCCATCGAATAATCGATGAGTGCCGTTGGCCAAAAATCGTTTACTTGTTCAGATCGTCGCGGACATCCTTGGCGGCGTCCTTCACTGCTTCGCCAGCCTGCTTGGCCTTGGCAGCTGCCTGGTCTTTGACACCTTCAGCTTGCAGGTTCTCATTGTTGGTTGCGTCGCCTACGGACTCTTTGACCTTGCCGGAGGCTTCCTGCGCCTTGTTTTTGAACTTATCGCCCAAACCCATTGGATGTTCTCCTATCAATTGATCGAACAACTTACTTTTCCGACGCTACCTACCAAGGCCTAGTGCGAACTGTCCGGAACCTTGGCGTTGGCTGACAGTTCCGCTAAGGCGTTGTTGCCAGCAGTGCACGAAGCTGCTGCTTGTAGTTTTCGAAGGCCGCGCGGCCCTTGCTCGTGAGCGCAATGTAGGTGACCGGCGATCGCCCCTCGAGGATCTTCTCCACGCTCACATACTGGCTGTCCTCCAACTTGCGCAGGTGCGTCGCCAAGTTCCCCGAGGTCATTCCCAGCAGCCCCTGGAGTTTGGGAAAGGACATGCTGTCGCCTGCGCGCAGGGCATCGAGCACGGTGATGGTGCGCAGTCTTGCCTGCGCATGGATCACCGGGTCAAGCTCTTGCATGCCCACCGCGAACCACCTCGCCCGAAACCAATGCGGGCCGAGCGCCATGCAGCAGCCCCAGGGCGATCAGCCCAAGTCCGCCGAGCACACCGGCCAAGAGGTTATAGGGGGCTGGCACCGCCAGCGAGATGAGCCCGACGAGAAGAATCCACGCGCCGAAGATCAATTGGGTCCGATCATTCCAGATCAGCGATCCGGCGACCACCAGCACACCGACCACCAGGCACAGAGCCGCCAGCGAGAAGGCCAGCAAGCCCATGGCGTCGAGCCCCGAGGCATGCAGGCGCCACCCGAGCAGTCCGGCGAAGATCATGCCTAGGGTGAAGGTATTTCCGTAGATCGCGCCTTCGACCATCGAAGGACCCTTGGTGCCCACCGCGCGCTTGGCCGAGTGAACGGCCGAGAATACGATGGCAAGCACGAAGGCGATCACCGCGATACCGACCCCGAGCAACCTGGGCAGCAACGGTGCGCCGAGCGGTGCGAACGTGAAGAAGATCGCCAGGAAGGCGATAACCCACCCGGTCCCCCAGAGCGAAAAGAGCAAGCGCTGATCCGGGCTCAGGGCCTCGCGTGTTTGCCGCGCGTCGACCTCGATGCCCTGCAGGATCCGGGCCGGATCCACCTCATGCCCATTCTTGTTGTCCATGGCGTTACCTCTCCCTCGCCGAGCCGTTCGCGCAATCCACAAAGTAGTTCGCGGTGGAAAGCGCTTTGCATTACAAAGTTAAAGATAGCACTCGCCCACCCGATAGTGAAGAGACCATTTCCGCAAAGCCCGGCGCCGGCCGACCAGGTTTTCCCGAACCCCCTGGAACACACAGGTCACAGGCCCTCAGAGGCGGTTTTGACCTAGTGAAAATGCAGCGGAACATATGCACAGCCAGCGCGTTCTGGGCGCAGGTCCGCTTCGCGCACGGTGATCTTCGTCAACGGCGGCAAGCCGGAGATCGGAGCACGCCGGCCCGGTTTCCTCGGTATCATTGGAACTATCGAACTTCGCAGCAGTTCTGCTCGTGCGCGGTTGCCAATCGGGTGAGCACCACGAATCGACCAGGTGGATTCTTATCTCTCACGCACCCATTGCCGCCGATCAATTGATCTGCTGGGAACACGAGGGCGTACGCACCTCGGCCAGCTGGTGGTCGGCTAATGCGCGCTCGGCGCCCAAAGATCTTGTTGTCGTCGACGATCGCCTCACCGCGGATGCGGCCATGCGAAATGCCGCCCGGGGCACCGCAATGCTGTGGCTCGGCGACTTCCACAATGCCAAGCAGCTGCTGGCGGCCATCGACCGCCGCCTGGCCAAGGCCGGCACCGGCAAGGCCTCCCGCAAGCCGCTGACCGACGCCGAGAAGTTCTATGCCATCCGGCAATCCCGCGCCCAGCGCTCACGGATGATGTCCCTGCTCCTGGTCCCGCTGAACTTCGACACACCCGGCGGCACCGCGACGCTGCCGCTGTCCCGGGCCCCGCTGGTCGGTTCCGCGGTGGCATTCGGCTACGCGCAACAGGCGCAGCCTGCAACGGGCCACGCGGTAGTCAGCCTGCAGGAACTGACCGGCATGCTCGGCGCCTACCAGTGGTTCCTCAACGGCGTTGACGTTCCCGCACTGGGAGCGAAGATCCACCCCCACTACGGCACCTTCCTGCCCACCCGCCACGAGTACGTTGACCTGGTGGCCAAGGCACCGCTCAATACCCACCAGCTGGCCTTCGACATCGGCACCGGCACCGGGGTGCTGGCCGCCGTGCTGGTGGCCCGTGGGATGAAAAACGTGCTCGGCACGGACATCCATCAGCGCGCGGTTGATTGCGCGAACGATAATTTTGCGCGCTTGGGCTTCCAAGACGCTGCGCGAGCCGAGCTGACCAGCATGTTCCCCGCGGGCAAGGCCCCCTTGGTGATCTGCAATCCGCCGTGGCTGCCCGGGAGCGCGCCAAGCTCGCTGGATGCGGCGGTCTACGATCCGGGAAGCAAAATGCTGCTGCAGTTCCTGGGCGGACTGCCCGAACACCTGACCGAAGATGGCGAGGGCTGGTTGATCATCTCGGACCTCGCCGAGCTGCTCGGCCTGCGCACCCGTGAGCTGTTGCTGGAAGCCATCGATCATGCGGGACTGGAGATCATCGACCGGCTCGACACCTCCCCTACCCACGCCCGTGCCAAGGACCACTCGGACGTTCTGCACGCGGCGCGCTCGCGGGAAGTCACCTCGTTGTGGCGGCTGCAAGCCAAACGCTAAGACACAACTAGTCCTTGCGTCCAAGCACGGCGACCAGGAAGTCGTCGGCCGCCCGATGCATATTCCAGCTGGAGTAGCGCTGCTGCAGTTCCAGTCCGGCCTGCGCCGCATCCGCTTCGAACTCGGCGAAATCGTAGCCCCGCCCGGAACCGAAGCCGACGACGAGGCGGCCCTCCGGCGCCAAATGCCCGCGCAGCCGTTGCAACGCAGGCAGCCGCTCAGTCCGGGCTAGGAAGGTCAGGACATTTCCGGCACAGACGATGAGGTCGAATTCTTGGGCCGCGCCGGACTCGTCGTCCAGCGTGAACGTGGCAAGGTTTCTGGCGTGCCACTGCGCTGCCGGGTAGTCCTCGCGGGCCACCGAGATGAGGTGCTCATCCAGATCGACGCCGACTACTTGGTGTCCGCGCTCGGCAAGCCAGCCGCCGATGCGACCGGTGCCGCAGCCGGCATCGAGTATCCGGCTCCCCCGCTCGGCCATGGCATCAATCGTTCGGGCTTCACCGAAGATATCGTTGCCCTCGGCGACAATTTTCCGCCACCGCTGAGCATAGTTCTGGGCATGGTCGGGATTGGCGCGCACCGCGGCGAGCCATACGTTTTCTTCGGGAGCACTCATGCCTCCAGTTTCCCACGCCGGCGTGCACAAGCACCATTCACGATGCCGCGGCCATGGGTATTTTTACCCATGAGCCCGCGTCGCGAAGTTGCGTGAATCGCCCGACGCGGACCTGGCCGCTGGCTGCGTAAGGTGAAATCCATGATCGGTTCGGGGGCTTCCCGGCACCGTAAACCAGCGAAGCCTTCGCTGATTTCCATGGCTCGCATGGAGGATGTCATGTCCAACCACAAGCAGGAAAAATCAACACCCACCCAGCCGGTGCGCAACGTCGACACACTGGTCATCGGCGCCGGCCAGGCCGGGCTCTCCGCGGCCCAGCAGCTCAAGGAACGCGGCGGAGACTGCCTCGTGCTGGAAGCCGGGGAACGGATCGGCGACCAGTGGCGCCACCAGTACGATACGCTGCGCTTGTATACCACCAATCGGGTCAACCATCTGCCCGGGATGAAGTTCCCCGGCGAACCCCGCGGCTTTGCCAGCAAGGACGAACTGGCCGACTTCCTGGAGCACTATGCGGCCAGCTTCGAGCTGCCGGTGCTCTGCCGGGCGCGGGTCAGCTCGCTCACCGGGCACGGGCAGCGGTTCGTGGCACAAACCGCTGCGGGAGAAATCCACGCCGAGCAGGTAGTGATCGCCACCAGCCCCTTTGGCCAGCTGCCGGCCATCCCGCAGCTGGCCGATGAGCTCGACGAACAGATCCTGCAATTGCACTCCAGCGAATACCGCCGCCCGGGACAGCTCAAGCCCGGCCCGGTGCTGGTGGTCGGCGCCTCGCACTCGGGCTGCGATATCGCTTGGGAAGTTGCCCAGCGGCACCCGACGATGTTGAGCGGGCGCGACACCGGTGAGGTCCCGGTGCCCTGGGGCAGTCCGCTGATCCACCTGGTCGTTCCGCTGGTGATGTTCGCCCACACCTATCTGGAAACGCGCAGCACCCCCTTCGGCCGGCGCAAGCGCCTCGAGGTTCTGGAGCACGGGGCGCCGCGGCTCCGGGTGAAACGCGCGGATCTGGCCGCCAGGGGCGTGAAATGGCACGAGCAGCGAGTCACCGGGGTTCGCAACGGCCAGCCGGTGCTTGCCGACGGCACCGTGCTGGAGGTGGAGAACGTCATTTGGGCCACCGGCTTCCGCCACGACTACTCCTGGCTGAAATTGCCGGTGCTCGATGAATCCGGCTGGCCGCGCGAATACCGCGGCGTCGCCCAGGATGTGCCGGGGCTGTACTTCTGCGGACTGGCCTTCCAGCACTCGGAGGCTTCGATGAACCTCTTCGGGGTGGGGCGCGATGCCGCCTACGTCGCACGGCAGATCATCCCCCGCGCATCGAGCCCGCGCAAGGCCGCGGACACCGAGCGAATGATTGCATAGCAAATTCCATGGGCGTAGCCTCGCAAGTGAGGCTACGCCCATGGATAATCCCGAATCTGACCCAGCGCACCAACCGGAGCATCAGGATCTGCAGCCCGAGCAGCTGATGGCCCGAGGCACGCACGCCCATTTGACCGGCGAATCCGCCCGCGGTCTTGACCTGCTGCACCAGGCATTCGTGAAGTTCGGCGAGCAACATCAACCGGCGCAGGCATTGCAGGCGGCCTTCAGGATCACCATGATCTATGGCACCAGCGGACAGCCCGCGCTGTTTAATGGCTGGTTGGCTCGCTCGCGCTCCCTGCTGGCCGAGCATGGATCCGCCGCCGACGGCTTACCACCAGCGCTTGAGGTGGCCGCCGGGTACCACGGGGTGCTGCAGCTGCATCAAGCGCTGCTGAGCGGCGGATTTGCCGTCGTGACGCAACAAGCCGCCGAAATCCTGCGGCTCGGACGCATTCACCACAACGCGGACCTGCAGGCGCTGGCCCTGGTTGCCAGCGGCCGCTCAAGCATCTACGCCGGGCGGGTGCCGGCCGGCCTCGACATGCTCGACGAGGCCATGGCCCTGGTCCTGGCCGGGGAATGCGAGGCCATACCCACCGGTCTTGTCTGGTGCGCCGCCATCGAAGCCTGCCAGGAAATCGGCGCCATCGACCGGGTATCCCAATGGACCGAGGCACTGGCCAGCTGGCGGGCGGAGCGCCCGCAGATTACCGCTTTCGGCGGGGAATGCTCGCTGCACACCGGGCAGATCCTGGCCTTGCGCGGTTCCTGGGGTGCGGCCATCGACGAGTTCACCACCTCTTGCCAACGTTTCGAGCTCCGCTCCCAGCCCTATTCCGCAGGGGTTGCGCAGCGCGAACGCGGGGATCTGCTGCGCATCCAAGGAGACTTCGATGCCGCCGAGACGGCCTACCAGGCTGCGGCGGAGCATGGCTGCGACCCGCAGCCGGGACTAGCACTGCTGTGGTTGGCCAATGGCTCAACCGACGCTGCCCTGGCCGCCATCCGCCGGTGCCTGGACGAACGCCAGCTGCCCGCCCAACGCCTCGCGCTCTTGCCGGCCGGCATCGAAATCGAGCTGCAGCTGGGCACCCGGGATGCGGCGGAGCGGTTGCTGAGCGAGTTGGACGGACAGGCTGATGCCACCGGCTGCCTGATCACCTTGGCCGCGGCCGCCTATGCCCACGCCGATCTGGAGCTCTCCAAGGATGATGCCCACGGAGCTCTGCCCTATGCCCGCAAGGCGGTGCAGGACTTCGGCCAGATCCGCGCTCCCTATCTCTGCGCACGCTCCCGGGTCCTGTTGGCCCGTACCCTGCTGGCGGTCGGTGACACCCGCAGCTTTCATGCGGAGATGCAGGCCGCCACGGCCACCTTCGAGCAGCTGGGCGCCACTCCGCAACGCGCCGCGGCCCAGTCGCTGCTGCAGGAGGTCGGCCACGCCGAACCCGCTCCGGGCGGACTGACCGCTCGCGAGGTCCAAGTGCTGCAATTGGTGTCTGCCGGACACAGCAACCGGCAGATTGCGCAAAAGCTCTATCTGAGCGAGAAGACGGTCGCCCGGCACCTGAGCAATATCTTCATCAAGATCCAGGTGCCATCGCGCACCGCGGCCGCTGCCTGGGCCTACGAACACGCTCTGGCTTGATCGCGTTTGGGAACAGGAACCGGCCGAACTGGCCGCGCTCACACGAGCGTGTTTAGCTCAGACTCGTCCAAGTCATAACCAGCCGGCCACAGTTACCTGTAGTGGTTTCTTACCCGCAGGACCGTTGACTTCGTCATCGACGAGTTTTGCTTTGGTTTCCGGCCACTTTGCGGTCATTGCTTTGATCGCTTCGCAGGATTCGTTGAAGTTCATCCGCCGGCGAAACTAGTCGAGCAAGTACGCGGTGTTGCCGACGCGCAATCAGACTTGGCCAAAACATAGTCCGAGGTGTTTTCGCCCTTGAAGGCGAGGTCCCAGGATTGGATGAGTTCGTGGTCGTCGGGTTCTATGCCTGGAACGTGGCAGGATCCGTCGGCTTGTTCGATCCACATTGGTTGCTCATAGCGTGCCCGCTCAGTCGGCAGAACACCGCCGTCGTCGAGTGTGGGGTTGCCTGGGTATAGGGACAGCCAAATTCTGGGCAGACCGCGACACGGATCTGTTCCCACGGTTGTGGTGTGCGTTGGCGGGCTGAGTCGAGGCACTCCCCCGGTTTGCGGCCGAGCAGGTCGTTCTCCTTCGCTTCGACAGGAATGTTGAGGACGGTCCAACGATCACCGTCTTCACCGGCCATCAGGCGGCCGGCGAGGTCGTCAGGGTGCCAGCGGGTGAGGACTAGGACGACTGGTGCGCTGGGTGCGAGTCGGGTCATGCCGACTGTTTGCCAGAATCCCCACGCTTGCTCTCGATACGTTTTCGAGTATGCCTGTTCGAGGTTCGATATGGGGGCGTCGATGAACAGTGCGTCAACGGGGCGACCGGTTAGGCCGCCACGGATCACGACTGCACGGACACCGCATTCGGCTGCGTCAGTTTCCAATGCCGTGCAGCACCTTTTCCCTCGCGACGCGTAGGCCGAGGTCGAGAGTTTCATCTTCGCCGCTGTTCGACGAGATATGGTTTCGGATGTTCCTACCGAACTCGTCAGCAAGGTTTTGGGCGTAGGAGACGATAGCGATGCGCCGGTCACGCTTTCGGGTGAGGAACCACAGCGGTCCAATCGTGGTGACCCGGGTGGATATCCCCTCCTGCGGTGGACGGCTGACGATCAGTCGGTCAACCTCGCCGGATTCAACTTTGACCAGATACTCGTCACTGATATCCAACGCCGGGGTCTGAATAGTTGTCGGCTCGATAGCCTTCGCCAGCTGGCCGAGGGTCTCCCACTCATGTTCAGGCGCTTCAAAAATTCGCGCAGCGTACTCCGCCAAATCAAATGCGGCGGACACGATGCACCTCCTAGGGTTCCTGAACGAAAACTATCGTTGAGAGGAAAAAGTTCCTTCTCATTAGCAGAAAATAAGCGTTCGGAACACGCCGAGGAACTTCTCACATGAAGAATTTTTAAACCACATCGACCATCCTCGAGGCTGTGGACAAGTTGTGGCCGAGCGCGAGAAATCGCGGTTTAAATGACCGTTAATATCCACAGCGGCTGTGGACGGCTCGGTGGAGGAATGACATACTTGTAATACATCATCTTGTGGCCGCTTGACCGGTCAAACACAAGATGTAGTATTGAACCCGTTGGTGAGGATTTCACTCAATACCCATAGAAAAAGGCAAGAGCGCTGATAACACTCTTGCCTTTGGGTCCAAAACTATGAGCAGGTACGCACATCACTTCGGGAATGATTCATTTGGAATTGAATTCGTTCCACAAGCCTAAGAGTGAATGGTCGGACTGTCAATCTTGACAGTCTCGCTGTGATGTATCCCCTGCCCAGGGAAGGTAGATGCCTTATGGCAACTCGTCGCATCCAGATCCGGATCAAACGTACGATCCGCATTCAGCCAGTCCGCCGCTAAGCGGCAACTGACAACGGCGGGTGAGTGCAGCACACTCACAGCATTCACCCGCACCTTTACTCATAAGCTATGAAAGGTGAAGCAATTGACTTCCAACGATTACAACGTTTTCAAGACCGACAAGGGCTGGGCAATCAAAGGCCAAGATAACTCTCGCGTCTCGGAGTATACGAACACGCAGGCACAGGCATATGGGCGTGCACATGAGATTATTTCGAATCGCGGTGGAGGCGAGCTGAGCCTGCACAGCACTCGGGGCCCGATCAGGGACAAGAATACCATCCCGAAGGGGAATGATCCCCGGAGCACCAAGGGTTAGTCGGTAGCTTCAATGGCCACCGGGCGCTACGCCCGGTGGCCATTGGCATGTGTAATGACGGCGGTTTTTTGTCCGAGGTGTGCGCCTCGCATAGCTGGTTGCTGGTGTTGTGTCGGACGTGGGCGCCGTGCGGAAACGCGACGTCCAGGATTGGGTCTTCAACATGCAACTGGCTGCACGCACCGTCGACACAATTCAAGGCCGGCTCCTGGCCGTTCCTCAGACTAACGACGTCTCTGGCCAACGTTATCCATGAACGGTACCGGCCCATGATGTGGCTTCTTGCCAGTTGTGGCCTACGCATTGGCGAAGCCGTCGAACTGCGAGTGAAGGACTTGCATTTGAAGCGCCGACGCATTCGCCTGGCGCGTGCCATGGTGTTTGTGCGCGGAGGGTCTCCGGTAGTTGGGCCGCCGAAGTCCGGTAAAGCCAGTACTGTTTCTGTGACCCCATTCCTCGTTGTCATGCTGGCGGAGCTGGTGAAAGGGCGACGGCCCGATGATTTCCTGTTCACGACCGTCCGTGGCCTGCAGATGCAGGCCAACAATTTCAAGCGCCGGGATTTCGGCAACGCTGTAGCCGCAGGGAATGCGAATGCAGCATAGCTACGAGCGCGGGGAGACAAATCCGGGGTGACGCTGCCGGCCGGTTTGTGGGTGCACGATCTGCGGCATTCCGCGGCTTCGTGCCTGGTGCAGTCTGGCGCGTCCGTGAAAGCCGTGCAGCGGATGCTGGGGCCTGCGACGGTCTCGATCACTCTGGACACCTACGCGGGTTAATTCGATCAGGATCTGGATGATGTGGCATCGAGGCTGGAGAGCATACTGTCGGCGGCGCAGCCTTACGGTTTCCCTACGGGTTTAGCTCCGGGAAGCGTTTGTAAACCCTTGGAAACAAGCGGAAGTTGAAAACCTAGCAGAATCACCAGAAACAACAAAAGCCTCCCTCACAGGTCTAAATGACCAAGTGAGAGAGGCTTTTACTTTGGTGGGCCCTACCGGGATCGAACCGATGACATTCACGGTGTAAACGTGACGCTCTACCAGCTGAGCTAAAGGCCCAAACCTTTATGCTGTCTTGCGTTTCCCCAAGCCAACGAGAAATAACTTTACCGGCATTTTTCCTACCGCGCAAATCGACAGGGCCATTCCTGGCGTGAACTGCATCACTGGGAGGAGTCGATGGCTTCGAGGTAGTCGCCCAGGGGTCGGGGTTGCGCCATGGCGCTGGTGAAGGCACGTTGCACCACACCGTCGACCAGATACAGCGAGAGGCGCGTTGCCACACCCTTTTCCTCGTCAAAGGCGCCGACTCCCTGGGCTACTTCCCCATGTGGCCAGAAGTCGGCAAGCAGGTCGAACTCGACTCCAAGCTGCTCGGCGTAGGTGCGCAGCGCAAACTTGTGATCCACCGAGATCGCCACCACTCGCACCTGCCGATCGAGGAACGCTTGGTGGTGTTCTTGGATTTCTGCCAGTTCGGATCCACAGACGCGGGAAAATGCCCACGGATAAAAAACCACCAGCACCCGGCCCGAAGCGAGCTGGGTGCTGGTGATCGTTTCGCCGTACTGATTTTCCAGCGAGAAATCGAACAGGCGTGAACCTGTTTCGATCATTAGTTCTTCTTGCGTGGTGCCAGGCGGATGGCGGACCAATCCTCGGAGACACCCTCGGTTGTAGTTACATGAAGCCCCGCGGTGGGAGCATCCTGTTGAATCTGGGTTGGGGACACATGTCCGGCCCGACCCTGCTTAGGGGTTAGCAGCCAAACAATGCCACCTTCATCAAGGCAATCCAATGAATCCATTAGGGCGTCGACTAAGTCACCATCGCCGTCGCGCCACCAGAAAATGACTGAATCGACTACGTCGTGGTCGTCTTCGGTGAGCAATTCTGAACCGGTCAGGTCCTCGATAGCATCGCGAAGATCGAAGTCCACGTCTTCGTCATAGCCCAGTTCCTGAATAAGGTCTTCATCTTTGAAACCCATAATCTTAGCGGGTTCCAGGTTTGCCGATACGGCGTCGCTCACTTCATTTCCTCCTGCTGCTACAAAGCGTTACTAACAACAAAACACTCTTTTGCTGTCCCATTCAAGCGCTAACGACGTAACACGCCGGTAATTCTACCTCGATGCATTGTGACTAACATCATTCTTACACGACCATTGCCCACATAGCTCCTGTACTGAGTTGCACATGTCACTCAATAAGTCAGATATAAGCCGTTTTTGGGTCAAAAACGTGTACTTTTCACTTCCCCATAAGAACTAGAGTATGGGTTGAAACGAGATGCTCACGTCACTCAAGTGTGCCTGTCTCAAAGTCCCAACCCGTTGAACGGTCCAAAACTTAGACCAGATCGACGGAGCCGCAATTCAATCAAGGAGCTTCCGTGGCTGTAGAGGAACACATCTCCCAGATCCGTAGTGGTTTGACTTACCAGCTATCCGATCGGGATCCCGAGGAAACTCAGGAATGGTTGGACTCATTCGACTCGCTCGTCGAGGCGCAGGGCACCGAACGTGCCCAGTTCATCATCCGCTCGCTGCTGCAGCGTGCCGGCGCGAAATCCGTCGGTGTCCCACACGTGACCACCACCGACTACGTGAACACCATTCCGGTGGACCAGGAACCAGAATTCCCGGGCGACGAGTCCGTAGAACGCCGCTTCCGCGCATTCATGCGCTGGAACGCAGCGATCATGGTGCACCGCGGCCAGCACCCTGACATCGGCGTCGGCGGACACATCTCCACCTATGCCGGTGCGGCCACCCTCTACGAGGTCGGCTTCAACCACTTCTTCCGCGGCAAGGACCACGCCGGCGGCGGAGACCAGGTCTTCTTCCAGGGCCACGCCTCCCCGGGCATGTATGCCCGCGCCTTCCTCGAAGGACGACTGGGCGAAGAGGACATGGACGGCTTCCGCCAGGAGAAGTCCAAGGAAGGCCACGCGCTGCCTTCCTACCCGCACCCGCGTTCGATGCCGGACTTCTGGCAGTTCCCAACCGTGTCGATGGGCCTGGGCCCGGCAAACGCCATCTACCAGGCGCAGCTGAACCGCTACATCCACAACCGCGGCATCAAGGACACCTCCGACCAGCACGTCTGGGCCTACCTGGGCGACGGCGAAATGGACGAGCCGGAGTCGCGCGGATTCCTCCAGCTGGCAGCCAATGAAAAGCTGGATAACCTCACCTTCGTGGTCAACTGCAACCTGCAGCGCCTCGACGGTCCGGTGCGCGGCAACGGCAAGATCATGCAGGAACTCGAGGCCTTCTTCCGCGGTGCCGGCTGGAACGTCATCAAGGTCGTCTGGGGCCGCGAGTGGGATGCCCTGCTCGAAGCCGATCCGGACGGCGCACTGGTCGACGTCATGAACCAGACCCCGGATGGCGACTACCAGACCTACAAGGCCGAGTCCGGCGCATTCGTGCGCGAGCACTTCTTCGGCCAGCGCCCGGAGACCAAGGAATTGGTCTCCGAGTACAGCGACGACGAGATCTGGAATCTCAAGCGCGGCGGCCACGATTACCACAAGGTCTACGCGGCCTATAAGGCAGCCACCGAGTTCAAGGGCAAGCCAACGGTCATCCTGGCCAAGACCGTGAAGGGCTACGGCCTGGGCACGCACTTCGAGGCGCGCAACGCGACCCACCAGATGAAGAAGCTGACCCTGGAAGACCTCAAGGGCTTCCGCGATCACCTGCGCATCCCGATCACCGACGAGCAGCTCGAAGCCGATCCGTACCTACCGCCGTACTACCACCCAGGTGTTGACTCCGCGGAGTACAAGTACCTGATGGAACGCCGTGCGGAACTCGGCGGCGCGGTGCCAACCCGCCGCAAGGAGACCAGCGCGCCGATCTCCCTGCCCGGGGACAAGTCCTACGCCTTCGCCAAGCGCGGTTCGGGCAAGCAGCAGGCGGCCACCACCATGGCCTTCGTTCGCCTGCTCAAGGACCTGATGCGCGATAAGGACTTCGGCCACCGCATCGTGCCGATCGTGCCCGATGAGTCGCGCACCTTCGGCATGGACTCCTTCTTCCCCACCGCCAAGATCTACAACCCGGCCGGGCAGAACTACCTGTCGGTGGACCGCGATCTGGTGCTGGCCTACAAGGAATCCCCTGCCGGACAGCTGATCCACCCGGGCATCAACGAGGCCGGCGCAGTCGCGGCCTTCACCGCCGCGGGCACCAGCTACTCCACCCACGACGCGCCGCTGATCCCGATCTACGTGTTCTACTCGATGTTCGGTTTCCAGCGCACCGGCGACGCCTTCTGGGCGGCCGCGGACCAGATGACCCGCGGCTTCATCATCGGCGCCACCGCCGGGCGCACCACGCTGACCGGCGAGGGCCTGCAGCACGCGGACGGCCACTCGCCGCTGCTTGCCGCAACCAACCCGGCAGTGGTCACCTACGATCCGGCCTTCGGCTACGAGATCGGGCACATCATGCGCTCGGGCCTGGACCGGATGTACGGCGGGAAGCACGAAGATCCAAACGTGATGTACTACCTCACCGTGTACAACGAGCCGATCTCCCAGCCTGCCGAGCCGGAGAATGTGGATGTCGAGGGCATCGTCAAGGGCATCTACCTGCTGAAGGAAGCGACCACCGACGGGCCGCGTGCCCAGCTGCTGGCCTCCGGCGTGGCACTTGCCTGGGCCGTGGAAGCCCAGCAGATCCTCGCCGATGAGTGGGGTGTCTCCGCCGATGTCTGGTCGGTGACCTCCTGGAACGAGTTGGCGCGCGACGGCCAGATCGCCGACGACAAGGTGCTCACCGATCCATCCTCCACTCGCCCGGTGCCGTTTGTGACCTCGAAGCTTGAGTCCACCACCGGTCCGGTCATCGCCACCACCGACTACATGCGTGCGGTGCCGGAGCAGATCCGCCCCTACGTCCCGGGTGAATTCCACACCCTGGGCGCGGACGGCTTCGGCTTCTCCGACACCCGTGCCGCGGCGCGTCGTTTCTTCAAGATCGACTCGCACACCCTGGTGGTCAAGACCCTGGCCTCGCTGGCAGAACGCGGCGAGATCCCGGCGGACACCGCGGTGAAGGCGCACGCCAAGTACGACCTGAACAACCCGAACGCCGGAACCTCCGGCAACGCGGGCGGCGACTCCTAGCCTCGAGCTAGGCCAAGCCGAGGCGGCAAGGGCACGAAGGCAGTTCAACTGCCTTCGTGCCCTTGCGGTTATTAACCTCATATTCGCTTCGCGGCGGGGCAAACCTACGAGCGAGTACCGGAAAACTTCCGTATGCTGTGAATTATGAGTCCTCAGGTCGAACCCACATCCAGCGTGCGCTCGCGCGCCGTGCGTTTGCCCAAGCCCACCCCGGAAACCATCCGCCGGCTCAAAAGCCACCTCGGGGTGCTTTCCACCACGGCGCTGAAATACCTGGACCAATCCCTGCCCTGGTACCGCTCGCTGGAGCCGGACGAACGCGCCGCGCTCGGGCTGGTCGCGCAGAAGGGCATCTCCACCTTCGTCTCCTGGTACGAGGAACCCGAATCCACCCCGGCCTGGGTGATGAACGACGTCTTCGGCGCCGCCCCCACCGAGCTGACCCGCTCCATCTCGCTGCAGAAAGCGCTGGCGCTGCTGCGCACCATCGTGGAGGTCGTCGAATCCCAGGTGCCCGATATCGCCGCGGAGAACGAACAGGCCCAGCTGCGCGAGGCGGTGCTGCGCTACTCGCGTGAGGTCGCCTTCGCCGCCGCCGACGTCTACGCCCGGGCCGCCGAAACCCGCGGCGCCTGGGACTCGCGCCTCGAAGCCCACGTGGTGGACGCGGTGCTGCACGGAGAATCCCAGGACTCGCTCTCCTCGCGCATCGCGGCCATCGGCTGGAAGTCGCAGAAGAACATCCGCATCATGGTGGGCACCACCCCGGGCTCGAACTCGGTGACCTTCGTCGCCGCGCTGCGCCGGATGGCGCTGCGCTATTCCAGCGACTCGCTGGTGGGGGTGCTCGGCGAGCGGGCGATCCTGATGCTCTCGGATACCAAATTCGAGGAAGCCGACCTCTCGCGCTTCGCCAGGTTCTTCGGACCGGGCCCGCTCGTCTACTCCCCGGTGGCCGCCACGGTGAAGGATATGCACACCGCCGCCAGCGCAGCGGTGGCCGGCTATGCCGCGGCCAAAGCCTGGCCGCAGGCGCCCGCGCCGGTGGGCGCCGACGACCTGTGGCCCGAGCGCGTCTTCAACGGCGACCAGATGGCGCGGACCGCGCTGATCGAGCGCGTCTACCTGCCCCTGCTGCATGCGGGCAACGGCCTGCTCGAAACGCTCTCCAGCTATCTTTCCCTGGGGCACTCCTTGGAGGGGACCGCCCGGGCGCTGTTCGTGCACGCGAACACCGTGCGCTATCGGCTCAAGCGCGTCTCCGAGGTGACCGGCTGGGATCCGCTGGTGCCCCGCGACGCATTTGTGCTGCAAACCGCGCTGGTGGTCGGCCGGCTCGCCGAGGCGAACTAGCCGCACCCCGGTTTTTATGGAGACCGCACAGTTCAACCGGCGCAACACAAGCGCATTACATGGGTTTTCATGCTCGGCGTACGATAAGCTTTTGTAGAGTTCCTACAAAGAGCCACCACGAGCTTGGTACCGAAATACCGCGCGTGAAGCCGCAACTATTTGGAAAGCTGTAAGAGTGCTAGCAATCGTTTGCCCCGGACAGGGCTCCCAGACCCCAGGTTTCCTCACCGACTGGCTCGAAGTGGATGGCGTTCGCGACCATCTCTCGGCCCTGAGCGAGATCACCGGACGCGATCTCATCGCCCACGGCACCGTCTCGGATGAAGAGACCATCAAGGACACCGCCGTCGCCCAACCGCTGATCGTCGCCGCCGGGCTGGTGACCGCGCGTGCCCTGTTCGGTGCGCAGCTGCCCGCCGGTGCCGTCCTCGCCGGACACTCGGTCGGCGAAATCACCGCCTCGGCCCTGGCCGGCGCGCTGGGCGAAAACGATGCAATGAGCTTCGTGCGCACCCGCGCCAACGCGATGGCCGAAGCCGCAGCTGCCACCCCTACCGGCATGGCAGCGGTGCTCGGCGGAGACCCCGATGAGGTGCTCGCCAAGCTTGAAGAGCTGGGACTGACCCCGGCCAACGCCAATGGCGGCGGGCAGACCGTCGCCGCCGGCACCCTGGAGCAGCTGGAAACGCTGGTGGCCAACCCCCCGGCGAAGGCCCGCGTGATCCCTTTGAAGGTCGCCGGCGCATTCCACACCAGTCACATGGCCCCCGCGGTGGGCGTGCTCGAAGAACTGTCGAAAACGCTGGCCCCGCGGGCCCCGGCTCAGCTGCTGCTCTCGAACTTCGACGGTGCCCCGGTGGCCAACGGCGAGGCGAACCTCGGCTCGCTGGTAGCCCAGGTCTCCCGCCCGGTCCGCTGGGATCTGTGCATGGAGACCCTCGCAGCCCAGGGCGTCACCGGACTGCTGGAGCTCTCCCCCGCAGGCACCCTGGTGGGCCTGGCCCGCCGCGGACTGAAGGGCGTGAAAACCCTCGCGCTGAAAACTCCCGAAGACCTGGGCGCGGCCCGCGACTTCGTCGCCGAGCACACCGCCAACTAGCAGACGGGCAGCTTTCCGCAATCATGAGCGTGCAACTGAAAACTCCGGCCACCAACGCCTACAGCCGCATCCTGGGCACCGGATCCTTCCGCCCGGATGTCGTGGTGGGCAACGAGGAGATCTGCCAATGGATCGACTCCTCGGACGAGTGGATCCGCCAGCGCACCGGCATCATCACCCGCCACCGCGCGGATGCGAACACCTCGGTGCTGGATATGGCCGAAGCCGCCTCCCGCCGCGCTTTGGAGGACGCCGGAATTACCGCCGAGCAGCTGGATACGGTCATCGTCGCCACGGTCACCTTCCCGCATGCCACCCCGTCGGCCGCCTCCGCGCTGGCCGAACGCTTGGGCGCTACCCCGGCCCCGGCCTATGACATTTCTGCCGCCTGCGCCGGCTACTGCTACGCGGTGGCTCAGGCCGACGCGCTGGTGCGTGCCGGGCTGGCCCAGCACGTGCTGGTGGTCGGCGTGGAGAAGCTCTCGGATTACATCGACAATTCCGAACGCACCATCTCATTCCTGCTCGGTGACGGCGCAGGCGCCGTGGTGATCGGCGCCTCCGAGGTTCCGGGGATCTCCCCGTCGGTGTGGGGTTCGGACGGTTCGAAGTGGAATGCGATCAGCATGACCCACTCGCAGCTGGCATTGCGCGAATCGGTGCTCGGCAGCGAAAACGAGCTGCTGGAAAGCGCCGTGGACGAACCGCTGGAGGAACACGCCAACCCGTGGCCGACGCTGCGCCAGGACGGCCAGACGGTCTTCCGCTGGGCGGTGTGGGAAATGGCGAAGATGGCCCGCAAGGCCTTGCACGAGGCCGGGATCGAAGCCGAGGATCTGGCCGCGTTCATCCCGCATCAGGCGAATATGCGCATCATCGACGAGATGGTCAAGCAGCTGAAACTTCCCGAATCGGTGGTGGTGGCCCGCGATATCGCCGAAAACGGCAATACCTCCGCGGCCTCGATTCCGATGGCCATGGACCGCATGCGCCGCGAGCACCCTGAGGTTTCGGGCAAGCTCGCCTTGCAGATTGGTTTCGGCGCCGGGCTTGTCTTCGGCGCTCAGGTAGTACTCCTGCCCTAAGCTTTAACCCGAAGGCGAACACCGCCTGGTGGGAACCAGTAAAATTTTCACTAAGCCGGACAGTGCCCCGCACGGGGAACTGCGCCACACACAATGACCGGAATATTCCGGCACTACGAGAAAAGGAGCCACCTGATGGCTAGCAACGAAGAAATCCTGGCGGGCCTCGCCGAAATCGTGAACGCCGAGACCGGCCTGGACGTTGCCGACGTGCAGCTGGACAAGTCCTTCACCGAAGACCTGGACATCGACTCGATCTCGATGATGACCATCGTCGTTGAGGCAGAGGACAAGTTCGAGGTCAAGATCCCGGACGAGGAAGTCAAGAACCTGAAGACCGTTGGCGACGCAGTGAGCTTCATCGCCGCCGCACAGGCCTAAGCATTATCGCCCACCCGTAGCGGTGCGGCAATCCGTCGTGCGGGAAAGCCGCACGCACGGGCCGGTACGTGAAGCCGGCCCCCAATATTTTTACACCGCCCAGTAGAGAGTTTGATGATGGCGCGCAAAGTAGTGATCACCGGTCTCGGAGCCACAACCCCCATCGGTGGGGACGTCCCCACCCTTTGGGAGAACGCCCTCAAGGGCGTCTCCGGCGCCGCCACCCTGACCGATTCCTGGGTGGAGGAATACAACCTGCCCGTCACCTTCGCAGCGCGCGCCTCGGTCCCGGCCACCGATGTGCTTTCCCGCGTGGAAGCCAAGCGCATGGACCCTTCCACCCAGTTCGCCGTGGTTGCCTCGCGCGAAGCGTGGAAGGACTCGGGGATCGAAGAATTCGACCGCAATAAGCTGGCCGTCGCCTTCGCCACCGGCATCGGCGGGGTCTGGACCCTGCTGGACGCCTGGGACACCCTGCGCGAAAAAGGCCCACGCCGCGTGCTGCCGATGACCGTGCCGATGCTCATGCCAAACGGCCCGGCAGCTGCCGTGTCGCTGGACTTGGGTGCCGAAGCCGGCGCGCACACTCCGGTCTCCGCTTGCGCTTCGGGCACCGAGGCCATGCACGTGGGACTGGAACTGATCCGCTCGGGCAAGGCCGATATCGTCATGGTCGGCGGTGCGGAAGCCGCGATCCACCCGATGCCGATCGCCGCTTTCTCTTCAATGCAGGCGCTTTCGCGCAGCAACGACAACCCGCAGGGTGCCTCGCGCCCCTACGACATCGACCGCAACGGCTTTGTCATGGGCGAAGGCGCCGGAGCGCTGGTGCTGGAGGCCGAAGAGCATGCGCTGGCACGTGGCGCACGCATCTACGCCGAACTGGCCGGTACCTCGGTCACCTCCGACGCGCACCACATCACCGCGCCGGACCCTCAGGGCCTGGGCGCGACTCGTGCGCTGAAGGCGGCCATGTTCGATGGCCTCATCCAGCCCGAGGACGTCGTCCACGTCAACGCCCATGCAACCTCCACCCCGGTCGGCGACAAGCCGGAATACACCGCGCTGAAGGCCGCTCTGGGAGATCACCTGGACGATGTCTGGGTCTCGGCCACCAAGTCGCAGATGGGCCACCTGCTCGGCGCCTCCGGTGCCGTCGAGTCGGTGCTGACTACCTTGGCGATCTACAACCGCAAGGCTCCGGTCACGATCAACCTGGACAACCAGGATCCGGAGATCCCGTTGAAGGTCGTCACCGGCGAGCCTGCACTGCTTCCGGCAGAGGGCAGCATCGTGGCGCTGAACAATTCCTTCGGTTTCGGCGGGCATAACGCCGTGGTGGCAATCCGCAGCGTCTAGCGACCGCTTGATTCGATGGCGGGGCGCCTCTAGTTCTCTAGAGGCACCCCGCCATCGGTGTTTTAACCACCGGTTGGCGGGGCATAACTATTGTTCGCCGCCCCCAGCGTTGTTAGGCTCGGCGGTATCGGCAACCTAGGGAGAAGGGAACTGCCATGCGCAAGCTCATCGCGACAGCGTTTGTTTCGGCGGACGGGGTCATGGAGGCCCCGGGCGGCGAACCGGGGTACCGGAACACCGGGTGGACCATGTCCAGCGTCGATTTTGATCCCGCGGCCTATGAGCTGAAGGGAGCCGAACAAGATGAAGCCGAAGCCATGCTGCTGGGCCGAGTCAGCTACCAATCCTTCAGCGCCGTCTGGCCGGATTTGACCGAGGATTTCCCGAAGTACAACGCGATGCCCAAATACGTGGTCTCTACGACACTGCACGATCATGATCTGGTGGACAACTGGGGCCAGACGCAGATCTTGCGATCTGCCGCCGAGGTGGCGCGGCTCCGTGCCGGCGATGGTGGACCGCTGATTGTGCACGGGTCCGCGACCTTGCTTCATTCCCTGCAGGAGCACCAGCTGGTCGACCGGTACCACCTGTTGGTGTTCCCCGTGCTGCTCGGCGCGGGCAAGCGGCTGTTCAGCGAGGCTTCGTTGCCGGCGCAGAAATTGGAGCTCATCGATTCGGCCGTGTATTCCAATGGCATCCAGAAGAACGTGTACGACGTGGTGCGCTAACGAACCAACACCGGCAAACGGGATCCCGATTCACATCGGGATCCCGTTTGTATTGCGGTAACACCCCGCACCACCGGGGATTTACTCGGGAAGACGCAGACGGTCTCCCGGAGACTTATTAACCAGTTGTTATACCACCTGGTTGAGCCATCGAACAGGGATATCTTCACCTGCGTGGCGGAAAGGTTCAAGTTCTTCGTCCCAGGCTTCACCGAGGGCAATGGACATCTCCTGGAAGAAGACGGCCGCGTTCCCGTCGCCCTTTTCGTAGGCCCAACGGATGCGCTCTTCGCCGACCATAATGTTGCCCGAGACGTCGACGGTTGCGTGGAAGATTCCCAGATCCGGGGTGAAAGACCAGCGGCTGCCATCGCAGCCTTCACTTGGTTCTTCGGTGATTTCGAATCGCAGATGCTGCCAACCACGCATGGAAGAGGCGAGCGTGGCCCCGGTACCCTGTGGGCCGGTCCAGCTAATTTCGGCGCGACGAAGTCCAGGCGCTACGTGCTGGTCGGTCCAGTCCATCTTGACCGGTCCACCCAGCACCGCCTCTATGGCCCACTCCAGATGTGGGCATAACGCGGCAGAGGCCGAGTGAATAAAGATCACGCCTCTGGTCATCGGTGCAGACATGCCATCCTCCGTTACGATGTTGATCGTCTTCCCCTACGTCAACTTCGTCGAAGTGCAATTCCTACCGACAAGTACCATTTTGCCCGAACTGCCGCGCTTTCGCCAGCTGTACCGGGAACTTCTCCTAGATTTCACCCAAATCATCAGGCACGCGGGTGCGCTTGCCGGTAACTCTGCCGCAGGCGCTCCACCGATACGTGGGTATATAGCTGCGTGGTTGCCAAAGATGAGTGCCCCAAGAACTCTTGCACGGCACGCAGATCTGCTCCGCCGTCGAGCAAATGCGTTGCCACGGTGTGCCGCAACGCGTGCGGTCCGCTCGCCGAGGTGTCCCCCAACGATTCAAGAGCCTGCGCGATTACCTGGCGGGCCTGGCGCACATTGAGCCTAGCCCCGCGGGCTCCGACCAGCAATGCGCCTTCGGCTTCGGGCAGTGCCAAGACGCGGCGGTGGTTTTTCAGCCAAGGTTCGATGACGCGCTCTGCAGGCTTGCCGAAGGGCACCACGCGTTCCTTATTGCCCTTACCTGTCACCCGCAAGGTGCGCCGTTCAAAATCAATGTCTGCAATGTCCAGGGACACCAGCTCGCTGATGCGCAGCCCCGAGGCGTAGAGCAAATCCGCGATCACCCGATCTCGGGCTGCGATCGCCTGGCGTTTTTGTTCCGCCTGCCTGTCGGCCTTGGTCTTGGGGATGTCCGAAGATTCTGCGGGCGGCTCCGGCGCTGGCCGGGAGAGCAACCGGTCGATCTGCCCGGACTGCAGCACATGCGGCAGGCGCTGCTCCTTCTTTGGGGCCACCAACCGAAGCGCCGGATCCTTGGCGACAATTTGGTGTTTGAGCGCCCAGGCAAAAAAATTTTTCACCGACGAGATACGCCGGGCGATGGTGGTGCGGGAAATTTGGGCCTCCTGCAGCTGAGCCAACCATTCGCGGAGCATCTCCACGCTCACCTCGTCCAACTGCCGGACCTTGCAATTTCCGGCCAGATGGCCAGCGACGAGGCGAAGGTCAACGCCATAAGCACGCAAGGTATTCTCGCTCCGGCCGCGTTCCAGGCGAAGATAATCCAGATAGTCGGCGATCGGCTCGGCAATGGCCGCCGGGATCTGTAGAGGTGCGGGGCTGGAAAGTTCGGGCTTCATCTCCTTCAATTTACCGCGTTCTTCGCCGAAACGGATCCGCGGCGCACCAACCGCCAGCGCGCCCCATTGGACTCGACCTTTCCGAGCCGTTCCAAGGCGCTCAGAGCACGCAGGGTGTCCAGAATCGGAATGCCACTCAGGGCCGAAATTTCATCCGGCACGTTTCCCTGCACAAAATTCATCACGTCGTAGATCATTGATTGCGGCTTGCTCAGCCCGTCGGTCGGCCGCGCGTCCTGGACATCCACGGTTTCTGGCACCGGCCGAGGTGGCTCGGATGGAACACCGATCAGCTCCAGCACATCTGCCGCGCTGGTCACCAGGGCTGCGGTACCGGCGGCGAGCAGTCGGTGGGTGCCGGCCGAATTTGGTGAATAGACACTGCCCGGAACCGCGGCGACATCCCGCCCCAGGTCCACCGCGTGACCGGCGGTGTTCAGCGCCCCGGACCGGTGCCGAGCCTCCGTAACTAGCGTAAGCCTACTGATCGCGGCGATTAATCTGTTGCGATTGAGGAATCTGAAGCGAGTGGGCGCGGTCCCCGGAGGCACCTCGGAGAGCAGCAACCCGGTGTCGATGATCTGCCCGAGCAACGTCTCGTTTCCCGCCGGATAGGGCTTATCCGCTCCCCCGGCCAGAATCGTGATCGTCGGATAGCTTGGCGCCTCCAGATCCGCGGCCGAGAGCGCCGCTCGGTGGGCGCTGGCGTCGATTCCGTAGGCGCCACCCGAGACAATGGTAAATCCGCGCAGGGCCAATTTGCGTGCCAGCTCGTAGGTGATCTGGTGTCCATAGTCGCTGGAGTCTCGTGAGCCGACAATCGAAATGCAGCGCTGCGCCTCCTGCACGGCCAGTAGCTGCGGACGCCTGGTGCGCCACCATAGGCACAGGGGCTTGCCCAGGCCGAGCTCATCGAGCTGGGCCGGCCAGGCTGCATCGGTCGGCGTGAGTAATCCGCCGTTGAGCGCAGAGATGCGGTCAAGTGCGTCCAACGGGTTGCTGAAGCCCAGGCGTTTGCGCCAGCGGGTGAGCGCCACCGGCAAGCTCAGCGTCCGGCTTCCCGATGCACCCTGCCCCAGCACCTCGGCCAAGGCAACTGCCAGCCCGCCAGGTACATGGTCTTCGCGGCGAATGAGCCGCACGAGTTCGGCCGGGCTCATCAGTTGCAGCAGTCCATTGCAGGCGTAGTCGTTTGGCTCAATTAGCGTGTTGAGTTCTGCGAGGCACAACTGCTCGGGAGTGTAGGAACAATGCATGACCGATCTCCTATCGGGGCTCGAGGTTTTGCCGAAAATGCAGTGCGGCGTCCAGATCGTCCACCGTCGGCTCTTGGTGTTCTTGCTGGTCGGCTATGGTCCACGCGACACGCAGCATGCGGTCCATGCCGCGGGCCGAAAGATCCGCCTGCTCCGAGATGAGTTCCAGCGCCCGCCGCGTGGCCTGCGGGTAGTGAAGTTCTCGGCGCAAGACCTTGGCCGATAGGCGTGCGTTGCAATTCAGCCCCCAAGGCTTGAGTCTTTCGGTGGCCCGCGCGCGGGCCTGCAGAACTCGTTCGCGGACCTGTGCGCTGGCTTCAACGGCATCCCGCCCGAGCAGCTGCTGGCCGGTGACCGCGTTCATGCGAACCTGGAGGTCGATGCGGTCCAGCAGGGGTCCGGAAAGCTTGGAGAAGTAGCGCCTCCGGGCGTTGGGGGTGCAGGTGCACGCGGTGCCGGTTCCAAAGTTGCGTCCGCAAGGACACGGGTTGGCGGCCAAGATCAGTTGGAAACGCGCAGGCAATTGTTGATGTCCGCTGGCTCGGGCGAGGTTGATCCGCCCTTCCTCGACCGGTTGGCGCAGCGCATCGAGCACACCGGCTTGAAATTCGGTGGCTTCGTCGAGGAACAATATTCCGGCATGGGCCCGGGTGATCGCACCGGGGCGAATGGCTCTGCTTCCGCCGCCGAGCAAGGCCGACGCCGAGGCGGTATGGTGTGGCGCGACGAAGGGAGGCGTTCGTTGAAGTTGCTTGATGCCGCCTTGCCCGCCGCGGGTAATCGAATGGATCGCCGTCGCTTCGAGCGAGTCGGGGTCATCGAGCGGCGGGAGGATGCCCGGCAGGCAGCGCGCCAGCATCGTCTTGCCCGCTCCGGCCGGTCCCACCATGATCAGATGGTGACCGCCCGCGGCTGCGATTTCCAAGGCCAGCTTGGCTTCGAGCTGGCCGTTGACCAGGCATAGATCTTGGGGTGGCTCATCGGCCGCGGGCACTTGTTCGGTGGGTTGGCGCCGATGCCGAAGGTAGGTGCGAATGCTTTCCACCGGTGCCCCGCAAAATTCCAGCACTTCTCCGAGATGCTCCGCCCCGGTAACCCGCATACCGGGGACGAGCGCTGCCTCCTGGGCGTTAGCGGCACTCACCACCACATGAGTGTAGCCAGCGCCGAGCGCAAACCGTACGGTGGGCAGCACCCCGGCCACCGGCCGCAAGGTACCGTCCAGGGCCAGCTCGGCTAAGAAGATCGTCCGTGCTGGCACGGACAGCTGGTTGTCCGCGGCCAAGGCCGCGATGACGATCGCCAAGTCGAAGCCCGAGCCGAATTTCGGCAGCGTCGCCGGGCTGAGATTCACCGTGAGCTTCCGGTTGGCCAGGGGAATCCCGCTGTTTCGGGCGGCGGCTTTGATTCGTTCGCGGGCCTCGTTCAGGGAGGCATCCGGCAGGCCCAGAATCAGGAATCCAGGAATGCCGTTGCCAAGGTCCGCCTCCACATCGATCAGCGCGGCTTGCACCCCGTGCAGCGCGACCGCACAGGTGCGTGCCACGCTCATGCCCGCACCTGCTGGTGATGTTCGCAGCTGAACCCCGCGGCCTTGGGGTAGACCTCCACGATGTCGATCCGCAAGATGCCGATGTAGCGTTGGCGGGCTTGGCTCCATTGGATCAGCAATCGTTGCAGGCGACGATATTTCGTCGGAGTAATCGCCTCGAAGCCGGTGCCATAGCGTATCGAGCTTCGGGTTTTCACTTCGACTGCCAGCACAAACCCGTCGGCGTCTGCCGCCACCAGATCGAGCTCCCCGGATTTGCAGCGCCAATTGCGATCGAGGATCGTATAACCCTGTGCGGTGAGGTAGTCGGCGGCGGCTTGTTCGCCTTGCGCACCGAGAACTTGGTGTTTGTTTTTCATGACGAAACTTTCATATAGGACTCATGACTTGTCATTCATCATGCGGGCGCACGGGTTCAACGCGTGTTGTCTGGCTACCAGTTGTGGAGAAACCGTGGATTCAGGAAAATCCAGTCATCGGAGGACCTCCCCGCCGAACCGATCTGCTGGTTGGATCCGTTTCCCACCGACGGCAATCCCTGATTGCGGGCGCGACAGCGAGCCAAGGGGCCGCGGCACTCGGAGCATCGGACTATTCGCCACTTCTGGAGTCCTCGCAACTTGGTGGATCGAAACCATGATGGTGCGCAAATTTCATGGAATAACGACCAACCAGCGAATTCTTGAAACTCGCATCCCTTTGGATTCTCCATGGATTCTGAATTTGCCCACGGAGTTTTACGCATGCATAACTATCTATAAAACAGGCCTACTCAGCGTTGCTCTTGCTGATATTTGATAAATCCCCGTCTTCAATTTCGGTCGTTCGTCTACGAAGAATTGGGCGTTTGAAATACGGCGACCAAGAAACTTCGTTCCCGGAAATAATCTTCATGAATATTCAAATTGGCAAGATTTCCATTAACTCGGCACATTGCGCACCGGACCCGCGAAGCCGGAATTCTGCTTGCGTGCGGGCGCCGATTGAACCGCACTGTCCGGATTCAAGCGGCTCTATGGGTCAGCCGGAGATCGGATCGCTGACCAGGATTTTGACCCACCGTCTATAACAATTGGGTAACTTGCGATTCAGCGCCTAGAATCCGCGATAAGTTGAGGTTTTAGGAGCATGATATTGGAGGATTTTGCACTTAGCCAGAGAACAATTCTCCGGCAATTTGTTAGTGTGGATATCCGGTCTCGACATGCAGTTTGTGTCGACCAAGAATAAAAGAATCAAGGACCCTGCACGAGCTGGAGGTTTACTTCGGGCCGTGCAAGCAAGAAGCGAGTGCCAGCGATCTTTAGTTCGAGGATTCGACTGCTGCGACCGCGGCTTGTGGTCCCCAATCGGCCCGTGCCTTCACAGGTAGACGGGCAGTGGAGACAATGACCAGCAACATCGCCGTCAAGGTCGAGAACTTGTATAAGGTCTTCGGTCGCAAACCGCAGGAAGCGGTGAAGAAGCTCAAAGCCGGTACGAAGCGGCAAGATCTGCCTGCATCGAACACCGCAGCCGTTATCGATGCCTCCTTTGAAGTTAAAGAAGGCGAAATTTTTGTCGTCATGGGCCTCTCCGGCTCGGGCAAATCCACGCTGATCCGCACGCTGAACGGCTTGTGGGACGCTACCTCGGGGCAGATCACCGTCGGGGAAGACAAGATCACCGGGATGTCGGCCGCGAAGCTGCGCGAGGTGCGGCGAAAACGTGTCTCTATGGTTTTCCAGCACTTCGCCTTGCTGCCGCACCGTTCCGTATTGGCCAATGTGGCCTACCCGCTCGAGCAGCAGGGCGTGGGCCGGGCCCAGCGGCTGTCCACCGCCGCGAAAACCTTGGATCTGGTCGGCTTGACCGGCTGGGGCGACAAGATGCCCAGCGAACTATCCGGTGGCATGCAGCAGCGCGTGGGCATCGCCCGGGCGCTGGCGGCAGACACCGAACTGCTGCTTATGGACGAGGCGTTCTCCGCCCTTGACCCGCTGATCCGCCGCGAGATGCAAGAACAGCTGGTTCAGCTGCAAGCCAAGCTCGGTAAGACGATCGTGTTCATCACCCACGATTTGAATGAGGCGATGTTCCTCGGGGACCGGATCGCGGTGATGCGCGACGGGCAGATCGTCCAGGTGGGCACCCCGGAGGAAATCCTGATGGATCCGGCCAACGACTACGTGGCCCAGTTCGTGCAGGATGTGGACCGCGCCCGTGTGCTGACCGCCTCCTCGGTGCTCGAGCCGACTAGGGCGGTCATCCAGGAGACGGCCGGGCCGCGCAACGCCCTGCGCACCATGCACGAGATGTTCCTCTCCGCGGCGATCGTCACCGACCGGGACCGCAAGGTGCTGGGGATGATCACCGACCGCGACGCGCTGAAGCTGGTCCGCCAGGGCGAGACTTCCATCGCCTCGAAGATCCAGCCGCTGGAATCGGTGAACCGCGACACGCAGCTGATCGACCTGTTCGTTCCCTCGGTGGAGTCCCCCTTGCCGGTGACCGTCACCGATAGCGAGAACCGCTTGCTGGGAGTGATCCCGCGGGTGACGCTGCTGGCGGCCCTGGCTTCCACTGCCCCACCGACCGAAGAAATGACGGTGCTGGATCAACCGCTGCCGGGCAATGTTGTCAGCGCGGCCCTGCAGGGCGCCGGGGAGGAAAACTAATGAACGACTTCATTATTCCGGTTGGAGATACCGCCGAAAAGGGCGTCAACTGGGTCGTAGACAATCTGGGCCCGTTCTTCGATTTTCTGCGCGCGATCTTCGTGGAGATGTATGACGGGGTCTATTACGTGCTGGGCACTCCGCACTTCTCGATCATCATCGCGTTGGTGGCACTCATTGCGCTCTTCGCCCGCGGCTGGCAGTTCATGCTCGGCGCGGCGCTCGGGCTGGTCTTGATCGTGGGCATGGACCAATGGGATAACGCCATGATCACTCTGGCTCTAGTACTCGTGGCAACCTTCTGGGCGCTGTTGATCTCGCTGCCGCTGGGGATTTGGGCGGCCAAGTCGCAGACCTTCTCGCAGATCGTCCGGCCATTTTTGGACTTCCTGCAGACCATGCCGGCCTTCGTCTACTTGATTCCGGCGCTGATGCTCTTCCGCGTCGGCGTGGCCCCGGGCATCGTGGCCACGATCGCCTTCGCGTTGGCCCCCGGCGTGCGCTTCACCGAACTGGGCATCCGCTCGGTGGATCGGGAAGTGGTCGAGGCCGGCCAGGCCTTCGGCTCCTCCCCCGGGCGCATCCTGCGCCAGATCCAACTTCCACTAGCCCTGCCGACCATCATGGCCGGCGTCAACCAGGTCATCATGCTTTCGCTGTCCATGGTCGTGATCGCCGGCATGGTCGGTGCCGGCGGCCTAGGCGGCGACGTGATCGCCTCGCTGGGCCGGCTGGATACCGCACTGGGCGTCGAGGCAGGACTGGGCGTGGTGATCCTCGCGATGATCCTGGATCGGTTGACCAATGCCTTCGGACGGCAGTCCGGGCTCTTCACCTGGTTCGCCAAGCGCCGCAAGGCCGCAGCCAAGGCGAAGGAACAAGAACTCGCGGCCTGAACCCCGTGCTGAATCACCAATGAATCCGGCGGAATTGACCGCCACACCGAAAGGAAACACGATCATGAAACGCAATTACTTCAAAGTTGGAGCGGTTCTCGCCGCCAGCGCCCTGGCGTTGACCGCCTGCGGCAACGATGGCGGAAACGAAGCCGCCGGAGAAGACAAGAAGCTGAATATCGCGGTCTTCAACGGCTGGGATGAAGGCATTGCCAGCAGCGAGCTGTGGAAGGCGGTGCTGGAGGAAAAGGGCTACGAGGTCGAGCTGACCAATTCCGACGTCGCTCCCCTCTTTGAGGGACTGTCCTCGGGCGACTACGACCTGACCACCGACGTGTGGCTGCCGGTCACGCACGCCTCCTACCTGGAAGACTACGGCGACGAGATCGAGGATCTGGGCGCATGGAACACCGAGTCGCGGCTGACCGTAGCCGTCAACGAGGACGCGCCGATCGATTCACTGGACGAGTTGGCGGCGAACGCGGACAAGTTCAACAACCGCATCGTGGGCATCGAGCCCGGTGCCGGATTGACCGAGGCCATGAACGAGGCGGCCATCCCGGAGTACGGTCTGGACGATATGGAATTCCTGACCAGCTCCACCGCCGCGATGCTCACCGAGCTGGAGACCGCGACAAATAACGGCGAGAACATCGTGGTCACCCTCTGGGAGCCACACTGGGCGAACGCCGCATTCCCGGTGAAGAACCTGGAAGACCCGAAGGGCTCCCTGGGTGACGCCGAAGGCATTCACACCTTCAGCCGCACCGGCTTCGCCGACGACCACGCCGAGGTAGCCAAGTGGATGGGCGACTTCAAGATGGATCTGGAGACCCTCTACGATCTGGAGAACCTGCTGTTCGTCGAGAACGACACCGACGACTACCAGCCGCTGGTCAAGCAGTGGATGGAAGAGAACCGCGAGTTCGTCGACGGCATGACCGACTAGTCACTAGCGTAAGCACTTGAGCACGCGGAAGGCTCCCAACCAGTTGCTGGTTGGGAGCCTTCGTGCGTTCGGTGCGTTTAGCCCTGCAATCCTTCTTTGGGGATCTGCAGTTCGTCGCGGTTCAGTTCCTCGACGTTCACATCCTTGAAGGTCAGTACCTTCACGGTCTTCACGAAGCGGCCCTGGCGGTAGATATCCCAGACCCAGGCGTCGGTGAGGTTCAGCTCGAAGTACACCTCGCCGGAATCGGTCAGGGTCTTCACATCGACCTGATTCGCCAGATAAAAGCGGCGTTCGGTTTCCACCACATAGTTAAACAGCCCCACCACGGCCTTGTACTCGCGGTACAGCTGTAATTCGAGGTCTGATTCGTAGTTTTCGAGGTCTTCGGCAGCCATGGTTCGTCCTTTGTCTCTAGGTTTTACCTTGGGCCTTTTCGGGCTTGGAAGTCAAGTTCCAACTTTTCCGGTGCAGGTCGCAGGGGCCAAGTTTTTCGATTGCCGCCCGATGCGTGGCGGTGGCATAGCCCTTGTTGATTTCCCAGCCGAAGGCCGGATACTCGGTGGCGGCCTGGACCATGATCCCGTCGCGCTCCACCTTCGCCAGGATCGAGGCGCCGGCGATCGCCTGGCAGGTCATATCTCCCTTGATGATCGTGCGCACCGGAATGTGCAGCCCCACCGGTTCGCGCTCATCGTCCAGCAGGTCGAAAAGATCCTGCTCCGGAGCGGTGAGCCAGTCGTAGCTGCCGTCCAAGAGGATCGCCTCGGGGGCCACGGCGCTCTGTGCGACGGCGCGGGTGCCGGCCAGGCGCAGCGCCCCGGTGACCCCGAGCTGATCGATCTCCGCGGCGCTGGCATGCCCCACGCCGTAGCCGAGCGCCCATTCGCGCACCGGGGTCACAAGTTCTTCGCGGCGCGCGGGGGTGAGCAGCTTCGAATCGCGCAGTTCGGGGAATTCGGTCACCTGCTGCATGTCGATGACGCTGACGCCCACCGTGATGGGGCCGGCCAAGGCGCCGCGGCCCACCTCATCCGCCGCGCCGATGAAGCGCACGCCGTGCTCGGCCGCCAAGGCCCGTTCGTGCTCCAGGGTCGTGGGCTGTGCCTTAGTCGTGGCCATGGGCCGGGGCCTAGTTGCTGCCTGCGTCAGGGACGTTGGCGAAGACTTCTTCGTGGGTGTCGATCCCGCCGAGTCGGTTCAGCGGCCAGGAGATGACCGAGGCGCGGCCCTGGACGGACTCCAGGTCCACGAAGCCGCCCTGGACATCGACGTGGAAGCGCGAGTCGGCGCTGGCGCCGCGGTGATCACCCATGACCCAGACCTTTCCCTCCGGAACCGTCACCTGGAACTTGATGTCGCTCGGTGCGTCGCCCGCGAAGATGTACGATTCGTCGATGGGTTCGCCGTTGATGGTGAGCTTGCCATCGGAGCTGCAGCACTCGACGGTGTCCCCCGGCATGCCGATGATGCGCTTGACCAAGTACTGCTCGTCGGCGGCCGGCAGGATGCCAACCCAGGACAGTGCGTTCTCCAAGGCAGTCGGGTCGTTTTCCAGCGGCGGCAGCCACTGCAGGTCGTCGCGGAAGACCACCACGTCGCCGCGTTCGAGGTCGAACGGGCCGGGAGTCATCAGGTTGGCGAAGATGCGGTCGTTGATCTGCAGCGTATTCTCCATCGACCCCGAGGGGATGTAGTACGCGCGGAAGAAGAACGTCTTGATGAGCAAGGAGAGCGCAATAGCGATGACGAGAATGATCAGCACTTCTCTTACAAATCGCCAAAGCCGGTACAACGGGCCCCGCGCTGGGGGTACTTCTGCGGATTCGGCGCTCACGTTCGGTTTCTTACCTTTCACTGTCATGCAATACTTCTCATCTTACTTGGCGCGCAGGTCATTGCGCCGGAGGCCAGCTCAGCGCGTAAAAATCGCGGCTTAACGTGCAAGGCCGGCCAAGCATAAGATGTGCTTGGCCGGCCTTTAACGCAACCGGTTATTTGGCGCGGGTGGCGATGCCGCCGCTCTTCTGGAATTCGACCGGGATGCCGCCCAATGGCTTCTCCGCTTCCAGCAAGGTCTTGATTTCCTCCAGGTGGCTGGAATCCACCGACAGGGTCAGTCCACCGATTTTCGGGTTCAGGGTGTAGCCGTGGATCGAAACGTTCAGCGGGGATTCCAGCCCTGCCTGCCACTTCATCACGTCCTTGATGGCCTGGCGGAGATCATCGGCGGAGTACTCAACCAGGTGCGGCTCCGCACCGGCTTCCTCGATGGCCTTCATCTGGCTTTCGTCGGTGGTCGACACGTTGAGCTTGCCGTCTTCGATCCAGCCCTGCACATAGTCCTCCCCCAAGGTGGCGGACAATGCGTCATTGGTTTCTAATAGTGCGTTTTGGTCCACAACATTCTCGCTGCCGGTAGGTTCAGTAGTTCCTTCACCGCTCGTGGAGGCCTGCCCGCAACCGGAGAGCATGAGCCCTGCGACGACTGCGGTGGATGCCAGTGCAAGTGAACGACGAGCTGATGGGGATTTGTAGATCATGGTACTACCGCCTCAAGGTCATTAGGATCACCTAGGAAGATGATAACTGGACTTCTGCAAAGTATTCGGTGAGGCACATGTGTGCCAAGTGAAAGTGCCCCGCTACCGTTGCCGGTAGCGGGGCACTTTCGGGTCGTGGCCGAAGCTACAACCGTTTAGGGATTATCCCTTAGCTGTGGCGACGGTTTCCGCGGCGGAACAGCAGGAACATTGCGCCTACGAGAGCCAGGGCTCCACCAGCGGCGATCAGCGGAACGGTGCTGGAACCGGTATCGGCCAGCGGGTCCTTCTTCTCAGGCGACTTGGTTGGAGTCTGGTCATCCTTTGGAGCCTCGGTTGGCTCTTCGGAATCATCCTCGGTTGGAGTTGGCTTAGCCGACTCGGTTGGCTTCTCCGTTGGAGTAGCCGATTCGGTTGGCTTCTCCGTTGGAGTTGCCGACTCGGTTGGCTTCTCCGTTGGAGTAGCCGACTCGGTTGGCTCCTCAGTTGGAGTAGCCGACTCGGTTGGCTCAGTTGGAGTAGCCGACTCGGTTGGCTCAG